>DHWF01000038.1:0-16190 GCA_002413045.1 Chloroflexi bacterium UBA5189
GTCGTCGTGCTGGCCTTGTTGACACTGACTGTCGGCGAGGCAGTGACGGGTGATGACGTGAAAGTACTCGTTTGCGCCGTCGCGGGCGCGGTTGCTGGGCCATAGTTGACCTTGAACGATTTGTTATTGGCGCAGCTGTACGTGATGTTCAGCGTCCATGGGCCCGTCCCGGTGATCGTTGTAAGAGAGGCTGACGCACAATCAACGTTGGTCACAGACGAGATCCCGGTCGGATTGGTCCAGTTGGCTGGGACGATGAGCGTGGCACTGGTCCCAGCAGACCCATTGCTCCCAGCAAAGATCCAAACAAAGCTGTTGCCGGTACTGCCGACCACAACGGCTGAACTTAAGGGAGTAACCGCAAAGTTGCTCGCGGCAGTCACGTACGGCCCGACGAACGGCCCGCCGCCGATGGCCCCTGCAGGCTGAACGGCGGTCGCCGAGGTATCGGCGAGGGCGCGGGCGAAGTTCAGACGCCCATTCCCGGTCTGATCCGCAGTCCCGACGGCATCGGCGGACTCGCCAAGCCGGTTGACGATTATCCCGTTCGTGGCACTCGAGTCGTTTGCGCGCAGCAAAGCGGCCGCAGCTGCCACTTCCGCCGCGGAGGCAGACGTACCCGTGATCGACGCGTAGCCGCCGCCGACCGCGGTCGACTCGATGTCGGTGCCCGGGGCGCCGAGGAACGTGTCCTGGCCGTAGTTGCTCGAGGAGTTGAGCGCGTCGGCTTGGTCCGTGTTCGAGACGCCGATGACGCCGCGATCGCCTGCCGGGTAGGTGTTCGTCGAGGAGCCGTCGTTGCCGGTCGCGGCGACGACGACGACGTTGTGTGCCCATGCGTAGTCGACGGCCGCCTGGAGCGATGCCGAGAAGCCGGGGTTGCTGAACGCCATGAGGATGACGTCGGCGCCGTGGTCGACCGCGTACACGGTGCCGGCGATGACGTCGGAGTCCGAGCCGGTGCCATCGGCGCCGAGGACAGTGACGGGCATGACCTTGACGCCCGCGTAGCCGACGCCCGCGATGCCCTGGCCGTTGTCGGCGAGGGCCGCGATGATGCCGGCCATGGCCGTGCCGTGGCCGTTCGGGTCGGTCGTGCCGTCAGAGCCGTCGAGGATGTTCGTCCCGGCGACGAGCTGCCCGGCAAGATCCGGATGCGAGGCATCGACGCCCGTGTCGAGGACGGCGACGACTGCATTGCCGCTCGGGTTCACGGTGCCGAAGGCCTGATCCCAGCCGATGACCGGCAGCGACCACTGGCTCGCGTAATCGGTATCGGACGGCGCGGCGCCGGCGTCGCGCCATGCATCTGCATCGACACGGACGACGATCGGGTTCGCGCGCAACGCGTCGATGACGGCGACGGCGTTCGACTGGAGGGCGGTGAAGGACTGCAGGTGGAGGACCGAGATCGCGTCGCCCGCGGTGGCGCCGGCATCGGACAGGGCCGCTGCGTGCTCAGCGGCAGAGGAGCCCGGCGTGAACGCAACGATGAAATGGAGGATCGGATCCGGCGCTGGAGCGGTTGGAGTCGGGGTGGGCGCAGGGGCGGGGGTATCCGTCGGCGCAGGCGGCGGCGTATCAGTCGGCGCGGGAGTATCGGTGGGAGAGGGCGTCGCAGCGGGCCCATCGAAGGTCGTCGACAGCGAGGCGCCGGAGCTCTGCCCGGACGCAGAGACGGTGTACGTCCCAGGAACGCCGGTCGGCAGCGCGAACGAGTACGTGAGCGCGCCGTTTGCGTCGGTCTGGGCGGTGCCCGTGTTGACGTTCGAACCGTCGGGGGCCGTCGTCGACAGGTCGACCGCCTCGTCGGCTCCGAAGTCCGCGCCGACGACGGTCACAACGCCG
Organism: Chloroflexi bacterium UBA5189; assembly: GCA_002413045.1. Taxonomy (GTDB): domain Bacteria; phylum Chloroflexota; class Limnocylindria; order Limnocylindrales; family CSP1-4; genus UBA5189. Next base: position 1,849 of record DHWF01000038.1, read on the forward strand.
TCGGCCAGCGTGGCCGAGAGCGATGCGGGTGTCGATGCCGACACCATCCCTGGGATCACCAGGGTCGCGAGCAGCAGGAAAACCTGGAACGCCGCAATCAAGCGGGCGAATCGGCCGCGCATGGACAGAGTCCTCCCCGGGGCACTAGGCCAGTTGTTCGCGCCAGCCGGGAAGATCGATTGATATGAGTGCGTTATGTCCGGCGGGCACATTCAGACGCTATTGAATTGATCCCGGATAGTACTCGCCGCCCAGATAGGTGCTAGTACCTATTTCCTTAGCCGTGTGCGCCGACGCACCACCCGGTCCACCGCGTTCCCACCCGAACCGCACCGAGCGCCTCCGAACCGACTCACCCATCGGTACTGGGCTGGCCGCGACGCCAGCGCGGATGGGCGAGGCCGCTACTTGACCTGGAACGTCGCGTGCAGCGAGCTCCCGTCGGCGGTCACGATCGAGACGATCCAGCACGTGCCCGGGTTCGAGGGCACGTCCCACTTGACCAGGTACTGGCCCGAGTTGGAGTCATTGCGGACGGTCGAGCCCTTCGACACTGGAGCGAGCGCAGTTAGACCGAGCGGCGCGGACGTCCCGCAGCTGGCTGGCGTCTGCAGCAACATCGCGACGGCATCGAGGCCAGTGAGCTGGGTCGAGCCGGCGAAGATCTCGAACTTGAGGTTGACCGTCGAACCGCCCTTGACCACGTTCGTTGCGGTCATCGAAACCGGGTTGTCGAAGCCGAGCAGCGTCCACGGCAGGACCGTGTACGCGAGACCGATGGAGCTGGCGTTGCCGGCGTTGTCGGTCGCGCGACCGGTGATGAGGTGCGGACCAACCAGGTTCGAATATCCGGTCACCGCGCAACTCGCGAGGCCGGAAAGCCCGTCGGACGCGGTACAGGCGCTTGGCCCGGCAGGGACCGATCCGAAGACGTACGACGCACCGCCGATCAGGCCGCCACCCACGAACGCGAGGCCGGTCGGCGCCGTCAGGTCGACCGCAACGCCCGCGACGGAGGTCGTGCTCGAGTTGCCTGCGACATCAATTGCCGTTCCGCTGGCGCTCTGCCCGGACCCCTCGCCGAAGGTGTGCGGCGCCGAGCAGCTGGCGATCCCCGATCCCCCGTCACCACAGGCGTAGGTCACCGTCGGCGCGCCCGTGGCAGCGTTCCACCAGTCGGTGGACGCGTCGGGATCCGGTGAGAGCGAGGCGCTGATGGTCGGCGGCGTCTGGTCGACGTGGAAGGTCGCACTGTCGGCGGCATGGTTGCCGGCACCATCGGTTGCGGCACACGAAATCGCGTGCGAGCCATCGCCGACCACGAACGAGCCGCCCGTCGGGGTGAGCGCGCCGACGTCGACTCCGTTGTCCTTGCAGGTGAGGCTGGTGACGCCGACGAGGTCGTTCGTCGAGACATCGATGGTGACGCCGGGCGTCCCGTCGTTCGAGGCGGCGTTGTACCAGCCGGCACCGCTGTCGCTCTCGGAAGTCGTGACCGAGACGCCTGGGTCCGTCGTGTCGACGACCCGGACGGTGAAGCTGTCGGTGTCCGAAAGCCCACCGGAGTCAGTCACGGAACAATTGACGGTCGTATCACCCAGCGCAAAGGCGCTGCCCGACGTCGGGGCACAGGTCGGGGTCGGGTCGGGCTCGTCCTCGGCGTCGCTCGCCGACACCGCGAAGGTCACCGCCGCGCCGGCCGGCGACGTGGCCTCGGCGACCACCGGGCTCGCCGGCACGGTCAGCACCGGCGGCGTGTTCGAGGGCGTGACGGAGATCGTGTCGAGGTCACTGCTCGTCGTGTAGAAGCTGTTGCCGACGAACGTCGTGCGGAGCTTGAACGTGCCGCCCGACGCCGGGAGCAGCAGTGTTGGCGAACCGGTGGTCGATCCACCCCCGGCCAGGAATGCGCTCACGGGCCCAGCAACGCTCGTGGTATTCGTCGAGTCGAACAGCTCGAAGGTCACGAGATTGGTGCCGGCAAGGTTGGCGTCCGGCGAGAAGATGCCGGTGCCGGCCGACTGCCCGCGGTCCTGGTCGACGACGCTCGCCGACAGGGCGAGCGGCGTATTGCCCATGCCGGCGACGGGACCGCCATAGGTGGTCGTCGTCGATTCGGGGACAATCGTGATCCCGCCGAGCAGGACGAGCTGGCCGCCGGAGATCGTCGTCGTCAGGCCGATGTCGTACACCCCGGGCGCGACCGTGGCGCCCAGCGCCCGGCCGGCCTTCCAGGTGAGCTGGAAGCCCTGCGAGCACGTGGTCGGGCAGCCACCGGGATCGTCGGTGAAGTTGAACGAGGTCGCCACGGTCCCCACGTTCGTGAAGGTCGCACCACCGGAGGGCCGGATCGAGAACGTCGCGGATCGGCTCTGGACGGCGGTCGGGCACACGGACGTGTCGTCGTTCATGCACGTATATGTGCCGTGGAGGACGACGAAGTCGCTGTAGGCGACGGTCGAGAGGCTCGGTGAATCGAGCGTGAATCCGAGGGTCGCCGCCGCGACTGCGTTGGGCACGATGAGGGCCCCGGCGAGCAGGATCGCCTGTGCCGGCACGGCAATCCGCGCGAGGGTTCGACCGCGCATCGGATGCGCCTCCTCAAGCGCCCGAGCCCCGGTGGCCGGGTCCTGCCCGTAGTGGGCCATGACCAATGCGCCCGGCCAATGGCCCGGAGGTACGCGGCAGTCCTCTGCATCCACGCACCACCCAGATCGAACTCGCGGCGGCGTGATCGGGGTACCACCTCGCGGACACCCAATCGGCTGGGCTAGGATCACGCCGGGAGGCCCCGGACTGACGCGCGACGTCTTCATCAGCCACAGCTCCGACGACGCCGATTCTGCTCGCGCCCTGCGGACGATCATCGAAGGCGCCGGCTATTCGTGCTGGATGGCGCCCGACGACATCGTCGGCACGGGAACGTGGACGGAGCAGATCCTCGGGGCCATTGCCGACAGCAAGGCGATGATCGTGCTGATCTCGACCGCGTCGAACCGGTCGCCCCACGTGTCGCGAGAGGTCAACCTGGCGCTCGGCAAGGGCCGTGCGGTCCTGCCGATCCGCATCGAGGACGTCCCGCCGCAGGGCTCGCTCGAGTACCTGCTCTCGCTCGTCCAGCGGGTCGACGCCTTCCCACCGCCGATCACGGACCATCGCGACCGGGTCATGCACCGGCTCGGGACGATCGTCCAGCCCGGCGACGCAGCGCGTGTGGCGCCGCCGCCACCGCCACCACCCGCCGCGCTGACACGGGACGCGTACGTTCCCGTCCCGACTACGCCGCCGAGATCGGCCCAGACCAGCGGCGGCTTCGGCCAGCGTTCGGCGATCCTCGTCGGCGGCGCCATCGTCATCGTCGTGTTGGCGCTCGTCGCATCCTCGGTGATCTTCAAGGCACCGAGCGAAACGCCCGGCCCGACGCAGGCTGCTTTTTCCACGAGCGGCGCGGGAGCGACGGCCTTCGCGACCCCCGGAGCCACCGGCAGCGGGGCCACATCCGGCGCGCTCTCGAGTGACGAGTTGAACGCGCAAGCGCGTCTCCCGGTGATCGATCCCGGCACGACCGGCTGCTCCTCCTGGATCGCCGCCCCGGGTGGCGCCGACGTCCTGTCACCCAGCGGCTATGCGACCTCCCTCGCGCGCATCACCTGCTCGGCTCCGAGCGCCGGGGGCCCGCCGACGCGCTACGCGATGTACCCGACCAAGGAGGCGCTCGACGCCGACTTCGCCTCGATCATGACCGGCCAGGGCGTCGCGAGTGGGGGCGCCTGCACCAGCGCGATCCCCGCGAACGCCGGCTGGAACTTCCCCGCCTTCCCGACCGCGGGCGATCTCGCCTGCTATGCGCGCGGAAGCGGCGTCCAGTACGTGTGGACCGATCACGATCTGCGGATCCTCGGCCAGTGGCTGGCGCCGGACAACGCGACCGGTCTCGCGTTCTGGCGCCAATGGGAGCAGGCCCGGAACCCCGCGGAGCAGGCCCTCGTTGCCGCGATCCCGACGACGATCGATGGCGTCGGGTCGGGGGCCGCGTGCGTCCGCGCCGCGGACGACTACTACCCCACGGCCCTCGCCATCGTCTCGTGCCCACGAGCCGATGGCGGGAACGCCGTGTTCTACGCCGCCTTCACGCCCGCCGACGCCTTTCCGGACGACCCGATGACGACGCTCTTCTTCTCGATCATGAACGGCGGCGGCGTCCCGGCCGACACGTCGACCGGCTGCTACGAATCGTCGTTCGGGCGGTACACGTGGGGTTACAAGCAGACCGACGGCACGATTGGTCCGAAGCAGGGCTACCTGGGCTGCTACCAGCGCACCGACACGGAGCCCGCGACCGCCCAGATCGTGTGGACGTTCAATCGGACCGCGGTGATGGGACTCTGGAACGCGCCCGACGTCGACACCGCGACCAAGCTGTTCGACAGCTGGATCACCGCCGTCAAGTAGGCCGGGCCCTCACGTACGCCGGCTAGGCGACCACTTCGTGGTGGCGGCCCGCCTCTGGATCGTCGCCGGCCATCGTACCGAGATAGCCCTCGACGTCCTCGTTGAGGGTGTCCTCGACGCGCTCGGTGAACGTCGCGAACGCCGCCTCGTGGCTCGGGTAGCGGCGGAACGCACCGTTCAGGAGGAGGTACTGCCAGCCGAGGGTCTTCAGCAGCTCGGCGGTGCGGCGGTAATGGCGCCACCGGTCGCCGAACTTGAGCACCTCTTCGGTTCCGGCGCAGATCGCGACGAGGAGGCTGACCGCGAAGGCGAGGAACCGGATGACGTCAACCGGGATGCCGCCGAGCCAGCTGATCGTCGGGTCATGCGTCGTCAGCAGGATCGTGACGAGCGCCGGCGTGAGCGCGCCGCCGACCACGACGGGCAGGCGGTACAGGAGGAACCGCCGCCGCGCGCGCCGCGCCTGGGCGCCCATCCAGGTCACCTGGTCGAGCCAGCGCTCCCGCAACAGACCTTTCTGGAACGGCGTGATGTCGATCGACTCGAGGATCGCCTCGAGGCGCTCTTTCGAGCTCGATCGGCCAGCCGGCGAAGCCGTCATCGGTCCATCCCTCGCTCGAGTGCGGCCGCGATCGCGGCCTCGTCCGCGGTCAGCGGAATCACGCGCAGTCTGCCCGATGCGCGCAAGCCCTCGTCAGCGACGAGCGCGTCTGCGGCCAGCTCGTCGGCGGCGCGGCCGCTGCCGGCAACGGCCACGACCGTGTGACCGGCACCGAGCCGCTGGCGCGCCTCGTCGAGGGCGAGGTTGCCGCCGTTCACGATGATGGTCGGGGCAGCGCCGCCGGCAAGGTGATCGGCTGCCGCGAACAGCCACGGCGTCTCCTCGCCGAACCGGCTGCCCGGCACGAGCACCACTAGCGTGTGATCGCGCGCGACCTCGATCGGTGCGCCGGTGCGCGTCGGGCGCGAGAAGGCGAGCGCCGGCGCGACCCCGATCAGGCGGAACGTTCCCCCGATGCCGGTGCGCGCCTCGGCGATCAGGCGCATGACCCCGCTGTCGGTCCCGCCGTCGACCACTGCCGATCCCGTGCGCTCGAGGTAGCCCGCGAGGATCCCGAAGAATGCGCGGAGCCCGCCCTCGAGACCCCCCTCGGTGAAGTCCGCCCCGCCGATGAGGATCACGGTCCGGCCGCTGTCGGCGGCAGGACCCAACGCCTCCGTCAGCTCGGCCATGGACGCGATGACAAGCACCGATTCGGGCATCGACTTCGAGGATAGTCGCCGTACCATGGCCTCGATGGCGCGGACGAGTTTCGTTGGCAGAAGGAGCGTGCTACGTGGCCCTCACCGATAAGCAAAACGCGAAGGTGTCGGCCTTTGCAGCAACGGCTCTCGAGCCCGGAGAGCAGATCGTCGCGGTCCTCGGCCTGGCGATGACCGGCCCGTCGATCATGATGGTCGCCCTGATCAGCTCATGGTTGATGTTCATCCAGAAGCGCTGGGCCGTTGTCCTGACGGATCGCCGCGTCCTCGTCATTCGGTTGAAGACCACGCTGACCGGCTACCCGCCGAAGAACGTCGACGGTGCGTATCCGCGAGCCTCGGTGAAGGCCACGTTCAACCACGGCGCGATCACGGGCAAGCTGGTGCTCCAGGCGCCCGGTCGCGAGCCGATGAGCCTCTCCGTTCCTCGGATCTACGAGTCCGGGGCCGAGCAGGTCGCGACCGCCCTCGCCTAGCGGTGGCCTCCTCCGCGGATCTAGCGGCGGCGCCCGCCGCGAGCGGGCCGGGTGCCCTGGCGCTTCCGGATGTTCGGGGTCACCGTGTGGTCCCAGGTCGGGCGATCGAGCCAGCGTGCCTGCCAGCCCGTGTTGTCCTCGTGCTCGTCGCGGATGCCGGGCAGCCAATCTGACGGCGTGCCATCGGCGGATTCGCCATCGCCGCCCGGCTCCGAGCCGGCCGGCAGGACCGTGACGGACGCGACCTCGAGCACGGAGCCGGGCGCGTCCGCGTTGCGCTCTGCCTCCGCGTAGGCGGCCGCCGAGTCCGCCGCTCCCGCGCGCGTCCCCACGTTCTGGTGGCCCTGGCGCCGCCCGCCGGCCGCGACCGGCGTCCGCTGCGCAGCCAGCTCGGCGGCGCGGGCGATGATCGCCGACTGGTCCTCGTCGAGCACGCGCAACCGGATCTGCTGGATCTCGTCGCGCAGCGCCGCCGCGCGCTCGAACTCGAGCTCCTTTGCGGCGGCCCGCATCTCCGTCTCCATCCGCGCGACGAGCTCCTCGATCTTCTTCGTGTCGAGCTCGGCCAACCGAGCGTTGCGCGCCTCGCGCTCGGAGGCGTAGACGACCGTGCCCTCGGCGACCGTCCGGAGCTGGTCGTTGAGGTCGCGGATGCCCTTGACGATCGTGGTCGGCTCGATGCCGTGCTCGAGGTTGTACGCGGTCTGGATCGTCCGCCGACGGGCGGTCTCGTCCATCGCGACGCGCATCGACTCGGTGATGCGGTCCGCATACATGACCACCTCGCCACCGATGTTGCGCGCCGCCCGGCCGATCATCTGGACCAGCGACCAGGCGCTCCGCAGGAAGCCCTCCTTGTCCGCGTCAAGGATCGCGACGAGGGTCACCTCGGGCAGGTCGATGCCCTCGCGGAGCAGGTTGATGCCGACCACGACATCGAACACGCCGAGGCGCAGGTCCCGCAGGATCGCGACCCGCTCGAGCGTGTCGACCTCGCTGTGGAGGTACTGGACCTTGACGCCGAGCTCGCGCAGGTAGTCCGTCAGGTCCTCGGCCATCCGCTTGGTGAGCGTCGTGACGATCGCGCGTTCGCCGCGGTCGACGCGGACCTTGATCTCCTCCATGAGGTCGTCGATCTGGCCCTCGGTCGGGCGGACGCTGATCGGCGGGTCGATGATCCCGGTCGGGCGGACGAGCTGCTCCGCGACCCGCTGCGCCCGCTCGAGCTCATACGGCCCCGGAGTCGCCGACATGTAGATCGTCTGGTTCACCGAGCTCTCGAACTCCTCGAAGGTCAGCGGCCGGTTGTCGAGTGCGGACGGCAGCCGGAACCCGAAGTCGACCAGGATCTCCTTGCGCGTCCGATCGTTCTTGTACATCCCGACGACCTGGGGAATCGTCATGTGCGACTCGTCCACGACCAGCAGCCAGTCAGGCGGGAAGTAGTCGAGGAGGGTCCACGGCCGGCTCCCCGCATCCCGGCGGGAGAGGTGACGCGAGTAGTTCTCGACGCCCGAACAGAAGCCGACCTCGCGCAGCATCTCCAGATCGAAGGTCGTGCGCTGCCGCAGCCGCGCGCCCTCCAGATCGCGGCCCTCCTTCTCGAGCTGCCCGACCCGCTCCTCCATCTCCGCCTCGATGTCCACGAGCGCGGCCTTGAGCTTGTCGGCCGGCGTCACGTAGTGGGTCGCGGGATAGACGTTGATGTCCTTGCGCTCGGCCAGGAGCTCGCCGGTCAGCGGGTCGATCTCGGTGATTCGTTCGACCTCGTCCCCGAAGAACTCGACCCGGACGATGCGCTCCTCGCTCGCGGGCCGGAACTCCAGCGTGTCGCCGCGGACGCGGAACCGAGCGCGGGCGAGATCCGCGTCGTTGCGCTGGTACTGGAGGTCGACGAGGTGCCTCAGGACCGCGTCGCGGCGATACGCGCCGCCGGTTCGTAGCCGAAGGACGGTGGCGCCGTAGTCGACCGGGGCCCCGATGCCGTAGATGCAGCTGACCGACGCCACGACGATGACGTCGCGCCGCTCGAACAGCGCGTGGGTCGCCGCGTGCCGCAGCCGATCGATCTCGTCGTTGCGGCTCGAGTCCTTCTCGATGTAGGTGTCGCTGCGTGGCAGGTACGCCTCGGGCTGGTAGTAGTCGAAGTAGCTCACGAAGTACTCGACCGCGTTGTCCGGGAAGAAGTCCCGGAACTCCGCGTACAGCTGCGCGGCGAGGGTCTTGTTGTGAGCCAGGACGAGCGTCGGCCGGTTCATTGCCTCGATCGTCTTGGCAATGGTGAGCGTCTTGCCGGTCCCAGTCGCGCCGAGCAGGACCTGGTGGCGGAAGCCCTTGTTGAGGCCGTCGGTGAGGCGCTCGATGGCCTGCGGCTGGTCTCCGGTGGGCTGGAATGGGGCGACGAAACGGAAATCGGGCACGTTCCAATTCTAGCATTCCGTACTCGAAACCGAACGGCCGTTCGAGTCTGCGCCGTGACCGATGGCGGTGCGTTTTGGTACCACCCGCCCATATCGACACCGGTACCCCCATCGGGAGACTGACGAAGGCCACCAGACCGTGGCCGATCCACGCAGACGACACCCGGAGGCACGCTCGACCCCGATGGAGATGGAGTACAAGGACACGAACCGGCGCGGCAAGATCGTGATCATCGTCGGTGTCGTGCTCGCGCTCGCCGCCGGCGGGGCTGCCTTCTACCTGATCAACCAGGCCCAGACATCAGGCACCGGGGAGACCGAGAAGGTTGCGGTCGTCGTGGCCGCGCAGGTGATCCCCGCTCGCACCCCGATCGAGCCCGGCGCCGTCGTCGTGCGCGAGATTCCGCTCGATGCCGCCACGCAGGTGGGAATCATCACGGACCCGAAGATGCTCGCCGGCAAGGTCCTGGCCATCCCGGTCGCGATCGGCCAGCCGATCTACTCGAACATGATCGCATCGGCGGCAGGCCAGTCCGGCTTCAACATCCTCGGGCCCGATGAGACGGTCGCCCCGGATTCGCCTGCCTGGCGCGCCATCTCGATCACGATCCCCGACGATCGCGCGGTCGCCGGCCTGCTCGTCGCCGGCCAGTCGATCGACATCTTCATGACGGCCACGATGACGGTCCCGGTCACGACCGAGCCGGTCGGCGTCTACTACTCCGACATGGTCACGAAGATCACCTACCAGGACATGGTCATCCTCGCCCGCGCCGGCTCGCAGTACATCCTCAAGGCCCCGCTGCCGGTCGCCGAGGAGATCAACCACATGCTGGCCACCGGCACGATCGCCTTCTCGGCCGCCCTTCGCCCGGACCAGGACGTCCGCTACGTCGACGTCTCCCAGCTCGGCGAGACCACGAACCGCATCCTCCAGAAGTACGGCCTGCCCTTCCCGGCGATCTACCCGGCCCCCTCGGCCACCATCCCACCGCAGCCCCCGATCGTCTACCCCACGATCCCACCGTCGCCGCCGCCCGCCACTCCGGCCCCCTCCCCCGCCGCCACGTAACCTCTCGCGAGCTGCCGCGCTCCGGAGCCGGCCGCACCTCGACTCGTTGGCGGCACGCCAGATTGTTCCGTACGGCTACGAACACGACGAGGTAACCAGCTTCCGGGTGCGCGCGACGCCCGAACCTCGTCGATCTTGATGGTCTGCCGGAACATTCCGACGACCTTGGCCGGGTTTCGGGAGGTCGGAAGGTCATGCCGCGGCTTCCGGGGACCGACCTCGTCGAGTTCGTATCCCACGGGAACATCGCTGCGTAACCGGGCGATGAGCGCGGCATGCAATCGTGTCCCCGTGACGTCTGCAAGTCGGGCCTTCGATCGTGGGACGCAGCTCGGTGAGCGAGCGCTCCAGAATCTGGGGCGCGAGTTCGAGGGGGTCTGATCGCCGATACGCGAACGAACCGGCGGGTTCTCGCGGAGTTCGAAGGTCTGTTTGCCGATTTGCCGCGGCTGCGGCCGACGGGTGTCAGGGCAGCCCTGGCCGACGGGCGGCATCCCGGAACCGGGATCGTGCTGGTCTAGCGGCCGGGATCGACGGGAGGTGGTGGCGGCGGCGTCTCGATGGCAGCTGACCAAGCGCCGAGGACGTGAGCGCGGGCGGCGGGGCGCGGGCCGCTCGTGTCGAAGATGCGGGTCGCGTGGGGGGCGAGGCGGGCGACGAGGTCGGCTTGCGTGGCGATTCGCGCTTCCGAATCGACAGGGGTCGCGCCGCGGGCGGCGAGGCGAGAGCGCTGATCGGCGGGGTCGCAGGTGACGAGCCAGACCTCGTCGCAGACGTCGGCGAGGCCACCCTCGACGAGCTTGATCGCCTCGATCACGACGGCCGGCGCGCCGCCGGCCTCGGCGTCCGCGATCAATGCGAGGATCCGTGGGCGGACGGCGGGATGGATGATCGCCTCGAGCCGCTCGAGCGCCGCGGCGTCGGCGAAGACGATGCGCCCTAGCGCGGCTCGGTCGAGGCCACCGTCCGCCCGCAGGACACCGGGCCCGAACGCGGCAACGACGGCGGCCAGCTCACGGCTCCCCCGCGGCGTGACGTCGCGTGCGACGCGGTCGGCATCGACGACGACGGCGCCGAGCTCCGCGAGCCAACCCGCGATGGTCGACTTGCCGCAGCCGATCGGGCCCGTGAGGCCAATCCGGAGCATGCGGCCGGGCGAGCGTCCCTGCGGCGCGGGGTCGGCGCCGCTCACGGCGCGCGCTCCTCCAGCGACAGCCACGCGTCCTCGGCCGACGCGAGCGCGACGTTGACGTCGGCGAGCTCGCTCGAGACGCGCCGGAGCTCAATGAAGTTGGCCTGGACCGCCGGCCTCGACAGCTCCAGCTCGAGGTGGTTCTTGCGCAGGTTCAGCCGCGTCAGCTCGGCGTCCATGGCCTCCCGCTGGCGGCGGTAGGCGTCCTTCGAGAGCTTCGGCCCCTTGGCCCGCGGCGTGGCGAGCCGGGCGGACCCAGCCGCGACTGGCGAACCCGCGGCGATCGGCGAGACGACCGGCGCCGCAGCGGCAGCCCCCGCTCCACGGCGGCCGGCGTGGCCGTTCGACGCGGCCGCGCGCTCGCTCGATGGTGCCGCCGTGGTGCCCACGGACGAGGCGGTGGCGCGGCCTCGGCCGGCGGCGCGTGGAGCGGCGGGCATGAGGCGGCGGGCCTCCTGCTCGAGCGCGGAGGCGACGGTCCAGCCGTCCGAGACGGCAGCGCGCCACGCTCGATAGCCGCCGTCGAACGGCGCGACCGCACCGCCATCGACCACCCACAGGCGCTCGCAGACGGTGTCGAGGAAGCGGCGGTCGTGGGACACGACGAGCATCGTCGCGGGCGTCTCGAGCAGGAACGTCTCGATCGCCTCGCGCGCCACGACGTCGAGATGGTTCGTCGGCTCGTCGAGGAGGTACACGTTCGACGGCATGACCCCGAGCAGCGCGAGCTCCAGGCGCGAGCGCTCGCCGCCGGACAGGAGGCGCACCTCCTTGAACGCGTCGTCCCCGCGGAAGAGGAAGCGAGCCAGGTAGCCGCGGGCCTCGCCGGGGGTGATCGGGACGGTCTCGAGCAGGGCATCGAGCACGGTCGCGCCCGGAATCCCGGCTGCTCGGAGCTGCGCCAGGTACCCGAGCTGAACGCCGTGCCCGAACGAGATCGCGCCGTCGAGGGGCGGCAGATCGCCGGCGATCGTCCGCAGGAGCGTCGTCTTCCCGGCCCCGTTCGGCCCGACGATGCCGATCCGGTCCCCGCGCCGCGCGGACAGGAATGGCGCTCGCGCGACGAGCTTGTCGGGCAGATAGCCGACGGCGAGGCCCTCGGCGCGGACCACGATCTCGCCCGACCGGATCGGGCCGCCGCCCATGAGCCCGGTACCCGGCAGCTTGAGCTTCCGGGTCTCCCGCGGCGCCTCCTGCTGCTCCGACTGGAGCCGTTCGAGCCGCGCCTCGTGCTCGTGCATCTTCGAGAACTTTCGATGGCTGCGGTAGCGCTGGACGAGCTCGCGCTCGCGCGCGATCTGCTCGGCATGCGTGTCCGCGGACTTGACCGCAAGCGCGTCGCGCTCCTGGCGCTGGCGGTGGTACGCGCTGTAGTCGCCGCGGAACGCGGTGAGCTTGCGATCCCGAAGCTCCCAGACCCGGGTCACGCTCGCATCGAGGAAGGCGCGATCGTGCGAGGCGACGAGGAGCGACCCCGCGCGGCGACGAAGGTGGTCCTCGAGCCACTCGAGGGCGCCGAGATCGAGGTGATTCGTCGGCTCGTCGAGCAGCAGCAGGTCCGGCGAGGCAATCACGAGTCTCGCCAACGTGGCCCGCGTCTGCTCCCCGCCGGAGAGCGAGGTCGGGGGTCGCCCGACGTCCGCGAGGCTGAACCCGAGGCCGGAGAGCGCCTCGTCGACGCGCTGGTCGAGGGTGTAGCCGCCGAGGCTCTCGAACCGATGCTGGAGCTCCTCGTATGCCGGCTCCGTCGCCCGATGGGCATGCTCCATTGCCTCGAGCTCGACCGCCATCGCCTCGAGATGGGCGGCGCCGTGGCGAACGGCGGTGCGCACGTCCGGGGCGGCCATGAACCGCTCGTCGAGGTGCGCCTCCTGGGACAGCATGCCGATCGACAGCTCGCGCTTGCGCGAGACCTTGCCTGCGTCCGGCTCGTCGATCCCGGCGGCGATGCGCATCAGCGTGGTCTTGCCGGCGCCGTTCGGCCCGACGAGCCCGACGCGATCGCCGAGCGCGATGGCGGCGTCGATCGAGTCGAGGATCACGAACGTCCCGACCTCGCGATGGACGCCCTCGAGTCGCAGGATCGACATCAGCTCGCCCTGCCGGGCTCGACCGGGCGCCCGTCGGAACGGGCGGTGTCGGGTCGCGCTCCCGTGGCGGCTCTCGCGGCCGCGCGCCTCGTGGCCGCCGCGCGCTTGGTGCGTTCGGCCCGCGATGCCTGGCTCCCGGCGGCACGTCGCGTCGAGCCAGTCGGCGTGCCGAGTGATCCATCGCCGCCGCCGATCTCCGTCCAGCGCGGCCCGGTTCGAATGACCGGCGCCGCGCCCGTCCGCGGCTCCATCCCCCGCAGGATCGCGGCCGCGCCCGGCTTGTCCCGCGCCGGCAGCCGCTGGCACCACGAGCAGAAGTGCGTCGAGCGCGCGCCCACGACGATCCGCCGGATCGGTCGCCCGCACCGGAAGCACGGCTCACCTGCCCGCTGGTAGACCTTGAGCTGCTCCTGCATCGATCCGTCGCCCTCGGGCGCCGTGTAGTCGTCGATCGACGAGCCGCGCCGCTCGACCGCCTCCGCCAGGATGCGGCGAATCTCGCGGTAGAGGCGGCCTTCATCGGCTGGCCGCAGCGTCGACGCCGAACGGAGCGGGTGCAAGCGGGCGGCCCACAGCGCCTCGTCGGCATAGATGTTGCCGACGCCGGCGAGGAAGCCCTGGTCGAGCAGGAGCGGCTTGAGGCGACCCTTCCGGCCGCGGATCCCCTTGCGGAACACGCGCGCCGTGAACGCCGCGTCGAGCGGCTCCGGCCCGAAGCCCTTGAACCCCTTGTCGCCGCCGAGCTCCCCGCGCAGGTCGCCGGCGGGGCCGTCCCTTCGGGCCACACCCACCCGCCCGAACTTCCGGATATCGCGGAACCACAGCTCGCGCCCATCGGCGAACGACAGGATCAGGCGGATGTACGGATCCTCCATCACGCCCGAGCTCACGACGAACAGCTGGCCGGTCATCTTGAGATGGATGGTGATGGCCTGGCCGTCGTCGAGGTCGAGCACGACGAGCTTCGCGCGCCGGGACGTCCCGATGATGGTGCGGCCAACGACGGCGCGTGCGAACGCGTCGGGATCCTGCGAGCGCAGCGTCTTCAGCCACGAGACCCGGACTCCCGTGATCTCCGCATCCACGACCAGCCCGCGCAGATCGCGGACGACGGTTTCGACCTCGGGCAGCTCCGGCACGGCTCAGGCGCCGCCGGCGACCGCGGCAGCGGCAGGCGCCTCGTCGGCCTCGGCGAGGATGGCGTCCTGGCGCGAGACCGGCTTCATCGATTCCCAGTCGCGACCCACCTTGATGTCGACCGTCAGCGGCACCGAGAGCGGCAGCGCGCCCTCCATCGTCTCGCGCAGGACCGGGATCAGCCGGTCGACCTCGTCGACCGGCACCTCGAGCAGCAGCTCGTCGTGGACCTGGAGGAGC
>DHWF01000038.1:16388-32557 GCA_002413045.1 Chloroflexi bacterium UBA5189
GCGGCGGTGCCCTGGATCGGCATGTTGATCGCCATCCGCTCGCCGGCGCCGCGCAGCGCGCCGTTCGCCGCGTGGAGCTCCGGGATGTACCGCTTCCGCCCGAGAAGGGTCGTGACAAACCCCTGCCGCCGCGCCGTGTCCTTGATATGGAGCATGTAGTAGCTGATGCCGGAGTAGGCCGCGAAGTAGGAGTTGATGAACTCCTGGGCATCCTGGCGGCTGATGCCGGCCCGCGAGGACAGCCCGAAGTCGCTCATCCCGTACGCCAGCCCGAAGTTGACCATCTTGGCCATCGAGCGCTCGTCCGCCGTGATCTCCGCGGCCGGCTTCTTGAGCACGGTGGCGGCGGTCTCGCGGTGGATGTCGACCTTCCGCTCGAACGCCGACTTGAGGTTCTCGTCGCCGGCGACATGGGCGATGATCCGCAGCTCGATCTGCGAGTAATCGGCGGCGACCAGGGTCGTGTCCGGCGAGCCGGCGACGAACGCGCGCCGGATGCGCCGCCCGAGCGGCGTCCGGATCGGGATGTTCTGCAGGTTCGGGTCGGACGACGAGAGGCGCCCAGTCGCAGCGATGGCTTGGTGGAACGTGGTGTGCAACCGCCCGTCGTCGGCGATCAGCGTCGGCAGCGCCTCCACGTAGGTCGAGCGCAGCTTCGTGTAGACCCGCCAGTCGAGGACCGGCTGGACGACTGGATGCACGCCCACGAGCTCCTCGAGCACTGACGCGTCCGTCGAGTAGCCGGTCTTGGTTCGCTTGCCCTTCGGAAGCTTCAGCTCCTCGAACAGGATGTCGCCGAGCTGCTTGGGCGACCCGATCGTGAACTGGTGCCCGACGCTCGCGTAGATCTCGTCCTCGAGGCGCGCGATCTCGATCCCGAACTCCCGATCCAGCACTGCGAGGGCATCGAGGTCGACCCCGATCCCGTCGGCCTCCATTCGCGCGAGCACGGGGATCAGCGGCAGCTCGATCTCGCGGTACAGGCGATCGAGGCCCTCCTCCTGGAGCGACCGCGCGAGCCCATCGCGAACCGCCAGCGCCGACAGTGCCTCCAGCCCGGCGCGGTGGACCGGCTCGAGCTCCTTCGGCGGCGGCAGCACCAGATCGAGGCGTTCGGCGACGACGTCCGCGATCGACTGCGACCGAAGGGCCGCGTTCAGGATGTACGCGGCGATCTGGGTGTCGAAATCAACCGGCGTGACGGGCGCGGCCGCATCTCCGGCGAAGCGCGTCTCGAGGATCGGCTTCGCCTCGTGGGCGACGATCGGGATGCCGCGCGCCTCGACCATCCGGCGGAGCCCATCAGCCGCTTCGGCGCCCCAGCCAACGACCACGCGCCCGTCGCGGCCTGCGATCGCGAATGCCTGTGCGGTTCCGCGGCGCGGGCGCGGGTCGTCGGACACGATCGATGCGCCGACCACGGTCTGCTCCGCGAGCCAGCCCTCGACGCTCGCCAGCTCGCCGGCATCGATGACCCCGATCAGCGCCGGGTTCTCGATCGTGGCGGCGAGCGCGGTCGGCAAATCGTCAAACCGGTCCGGTCCGACGCCGCCCGGACGCGCGGCGGCGCCGGCGCCGGACGCGGCCGCCCCATCGCCGTCGAGCGTGTGCCCGCCCGCGCTCACCGTGTCGAAGTCGAGCGACAGCTGGAGGCCCTCGCCGCCGAGTGATCCGGCACGGATCGGTCGCCCGGAGCCCCAGCCGGCGGGTCGCTCCGTGCCGACGCGCGCCGCGCCCACGGAGCCACTCGTCGCGACCTCGCGCAGGGCCTGGACCTTGTCGACCGCGCTCTCGCCGGTCATCGCGGGCAGCCGTTCGATGAGCGTCCGGAACTCGTACTCGCGGAAGAGCCGGATCACCGTCTCGCGGTCGTAGTCCGCAAGCCGCGCCGCATCCAGGTCGAGGGTGATCTCCGGCAGGTCACGCACGATCGTGGTCAGGTCCTGCCCGCGGTAGACCGCGTCGCGATGCTCGATGAGCTTTTCGCGCAGCTTGTCCGGCTTGACCTCGGCAATCCGCGCATAGAGCTGATCGAGGGTGCCGTACTGGGCGATCAGCTTCGCGGCGGTCTTCTCCCCCACCCCGGGCACGCCGGGGATGTTGTCCGTCGGATCGCCCTTGAGCGCCTTGTAGTCGATCATCTGGTCAGGCCGCAGGCCGTACCGCTCCCAGATCCGCGCCGGGTCGTAGATGATCGTGTTCTCGACCCCCGACCGGGTCGTCATCAGGCGCGTCTTGTCGGTGACGAGCTGGAGCATGTCCAGATCGACCGTGACGATCGTCGTCTCGACGTCCTTTGCCTCCGCCTGGACCGTCAACGCGCCGATCACGTCGTCGGCTTCGAAGCCCTGCTGCTCGTAGACCGGGATGCGCAGGGCCTTGACGACCTCGCGAACCTTCGGGAACTGCGCGGCGAGGTCATCCGGCATCCGCGATCGGGTCGCCTTGTACTCGGCGTACTGCTCGTGCCGGAACGTCGGCCCGGACAGGTCGAACGCGACCGCGACGTAGTCCGGCTTCAGGTCGGCAATGCCGCGGAGAACGATGCTGCAGAAGCCGAAGACGCCATTGACGAGCTCGCCCTTCGAGGTGGTGAGCGGCGGCAGCGCGTAGTAGCCGCGGTACACGAGCCCGAAGCCGTCGAGCAGCATCAGGCGTTCCATGGACGGCCTCGTGGGATGGCGTCGGACTCGATTGGGCAGGCTCGACGCGGGGCTGGTCGGTCAGCCCGAATTGTACCGGCGGGGTCAGCGAACCCGGCGACCCGCGAACCGAAGGCCGAAGAGCGCGAGCCCGATGGCCAGGAGCGCCAGTGACCCGATGAAGAGCAGGCCCGGCCCAGTGTCCCAGGTCGCTGCAAGTGGCTGGAAGGAACCGTCGCCCGCGCCGCTGGTCGTGCCGCCGCTGGCGAGGGCTCCGACGCCCAGCGAACGGCGATTCGGTGATTCCGCCGGCCCGGCCTTGACGGCAGTCGAGCTGTCCTCCGGCGCGCCCGATGCGTGCTGATCGGCACGGTAATCGGTCGGGTTCTGTGTCGACCCACCGGCCTGCGGAACAGGCACGCCCGGCGCGGAGGCTCCCGTTGCGACGGGCGCCGCGGCTGGAGCGGCCGTTGCTGCGGGTCCGAATGCGCCGGCGGCCGTGTCGCTTTCCGGCGCGCTTGCCGCGCTGCCGCCGATCAGGCTGGGCAGGGCCGTCGCCACGAGGAGACCGGCGATGCCGAGCGAGGTGAACGCCGTCGCGATCGGGCGGACTGACGATCCGGCGGCCCCGAAGGGCCGGAGCATTCGACGGAGCCAGCTCCCTTGACGGATGCGGTTGGCCTGGGCGGGCTCGAGCTGGAAGTCGCGGACGCGCGCGATCGGCGCGGGGAGGGCGCGCGTGGCTTCGATGATCGCGATGAGATCGCGGTGGAGGTCGGCGCAGTCAGCGCACGTGGCGAGGAGGGCTTCGGCGCTGTGGCGGTCCGATTCGGGCAGGTCGCCCGCCGCGTGGGCGGCGACGAGGGTCAGGTCGTGGGTCGAGTGATCGAGGTTCGGCTGGTGCATCTCGTCCGTCGGACGAGATCGGCGCCCCGATGGTTCCCTCATCCCCGCCGCGTCGCGATGACGATCAGCCCGACGCCCGCCACCAGGGCGGCGACGGATGCCACGAGCAGCCATGTTGCGGGTGCTGGTTGGGACACCGCATTCGAGAAGGTTGCTCCTGGGGCGCCCGGTGGGACGGAGGTTGGTTCTGCACTTGCGCCCGGTCCGGCCCCGGCGAGCCCGCGAACGGCGTCGCTTGCCTTCGGGCCTGGCTCCGTTCCCCCAGTCGCCGCCGTCGCAGCCGGGACGATGCCGGAGATACCGCTCTCGTCGCCTTGTGCCGGCGCGGCAGTGGGATTGGCAGCGGCGGCCATCGGCGCACTGGACGCGGAGGTCGCACCGCCACCAAACGCTGCGCCGCCGCCGAGGAAGCCGAGGGACGTGGCGCCGACGAGCAGTCCCACGAACCCGAGCGCCGCCAGCGAGGCGCCGACCGGCCGTCCGAACGCGACCACGGCGGCGACGAGCCGATCCGTCCACTGGACGAGCGGGACGTTCGACCGGAGGCGCGCGGCCTGCTCTGCCGTCAGGCGGAAGTCGCGCGGCGCCGCCGGGAGTCCCGGCATCGCCTCGACCGCGGGCAGCTCCTGCAGGGCCAGCGTGATCGCGCGGAGATCGCGCGCGACGACGACGCACAGGTCGCAGGCGTCGAGCAGGCGCTCGGCGCGCTCGAGATCGGGGCCTGTCGCCTCGCCTGCCGCCCACGCGGCGACGAGCTCCAGGTCGTGCTTCGAGTGATACGCCCGCCCGTCAGCCACGGAACAGGTCCATTCGATCGTGCAGGAGCTCGCGAAGCGCGAGCCGGCCACGGTGGATCCTCGATTTCACCGTCCCGACGGAGACGTTCGTCAGCTCGGCGATCTCGGCGTAGTCGTAGCCCTCCACGTCGTACAGGACGATCGCGTTGCGCTGGTCGCCCGTGATCCTCGCGAGGGCCCCGTTCAGGGCGTGATGGCGCTCCGCCGTCAGCGAGGTCGTCACCGGGTCCGCGGACGCGTCGGCCGGCGGCTGCCAGGTGTCGTCCTCGAGCTCCGGGTAGGGATCGGCAGGGCGGCGCTTCTTCAGGCGTTGGGCGTCCATCGCCGCGTTGATGGCGATCCGGCTGAGCCACGACTTGACGCTCCCGCCGCGGAACCCGGCCATGTTCCGATAGGCGCTGAAGAACGCCTCCTGGACCGCATCGGACGCCGAATCACGATCCGGGACCATGCGCACGATCAGCGCGAAGAGCATGTCCTGGTAGACGACGACCAGATCGTTGAAGGCGTTGAGGTCGCCCCCGCGAGCACGATCCAGCAGGATCATGTCGCGTCGCTGCACGGGATCGTCGACGACCGGCGTCGGGCGAACGTCCTCCACGATCGGGGGTGTCCTCCGGACGGCGAGTGGCAGGCGGCGCGAGTCTAGCATCGGTGCGCCGCTGGACGGCGGACCCGGAGCCGTGGTTCCCGGGTCGGTCCACGCGCCGTCCGGGTCGGTCAGGCGGGTCTCGCGAGGAAGTGTCGCGGGTTCGCGAAGAGCATGGCATCGATGTCGGAGGCGGCGGCTCCGGCCTCGCGAAGGGCCGGCACGACGTTCCGCAGGATGTGGTCGTAGCCGACGCCGCCGAGCCGGTGGAGCTGGAGCCGGCTGCAGATGTCGTGCGAGATGAGGAGCTGGTCGGCACGGCCGGCATCGAGCAGGCGCGCGATGCACGCGATCCGCTCGCTGTCGAGGGGCTCGCGACTGCCGTCGCTCTCGTAGGTGAACTCAGCGCCGAACGTGTCGAAGCTCAGGAACGCGCCACGCTCCGCGATCCGCGCGTGCCACTCGGGCTCGATCAGCTGGTCGCAGTGGCTGAGGGCGACCTTGCCGAGGTCGGCGCCGGCGTCCTCGAGGATGTCCAGGATGCGCAGGTGCTCGTGCGACCAGAGGTCGGGGTGGACGTTGATCGCAACGCCGGTCGATCGCTGGACGCGCGCCGCGGCCCGCAGCTGGCGCTCCTCGAACGGCCGAATCGGCGATGCCGTCCCGAGCTCCCCGAGCAACCCGGCCCTGACCGTCGTGCCGTACATGCCCTCGAGCAGCCAGCCTTCGAGCTGGTCGGCGAGCGGCTCGATCGACAGGTCAAGGTCGTCCAAAGGCAGCGTCTTCGCGCGGTAGTAGCCGGCGCCGGCGACCACGTGCAGGCCGGTCGCGCTCGAGATCGATCGGAGCGCCTCCGGGTTCGGCGCCAGCCCGATCGTCGTCAGGTCGACGATCGATTCCCCGCCGGCGGCCCTGAACCACCCCGCCTCCTCGATGGCGATGGCCGAATCGTCCAGGAACAGGGTCGGGCGGGAGTGGTACAGGTCGCGGACGATCTCGGCGCGATTCTCGAGCGTCGGCTCGGCGTCCGCGAGATGCGCGCGCTCGGGCGGCGGCTCCTCCCACAGGGCGCGCAGGTCGAACAGCAGATGCTCGTGGCTGAGCGTCGTGCCCAGCTCCTCCGGCGCGATCGGGCCGAGCACGGTGACGATCTGGTCCGGCATCGGGCGAACGATAGCGGGCAGGCCTGGCCGCGGCCAAAGTCCCCAGGCGGCCTACCTCTTGGGCCCGACAACGGACTCAAGCACGTCGACGCTCGCACGTCGTGCCACCGAGACCGAGTACCGATTGTTGTGCGAGGCCTCGACGCCGATCTGGGCGCACGCGTCGATGAATAAGCCTCGGATCTCGGGTGAGCGGTTCGAGAAGAAATACCGCGGGTATTCGTAGCTGCGGGTCGTTTGCGCCCAGCTCCGCGTCACTCGATTGGTGGTTCGACAGCCGTCTGAGTGGATCAGCCCGCGCACAAACTCCGCGGGCTGGGCTGCGACGATGCTGGCTTGCCATTCGGCGAGCTCGATGCATCGAAGATGCTTCAGCCCGGGCGCGTGCTGCGGGAACAGACAGTGCCAGTGTTTCCAGTTGCTATAGACCTCGAAGCACCCGGTACGCCGAATGCGGCCGGCACGTCTCGAAGCCACCTCCCTGATTGCCCACTCCGTGCGATCGACGATCCCTGGGTAGCGCATGTCCAGCGCCACGCGCAGCTTCCAGACGTTCCCGTGCGCCAGCGTCAGCCAACCGTCGCCGAGGTAGATCCCGAGGAGATAGGCGTAGGCAGCGGCACGGCCGCGAAGATCAGCGCAGGAGGCGACGTCAGGCGGAGTCGCTACGCACTCGATCGAAAAAAGGCCCGAGATTTGGTGCGGCGGGTGGGATTCGAACCCACATGCCCTTTCGGACAGCAGAGTTTGAGTCTGCCCTGTAAACCGTTCCAGCACCGCCGCGCCCCCTCAGTCTACCGAGCGGCGTGCCCCGATCCCAACCAACATCAGTATAGAACATCCGTTCGGTGCGCGGTGGACTTCCGTCGCAATAGACTCCCCTCGTGGCTACTCGATCGCTGCAGGAGCGGTACGCGCCGAAAGGGCGCTGCTTCGGGTGCGGGCCGGCGAACGAGCGTGGGCTGCAGATCCGGAGCTTCCAAGATGCCGACGGCTCGGTCGTCGCAACGTGGCAGGCACGGCCTGAGCACGAGGCGTTCGACGGATTCGTGAACGGCGGCATCCTCGGGACGCTGATCGACTGCCACTCGAACTGGACCGCCGTCGCCGCATTGCTCGAGCGTGACGGCGGTGCGGTGGCGCCGTCGTCGGTCACGGCGGACCTGTCCGTGCGCTTCCGCCGCCCAACCCGGTCGGATCGCCCGCTGCGGCTGGTCGGGCGCGTCGTCGATCTCGCGTCCGACAAGGTCACCGTCGAGACATCGATCGAGGCCGACGGTGAGGTCACGGCACGTGGGCGGGCGACGTTCGTGGTCGTGAAGGAGGATCACCCGGCGTTCGGGCGCTGGTAGGGTCCGGCGGGCGCAGGCGGGTCAGCGCTGGCCGACGTCAGGCGGGCGGCGCCACCGAGAGCTGCACGATCCCCTGCCCGAGCCGGCGCTGGACCTCGGCCAGGAGGTCGGTGTCGTAGGCGATGCCGGCGCGCAGCTCCATCGGGAGCACGCCGCCGCCGAGCGCCGGTACGTAGACCACGACGCGGGTCTCGCCGGGCCGTTCGCGGACGAGCCCGCGAATCGCCTCCATCGCCGCGACCAGCTGGGAGGCTGGAACCGTCGCGAACCGAACGTGCAGGACGCTCCCGAGCGGCGCGGCTTCGACCGCGGCGGTCGCCGCCTCGGCATCCGCGGCGACGCGGGCGCGCGCCTCGTCCGGGAGTGCCGGCTCCGCGTCGCGCTCCGGCGAGGGCGTCGAGCCCGGGAGGTCCTCGTAGGTCGAGACTGGCTCCGCCGGCGTGATCCGCGGGAGCGTCGAGACCGACGCGCTCGCCAGCTCGAGCGGCCCGCCGTCTGGAATGGCGCCGCCGCGCAACGGCGAGACGTACGAAGTCTCGGGACGCCGTCCAAGCGCGACCGTGCGCGGGTCGAATGGCATCGTTCCGCGCGCGGCGCCGGCCCCGTTGCCGTTCGACGACCCGTGCTGCGCGCCGTACCCGTTCCCGTTGCCGTTCGCGGCGGCGCTGTGCACCGGGGCATTCGACCCCCCGGGACCGACCGGAACGGGCTGCCGGCGTCGAGGCGCGCCGCGGTCGCCTTGCGCAACCTCCCGCGCAAACGCGTCCGCGCCCTTGACCACCGCCTCGTCCCAGGGAACGACGACGTCGGCGAGGAGCGAGACCTCCTCGCCGCGATGGTCGACCCGGCCCGCGACGAGCAGGATCGCGCCCTCCTGCCAGATCGGGCCGGTCGTCTCGTACAGGCGCGGGAAGACGACGACCTCGATCGAGCCCTGGAGGTCCTCGAGCGTCACCACCGACATCGTCGAGCGGGTGCGGGTGACGACCGTGCGCGACGCGACGACGATCCCGCCGACGACCAGCCGCTGCCCATCGAGCGTCTCGTCCGATTTCAGGTCGCCCGAATACGCCGTCACGAATGCCCCGACCTGGTCGGCGACCTCGCCCATCGGATGCTCGGACAGGTACAACCCGAGCAGCTCCTTCTCCCAGCGCAGCCGCTCGCGAACCGGTGCCTCGGCCGTCTGCGGCAGCGGCCGCTCGAGCACCATCGATTCTGTCGCGCCGACGTCGAACAGTGAGGTCTGTCCCGTGGCGAGGTCGCGCTGCGTGGCGGCGCCCGCGGCCATCGCGTCGTCGAGGCCCTCGAGGATCTGCGCCGCGTGGCCGAACGCCGCCAACGCCCCGACCTTCGCGAGTGACTCCAGCACCTTCCGGTTGGTGAGCCGCAGGTCGATCCGGCGACACAGGTCGCCGAGGGACTTGAACGGACCCTCCGCCTCGCGCGCCGCGATAATCGATTCGATCGCCCCCTGCCCGACGTTCTTCACGGCCAGCAGCCCAAACCGGATGCCCTCGTCCTCGACCGTGAACTCGACCGCGCTCCGGCCGACGTCCGGCGGCCGCACCTCGATGCCGAGCCGGCGGCATTCCGCGACGGCGGCCGCGACCTTCTCCTCCGAGCTCCGGAACGCCGACAGCACGCTGGCCATGTAGTCGACGGTGTAGTTGGCCTTCAGGTACGCGGTCTGGTAGGCGATCAGGCCGTAGCAGGTCGCGTGGGCCTTGTTGAAGCCGTAGCGCTCGAACGGCTCGAACGCCTTGAAGACCGCATCGATCGTCTGCGGCGGCACGCCCCGCTGGGCCGCCTGGGTGACGAACTTCTCCTTCTGGGCGCGGAGCACGGACGACTTCTTCTTGCGGATCGCGTAGCCGAGGGTGTCCGCCTCAGGACCCGTGAAGCCGCCCAGGGCGATGGCCGCGGCCATGATGTCTTCCTGGTACACGAAGATCCCGTACGTCCGCTCGAGGAATGGCTCGAGCAGCGGGTGGAGATAGGTCACCGGCTCCTGGCCGTGCTTGCGCCGGATGTAGGCCGGGATGTTGTCCATCGGGCCTGGGCGGTAGAGGGCGACCATCGCTGCCAGGTCGAAGACGCTCGACGGGCGGAGCTCGCGCACGTACCGGCGCATGCCCGCCGACTCCAGCTGGAAGATGCCGGTCGTCTCGCCGGTGCCCAGCAGCTCGAAGGTCTTCGCGTCGTCGAGCGGAATGTGGTCGAGGTCGATGTCGATGCCGCGGTGGGCCTTGATCAGGTCGACCGCGTTCTTGAGGATCGTGAGGTTGGACAGGCCGAGGAAGTCGAACTTGAGGAGGCCGAGCGCCTCGATCGCGTGCATCTCGTACTGCGTCATCAGCGAGTCCGAGTTGGTCGCCTTCTGGAGCGGCATCAGCTCCGTCAGGGGCTCCCGCGAGATGACAACGCCCGCCGCGTGGGTGGACGCGTTGCGGGCGACGCCCTCGAGCTGCTTCGCGAAGTCGATGACCCGCTTGACGCCCGCATCCGTGTCGTACTGCTCGCGCAGGGCCGGCGCGCTCTCGAGAGCGTCATCCAGCTTGATGCCGAGCTGGTTCGGGACCGCCTTCGCGATGCGGTCGACCTCGCCGTACGAGTGGCCGAGCACGCGCCCGACGTCGCGGATCGCGGCCCGGGCGAGCATGGTGCCGAACGTGATGATCTGGGCGACATGGTCCTGGCCGTACTTGCGCGAGACGTAGGCGATGACCTCGTCGCGCCGGTCATCCTGGAAGTCGACGTCGATGTCCGGCATCGTGACCCGGTCCGGGTTGAGGAACCGCTCGAACGGCAGCCCGTAGGCGATCGGGTCGACCGGCGTGATGCCCAGGGTGTACGTCACGATCGAGCCCGGGGCGCTGCCGCGACACGTCGTCTGGATGCCCTGCTCGCGGGCGTAGCGGATGAAGTCGGCGACGATCAGGAAGTAGCCCGGGTAGCCCATCGCGATGATCACGCCGAGCTCGTAGTCGAGCCGGGTCTGGAGCTCCTCGGTCACGGTGCCGTAGCGGCGCGCCAGCCCACGCTGGCACTCTGCGCGGAGCCACGACTCGGTCGTCTCGCCGTCGGGCACGGGGAAGTGCGGGATGCGGGTCTGGTTGAGCGGCAGCTTGACGTCGCACATCTCGGCGATGCGCTTCGTATTCGTGAGCGCCTCGAGCTGGTCCGGGAAGCGCGCCGCCATGTCCGTGGCCGACTTCAGGTAGAAGTCGTCGGTCTCGAACTTCAGGCGCCCGGGCGTATCCAGGTTCGATGCGGTGCCAACGCACAGGAGCACGTCGTGGGCGGGTGCCTGCTCGCGCCGGACGTAGTGCAGGTCGTTCGTGACGACGAGCGGCAGCCCGGCCTCAGGCGCGAGCCGGAGCAGCTGCTCGTTGAGCCGGCGCTGCTCAGCGAGCCCGTGATCCTGCAGCTCGAGGAAGAAGCGGTCCTTGCCGAAGATCTCGCCGTACTCCCCTGCCACTGTGCGGGCAAGGTCCCAGTCGTCGACCTCGAGGGCGCGCGAGACCTCGCCGTTCAGGCACGCGGACAGCCCGACGAGGCCTTCGCTGTGCTTCGCCAGGTGCTCCCGGTCGATGCGGGGCTTGTAGTAGTAGCCGTCGATATGGGCGTCGGTCACGAGGCGGCACAGGTTCCGGTAGCCGACGAGGTTGGTGGCCAGGAGGATCAGGTGGAAGGGCTGCGCGTCGGCCTTGCCCTCCTTGTCCGTCATCGACCGGCGAGCAACGTAGGTCTCGACGCCGATGATCGGCTTGATGCCCTTGTTGACCGCGGCCTGGTAGAAGGCGACGGAACCGTAGAGCGCGCCGTGATCGGTCAGGGCAAGGCTGTCGAAGCCCTTCGCGCTCGCCTCGTCCACGAGGTCGGTGATCCTGCCCAGCCCATCGAGCAGGCTGAACTCCGAGTGGGTGTGAAGATGGACGAAGTCGTTGGAGGCAAGGGCCAAGGCGCGAACCACCGGCTTGTTCGTTGGATTGGACGGCGCCTCTCGCCCACTCGCCTGGCTCGAGGGTGGTCGCCTGGGGGCAGGCCAGAGTCTACGACCAACCAGAGGCTGGGGTCGGTTCTCGTTCAGGCATCGACCCGGCCAGTCAGGCGTCCTTCAGCCAGATTCGCAACGGTCCGATGGTCTGAAAGCCCTGACGCAGGGCAATCGACAGGCTATCCCCTGACTCGTAGCCGACGATTGCGCGGCCGGCGAGGGCCGTATCGAGGTACGTGATGCTCCCGCTCCAGGCGCGGTCAAGATCGTCGTCGATCGCGAAGACGTTCGACAGCCCGACGAGGTCGCTGCGGGTCCTGTTCGCGATCGCTCCCGCGACGATCGAACCGTCCACGAATCCGCCGATGACCGTGATCGCGGGGTCGAGGAGGAGCGCCGGGCGGAACAGGCGAGCCGAGTCCCGATCCACGTCCCACGCCGCTTCCCACGCGATGAGTGCGTCGGGCGTCCTGATCGGCGCCCACGTCATGGCCCCAGCGTTGATGACCGGCGCAGCTTGCGGCCCCCGATGGATCCATTCGGCCTCGTGCACCACCTCGAAGCCATCCGGGCGCAGATCCAGGTTCGCGAAGCTGTCCTTGACCGAGCACCCGGGCGATGTCGTGTCAATCCGTTCGAGGATTGATGCAGCATCGACCCCCGGGTCGAGCGTGACCGCATCCGGGTAGTAGCGGGGCGTTCGAACCGGATCGACCCAGGCGCCTGGGTCGAATCGCCCCGGGATGCCGTGCGTCCGACACAACGCGTCGCACCACTCGGCGTTGTTCCGTGCGGCGTCACGTGCCAGGCGGTCTCGGGGGGTCACGGCGCAGATGGTAGGCATACCGCATTGGCATACTGGTGACCCGGCTGCGCGCGCCAAGAGGCTCCAGGACCAAATGATCGAATTCGGTATCCAGCTCGGAGCCCCGTCGGCCGAGGAGATGGGCGATCGACGGGACTACCTGCGGAGCCTGCTCGAGCACGGCGAGGGGGCGCTCCGATCAGCGTGGCTCCCCGACCACCTGATGAAGGGCGACCGCCCGATGCTCGAGGGCTGGACCACCCTGACCTATCTCGCGGCCGAATTCCCTGCCTACACGTTCGGCCATACCGTGCTCAGCCAGTCGTACCGCAACCCGGCGCTCCTCGCCAAGATGGCCGCGACCTTCGACTACCTGACCGATGGGCGGCTCGTTCTCGGCATCGGGGCGGGCTGGCAGGCCGACGAGTATGCCGCCTACGGCTACGACTACCCGAGTGCCGGTGTCCGCATCGAGCAGCTCTCGGAGGCGATCGACGTGCTCCGCGCGATGTGGACCCGGTCACCCGCCACCTACGAGGGCAAGCACTACCACGTGCGTGGCGCCTACTGCGAGCCGCGTCCTGCGAAGCCGATCCCGATCCTCGTCGGCGGCCGAAAGCCGAAGTTCATGCGCGTCGCCGCCGAGAAGGCCGACATCTGGCAATGGGACGGGCCGATCGAGCGTTACCGGGTTCCGTACGACCTGTTCGTCGCCAACTGCGCCGAGATCGGGCGCGACCTGCGGACCATCACCTTGTCAACGTCAGGCGAGATCTACTTTCCCGCGAATCCTGCCGACTTCCCGACCGAGCCGACCTCCAGCTTCACCGATCCAGCCCAGGATCCGTCCGGGTCGTTCGCCGGCGAGCTCGACTGGGTGATGGGGCCGACGCCGGCCGAC
Source organism: Chloroflexi bacterium UBA5189 (assembly GCA_002413045.1). Lineage (GTDB taxonomy): Bacteria > Chloroflexota > Limnocylindria > Limnocylindrales > CSP1-4 > UBA5189. Next base: position 29,544 of record DHWF01000038.1, read on the forward strand.
GCCATCCAGCAGTTGCGGCCGCTCATCGAGCTTGGCGTCACGCACCTGACGCTGTACTTCTGGGATCGCCGGTCGCTGGACCTGTTCGCACGGGAGGTCATCCCAGCATTCGGGTGACCGCCGGCTCGATCCGGTCGACCCAGGTGGCGTACTGCTTCGCGCTCGGGTGGAGGCCGTCGTCGGCGACGAGCGAGCGATCGGTGGCGGCGCGGAGCGACAGGTCGAAGATGTCGACGACGACCATGTCGCGCGCCGTCGCGGCCTCGGTCAGGATCGCGTTGTTCGCCTGGATGCCCGCCGACTGCTGCGCGGGATCGCCGAACGCGGCGCCGCTCGGCGTCACCGTGTAATCCGGCGTGGTGACGACGAAGGCGCGCGCCGCGCCCACGTGCCGGACCATCGCGTCGAGGATGACCGCGACATTCGCGCGGTAGGTCGCCTCGGGCACTCGCTGGACGACGTCGTTGACGCCGATCAGGAGGCTCAGGACCTCCGGGCGCAGGCGCTCGAGCTGGGGCAGCTCGCGCTCGATGACGTCGCGCGACGTGAAGCCATTCACGCCGAGGTTGGCGACCAGGTCGAGCGATGGCAGGCGCGCCGCGAGCTGGTTCGGCCAGCGTCCGCCGGCGTCGATCGCGGTCCCGATCGTGTACGAGTCGCCCAGCGCCACGTACCGGAGCGCCATCGGGCGACCCGCTACGGGAGGCGCCGGTAGGCGTCGACCAGGATGTCCTCGAACCGCTCTCGATCGATCCGGATGCCGACCTGGGCGTTCAGCGTCCGACCCTTGCGCTCGACGCGCCGGGCGAGCCCATCGCAGACCGTCCGGCCGCGCGCCGGCCCGCTCCCGGTGTCGACCTGCACGTCGTACGCGGCGACAGCGACGAGGTCTGCGATCGCCAGGTGCGCGATCGCGACGGCGTCATGGACCGCCATCCGCGGCGTGCCGTACCACTGCCCTTCGCGCTCGAGGGCGTAGGCAACGAGCTCCGCCGCGACGCTCCCCGATCGCGTGCCGAGCTCGCGCAGCCGCGCCCCCGCCGGCGGGTGCAGCGTGGCCTGGTGGGTCACGTCGAGGCCCATCATCGTGATCGGCAGGCCGGACTCGAACACGATCGCGGCGGCCTCTGGGTCGGCATACACGTTGAACTCGGCGGAGACGGTCGTATTGCCGTCGCCGATCGAGCCGCCCATCAGGCAGATGTGGGCGATCCGCGACGCGAGCTCGGGGTGCAGCCGCAGGAGCAGCGCGATGTTCGTCAGCGGCCCGATCGGCGCGATCACGACCGGCTCCGGATGCTTTCGCAAGATGCCCGCGATGAGATCCACCGCGCCCTCAGCCCGCGCCGCGACCGGCGACTCCGGCAGCACGGTGTTGCCGATGCCCGCCTCGCCGTGGATCTCGGTCGCCCGGACGACGCTCCCGAAGAGCGCACCTGCGGAGCCCTCGGCGACGGGCACGTCGCGCGCGCCGTAGACGTTGAGGAGTCGGAGCGCGTTCGTCGTGCAGTGGCGGACGTCCGCGTTGCCGCCGACGGTCGTGACGGCCAGCAGGTTGATCTCCGGTCGCGCCACCGCGAGCCCGATCGCGAGGGCGTCATCGAGGCCCGGGTCGCTGTCGATGATCAGCGGCAGCGGGTGCTCCACGGTCCCGACCGGCGCCGTCCGCGTGACGGCGGGCGCCGGGTAGAACGTGGGAGTGGCGACCGCGTCAGCCACGCGCGATCTCGACCCTAGCCCTGTTCGTACGGCAGGCCCGCCGAGGCTGGGCCACGAACTCGCCCGACGATGCCGGCCACGACCACGATCGTGACCAGGTACGGGACGCTGTTGAGCAGCTGCGGCGCGACATCCACGCCGAGGATCGACAGCAGGGACTGCGTGCCGTCCGCAAACCCGAACACGAGTGCCGCGAAGAAGGCGCCGATCGGGTGCCAGCCACCGAAGATCATGGCGGCGAGCCCGATGAAGCCCTTGCCGGCGGTCATCTGCATCTGGAAGCTGCCGGCCGTCGCGAGCGACAGGTACGACCCCGCGAGGCCACAGATCAGGCCCGCGATGACGATCGCGCGGTAGCGGATCGCGATGACGTTCACGCCGACGGTGCCGGCCGCCGCGGGCTTCTCGCCCGAGGCGCGCAGTCGGAGGCCCCAGCGCGTGCGGTAGATCATGTAGGTCAGGACCAGGACCAGGATGTAGCCGGCGTACACGTACGGCTTGGCCTGGAACAGGATCGGCCCGAGGATCGGCACGTCGGCGAGGAAGGGCAGGTTCATCGGCTGCACCGATGGCGGGCTGTTGAACTGCGTCTCGTGCTGCAGGATCCGCAGGAAGATGAAGTTCGTGATGCCGACGGCACCGATGTTGATGACGGTCCCCGCGATGATCTGGTTGACCTTGTGGCGGATCCCGAGCCACGCGAGCAGCAGGCCGGTGAGGGCGGCCGCGAGCATCGCTGCTCCGATGCCGATGAAGGTCGCCAGGAGCGGGTTGCCCGTGGCGATGAAGACCACGCTCGACACCACGGACGCTGTGAAGGCGCCGATCAGCATCTTGCCCTCGAGCGCGATGTTGAAGATGCCGCTGCGTTCGGACAGGATGCCGGCCATCGCGGCCATCGAGATCGGCGTCGCGAGCTCGAGGCTGCCGCCGATCACGTTGGTCAGGATTGCCGGCTTGCCGGCCAGGATGTTCGCGAAGACGGCCACGAGCCACGGCGCGATCAGCACGCCGAGCCACGGTCGCCATCGGAATCCGGCGCCGCGGACGAGCTGCAGGACTGCCACCACCGCCGACGCGATGGCCGCGATGACCCACAGGACCCCGACCGACGTCTCGAGCACGGCCGAATCCCCACCCTGCTGGTGGATCCATACGGAGAATTCCGCCGGGACGTTGAAGCTCGCCGAGGCAAAGTAGAACGCCAGGATCGCGAGGATCGCGAAGGTGACGCCCCGGATTCGGGCGGAGCGCAGGGCGCGTTGCGCCGCGAGGCTCGCGCCCGCCCCTGGCTC
>DHWF01000038.1:32671-63003 GCA_002413045.1 Chloroflexi bacterium UBA5189
CCCCCCCCCCCCCCCCGCCACTGGCTCGGCGTTGACCACGGCTGCCGTCATGGCGTCGTTGGGGTGGCGGGCGCGGTCGGCGTGGTCGCCGGCGTCGCCTCGGGCTTGGCGCTGCCCTTGATCCGCCACATGCCACGGATCAGGCCGGGCGCGGCGACGAACATGATCACGAGCGCCATGATGAAGAACAGGAGGTCGACCGGAATCCCCGATTCGACGCCCATGAGCTTGCCGCCATTGGTCAGCGCTCCGAACAGCAGGGCCGCCAGGACCACGCCTCCGGGCCTGAGGCCCGCGAGCAACGCAAGCGCGATCGCGTTGAAGCCGATGCCACCAGCCACGTCGAGTGAGAGCTGGCCGACGGTCCCGATGACGAGAAAGCCGCCCGCCATCCCCGCGAGGGCACCGGAAATGGTCATCGCGAGCATCATCGAGCCGCCGGCGCTCATGCCCGCGTACCGGGCCGCCGTCAGGTTGAACCCCGACGCACGCAGCTCGAAGCCCTTCGTCGTGCGGAACAGCAGCCACGAGCACAGCAACGCCATGACCAGGGCGACGACGAAGCCGAAGTCGAGCCGGATGCCCGGCAGGGTGATCAGCTTCGGCACGTCGACGATCGGGGTGAGGACCTTGGAAACCGGCACGGTGCTTCCCGCAGCGCGCAGATCGGGAGACCGCAAGGCGAAGAACAGGACGAGGGCGGAGACGTAGTTGAGCATGATCGTCGTGATGACCTCATGCGCTCCCGTACGCGCCTTGAGCAGGCCCGGAATGAAGCCCCAGAAGGCGCCCGCCGCGGTCCCGGCTGCGATCGAGGCCACGAGGATCAGACCGGGCGGCATCTTGCCGGCGAGGCCGATCGCGGCGATGGTGGCGCCGAGGGCGCCGAGCCGGAGCTGGCCGTCGCCGCCGATGTTGAACATGCCCGCGCGGAACGAGACGGCGACGCCCAGGCCGCAGAAGATGAGCGGCATGCTGGCCACGAGCGTCTCGGTGATGGGCCGGATCGCCGTCGCGATGTCCTTCGTGGCACCCGTCCGGAGGGCCGTCTGGATACGGGTGGGGTCGCCGAACGCGCCGGTGAGCATCGCACCGTAGGCCTTCGCCACGCCGCCGATCGCGCCGAGGATCGCGCCCGCCGGATCGGTCCCGATCTTCGACAGCTGGTCGAAGTCGGTGAGGACGATCACCACGCCGCCGAACAGGAGTGCCGTGATCACGGAGAGGACCGGGATCGCGGCCTGGCCGAGGAGGCGCCTAAGCGCTTTCACGCGGCCACTCCGCCACCGAACGAGGCGCCGCCCATGAGCAGCCCGAGGTTCTCGTAGGTCGCGTCGTCACCGGACAGGATGCCGACGATCCTGCCATCGAACATGACCGCGATCCGGTCACCGACCGCGAGGACCTCGTCGAGCTCGGTACTGACGATGAGGATCGCCGCGCCCGCGTCGCGCTGCTCGACGATCCGGCGGTGGATGTACTCGATGGAGCCGACGTCGAGGCCACGCGTCGGCTGGGCGGCAACGACGAGCTGGACCGGCACGGAAAACTCGCGCGCGACGACCACCTTCTGCTGGTTGCCGCCGGATAGCGAGCCAGCCATCGTGTCGATCGACGGCGTCCGGATGTCGAAGTCCTTGACGCCCTGGGCGGCCCGCGCGCGGACCGCCTTCAGATCGAGGATGCCCCGCTTGCTGTACGGCGCCTTGTGGTAGCTGTCCAGGATGTAGTTCTCGGCGACGCTCATCGGGTTGATGAGCCCGTCCCGTCCGCGATCCTCGGGGATATGCGCGACGCCGAGGTCGGAGACATGTCGCGGGCTCGCCTTCTCCGTGTGCGTCCCACCGATCGTGATCGTTCCGGAGTCGACTGGTCGGAGGCCGGTGATCGCCTCGACGAGCTCGGTCTGGCCGTTGCCCTGGACGCCTGCGATTGCCACGATCTCCCCGGCGCGAACGTCAAGGTCGACGCCCTTGACCGCCATCTCCAGGCGGTCGTCGCGGACGTGCAGGGCCTCCATGTGGAGAATGACGTCGCCGGGCTTGGCGGGCCCCTTGGGCACGATCAGCTCGACGTCGCGGCCGACCATCAGGTTGGCCAGCTCCTGGCGCGTCGCGGTCTTCGGGTCGGCGCTGCCGGCCACCCGGCCGCGGCGCAGCACGACGATATCGTCGGCGACCTCGAGGACCTCGTTGAGCTTGTGGGTGATGAAGATCACCGTCGTGCCCGCCGCGGCCAGCGATCGAATGATCGAGTACAGCTCCTCGGTCTCATATGGGGTCAGGACGGCGCTCGGCTCGTCGAGCACCAGGATGTCGCTCTGCCGGTACAGCGCCTTGAGGATCTCGACCCGCTGGCGGACGCCGACGGGGAGCGTTTCTATCTTCGCATCGGGGTCGACATCGAGCTTGTACTGCTCGGACAGCTCGACGATCCGCTTGCGCGCCTCGGCTCGGTTGAACGTGCCGAGGAAGTCCGTGACCGTCTCGGCCCCGAGGGCGACCGCCTCGACCACGGTGAACACCGGCACGAGCATGAAGTGCTGGTGGACCATCCCGACGCCGGCCTTGATGGCCGCGACCGGGTCGCCGAAGACTCGCTCCTCGCCGTCGATGAAGATCTGGCCCGAGTCCGGCTTGTACAGCCCGGACAGGATGTTCATGAGCGTGGTCTTGCCGGCACCGTTCTCGCCCAGCATCCCGAGCACCTTGCCTCGGTCTGCCGAGATCGAGATCTTGTCGTTGGCGAGCACGCCCGGGAACCGCTTCGTGATGTCGCGCAGCTCGAGCCGCATTCGGTGTGCCTCGAGAAGTGGCTGCGTGGAGGGGAAGTGAGACCGCCCCCGGTCCGCGGTGCGGGCCGGGGGCGGTCGATTGGGTTCTGGGTGGAAGGTTTTTGCTACTCGGTGACTAGCAGCCGCGTCCGAGGAAGCTGCAGACCGTCACGCTGCCGTCGGAGAGCTTCCCCTGCAGCGCGGTGATCTCGGCCTTGAGGGTCGCGGGGATCTGGCTGTCGAAGTCGTGGAACGGAGCAATGAGCACGCCATTGTTGGCGAGCGTGCCGGAGTAGTCCGTGCCGCCGAGGTACCCAGCTTCGACGTGATTGAAGAAGTCGAGCACGGAGACGTCGATCGCCTTCTCAGCCGAGGTCAGCAGGGACGCATTGGTCGGCGGGCCGATGCTGATCCACTGGTCGGAGTCGACGCCGATCGACCAGTAGCCACCCTCCTGGGCCGCCTTGATCGAGCCGTTGCCCGTCGCGCCGGCCACCGGATGGATGATGTCGACGCCCTGGTCGTGGAACGTCTTGGCGAGCTGCTCACCCTTGGCGGGGTCGCCCCAGGTGTCGTTGCCGCCGCTGCCGCCCACGAACGTGCCGGTCGTGGTCGGATCCTTGAGGGAGCCGTCCCAACCGAGCAGGGTGACCTTGGTCGCAGGAGTCTTCTGCTGGTTGTAGTACTGGATGCCGGCATACAGGCCGTCCATGTAGCGGGTGACGCCCGGGAAGGCGAGGCCGCCGTAGGTGCCGATCTTGCCGGACTTGGTCCAGCCAGCGGCCAGGTAGCCCGCGAGCATCGCGGCCTGGTCGACCTGGTAGTCGAGGCCCGTGAAGTTGGCCGGCTGCGGGGTGTCGTCCGCGTTGCCGCAGACGAAGTCGGGACCGCACTTGTTCCAGGCCGTGTCGACCTGCGCGAACGCGATGGTCGGGTTGGCCGCCGCGGCCGCCGCGGTCGCGGTGCCCTGGTTGAAGCCGACCGTCACGATGGCCGTGCAGCCCTGGTCGAGCAGGGTCTGGATGTTGTTGGCGTAGTCGGTCGAGCCCTTGGCCTCGCTGAAGTGGGTCGTGAAGCCAGCCGTGCCGGCGTCATCGAGGCCCTTCTTCGCGAGGTCGTTGAAGCCCTTGTCACCGAGACCACCGGTGTCGAATGCCACGCAGGCAACCGTCTTCATCGCCACTGCCGACGGGGCAGCGGTCGCCGGGGTCGTCGTGGCCGCAGGGCCCTGGGTCGCCGGTGCCGTCGTCGCCGTGCCCGGGCCGCAGGCCGCGAAGATGATGGCCGCCGAGGCGCCGAGCCCAAGCAGCCGCTTGGAGATCGTCAACTGTTGCTCCTCCTCCATGAAACTCCGGCCCTCCATGGAACGCCGGTCGTGCGGGGCAGGATACGCTAGCCCGATGGACGGCGTCGATGGTCTCCGCATGCTCGAATCGGACTCCGACGCCCGCCGCCGGGAGCGCCGCGACTGGACCGCGGAGCTGCTAGATCTCGAGGCGGGACGGATCGGCGTGCCGGTGCTCGATCGCGATCAGATCCGGGCGCTGCTCACGACGCGGCCGCGCATCGCCATCGTCGGCGCCTCGGCCAACCCGACGCGACCCTCGCACGGCGTGCTGGTCGACCTCGTCGGGCTCGGCTACGACGTCGTGCCGGTGAACCCCGGTGTTGCCGAGGTCGCCGGGCTCGCCTGCTACCCGACGCTCGCCGACGCCGTTGCCGCGACGGGGCCGGTCGACATCGTCGACGTGTTCCGCCTGCCGCCCGCGTGCCCGGGGCATGCCCGGGAGGCCGTCGTGATCGGTGCCCATTGCCTGTGGCTGCAGCTCGGGATCGCCAGCCGCGAGGCCGGCCAGATCGCCCACGCCGGTGGCCTCTCGGTCGTGATGAACCGGTGCCTCGCCGTCGAGGCCGCGCGCCTGTGACCGAGGCGGCGATCCGCCCAACCGCCGCGCCCTTCCGCGCCGACGGCGCGTTTGCGCTTCGCATGGCGACGCTCGGCGCGACCGTCGGACCGGCCGTCGAGGCGGAGATCCGGACACTCCTCGCAGAAGCCGGCACGGATCCGCTCGACGCGAGCGTAATTCCCGCCTCCGACGCGGCGGAGCTGGTCGTCCGCCACGATCTTGCCTCGGTGGACGAGCTGGCCCTCCTCGCCCTTCCGATCGCGGGCGAGCTCGCGCGGCCTTCGATCTCCGGGTATCGCGTCGCGGCCGTGGGGGTCGAGGCCGAGACCGGCGCCCTCGTCCTCGGGGGCAACCTCGAGTTTCCCGGAAACGACCTCGGCACGACGATCCACGCCGAGGGGTTCGTCGCGCTCCGCGCACGGCGACGCGGGGCGCACCTCGGGACGCTGGCCGTCCGCGAGGCGCATCCGTGCGCCCATTGCCGGCAGACGCTGTCGGAGGCCGCCGGCGCCGATTCGCTCAGGATCATCGACCCACTCGGGCATGTGCTCACGCTCGCCGCCCTCTACCCGTGGGCATTCACGCCCGCGGCGCTGGGCGTTGATGCCGATTCGCCGGCCCGGCTCCCCTGGCCGGATCTTGCCTTCGTCGGCGCAGAGCCACCTGTCACCATCGCGGCCGAGCTGCTCGATCTCGGGCGGCGCGCGCATGCCCCGTACTCAGGCTCGCCCAGCGCCGCGGTCCTGGCGGTGCGACCAACCGGCACATTCGGCGCCGGCTGCGTCGAGAGCGTCGCGTTCAACCCGTCCATCGGTGCGCTGCAGGCCGCGCTCGTCGAGCTCGCCGCGGTGCGCATCGATCCGAGCACGATCGCCGAAGGCTGGCTCGCGAAGTTGGACGGAGGGGCCGTCGACCCGGAGCCCGGGTTCCGGGCCCTGCTGCGTGCGGTCGCTCCCGAAGCGAGCGCGAACGTCGTCCGCTGGCGCGCGCACGGGTAGCGGAGGCGCTCGCGGGATGGTCGATCGGTCGAACTGGTGGACATCGCTGCCGCCACGTGCATCGGCGAATCTCGCCGACGTCTGGATCCCTGTCGGACTCCCGGGGTTTGCGGGCCAGGACAAGGCCCGCCGGGCGGCGCGCCTCGACGACCGTTTCGGCGCCGACGGCTGGCGGCTTGCGCACGTCGTGCGCGGCGCGCTGGTCTCCCCTGCCGTGGCGATCGAGGAGTACGAGCAGTCCTACCGGGCGTTCCTGCGGGCCAACCGGCCGCTCGTCGCGTTCCTCGCCGAGGCCTGCGGCAACGTCTACGACGAAGCCGTCGCCAACGCCTGGGACAACGACTACGCGCAGCCGCACACCGTGTCGAACCACTACCAGGACATCTCGGTCCGGCGAGTGATCGCGGAGCTCGCGGACGACCTCGACTGGCCGGAGGTCTCCCCCACCGAGCCCGGCGAGGCGGACCTGCTCGACCTGGGGACCGGCCGCCGCGAGCGCGTGCCGCGCGCCTACGGGTTCCGCGGCGACGGGCTGCTCCAGATCCGCGAGCCGGACTCGCCCGGGTTCGCGCTGTCGCCCGCCGTCGTACCGGTCCACGACCCGGCGCTGATCACGACCCTGCCCGGCCGGCTCGAGTGGTACCACGTGGAGGGCTGCGGCCACCTCTCGGTCGAGGCGTTCTGGCAGATGAGCAAGGTCGTCGAGGTGCGCTACGACCGGTTCCTCGCATCGGGCACCCAGCGCGCTGACCCGCTCGGCGACGGCGCCTGACCTTGGTGGGCGCGGGCGACACGCTCCTCCTCGGCACGATCAGCCTCGACCATTACCTCGCCACGGGTGACGTCCTGCCGGGAGGCGGCGTCCTCAACATGGCCTGGCACTGGCGGCGGCTCGAGCGCGAGTTCCAGCTGCTGACGCGGATCGGGACGGAGGACGGCCAGCCGATCGAGGCATTCCTGGCCCGGCACGGGATCGCCGCCGCCGCCCCTGAGCAGCTCGCGGCGCCCGGTCAATCGTCCACGATCGACATCGAGATCCTGCCGGATCGGCAGCCGCACATGGACCGCTTCGTGGACGGCGTGTGGGCGGACTATCGCCTGTCCCAGAAGGAACGGTTCCTGCTTGCGCGGGCGAAGCACCTGCACGCGGTCCTGGTCGAGGGCGCGATCGCCGAGGTCGAGCGCCTCGGCGACTCGGGTGCGCTGGCGCACGTCCCGGTCTCGGCCGACTTCCTCGGGTTCCGGCACTACACGGTCGAGCGGCTGGCGCAGACGATGCGCACCGTCGACGTCGGCTTCATCGGCTGGGCGGGTGCCGAGGACGACCCGACCGTCGCCGGCTTCCGCGACGTCGCCTTCGACCTGCGGCGGGTGCTGGTCGTCACGATGGGCGCCCGGGCCGTGCGGATCTTCGACGGGCGCACTGCCACGACCCCGCCGGAGCAGCGAGATCGGCGGTACCCGGTCACGCCGGTCGAGGTCGCCGGGACGACCCTGGGCTGCGGCGACGCATTCATCGCCTGGTTCCTCGATGCGTGGTGGCGCACGAATGACCTCGACGCCGCAGTCGAACGCGGCATGATGGGCGGCGCGATGGCCAGGGCCTGGCAGCGCCCGCTCGCCGACGACGCCTACTAGCCGACCCCACGAGGAGATCCCGATGCCCCAGATCCACCTGCACGCCGAGCCGGGCGACTACGCGCCGACGGTGATCCTGCCCGGCGACCCGATCCGGGCGACCAAGATCGCGGCACGCTTCGACGGCGGCCTCGAGGCGACGCGCCAGGTCAACGCCAACCGCGGCCTCGTCGGTTATACGGGCACGATCAATGGCGTCCCGGTCTCGGTCCAGGTCACGATGATGGGATCGCCGACGACCGGCATCGTCGTCGAGGAGCTGCTGATGCTCGGCGTGACGACGCTGATCCGCGTCGGGACGACCGGCGCGTTCGGCAAGGCGCAGATCGGGGACGTCATCGTGGCGATGGCCTCCGCCGGGTGGACCGGCCACGCGAACATCATCGGCGGCGGCGAGCCGTCCGCGCCGACGGCGGACCTCGACGTCGTCCTGGCGCTCAGGGACGCGGCGCAGGCGGCGGGCCTGACCACCCACGTCGGGCCGATCGTGACCGGCGACGTGTTCTACGGCGACCCGAATCCGGTCTATCGCTGGGGCCGCCGCGGCTACCTCTCGGTCGAGATGGAGAGCGCCACGCTGTTCCTGTTGGCGATGCGCGAGCGGGCAAAAGGCCAGCCGATTCGGGCGGGCTCGATCCTGACGGTGTCCGATGTCCTGTTCGACCCCGACGATGCGGAGCACGCCCAGCGCTCCGGCGGCAAGGCGTTCTATCGCCCGCCGGAGGATGAGGTCAACCGCCGCGTCGACCTGACCATCGGCGCCGCGCTCGCGGCGGCCTCCGCCCTCGGCAAGGCCTGATCAAGCGACGAAGGACAGTCCCAGCTCGAAGTCGGCAAGGAGGTCGTCGATGTCCTCGCAGCCGACCGACACACGAATGAGGCCACCGCGCTTGGGCTGCGGGTAGACGAGCGTGAAGACGTCGCCGAGGCTGACGCCGAGGTCGCACAGGGCGAGGTGGTCGGTGAAGGCGGCCATGCCCTCGACGCCGCCGCGCGGCTGGAACGCGAGCATGCCGCCACCTGGACCGTCGATAAGGCGCGAGGCCACCGCGTGGTCGGGGTGCGAGGCAAGGCCTGGGTAGCGGACCCACTCGACCTTGGGCTGCCCGTCGAGGAACGTGGCGAGGCGCAGCGCATTGGCCGACGCGGCGTTGGAGCGCAACGGGAGCGAGCGCACGCCTCGAAGCACGAGCCAGCTCGCGAACGGGCTGGCGGCCTGGCCGAGCGTGTCGACCTGCTTCCGGATCGGGTCGAGGAGGGCGCGCCGGCCCGTGACCGCACCGGAGACCGCGTCGCCGTGCCCGGAGAGCCACTTGGTCGCGGCGTGGACGACGAGATCCGCGCCGTGCTCGATCGGGCGCAGAAGCGCCGGCCCGAGGAACGTGTTGTCGGCAACGACGATGAGCCCGTACCGGTGGCCGAGCGCCGCGAGCGCATCGATGTCGGCGACCCGCAAGCGCGGGTTCGTGGCGGTCTCGAAGAAGAGCACCTTCGTCGCTGGCGTGATGGCCGCCTCGACCGCGGTGGGGTCGGTCATGTCGACCGGCGTCGCACCGATGCCGCGGCGCGGGAAGTCGTCCTCGAGGAGCACGCGGGTGATCACGAACAGCTCGTCTCCGACCACGACGTGATCCCCGCTCCCGAGGTGCGCGAGCAGGGTCGAGGACACGCACGCCATGCCGGACGCCGCGACGACGCAATCGTCGGCGCCGTCGAGGGAGGCGAGCTTCTCCTCGAGCGCCCGAGTCGTCGGGTTGCCGGTCCGGGAGTAGAAGTACGAGGTCGGGTCCCAGGCCATCGCCGCGTCGACCGCGGCCTCCTTCTCGGCGGCCGTGTCGAAGGCGAACGTCGCGGTGGCGTAGATCGGCGTGTTGTGGGCGTGGGTCACCGGGTCCGGCCGTTCGCCGGCGTGGATCGCCCTGGTCGCGAACCCCACTCCGTGCGTTCGCTGCCTCACCGGACGATCAGTCCGGCGATGGCGAGCACGACGCCAACTCCGGCGATGATGGCGCCGTCACGCGCCTGCTTGCGAAGGACGGCCATGGCGATCGAGGCGCCAGTCGTGCCCGAATCGCGCAGGCCCCCGCGCCAGGACTCGTACCGGGAGATGTTCTCGTCCTGCGCCTTCAACGCCTGGTACCGCGCCCACGGCCCTCGTGCTCGCGTGTACCCGAACGCCACGAGGGCGACCCCGACCACGATCATCGCGATGCTGATGACGCCGGTCACGATGGTCCCGGCTCCGTTCCGCCGTCGAGCCGCTGACGGATCGCCGCCTGCACGACCCCCGCGTTTGCCTGGCCGCGCGTCGCCTTCATGACCTGGCCCACGAGGAACCCGATCGCCTGCGGCTTGCCGGCGCGCACGTCCGCCACGGCGTCCGGGTTGGCCGCCAGGACCTGCTCGACGACCGGCCCGAGCGAGCCAGCATCGGAGATCTGGCGCAGCCCGAGCCTGGCGACGATCGCCTCGATCGATTCGCCGGTGGCGACGTGGGCCTCCAGGACCTCGCGGCCGGATGAGCGATTGATCGAGCCGTCGGTGACGCGCCGGACAAGGTCCGCGAGCGCCGCTGGCTCCACGGTCACCGGCCCGTCCGCCGCGTTGCGGATCCGGAGGTAGTCGCCGGTCACCCAGTTCGCGACGGGTTTCGCCTCGAGCCCGGGCGACGCCGCGAGCGTTGCCTCGAACAGCGTTCCCGCGTCCGCGTCGGCGACCAGCACCGCGGCGTCGTACGCCGAGAGCCCGAGCACGTCGCTGTAGCGGGCGCGGCGCGCCGCCGGGAGCTCCGGCAGCTCGCCACGGATCTGGGCGAGCCAGGCCGTGTCGACGCGCAGTGGCGGCAGGTCCGGCTCCGGAAAGTAGCGGTAGTCGTCCGAGGTTTCCTTGGCCCGCATGTGATAGGTCTCGCCGCGCTCGTCGGCCCAGCCGCGGGTCTCCATCCGCAGCGGCTCGCCGGCGTCGAGGGCGGCCGCCTGGCGCTCGATCTCGAAGGCGATCGCCCGCTCGACGGAGCGGAACGAGTTCATGTTCTTGACCTCGACGCGCGTCCCGAAGGCCTCGGTCCCGCGCGGGCGCAGTGAGACGTTCGCCTCGACCCGCATCTGGCCACGCTCCATGTCCGCGTCGGACGCGCCGATCGTGCGCAGCAGCAGCTGGAGCTCCTCGGCGTACCGGCGTGCCTGCTCGGCGGTTCGGATGTCCGGGTCGGTGACGATCTCCATCAGCGGCACGCCGGAGCGGTTGAAGTCGACCAGGCTCAGGCGCTCCCCCATCGGCCCCTCGCCGTGGACCAGCTTGGCCGTGTCCTCTTCGAGGTGGGCGCGGGTGATGCCGACGCGGAACGGGCCGGCCGACGTGTCGATCGTGAGCATCCCGGCCGAGGCCAGCGGCAGGTCGTACTGGCTGATCTGATAGCCCTTCGGGAGGTCGGGGTAGAAGTAGTTCTTGCGGTCCCAGCGGGTCGCATCGGGCGTCCAGGCGCCGATCGCCGCCCCCGCGCTGAGGACCAGCTCAACGGCGCGCTTGTTGATGACCGGCAGGGCGCCCGGCAGGCCGAGGCAGACCGGACAGGTATGGCTGTTCGGTCGGGCGCCGTCATACGCGGTCGAGCACGAGCAGAACATCTTCGAGGCGGTCTTCAGCTGGCAGTGGACCTCGATGCCGATGACCGCCTCGTACGCATCGCTTGGCATGTCCGGGGAGTGTACCGATCAGTCGGGGTCGTCAGGCTGGGCGCTCGTTGATCGCCTGCGCCGCCTCGAGCCCGGACTGGAGCGCGCCCTGGATCCAGGCGTGGTAGAGCGAACAGTGCTCGCCGGCGAAGTAGATCCGACCCTCCGGCCGGACGATGTCGGCCTGGAGCTCGGTCTGCTGCCCGACCTCGAACAGCGCGAAGGCGCCGTTCGCCCAGCGATCGTCGTACCAGGCGTGGGACGCGCCCACCTCGTAGACGTCGCGAATGCGCGGGTGCAGCTGTGCGACGTCCTCGATCGCCTCCTCGAGCCGCGTCTCCTCGTCCATCGCGCCCCAGCGCAGCGCGTCCTGGCCCCACGTGTAGCTCGCCAGGAGCACGCCGCGGGAGGTCGTGGGGTCGGGGGTCGGGTAGTTGACCCGCCGGATCGACAGGTCGGTGGCGCTGGCGCCGCCGAAGATCCCGTCGTCGGTCTCCCAGACGCGCTCGCGGACCTGGAACAGGATCTTGGTCGAGGCGGAGTAGTTGAGCTGCCGGATCGCCCGCTGCTTCGCGTGCGAGAACGCAGGCGCCACCTCGATCTGGCGCAGGACCGAGAACGGGATCGCGACGATGGCGTAGTCGGCCGTCTCGGACCAGCGGCCGGATTCGGTCTTGAAGTGGACCGTCACCGAATCGGTGCCCTGGTCGATCGCGTGGACCTCGGCGCCGAACCGGATCCGATCCCCGAGCTGCCCGTAGAACGCGTTCGGCAGCTGGTCCATGCCGCCGGCGATCTCCTGCATGTCCTCGTAGGCGCGACCGAAATCCTCGCGGAGCTCCTCGACGACGGCGTTGCTCATCTCGGATTCAACGAAGTTCAGGACGCCGTACATCTCGATGGCGCCATCCGAGAAGCCGCGCAGGGCCAGGAACTCGCGGAGCGAGTAGCGGTCGTACTCGCGGACGATGTACTCCCAGCCGCCAACCTCGTCCTGCTCGACCATCTCGCGCAGGTCGCGCGTCGCGTCGCGCCACAGGTCATCGATGCTGCGGCCGCGCTCCTGCGGGGCGACGTCGAAGCCCAGATCGTCCGGGGCCAGCCCGGCCTCCGCGGCCGTCATGCGCCGCCCGCCGACGTGGACGAGGCCCTTCGGGTTGCCCATCACGAACGGCCGCAGCTGCAGGCCGAAATGCTCCACGTACCCGAGCGTCAAGTCATGGGCGCGCGGGATGCGCATCGCCCCGGCCTCGGCATTCAGGCCGGGGGCGAACCTGCGGAGCGTGTACACGCGCCCGCCGACGCGGTTCTGGCCCTCCAGGATCAGCGGGTCGTGTCCGGCTCGCGCCAGCTCGTAGGCCGCGACGAGACCGGCCATGCCGGCACCGATGACGATGACGCGCTTGGACGGGCCGCCCCGTCGCTCGAGACCTTCCATGAGCCACGCCCCCGTCGCGCTGGTGCTGTCGATCGACCTCGGGGAAGGTACCCGAGTCAGGTCGGCGTCGGGGCGTCGCCAGGCCGTGGCCCGTTCGCCGCTAGGTTCGGTAGGTCCCCGATGCACCCACGACGAGCTTGCCGTCCGCGCTCTTGACCTTGTGGCAGGTGAAGCTGCCGCTGACGGTCGTCGGCTTCACGGCCATCCCGATCACGCACTCGCCGCGGCTCGACGTGAACGTCACCGACTTGCCGTTGACCATGACCGTCCAGCTCAGCACGAACCCGGCATCCGTCATGCGCGTGCCGTCGGACACGGGGCCCCCGAGGGCGAGGGCATCGCCGCCTGGATCTCCCCAGCTCGAGGCCATGCTCGTGCCGCTCGGACGTCCGCCGCCGGTGACGCTGGTGAGGTCGAAGGTCCCCTTCACCGCCCCGGTGATCTCGACACTGGCATTGCCCGCGGGCGCCGCGGTGATCAGGGGCCCGGCCGGTGCGCTCGGGCTGGCAAGGGCGGTCCCCTGCCCCCTCGCCCCACCGCCGCCGAGCAGGCTCATGGCGAGCAGGACGACCCCGATCGCAACGACGCCGCTCAGCAGGAGGCGCGGGTCGCGAGCGTTGGCCCGGGGGTTGCGGAGGACATCCCGAAACGCCGGTGGTGCGGCGGCTGCGGCGACCGTATCGTGCGGCGGCGCGGCCTGCCCGAACGGATCACCCGGCAGGTCATCGTCGATCGAGCGGCCCAGCGGGGCCGCCGAAGGGGGCGCGGTGGCGGTCGGCGGATCGAGCTCCGACTCGGATTCCGGGTCGACCCCGGTGGAATAGGCGGCGAGCGGCAGGTCGTCCGCCGATCGGCCCTGGCTTGGCATGCGCGGTTCATCCCTCGCGGTACGCGCCAGCTTGGCGCACCCACGATCGTCGAAACGGTGGCGCATTCCGTCAACCCGCCAAGCGTCATGGCTCGTTTGGCGATCGTCGGCTACGGCGACCCCACAAGCGCGACCGCTTCCGACATCGACAGCGACCGCCCGGCCGCCCACGCGGCATCCATCGGCGCCGCATCGCCGGCCTGCCGCAGGCGCTCGAGGTAGGCCACGAGCTCGGGCTCCTCCTCGGCGGCCATCGGGGCGGCAGCGTCGGCGCGGATCGCCTCGGCGGCCCCCAGCAGGCGGGCAGCCCGCTCGTGCCGGCCACGCTCGATCGCGACGTACGCGACGTTCTCGAGCTGATTGGCGACCGCGCCTCGGTTCCCGAAGTGCACCCAGCCCGGGAGGGTCTGCCGGTAGAGCGCCTCGGCCTCGTCCAATCTGCTGCCGCGCCGCAGCGCGTGGGCCATGTCGCTGCGAGCCGCGAGCACGGACCGCGAGTCGCCGATCTGGCCGAAGCGGTCGGCGCTGATCGTGAACTGGGCAACGGCCGCGTCGGTGCGCTTGGCGTGCCCGAGCATCCGGCCCTTCGCGAGAGCAAGCGACGCGATCGCCAGCGGATTCCCCGAGCGATGGGCCGCGTCCTCGCCCTTGGCGATGAGGGCCTCGCCCGAAGCGGGGTCGAACGGCGCCAAGGCGGCGCCGGTGAAGCCCGCGGACACGGCGACGAGCCACCACGTCCCGGTCCGCTCGGCGAGCTCGATCACCTCCCGGGACAGCGTCAGGGCCTCGGGGCCGCCGCCGATCGCGAGGCTCGACACGACGAGGCCCACCATCGCCGGCAGCATCGCTTGTTCGTCCCCGGACTCGCGGGCGAGCGCGAGGGCTTCGCGAGCCCAGCCGACCCCCTCGGCGCCACGACCCAGCGTGGCCCAGTGCTCTGCCGCGTTGCCGAGGAGCTGCGCCGCCAGGGCCTGATCCTCCCTCGATGGCGGCGGCGTCGCCGCAATGCGGGCTCGTGCGATCCGGATGGCCGCAAGGATCTGGGCGTCGTTCTCGAGGGTTCCGACACGCTGGTTCCAATACACGAGCCCTGCCACGGTCATGCGGACCGCATCCCACGGCGTCGACTCGAGACCCCACTCGAGCGCGGCCGCCAGGTTGTCCGCGTCGGCGTCGAGGCGATCGAGCCAGTCGGCCATGAGCGGGCCACGCAGGCCTGGCACCGCTTCGATGAGCAGGGCGGCATAGGCGGCGAAGTGGCGGTCGCCGAGCGTGGCGACCTCGCCGGCCCCGATCAGCTTCTCGCGGGCGTACTGCCGAATGGTCTCGAGCATCCGGTAGCGCGTCGTCGGACCGCGATCGATGATGACGAGCGACCGGTCGACCAGCCGAGCCAGGCCGTCGGCGAGATCGGCCTCGTCGATCCGCCCGTCGTCGTCCCCGACGATTCGCGACGCCGCCGCGACCGTCCAGCCCCCGGCGAAGATCGCGAGACGACGCAGGAGGCGCCGGTCGTCGTCGGTGAGCAGGTCCCAGCTCCAGTCGATCAGGGCGTGCAGGGTCTGCTGGCGCGGCACCGCCGTCCGGCGCCCGCCCGCAAGCAGACGGAACCGGTCCCCGAGCCGGACCGCGATGTCGTCGGCGGACATCGCCGAGATCCGCGCCGCGGCAAGCTCGATGGCGAGCGGGATCCCATCCAGCCTTCGGCAGATCTCCGACACCGCGCCCACGTTGCCGGCATCGAGCACGAAGGTTGGGTCGACGGCACCGGCGCGCTCGACGAACAACCGGACCGCTTCCGTCGCGCCGGCCGCGTCGAGGGCGGCTTGTGTCGTGTCCTCCGTCGATCCATGCCGATCGAATGCCGGGCAGCTCAGCGATTGCAGCTGGAGGACGGCCTCGCCCGGGACGGCCAGCGCCTCACGGCTCGTGGCCAGGATGCGCAGGCGCGGGGCGGCGGCGAGGAGCGGCCCCGCGAGGCCGGCGACCCCGTCGACCAGGTGTTCGGCGTTGTCGACGAGGAGCAGCAGGTCCTTGTCGGCGAGGAACTGGGTCAAGACGGCCGAGATGGGGACGCCGGGAACGTCCGGCGCACCCACGGCCCGAGCGATCTCCGGGGCGATCTGCGACGGATCGCCGAGCGCCGCGAGCTCGGCCAGCCAGACGCCGTCGCCGAACCGGTCGACGAGGTTACCGGCGGCCTCCAGCATGAGCCGCGTCTTGCCGGTGCCGCCCGTGCCGATGAGGGTCACGAGGCGATGGCGGCCGAGGAGGGCCTCGACGTCGTCGAGCTCGCGTTCCCGACCGACGAACGAGGTGAGCTGGGCCGGGAGGTTCGTGCGCCGGTTGTTGAGCGACCGCAGCGGCGGGAACTCGTGCCGCAGGTCCGGGACCACCAGCTGGAACAGCTGCTCCGGGCGGTCGAGATCGCGAAGCCGATGGGTCCCGAGGTCCACGAGCGAAGCGCCCACCGGAAGCCGATCCCGCACCAGCAGGGCGGCCGATGCGGAGAGCAGGATCTGGCCGCCATGACCGGTCGCCAGGATCCGCGCGACGCGATTGATCGATTGGCCGAAGACATCGCCGTCGCGGACCTCGGCTGCGCCGGCGTGGAGCGCCATCCGCACCCGGAGCACCCCGTCGCCGGCGCCCGCGGTCGCGGCCAGGGCGCGCTGGCCGGCGAGCGAGGCGTCGACGCCGGATCCCGGATCCGCGAACGTGGCGAGCATCCCGTCGCCCGTCATCTTCACGACGGACCCGCCGGCGGCCTCCACGACGCCACGCAGGAGTCGGTCGTGTGCCGCGAGCGCCGGGCTCATCGTCTCGGCGTGCTCCTCCCAGAGGCGGGTGCTGCCCTCGATGTCCGTGAAGAGGTACGTCAGGAACGGACCAACCGAGGCCACCACGGCGCTACCCGATCCGGTCGACGAACCGCCGAATGCGGACGAGGGCCTCCTCGAGGCGCTCGTAGGAGGTTGCGTAGCATGCGCGGACGTGCTCCGCACCGGAGGCGCCGAAGGCACTCCCCGGGATGACCGCGACATGCTCCTCCTCAAGGAGGCGGGTCGCGAACGTATCCGCGTCCAGGCCGGTCGAGGTGATCCGCGGGAAGGCGTAGAACGCGCCGCGCGGCTCGAACGTCGCGAGGCCCATCGCGTTGAACCCGTCGACGACGAGGCGGCGGCGCCGGTCGTACTCCGCGCGCATGCGCTCGACCTCAGGCTCGCCGTCCACGATCGCGACCAGCGCCGCGTCCTGGGCGACCGTCGGCGCGGTCATGATCACGTACTGGTGGATCTTCAGGATGCCCTCGATGATCGCTGCCGGCGCGGCCATCCAGCCGATCCGCCAGCCGGTCATCGCATAGGCCTTCGAGAAACCGCCCATCAGGATCGTCCGCTCGCGCATGCCGGGCAGCGCCGAGAACGCCCGGTGGCGATACGAGCCGTACGCGAGACGATCGTAGATCTCGTCGCTGTAGACGAGGAGGTCGTGGCGCTCGGCGATCCGGGCGAGCTCGTCCTGGACCGCGTCCGGCAGGACCGCACCCGTGGGGTTGCACGGGTAGCCGAGGAACAGCGCCTTCGTCCGCGGCGTGATCGCCGCCTCGACCGCGGCCGGATCGAGCGCGAAGTCGTCCTCGAAGCGGGTCGCGACGTGGACCGGCGTGCCGCCCGCGAACACGATCGCCGGGACGTACGCGACGTACGACGGCTCGTGGAGGATGACCTCGTCGCCGGGTTCGATCGTGGCGCGCATCGCGAGGTCGAGCGCCTCCGAGGCACCGACCGTGATCACGAGCTCGGTGTTCGGGTCGTAGACCACGCCGTACAGGCGCTCGAGGTGCTTCGCCAGCGCGCGCCGCAGCTCGATCGTCCCGGAGTTCGAGGTGTAGTGCGTGCGGCCCTCGCGGAGCGACTCGACGCCCGCCTCGATGATCGAGCGTGGCGTGTCGAAATCCGGCTCGCCGATCCCGAGGCTGATCACGTCGGTCATCGTGGCGGCGATGTCGAAGAACTTGCGAATGCCCGATGGCGGGACGTCGTGCACGCGATGCGCGAGCACGCGTTCGGCGAGGGGCACGCGGAGGGGCACCCGGGAGCTCGTCGCAACCATCGACCGACAGCCTAGGGGAAGCGCCGGGCCATCGTCTCGGCGCGGGGCCGGAGCGCGGCGGCGGATTCGGGCGCCCGCAGGACCTCGTCGATGAGCGAGGCGATCTCGACCATTTCGGCGGCGCCCATCCCCCGCTGGGCGGAGCTCGTAGTGCCGAGCCGCAGCCCGCTCGGCCGGTCCGGCGTGCCCGGATCGAACGGGATGACGTTGCGGTTCGTGAGGATCCCGGCGGCCTCCAGCGCCACCTCGGCGACATCGCCGGTGAGGCCGCGGGAACGCAGGTCGACGAGGACCAGGTGGTTGTCCGTGCCGCCGCTCACGAGACGGTCGCCGCGCCGTGCCAACTCTGCGGCGAGGGTCGCAGCGTTCGCTCGGATCGCGCGCTGGACCCCGCGGAACGGCTCCCCTGCCGCGAATCCGAAGCAGACCGCCTTGGCGGCAATCCGCCCGAAGTCCGGGGTGCCCTGGGTGCCCGGGAAGATCGCCCGGTCGATCCTGCGCGCGAGGTCGGCCGTCGACAGGATCACGCCGCCGTGCGGCCCGAGCATCGTCTTGTACGTCGTGAACGTCACCGCGTCCGCGTGCGCCACGGGACTCGGCAGCTCGCCGGCCGCGACGAGGCCGGCGACATGGGCCATGTCGACCAGGAGCCGCGCCTCGACCTCGCGCGCGATCGCGCCGAACGCAGCGTAGTCGATCGCCCGCGGGTACGAGCTCCCGCCGGTGACGATCAGATGCGGCCGATGCGCTCGCGCGAGGTCGCGGACCTGGTCGAGATCGATCGTCTCGGTGTCGGCGCGCACGCCGTAGTGCACGAAGCGGTAGACGGCCCCCGTGATCGAGGCGGGATCGCCGTGCGACAAGTGGCCGCCGTGGGCGAGCTGGAGCGCGAGGACCGTCTCGCCCGGCTTCAGCAGCGCGCGGTAGACGGCGAGATTCGCGTTGACCCCGGAGCTCGGCTGGACGTTCGCGTGGCCGGCCCCGAACAGCGCCATCGCGCGGTCGATCGCGAGCTGCTCCATCGCGTCGGCGAACTCGGTGCCGCGGTGATAGCGGCGGCCCGGATAGCCCTCGGCGGTCTTGGCTGCGAGCACCGATCCGAGCGCTTCCAGCACCGGCGACGACGGCTCGCTCTCCGAGGCGATCAGGTCGATGGTGCGGGCGCGCCGGTCGCTCTCATGCGCGAGGATTGCCGCGACCACCGGATCCGCGGCCTCGAGGGTGCGCAGGTCGTCGGGCATCTCGGTGCCGGTCGGTCAGGCGGTCGCGAGCGCCGCGGCTCGCTGGGCCGGTGTCGGCCCGACCGGATCGTCGGCGAGCGCGAGCTGGGCTGGCTCGAGCGAGCGCCACGGCGCGTCCGCGGTGATCGCCTCGTAGGCGCATCCGAAGCGCAACAGCTCCAGCTCCGACCACGGCGGCCCGATGAACTGCAGCCCCACCGGCAGCCCCGCCGAGAGCCCGCACGGGAGCGAGACGCCGGCGATCCCGGCCATGTTCGCGGGCAGCGTGCAGGCATCGGACAGGTACATCGCGACGGGATCGGCGGTGCGCGCCCCGAACTTGAACGCGACCGACGGCGACGTCGGCGCGACAAGGGCGTCGATGCCCGACCCGAAGACGTCATCGAAGTCGCGCTTGATCAGCGTCCGGACCTTCTGGGCCTTGAGGTAGAACGCGTCGTAGTAGCCCGCCGACAGCGCATACGTCCCGAGCATGATCCGCCGCTTGACCTCCGGCCCGAAGCCCTCGCCGCGCGTCGCGAGGTAGTCGGCGATGAAGTCGGCGCCCGGCAGGCGAACGGAATGGCCGTAGCGCACGCCGTCATAGCGTGCGAGGTTCGCCGACGCCTCGGCGGGAACGACGATGTAGTAGGTCGCGAGGCCGTAGTCCGTGTGCGGCAGCGACACCTCCTCGATCGTCGCGCCGGCGCGCTCGAGATCTGCGACTGCTTCGCGGATGCGCGCCTCGACCCCGGGCTCCATGCCCTTGACGAAATACTCGCGCGGGAGGCCGAGTCGCTTGCCCTTGAGCCAGCCGGCCGCCTCGTCGTCCGACGACGGCAGGTTGAGCAGGTCCTCCGGCACCGGGACGGGCGCCGAGGTGGAGTCCCGGGCATCCCGGCCGGCGACGGCATGGAGCAGCACCGCGGCGTCGCGGGCGTCACGGGCCAGCGGCCCGATCTGGTCGAGCGACGAGGCGAACGCGACGATCCCGTACCGGCTCACGCGCCCATACGTCGGCTTGAGCCCGACGATCCCGGTAAGGGCGGCGGGCTGCCGGATCGAGCCGCCGGTGTCCGTGCCAATGCCGAACGGGACGTGGAACGCCGCAACAGCCGCCGCCGAGCCGCCGCTCGAGCCGCCCGGCACCGAGTCCAAGTCCCACGGGTTGCTCACCGGCCCGAACGCCGACCACTCGTTCGACGAGCCCATCGCGAACTCGTCCATGTTCGTCTTGCCGAGGATGACGGCGCCCGCATCCCGGAGGCGCTCGGTGATGTGCGCGTCGTACGGCGCGACATAGCCCTCGAGGATGCGAGAACCTGCGGTGCACTGGCCGCCCGCGACGGACACCAGGTCCTTGAGCGCGACGGGCAGGCCGAGGAGCGGATGGAGCGCCTCGAGCGCGGCGCGGCCCTCCTCGCGCGCGACTGCCAGCCGCGCGTCCGCCGCGTCCGCCTGCGCCAGCGCCCCGTCCCGATCGATCAGCAGCCACGCGTTCAGCGCGTGGTTCTGGCGCTCGGCGGCGTCGAGGTGCGCCAGGGTCAGCTCGCGCGACGACACCTCGCCCTGGCGCAGCCGCTCGGCCATGTCGTGGCCGAGCAGGCGCGTCGAGTCGACCATCAGGGTCGCCCGCTCACGAGGCGTCACCGCCCAGGATGGGCGGCACTACGATGAAGTCGCCATCGGTGGCGCGGGCGTTGCGGAGCACGTCCTCGACCGAGAGCGATGGGCTCGCGACGTCCTCCCGAAGGATGTTCTCGAGCTCGATCGTCTGGGCGGTCGGCGGGATGGCGGAGGTGTCAAGCTCGGACAGCTTCGCGTATTGGTCCAGGATGTGGTTCAGCTGGCCCTCGAGCCGATCGAGCTCCTCGTCGGTCAATCGAAGGCGGGCGAGATACGCGACGTGCTCGACGTCCGAGCGGGTGAGTCCGGCCACTGGCGGATGATACTGAACACGATGGTCACCCTCCGCCCGATGCTCCCAGTCGACGTCGACCCGGCGGCGGACATGATCCTCAGCCACGACTGGGGCGTCCGCCGCGAGTTCCTCGCCTTCGCGACCGGCCAGGCGGCGTGCGCTCCGATGGTCGCGGACGTCGACGGGGCGATCGTCGGCACCGGCGTCGGCACCCTGAACGGCTCGGTGGGCTGGATCGGCACGATCTTCCTTTCGCCCGAGTGGCGCGGCGAGGGCATCGGACGCGCGATCACCCAGTCGATCATCGACCGGCTCGAGTCCAGCGGCGCCCGCACGTTCGTGCTCGTCGCCACGGCCGACGGGCGGCGCCTCTATTCGAAGATGGGCTTCGAGGTCCAGACCCGCTACCGGATCCTCGAGGCGCCGGGCCTGGGGTCAGGCGATCGCAGCGCGGCCAACGCGGCCGCCGGCGGCGTCCGTCCGTTCGAGCCCGGCGACCTCGACGCGATGGCCGCGCTCGACCGCGACGGCACCGGCGAGGACCGCCGCCACGTCCTCGCCCGCTTCGCGACGCCGGACAGCGCTCGGGTGCTGCCGGGACCCGGTGGGACCGTGGATGGGTTCGTCGTCCGCGCGCCATGGGGCGGCGGCGCGACCGTCGCGCGCTCGCTCGACCGCGCCATGGCGATCATCACCGAACGGAGGCTGAAGGCAGGTCCTGGGGGTCGCGTACGGGTCGGTTTGCTCCAGGACAACGAGGCGGGGCTGGCGCGCCTCGCCGAGGCCGGGTTCGCGCCGTCGTGGTCCGCGCCGCGCATGATCCGCGGCGACCCGATGGCCTGGCACCCGGACTGGATCTGGGGCCAGTTCAACCACGCGATCGGCTAGCGGCGAACGGCCTCGAGGGCGCGGCGCGCCTGCGCGAGATGGATCCGGTCGTGGCCGGCGAGCATCCGGAACATGAGGTCGTAGCTCTCGTCGCCGCGCTCCCGATGGACCGCGACCCGCGCGCGACCCGCCTCGCTGGACGCCAGCCAGAGCGCGACGTTGCCGGCCCGAAGCAGGGCGTACTGCCCGAGGAGCGCCTCGGGATCGTCGTCGTCGCCGTGGAGCGTGTCGACCCACAGGTCCTGGTCGTAGCCGATCAGCTCCGGCCGATCGTGGGCGAGCACCCAGCGGTAGCGGCCGGCCATGACCAGCTCGGCGTCGGCGATGTGGGCGAGGCAGAGCAGCACCGACCACTCCCGTGGCTCGGGCCGCGTTCGAAGGTGGATGCCCGCCTCCTCGACCAGCGCCCGCGCGTTCGCCGGCCCGACCGATTGGACCTCGGCCGGATCGTCGTCGCCCAGGGCTGCGAGGAGGGACTGCTGGTAGGCCTTCGCCTGGGCGAGCGGGTCGGGTGCGGTCTGCATGCCGGTCATTCTCCCCCTTCGAGCAGCTCTCGGAAGCCGTGCGCGTCGAGGACCCGAACGCCGAGCTCCTCCGCCTTGGCCAGCTTGGAGCCGGCGCCCGGTCCGGCGACGACGTAGTCGGTCTTCTTCGAGACCGAGCCGCCCGGCTTGCCACCGGCTGCGCGCACCGCGGCCTCGGCCTCTTCGCGGCTGAAGCCTTCGATCGTGCCGGTCACGACGACCGTCTTGCCGGCGAGCGGACCCTCGGCAAGGGCCGCCCGGGGCACCGGCTGCTCGACCTCGACGCCCGCATCCGCGAGGTCCTCGAGGACGCCCTTGCCCGGTCCGTCGGATCGGAAGTACGCGGACAGCGACGCGGCGAGCGTCGGCCCGACGCCGTCGAGCGCCTCGAACGCCTCCGGATGCTCGGTCGCGGTTGTCTCGAGCAGGGCCGCCGCCCGCTCGAGCCAGGGGTCGGGCCCGTCCGGGACCGCGCCGGCGAGCCAGTGGGACAGCTCGATCGCGGTCGTCCAGCCCACCTGCGGGATGCCGAGGGACGCGATGACCCGCTCGAGCGGCCGGCGGCGCACCTTTTGGATCGCCGCGTGCAGGTTCTCGGCGCTCTTGCGCGCGAACCGGTCCAGCGACTCGAGGTCCTCGACCGTCAGCCGGAAGAAGTCGCCGCGGCGCTTGACCATCCCCCGCTCGAGCAGTTGCGACAGGACCGCCCAGCCGAGGCCGTCGATATCCATCCCGCCGGCGAAGTAGCCGAACTCCTGGCCGACGCGGGCCGGGCACGCGAGATTCGCGCAGTAGTGCCGGACCGCGCCCTCGTCGCGCACGACCGGCTGGCCGCACACGGGGCAGGCGGCGGGCATGTCCCATTCGCGCTCGTCGCCGGTGCGGCGGTCCACGATCGGCCCGACGACCTCCGGGATCACGTCGCCCGCCTTCTGCAGGATCACGTGGTCGCCGACCCGGATGTCCTTGCGCCGGATCTCGTCGAGGTTGTGGAGGGTCGCCCGCGCGACCGTGGAGCCGGCGACCTTGGTCGGGGTGAGGTGCGCCACCGGGGTGAGCGTCCCCGTCCGACCAACGTAGGCGACGATGTCCTCGACGACCGTCTCGACCTGCTCCGGCGGGTACTTGAACGCGATCGCCCAGCGCGGGGCCCGGCTGACGATCCCGAGGCGCTCCTGCTGTTCGAAGCTGTCGACCTTGACCACGACGCCATCGGTCTCGTACGGCAGGCCGTGGCGCTTCTCGTGCCACGCCTCCGTGAATGTGATCACGCCCTCGATGTCGAGGCCGGCCTCCCGGTTCGGGTTGACCGTGAAGCCGAGGGCAAGGAGCCGATCGAGCGCCTCCGATTGGCTGGCCAGCCGGAGCGGCGTCGATTCGTCCTCGATGACCTGGTACGACCACGTGCTGAGCTGGCGCGCGGCGGTCACGGCCGGGTCCTTCTGGCGCAGCGAGCCAGCGCCCGAGTTCCGCGGGTTTGCGTACTCCGGCAGGCCCAGCTCCGCGCGCTCGGCGTTGATCCGGGCGAACTCGCTCTTGGGCATGTAGACCTCGCCGCGAGCATCGAGCGAGACCGGCTCCGCGAGGCGAGCCGGCACGGTCTTGATCGTGCGCAGGTTGGCGGTGACGTCCTCGCCGGTCGTGCCGTCGCCGCGGGTGGCGCCCTGGACGAACCGGCCGCGCTCGTAGCGAAGCGAGATCGCCAGGCCGTCGATCTTCAGCTCGGCGACGTACCGCAGGTCCGGTGCTGGCTCGGGGGCCGCCGGCAGCGCGAGGCCGCGTCGGACCCGCGCGTCGAATGCCCGCAGCTCGTCGTGGCTGAACGCGTTCGAGAGCGACAGCATCATCCGGCGGTGGCGGACCTCGTCGAACGTCCCGGCGAGCTGCGCGCCCACCCGCTGTGTCGGCGAGTCCGGCGTCACGAGGGCCGGGAACGCCGCCTCGAGGGCGACGAGCCGGCGGAAGCGCTGGTCGTACTCGGCGTCGGTCAGGATCGGCGCGTCGGACTCGTAGTAGGCCTTGTTGGCGGCCTCGATCTGTGCGGCAAGGTCCGCGTGGCGCGCCGTTGCCTCAACCTCCGGGAGCGCTGCCGCTTCGGCGATCAGCGCCGGATCGACCGGCAGGCCATCGAGTCCGAGCGCCGTCTCATCCATCGCCCCGAGGATACGGTGACTCGAGACGCCTAGGCGAGCAGGTCGCTGTCGACGTCCGCGAACGAGGTGCAGCCGAGCAGCGGCAGCGCCAGGTCGAGCTCGCCGCGCAGGATCGCCGCCGCGTGCTCCACGCCTGCCCGGCCGGCCGCGGCGAGCGCCCAGTAGAAGGGTCGGCCGACGAGCACACCGGTCGCGCCGAGCGCGAGCGCCGTGATGACATCGAGGCCCCGGCGAATCCCGCCGTCGGCCCAGACCTCGCAGCCGTGATCGACGGCCTCGACGATCTCGCCGAGCACATCCGCGCTCGTGGCCGATCGATCGAGCTGGCGCCCGCCGTGATTCGAGACGACGATCCCGGCGACGCCCGCCTCGACGGCGAGCCGCGCATCGGCCGGCGACAGGATGCCCTTGAGGACGAGCGGCAGCGACGACCAGGACCTGATCTCGGCGATGGAGTCCCAGGTGAGGCCCGCGCCGCGCTGGAGCTCCAGCGCGCCGTAGCGATTCGGCTCACCCGGTCCGCCGTCATCCATGTGCGGCATCGCCGGCAGCGCGAACCCGGAGCGCCGATCGCGCTCGCGGAAGCCGAGCACGGGGAGGTCGACGGTCAGCACGATCGCGCGATAGCCGCTCGCCGCGGCGCGCTCCACGAGTGTTCGGCTGTAGTCCAGGCTGTGCACGACGTACAGTTGGAACCAGCGCTCGGCGTGTGGCGCCGCCTTCGCCACTTCCTCCATCGTCATCGACGACGAGGTCGAGAGGCAGAACGGGATCCCGGCCGCCGCCGCACCCGCGAGCATCTCCGCCTCGGCGCCGGGATGGGCCATCGCCTGCGCAGCCATTGGGGCGATGGCGATCGGCAGCGCCGCGGGCCTGCCGAGGAAATTGCCGGACAGGTCGAGCTCCCGGACGTCGCGCAGCACCCGCGGCACGAACCGGAACTGCCGCCACGCCTCGACACTCTCGGCCAGCGTGATCTCGTCCCACGCCCCGCCCGCGACGTAGTCGAACGCCGGCCCGTGCATCCGCTCCAGCGCCAGCGGCTCGAAGTCGAACAGGTTCACGACCCCGTCGAGGTCGACTGGAGCCGTGCCCGCGACGGGCTTGCCGGCCGTCTCGTCGGCGCTCATGCGATGAGCTCGAGGGCGGCGAGCGAGGCAAGGAGCGTCTTGCGCCCGATCTGCGGGTCGCGGAACGCGATCGTGACCTCCTCGTCGCTCCGGGTCAGCTTCGAGCTGACGACGATCCCGTCGCCCCAGCGGGCGTGGCGCACCCGATCGCCGTCGCGATAGCGGCGTTCGCCGGGGATGATCGGGCGGTCGATGACCTTCGGGCCGCCGGGTGTCCGTGTAGGAGCGCCGAGGCCCGAGCCCTCCGCCGGGGCGTCACCGGTTGCATCGTCCCAGGCCTCGACCCGCCGCCGCCCGAACGTCCCGGAGCGCGCGCCGTTGTCGAACGCCTCGCGCCGTGCCGCGAGGTCGCGCGACGGCCGGAACACCTCGCCGGCACCGGGCGCCCCGGGCCGCCCGCTGCCCTCGCGAAACGCACCGGTCCCCGGCCGGATCGGCCGCCCGAACCGCGTCGCCCCGCGCCCGAACACGAGGTTGAGGTCGTCGGGTGCCTCGTAGTCGGCGCCGTCCTCTGTCCTCGCGCCGAGGCGCGGGCCGCTCATCAGCTCGGCCGGGATCTCGGTCAGGAACCGCGACGGCTCGGCCATCCAGCTCGTGCCGGGGCCGCGGCGGGTCGCGCGCTGCCATGCGTGCGAGAGGTACAGCCGTGAGCGCGCTCGGGTCATGCCCACGTAGGCGAGGCGGCGCTCCTCCTCCATCGGCTGCGGATTGGGATTGAAGCCGCCCTCCGCCTCGACGGCGCGGCCCGTTGGGAACAGCGATTCCTCGAGCCCCGCGATGAACACGACCTCGAACTCGAGGCCCTTCGCCGCGTGGAGCGTGATCAGGGACAGCATGTCCGCGTCCGACTTGTACGTGTCCTGGTCGGCGACGAGCGCGGTCTCCTCGAGCAGCCGGTCGAGGGCGTCGTCCGCCGACAGGTCGTCGTAGCGCGTGGTCACCTCGCGCAGCTCGAGCAGGTTCGCCCAGCGCTCCTCGCCCTCTTCGGTGCCGTCGGCGAGCATCGCGCGATAGCCGGATCGCTCGAGCACGTCGTCGAGAAGCTCCGGGAGCGGGACGACGCCAACGCGGGACCGGAGCCGGCGCATGAGCGCGACGAACTCACTGATCGAGGCGCGCGCGCGTCCGGCCAGCTCCGGGATCTCGCCCTCGGCCGCCCGCTCGAGCCCGATCCAGTAGGGAACGCCGGTGCGCGCCACGAACTCGCGGATGACCCCGATTGTCTTGTCGCCGATCGACCGCGCCGGGACGTTGATGACGCGCTCGAAGCTCACGGCATCTGCGTCGCTTCGCAGCACGCGCAGGTAGGCGAGGGCGTCCTTGACCTCGCGCCGCGAGTAGAACCGGGTGCCGCCGACGACCTGGTACCGGATCCCGTAGCGGAGGCACGCCTCCTCGATGGCCCTCGACTGGGCGTTGGTCCGGTACAGCACGGCGATGTCGCGCAGCTTCACCGTCGCGCCGTCGTCCGCCCGCCTGGTCAGCGCGGAGCCGCGCGTGCCGGTCAGCTCCTCGACCCGGCGCGCAATCCACTCGGCCTCTTCCTCCTCGTTGTAGGCCTCGAAGCGCTCGATGAGCCGACCGCGGTCGTTCTGCGTCCAGAGCTTCTTGTCGGTCCGCGCGACGTTCTTCGAGACGACCGCGTGGGCCGCGTCCAGGATGAGCTGGGTCGAGCGGTAGTTCTGCTCGAGCTTGATGACGGTCGCGTCCGGCCAATCCCGCTCGAAGTCGAGGATGTTCCGGATATCCGCCCCGCGCCAGCCGTAGATCGACTGGTCGTCGTCGCCCACGACGGCGAGGTTGCGGTGCTTCGCAGCGAGGGCCTTGATCCACAGGTACTGCGGGCGGTTCGTGTCCTGGTACTCGTCCACGTGGAGGTAGCGCCAGCGATCCTGGTAGCGCGCGAGAGCCTCGGGCGCCTCCTCGAACAGCCGGACGGCATCGAGCAGGAGGTCGTCGAAGTCGAGCGCGCTGGCCTTCTTGAGCGCGGCCATGTACACGCGGGCCAGCCTGGCCACCTGGACCGTTGCGCCGGTCGCGAGCCGCATCGGCGGGATCTCGCCCGGGTCCAGCATGTCGTTCTTGGCCCGACTGATCGCGCCGAGGATCGCCTGGGGGCGGGTCTCACCCTTTGCGTCGAGGCCCTCCTCGCGCAGGATCTGCTTCATCAGCTGCCCCTGGTCCTCGGTGTCGTAGATCACGAACCGGCGGTCCAGCCCGATCGCCTCGCCGTCGCGCCGGAGCACCCGCGCGCACAGCGAGTGGAACGTCCCCGCCTGGACCTCCTTGCCCGGCTCGCCGACGAGCCGGATGATCCGCTCGCGCAGCTCCCCCGCCGCACGGTTCGTGAACGTCACCGCGAGAATCCGCCACGGCGCGACGTTCTTGACCCCCACCAGGTACGCGATCCGGTGCGCCAGCACGCGCGTCTTGCCCGAGCCCGCTCCCGCGAGAATGAGCACGGGACCGTCCGTGGTCGTGACGGCGCGGGCCTGCTCCGGGTTCAGCCGGCCGAGGATCTCCTGCCGCCGCGAATCCGCGATGTCGGCCTGGTAGCGGGCCTGCTCCGCCTTGGCCTTCGGGTCGCGGCCAGCTTCCGGATCGAGCGGATCCGGGCCTTCCGCGAGCCAATCCGGCTCCGCCGGCAACTGCCCCGGCGCGACCTCGGCGACCTCCTCGAACCGGGTGCCCTCCGGCTCCGGGACGACCAGATCAGCCCGGTCGCGAACGCGCCGGCGGGGCGTGGGAGTCACGTTCGAATTGTAGTCGCCCGCCCTGCACCGTCGGTCACCCGGCGATGCCTAGATCCAGCCGCGCACGCGTGCGACGAGGAAGATGGCCAGCTCCAGGACGACCACCGCGCCGAGGATGAGCCAGAACGCCGTCGGGTCCTTGTCCGGGAACGGGACGAGCACGTTCATGCCGAGGAATCCCGCGGTGAGGCTCGCGGGGATGGCCATCACGGTGGCGACGGTGAGCACGCGGACGACATCGTTCGTGCGCTGTGCCGTGCGGGTCATGAGGATGTCGAAGGAGGCCACCGCTGCCTCACGCGTCGCCTCGAGCGAACTTAGGGCTGCCGTGTACCTGTCAGCGATCTGCACGAACACGTCCGGATCCGCCGACGAGATCCCCCTGCCGAAGTCGCGCCCGCCGAGCGCGCCGAACAACTCCCGGTGGGCGGCGAGGAGGCGACGCAGCCGGCCGATCCGGCGACGAACGTCCACGAGGTGACTGAACAGGTCCGTCGGCTGGCGACGTCCGAGGGCCTTCGAGTCGAGCTCGTCGAGCTCGTCCTCGAGCCCGTCGATCGCGGCGTGGTAGGTCGTGATGACGGCATCCAGAAGCGCGGACACGAATTCGGCAGAGTCCAGCTCACCGATGGTCGAGTCCGCCGCGATCCGTTTGTTTATCGCGCCGAGGAACTCGAGCGGCCTGACGTGGCTCGTGATCACGACATTCGGCGCCGCGACGATGTCCAGCCAGGGCACCTCGCGCAGGTTGCCCGGATCCGGCTGCGCGGCGAGCCGCACGTGGAAGTGCTGTCCGTGCAGCTGGACCTCCGGCCGGTCGCCGCCCTCCTCGAGCGCCCGCTCCGTCGCGACGTCCAGCTCGAAGTGCTTTGCAAGCGCTCGAGACTGGTCCGGGTCGGTCTCGCCCGCTAGGTCGACCCACAGCAGCTGCCGCCCCGAGACCTTCGCCTTCAGGGCATCCTCGAAGCCGAGCGCGCGGTCCGTCCGATCCGAATCGAACAACCGCACGCGAACGCCGTGAGCCGTCTCGTCGTGCGTCATGCGCCGGATTGTCGCCGCACGGCGCTCGCCTCTCAACTCGAACCGCGCAGCACCGCGTCGAGATTTCGCGACAACATCAACGTCGTACCCCCGGAATCAACGAGCCCGGGCCGATGGCCCGGGCTCTTGGGTTGCGCTGAGGCTTGGATTAGAAATCCATGTCTCCGCCGCCGCCACCGTGGCCATGCCCACCGCCGGCGCCGGCTGCCTGCTTCTCGGGAAGGTCGGTGATGAGCGTCTCGGTGGTCAGGACCATCGCGGCGATCGAGGCGGCGTTCTGGAGGGCGGAGCGGGTCACCTTGGCGGCGTCCACGATGCCCTTCTTGAACATGTCGCCGTACTCGTTGGCCAGGGCGTCGTAGCCCTCGCCGGTCTTCATGCCGCGCACCTTGGACACGACGACCTCGCCGGACTGGCCGGCGTTGTCGGCGATCTGCCGGGCGGGGGCCTCGAGGGCCTTGCGCACGATGTCGACGCCGACCTGGGCGTCGCCTTCGAGCTTGAGCTTCTCGAGCACCGGGATGGCCTGCAGGAGGGTGGTGCCGCCGCCGGCGACGATGCCCTCTTCGACGGCCGCGCGGGTCGTCGAGAGCGCGTCCTCGATGCGGTGCTTCTTCTCCTTGAGCTCGACCTCGGTCGCGGCCCCGACCTTGATCACGGCCACGCCGCCGGCGAGCTTCGCGAGGCGCTCCTGGAGCTTCTCGCGGTCGTAGTCGGAGGTCGTGTCCTCGATCTGGGCCTTGATCTGGGTCATGCGGGCCTTGATCATGTCCGGCGAGCCTTCGCCGTCGACGATCGTCGTGTCGTCCTTGGTGGCGACGACGCGGCGGGCCTTGCCGAAGTCATCGGCGGTGACGGAGTCCAGCTTGCGCCCGATCTCCTCGCTGATGACGGTCCCGCCGGTCAGCGTGGCGATGTCGCGCAGCATCTCCTTGCGGCGATCGCCGAAGCCCGGGGCCTTGACGGCCAGGACGGAGATCGTGCCCTTGAGCTTGTTGACCACCAGCGTGGCCAGGGCCTCGCCGTCGACGTCCTCGGCGATGATCAGGACCGGCCGGCCCAGCTGGACGGCCTTCTCGAGCGCCGGCAGCATGTCCTGGATGCTCGAGATCTTCTTGTCCGTAATGACGATGACGGCGTTCTCGAGAACGGCCTCCATCCGGTCGGGGTTGGTCACGAAGTACGCCGAGATATAGCCTCGGTCGAACTGCATGCCCTCGGTGTATTCCTTCTCGAGGCCGATCGACTGACCTTCCTCGACGGTGATGACACCGTCCTTGCCGACCTTGT
>DHWF01000033.1 GCA_002413045.1 Chloroflexi bacterium UBA5189
AGATGTGTATAAGAGACAGGCCCAGATCCGCGTGCGCGGCATGCACGTCCACAACCACGCCGTCGCGCGGCACGCGGGCGGGCGCACGGCGCTGAACGTGACCGGCCTGCCGGTCGAGGGGCTGCGCCGCGGCGACGTCCTCACCGACGGGTCAGGAGTGCTTGCGGTCCGCGGCACGGATCGGCTGCTCATCGAGCTGCATCCATCGGTCTTGCCTGGGTCCGTCCCACGCCGCACACCTGGCCGGAGCGCGCGGCTCCGGCTGCACCTCGGGACCGATCAGCTTGACGCGGCGATGCGCCCCATCACGCCGCGGCCCGGCATGGCCGTCCTGACGCTCGAGCGTGCGACGGCGGCGTTCCGCGGCGCGCGCGGCGTGCTCCGGGAGCCCGCATCCGGCTTCGTTGTCGCGGGGCTCAGCGTGCTGGACCTGCAGCCGCCGCGCGGGATCTCACGACGCCGCATGACCGCCGATCGCCTCGACGGCCTCGCCGCCGCGATCGCCATCCGGGATGCCGTCGCAATCGAGGATGCCACCGTGGCACTCCATGGCGCGTGGGTTGCCGGCGTCGCGATGCGACTCGCCGCCGACGTGCGCGTAACCCTCGAAGCGGCGGCGCTCGAGCTCGTCGCCGCGCACCATCGCGACGCCCCGATGAGCGCCGGGCTGCCACTCCCGCGTGCACGTGTCGCGCTGCTCAAGCGCCTCCGCTCCCTGGCGACGATCGAACGCCGCGACGCAGCCGCCGCCCAGGCTGCTGTTGCCGGCCTCGTCGACGGCCTGGTCGCCGAGGGTCGACTCGCCCGGCAGGGCGAGGGCCTCCGAGATCCGGCGCGACAGGAATCGGTCCCGAGCGAGCTCCTCGCCGCCATGGCCCGCCTCGAGGCGGCGCTCTCCGTCCCGGCCCCACCGACCCTCGACGACGCAGCGGCCGCCGCCGGCTGCCCGCCGGAGGGAATCCGGGCGCTCCAGGCCGAAGGCCGGATCATCGTCCTTGGGCCGGGCCTCGCCTGGGCGATGCCCACCTTTCATCGTCTCGCCGGCGCCGCGCTTCAGCAGGCCCGGGTCGCGCCGCTGTCGCCGGCGGCCTTCCGCGATGCCACAGGAACCAGCCGCAAGTACGTCCTCGCGATTCTCGAGGACCTCGACCGTCGGGGAATCCTGCAGCGCACGCCGGAGGGCCACGTGCCCGGGCCGCGAGCCCCGGCGGCGTCGTGACGCGCGTGGCGGTCACCGGGATCGTGCTCGCGGGCGGTCGCGGCTCGCGCTTCGGTGGGCCGAAGCTCGATGCCCGGATCGATGGCGAGCCGCTCCTCGCCCTTGCGACGCGCGCCGTCGCGGAGGTCGTCGACGAGGTGCTGATTGCCGGACCGGCGTCCGCGCCGATCGCCATCCCGTCGATCGCCGGCCTCCAAGCTGGCGCGCTCCGCCTCGTGACCGACGAGCGGCCGTTCGAGGGCCCGCTCGTCGCGATTGCGGGCGCGCTGCGCCAGGCAACCGGCACGTTGGTGATCGTCGTCGGTGGCGACATGCCACGGTTGGTGCCATCGGTGCTTCGGGCAATGCTCGAACGGCTGACCGCCGACGAGCGCGTCGACGCCGTCACGCTCGAACCGCCCCCGAACGACCAGGCCCGGCACGATCAGGGCGAGTCGCCCCCGACGGCGACCCTCCCGCTTGCGTTCCGGGTCGCACCGACCCTTGCGGTCATGGCGGACGCCGTCGGGTCGGGCGATCGATCGATCGTCCGCCTGCTCGCGCGCCTTCGATCGATCGAGGTGCCGGCGTCCGACTGGCTTGTGCTGGATCCGGACGGGCGTACCCTGCTCGACGTCGACAGGCCAAGCGACATTGAGGGGCTGCGCCGCAACGACTTTCGGTACCCCCTTCCGATGCGACTCGCAGGCCGCTACGCTCACGGCTGCAAATCGGCGCCGGGCCGTCAGCCACGACAAGGGAGGATTCTCATGCCAATGGTCCAGGCGTTCTGGAACAAGCTCAACGCGAACGAGAGGATCGTCGGCTACGGGATCATCGTCGCCGCGATCTCGTGGCTCGTCGGCCTCGTCGGTGGCGGTGGCTTCGGCGGCGGCTCGATCGTCGCGGCGATCATCGTTGCCGTCATCTACTGGCTCAAGTACGAGTCGAAGAGCCCGATCAACTGGCCGCTGCCGGTGCAGACGCTCGTCCTGATCGTCACGGGCATCGAGGCGGTGCTGGTCCTGCTCGCGCTGGTCGGCCTCCTGGGGCTGTTCGCGTTCTTCGGCGGCATCTACCTCATCGCCCTGCTCGGCAGCGCCGTCGCGGCCGGTCTCATGGTCTGGGGCGCCTGGAAGGAATACCAGGCGATGCCCAAGATGACGCCGCCAGCGCCGCCGACCGCACCGCCGGCCGCACCGCCGGCTCCGCCCGCCGCCTCCTGATCGGCACAATCTTCCGCAGCCCAACGAGCGGGCCGGGGTCACTCCCGGCCCGCTTCGTGCTTCCCGGCTCCCGCGTCGCGCGGCCAGGCGGCGCTAGGCCTGGCCGGCCTCCCGCTTCCGCAGGCCGACGAGGTTGACCCCGGCCCCGGCGACGAGGAGGCCCGCTCCGACCACCACCGCGAGGTGAAACGCATCCGTTGACGCGTTCCTGGTTGCGTCGACGAGCGCCGCAGGCGCGTCCTTCGGCGGTGGATTGAGGGCCTGGTAGGCGGCCCGGATCTCCGCGGAGTTTGGGTCGGTGCCGGGCACATCGCGGGCGAGCGCCGCGTAGAACGAGCCGCTCATGACGATGAAGACAAGGGCAGCCAGGATCGGCTGTCCGATGCGCGACAGCGAGTTGTTGATGGCAGATGCCAGGCCCGCGTTCCGCACCGGGACGGAGTTCATCAGCCCCGTCGTCAGCGGCGCGACCAGCAGCGACAGCCCGAGGCCGAACAGGAGCACCCCCGGCAGCGGCCCGATGAGCGCGTCCACGGGCGGCGCCAGCGACGCGGCGTTCGCGAGGTTCGCGTTCCAGCCGTGCGACGTCGCCGGCACAGTCAGCCACCACAGCAGCCCGACCGCCATCACGAGCGGCCCGGCGACCAGGAACGGCCGCACCCCGTAGCGCCCCGACAGCGTGCCCACGCGTGTCGACAGGAACGTCAGGAGGATGCCCGTCGGGAGGCCGATGAGCGCCGCCCCGAGCGGGCTGTAGCCGAGCGGACCCTGCAGGAACAGCGCCTGGTAGCCCGAGTTCGTGTACAGGACGCCGTAGATGAGCACGGTCGACAGGTTGATCGTGCTGAACGGGCGGATCCGGAACAGGCTCAGCGGAACGAGCGGATGCTTACTCCGCGCCATCAGGATCGGGAATGCGACGAGCGCCACCGCGCCGAGCCCGAGGGCCGTGAACGCAACGCGATCCGTCCACTGGCTTTCGTAGCCGCGCGTCGCACCGAAGGCGAGGCCGCCGATCGCAATCACGGCCACGATGGCCCCGAGCCAGTCGAACTGCCTCGACGCATCGGCGGAGCGCGATTCGACCATGTACCGCGTCGTGAACCAGACCGCGAGCACGACGAGGGGCACGTTGATCAGGAACAGCGAGCGCCAGCCGGCGACCTCGACAAGCACGCCACCGATCGGCGGCCCGAGCGTCGCCAGTGCCGACGTCGCGGCGGCCCACAGGCCGAACGCGCGGGCCCTGGCCGGGCCTTCGAACGTGTTGGTGATGATCGAGAGCGAGCCGGGGACGAGCAGGGCGCCCGCGACGCCCTGGAGCAGCCGGCCGAGCACGAGCAGCTCCATGTTCGGCGCGAGGCCGCACAACACCGAGGTGATCCCGAACCCGACCAGGCCGATGATGAAGATGCGCCGCCGCCCGTAGACGTCGCCAAGCGCGCCGGCGAGCACGAGGAACGCGGCGAGGGTCGCGAGGTAGCCCGACGTGATGTACGTCTGGCCCTCGAGCCGGCCCAGGATCGTGGCCGGCAGCTCCGTCCCGATCCGCTGGAGCGCGAGGTAGACGAACGTGCCGTCGAGGAAGACGATCGCCGACCCGAGCATCGCCGCGGCGAGGGTCCCGCGCTGGCTCGTGGTCATCCGGCCGAGTGTATCGAGGCCTCAATCGACCAACTGCTCGCGATCCTGCGCCAGCTCGCGCCTCTGTCTCCGGGCGTTCGCTCTGGGATCCCTGCCTAACTACCACCCGGGGGGTAGCTAGGCTCGGTCGCAGGACACGCCGCTCGCGCGAAGCGAGGCGATTGATCCCGCCCCACGCTCAGATCGGGAGGGCATCCGCTGATAATCGGGCGCCAGTGGCCCGCAGTCCTGCCTAACTACCCGGCCGCGTTCGTTTGGCATGAAACCCGGGAGGACGACCGCGCGGCCATCCCTGGGAGCAGCGCTGTTCTCGGCGCTCAGTCGGGATGGGCCTTGCGGAAGCAGTCGGAGCAGTACACCGGGCGATCCATGCGGGGCCGGAAGGGGACCTGGGCCTGGTTGCCACACTCGGAGCACAGGACCGCGAAGTACTCGCGGGTGGGGTTGGATCGCTCGTAGCCGCGTGGGCCGCCGAGGTCCGACGCGGTGTAGCCGGTGTCGCGTGCGGCGCGCCGGCTCGCCCGGCAGCTGACGCAGCGCTTCGGCTCGGACGTGAAGCCCTTCTCTGAGTAGAACTTCTGGTCGTCGGCGGAGTGGATGAATTCGGAGCCGCAGTCGACACAGGTCAGGGTTCGATCGGCGTAGGTCACGAGAGCCTCCGGAGCGCGTGGATGTGCCTGTTCGGTGCGCCGGAGGAGGGACCGTCGGCAACGCGGCAACGGCCGGAGCCGGCGCCGCGCGACCCTTGGTGCCAACAGGAGTCCCGAGGTCGGGGCGCACCTGGTGAATGCGCCCGAAGGATACACGGGGTTCCGGAAACCGCCCCGAAACGGGCCGTCCCGCGATCGGAGTCGTGCCAGTTGACCTGTCACAATGACCGGCGACCGTTCGCACAGGCGAGCGGGGAGCAATTGGGGGCGCCCCGCTCGCCAGGCCTCCTGGTGGGTTCGGGCACCGCGGGGAGGCTGCCACAGGCGATGCTGCGACTGCTCCACACGGCCGACGTGCACCTCGGGGCGCGCCACGCGGACCTCGGTGATCGGGCCGCCATGCAGCGCGAGCGGCAGTTCGCCGCCTTCGTCGCGACGGTGGACCTCGCCCTGGCGGAGAAGGTCGATCTCGTCCTGATCGCGGGAGACCTGTTCGACTCGAACGTGCAGCCGCGACGCTCGGTCGAGCGCGCCGCCGCGCAGCTGAAGCGCCTCGTCGACGCGCGGATCCGGATCGTGATCACACCCGGGACGCACGACCTCTACGACCGGGCATCGATCTACCGTGCCTACGACCTGCCCGCCCTCGCGGGCGCGGTCGGCTCGGATCTCGTGACCGTGCTCGACCCCGCGCATCCCGAGGTCCATCTCAAGGCGCTCGACGTGATCGTGCATGGTCGCTGCTTTGCCACGAAGCGGGCGCCGTATTCGCCGCTCCGGGACGTCGAGGTGGCCAAGCACGACGGTGTCGCGTGGCATCTCGGGCTGCTCCACGCGTCGATTGCCATCGAGGGCAAGACGGACAACGACGAAGTCGTGATCACGTTGGACGAGATCGCCGCCAGCCACCTCGACTACCTCGCTCTCGGGCACTGGCACTCGACGAGCAAGGGCAAGGCGGGCAAAACGGTGTATGCCTACGCCGGCGCCCCGGAGCCGGTCGCCCTCGATCAGGATCGGGCGGGCAAGGTCCTCCTCGTCAGCCTGGACGCCGGGGACGGCAAGAAGCAGGTCACGATCGAGGAGCGCAAGGTCGGCAAGACGCGCTTCGAGCGGGTCCAGCTCGACGCCGCCACGGTCGGCTCCCAGCCGAATCTCATCGCGAAGCTCCTCGAGCGGGCGGATCCGGACCTCGTGCTCGACGCGGAGCTTATGGGCGTTCGCCCGGACGAGCTGGACCTCCACGTCGAGGAGGTCGAGACGGAGCTCGCGGACAAGTTCCTCAAGGTCCGCGTCCGCGACAAGTCGGTGGCGCCGCTGCCGGAGGGCTTCGTCGCGTCGCCGGACACCGTGCTCGGGGCGTTCATCAGCGACCTCGAGGCGCGGATCGCCGAGGTCGAGGCCGCCGACGTCGGCGGCGCGCCCGCGGACGGCGAGATGGCGGGCGAGCTGCGCGACGCGCTGCGCCTCGGCCGGCTGCTCCTGTCCGGCACCGAGGTCACCCTATGAGGATCTCGCGCCTCCAGCTGAAGAACGTCCGCCGCCACGCCGATCTCGACCTGCAGCTCGCACCGGGGCTGACCGTCGTCCGCGGCCCCAACGAATCCGGCAAGTCGACGATCCAGCGTGCCATCGAGCTGGCGCTCACCCGGCGGGTCACGTCCGGCTCGGCCGATCTCGATGGGATGCGCTCGTGGAACGCCAGCGACGACGATCGGCCGTGGGTGCGAATCGAGTTCGAGCAGGAGGACCTCGACGGGGTCCGGAGCGGCACGCTCGAGAAGTCGTTCCGGGGCCCGCGCGGCACGGTCAAGCTCGAGCTCGATGGCGAGACGATCACGGATCCCGCTCGCGCCGACGAGGTCCTCGCTGACCTCACCGGCATTCCCAGCGAGGGCTTCTTCCGCTCCACGGCGTCGGTCCGGCACCACGAGCTCGATGGCCTCCAGCGCGACGAGGCGGCCCTCCGTGATCGGCTCCAGGCGTCGATCTCCGGCGCGGATCGGGGCACGAGTCGGGCCAGGCGGACGCTCGAGAAGGCGCTCTACGACCTGAACACGAAGGGCGACAAGAACCCGGGCAAGATCAAGACGGCGGAGGCCGAGCTCGCGACGGCGACCGCCGCCCAGCGCAACGGCGAGGCGGCGCTGGTGCAGCTGGAGCGCGATCGCGACTCGCTGGCGCAGGCGCGCGAGGATCGCGCCGTCGCCGAGACCGGGCTGGCGGAGCAGCGCTCCCTCCTCGAGAAGGCCCGCCTCGCCGAGCGGCTCATCGCCGAGCGCGATCAGTCCAAAGAGCTCTTCCAGCGCTACAGCACCGCTGTCGACGTCAGCCAGCAGATCGACCACCTCGAGCAGACTCACCCCTCGCCCAATGGCCTGCCCGCCCTCCGCGAGGCGATGTCGAAGGTCCGCGCCGCTGACCTCCGGATCCACGAGATCAAGGCCGCCCTCGCCGGCGAGATCGAGGTCTCGTTCGTCGTCGAGGAGCCGACCCCGCGCGCCTGGCGCCCGACGGCCATCGCGGCGATCGTGGTCATCCTGCTGGCCGTCGGGATCGTCGTCGGGAACGCGCTGAACCTG
This sequence comes from Chloroflexi bacterium UBA5189, assembly GCA_002413045.1. Taxonomy (GTDB): domain Bacteria; phylum Chloroflexota; class Limnocylindria; order Limnocylindrales; family CSP1-4; genus UBA5189. Next base: position 7,301 of record DHWF01000033.1, read on the forward strand.
CTGCCGCGCGAGCTGGGTTCGTTCGGGATCTCGGCGCTCGGCGGGATCGTCCTGCCAGGGGCCGGGGTGCTCGCGGTGCTGCTCGTCATCTTCGGCGCCGCGCTCGCGATCGTCGGCCGGCGCCAGCGGATCCGGGCCATGCACGTGACCAGGACGAAGGACCTCCGGACCCAGGAGATCGAGCGCCGGCTCCGTGGTCGGTCGATGCTGGAGCAGGAGCTCCAGATGGAGGAGGTCACCCTCCACAACCTGCTCGCCGCGCTGGAGCTTCCGGATCTCGCGGCCGTGGAGGCGCTGGTCGCGGCCGAGGAGGCCCATATGAGCAACATCCTCCGGCTGCGTGCCCAGCTGGAGGGCCTCGTCGGGCGCGAGCCCACCGAGACCCTTCCCCAGCTGCGCGACCAGGCGGCCCTCGATATCGAGCAGAAGACGGGCGCCCTCGAAGCGCTCGGCCCCATCGCCCACGAGGCCCGCGCGCGGGAGCGGCTGGAGGTCGCCGTCGCCGACGCCGATCGCGGGCTGGGAATCGCGCGCGACGCCGAGGCGCAGTCTCGCGCCCGGGTCGAGCAGAACGCCGTCGACGCCGAGGAGGTCGCTGGGCACGCCGAGCGTGCCGCGGTCTGGAACGAGCAGCTCGCGACCCTCCAGCGCCGAGCCCGCGTTTACGACGCCACGCTGAAGGCCCTCGACACCGCCGAGCGGGCGACGATCCGGACCGCGACGCGCTACCTCGAACGGACGATGGTGGTCGACCTGGAGAAGGTGACCGCCGGGCGCTATCGCCGCGTCCAGGTGGACGACGAGAACCTCGCGCTGCGCGTCTACGCGCCGGAGCGCGGCGACTGGGTCGACGTGTCGCTGCTCAGCCAGGGCACGCTGGACACCGTCTACCTGACCGCGCGCATCGGTCTCGTGCGACTGGTCACCGGCGACCGGCGCCCGCCGCTCGTGCTCGACGATCCGTTCGTGACCCTGGACGACGCGCGCGCCAAGCGCGCGCTCGAGCTGCTGCACGAGATCAGCACGGACTTCCAGGTCATCTACCTGACGACCTCCGACCGGTACGACAAGACGGCAGATGCCGTGGTCAAGCTGATCCCGGCCACTGCAGTCACCCCGGACCTGGACCCCGCCGAAGCCGAGCCGGCGGAGCTGCCACCGGCGGAGCTGCCACCCGCGGAGCTGACGCCCGCAGGTTAGAAGCCGCCTCCCGCGCCGCCTCCGCCACCGCCCCCACCACCGCCGAATCCGGAGCCGGAGGACGACGTGGTGCTGGTGGAGATCGAGCCGATCGAGCTGGCCATGCTGCCGATGGAGCTGAAGCCGCTCGCGCCGGCGTACCAGGCCGGCGCCCAGCCGACCGACCCGGATCGCTCGGCATCGGCGAACGTGTCCTTGATCAGGTGGTCGATGTCGTCCTTGAGCCCGAACGCGACCGCCCACACGGTGAGCAGGTCCGGCGTGGTGATCCAGGGCAGCTTGGTCCTGGTCTGCGCGACCGCCTGGTCGACGGTCTTGGCGGCCTTGATCTCGTAGCGGAGAGTGTTCCGGTAGGCGAGGGCCATGCCGAGCGCCTGCGCACCGGCCTCCGTGCGCGCGGCGAGCCGCCCGCTGAAGATGGCGATCACGACGCCTGCGGCCGCCGCCACGAGCATCGGCGGCCAGAGGAACTGCATCCCGGGCTTGATCAGCTCCGCGCTGTCCGACGTGTCGAACACGAAGAAGAACCCGAACACGACGACGACCACCACGACGGCGATGCCGATCCCCGCCCACTGGCTGGTCAGCTTGTTCGGGTCGTCACGGAAGAAGCCCGTTGCCGCCGCAGCGTGTCCGATCTCCTTCTTGAACGACTCGTACAGCTTGGCGCCCTCGCCGGACTTCAGCTGGGTCCAGCTCAGGACGCCCCCGATTGCCTTCGACGAGATCGCCAGGGCGAGACCCGCCTCGGCGGCGCCGAGCGGCCGGCGACGTGCCTCGAGCGAGTTCGCGTCGATCAGCGGCTCCGGCGGGATCACGAGATCGACGTGCTTGCCGAGCCCCGCGAACCCGGTGGCCTCCTGGAACGTGACCAGGCCACGGTGCCCGAGGTCCACGAGCGCCGAGGTGAAGCTGTCGCGCTCGACGGCGTCGTCCTGGAGCACGGTGGCGAGGGCCGGTGTGAGCCCTGGCGGCGGTGCCGGCAGGAGGACCGAGTCGTCGATGAGGATCACGCGTGCATCGCGGCCGCGCGCCCACCACGTTCGCAGGAAGAGCGCCAGCACGAGCCCCGCCCCGCCGAGCAGCGCAATCACGAGCAGCGCATGGATGAGGGTGCGGGTGCCGCGGTCCGGATTGCCGCCCGGCTGGACCACGTGGTCGACCTTGGCGAGCCCGGCCAGGAGCGCGCCGTCGAGGTCGCCGTCCTTCGCCTTCGGAAGCATGTCGTTGTTGACGATGTCGGCCGCCTCGTCCTCGGCGAGGTACTGGTCGAGGAATCCGGAGCCCGCGTACAGGTAGATCTGGCCGTGGCTCGTGCTGTCGCGGTCCATGTCGAAGATGACGACGAGCCCGTCGTTGACGCCCGCCCGCCCGACGCCCCACGTGTTCATGATCGAGAGGGCATCGGCCCGCGCGGTCTCGGTGGAGACGTCGTAGTTGTCGGTGGGCCACGAGACGATCGCCACCTCTGCCTGCGTCCGCTGCTTGATCGCGTCGGCGACCTTTTGGGCAGCCACGATCGTGGACCGGTCCCAGATGCTCGCGAAGTCATAGACGTTGACGCCGGGCAGGTTCGGCGGGAGCGTTCCGAGACTTCCGCCGGCAATCGGCGGGTTCGCCTCGATGCGCTCGGCGACGTTGACCAGACCCACCAGCAGCGCCGAGTCCAGGTCGCCATTCTTGGCCAGCGGGAGCATGTCCTCGTCGACGATCGTCTTCGAGGCCTCGACGGGCATCGAGGTGGCCAGCAGGCCAGAGCCTGCGTACAGGTAGATCTGGCCGTGCTCCGTGCTGCCCTTGTTCATGTCGAACAGGACGACCAGCCCATCGTTGATCCCCGACCGGCCCACGCCCCACGTGTCCATGATCGACTTAGCGTCCGCGCTCGCCGTCTGCGTCGAGACATCCGGGCCCTCGTTCTCGATCGAGACCGCCGCGATTTCGGCGTGCGTCTGGAGCCGGACCGCATCGATGATCTGCTGGGCGTTGGTCTCCGTCGACACGTCCCAGATGTTGGCGAGGTCGTACACGTTCACGCCGTCCTGCGCGGGCGGCAGGGCCACGGCCGCCAGCGCTCCGGGCGCCGTGAGCATTGCGCCGAGGGCCATGGCGCCGAGGAGTGCGACGAGTCGGCGGACGGGCACGGAGGGCATGGGCAGTCGCGATGATATGCGGATGCCGGTCGTCGCCCTCGGGCTCCTCGCGTCCCTCGGCTGGGGCATCGCCGATTTCGGCGGCGGCCTGACCAGCCGCCGCGGACCGGTGCTCGGCGTGCTGCTGTGGAGCCAGGTCGCGAGCCTCGCGATCGGCCTGCCGATCGCGCTTTCCCGAACCGAGCCCGTCATGCAGCCGCTCGATCTCGCGATCTGCGTCGCCGGCGGGGCGCTCGGGTCGTCCGGGCTGGCGCTCCTCTATCGCGGCCTCAGCGTGGGCCGAATGGGCGTCGTCGCGCCGGTCGCCGCGGTGCTCACCGCGCTGCTGCCGGTCAGCTTCGGGTTCCTGACCCAGGGCATCCCGTCGATCCTGTCGATCGGCGGCATCGGGTGCGCGGTCGTGAGCGTGATTCTCGTCTCCCGCGCGCCCGGGGCAGCTGACGGGCGCCCGAGCGGCCTGTGGTACGGCATCGGAGCCGGCGCGGTGTTCGGGCTGTTCACCATCGCGGTCTCGCTGCTCGGCGATGGGCTGATCCTGTCGCCGATCATGGTGATCCGGATCGCATCGTGCCTTGCGATCGGGTCGTGGATCCTCGCTCGGCGAGCGCCGTGGCGCGTCGCGCGCCGGCTGTGGCCGGCGCTCGTCGTGGTCGGCGTCATCGACATGTCGGCGACGGTCGCGTATCTCACCGCGATCGACATCGGCCCCCTGGCGATCGCGGCGATCCTCGCCTCGCTCTACCCGGTCGTGACCACGCTCCTCGCGGCGGTCGTGCTTCGCGAGCGCATCAGCCCGATCCATGCGATCGGAATCGTGGCCGCGGGCGCGGCGGTCGCCCTGATCGCGGGTGCGTCAGCCGCCTGACCGCTCGATCAGCGCCCTGGTCGACAGCGCGTCGAGCTGGGCCGCCGTCCGGACGACGTGCACGGCCGCGAACCCCTCCGCCTCCAGCACACCATCGCCGGTCGACGCGCGGAGGTCCGCGAGCTGCCGTCTGACGGCGGGCTCCGGCACGACATGGCCGGGGCGCGTGGTGTTCCTCGCGAACACGAGCTCCGGCGCGAGATCGAGCACGAGCGCGAAGGCGGGAACCCGGTGCGCCGCGGCCCGGTGCAGCAGGCCGCGGCGCGCAGACGGCGTGACGCTCGTCGCGTCGACGACAGTCGTCAGCCCGTGCGCCAGCCGTCGGTCCAGCTCGCGGTGCAGCATCGCGAACGCGGTCTTCGTGGCCCGCTGATCGCCCTCGTCGCCGGATACGAGCTTGCGAAACGCGTCCGACGAGAGGACCGACTCGGCGGGAAAGAGTCGCCCGGCGAGCGTGGACTTGCCGGCGCCGGCGGCACCGATGAGCACGACGAGGCAGGGCTCCGGCAATCGAAGGATCGATCCCGCGGTCTGCCTCACGCGACCTTGCGACGCGCCTCCCAGCCGCCACTGTCCTTCGCTCGGACCTCGTAGGCGGGCTGGTCGTACACGGAGGGGCCGGACACAAGGTGGCCGTTCGCCAGCTCATACCGGCTCGCGTGCCACGGGCACTGGATCGTCGCGCCCACGATCGTGCCCTCCGAGAGCGGCCCGCCCGCGTGCGCGCAGGTGTCGTGCAGCGCGAGGATCGTCTCGCCCTGCCGGACGAGCACGAGCTGGTTGATCCCGAGCTTTGCCCTGATCGGCTTGCCCTCGGGGATCGCCCCGTCCACGACCTCCGCCGGCTCGAGCGCGATCCACTTCGTGCCGGCCCCCCGGAACGCGTGCCGGCTGACCATGTTGCCGAGGACGTAGACCACATCGCCACCGACGTAGGCACCCGCCGACAGGATCAGGAAGCTCACGATCGACGTCCAGACCGCGGCGGCGGAGGCGGGCTGGCTTGCATCGACCGGGAATCGGAGGAGCAGCGACAGGCTGTACCCGGCCAGCGCGACGACCATCAGCGTGGAATGGAGCGTTGCCCGTTCGCGCGCCTTGCCGTCGGTGTCGGCGTAATCGGCGAAGCCTGCCAGCGCCGCACCGACCATCGCGAGGATGCCGACCGCGAGCGCCCACGCGGCCGCCGAGCTCGTGCCGAGGACGTCGAACACGATGACCATGAACAGGATCCCGATCGGCACGTCGGTGAGCACCGCGTGGAGCGGATGCCCGAGCCACCGCCCGATGAGCAGGTCGCGCAGCCACGGGAGGCGCCCGAAGAACCAGTTGAGGAAGCGGTGCACGAGGTCGCCGAGCGGCTTGGTCCAGCCGCCCTGGGCGTCCATCACGCGAATCAGCCAGCGCGCCAACATCGCAGCCTGCCTCCCGCCCGGAGTCTACGTCCGTCGCCGCTGGCCGGATCCCGTGGCGCGAGGGGCGCCTGCGCGCACGCGTGTTCGCCGGCTCATATTCGCGATTCCGGAGGTCGAACGGCACGTCAATCGGCGATGCGCGTCGCGGGAATATCAGGGGACTCGCCGCGCCACCAGGGGATCGCCGCGCCGCGGGGCGGCCTCTACCAACCCTGCCGATCGCGCTCGTATTCCCCCGACGCACACACCCGGATAGACATTCAATGAGCTCGTGGAATCCGCGCATACGAGCGGCGAGCCGCCGGCCGGCCGATGCGAAGCGTCAGCCCGGGAGGTCGCGCTCCTCGGGGCCGATGTAGCGGGCGTCCGGCCGGATGATCCGGTTGGCACCAGCCTGCTCGATGATGTGGGCGGTCCAGCCCGCATGTCGAGCCAGCGCGAAGGTCGCCGGGAACAGGTCCGGTGTGAGCCCGACGCCCATCAGGACCGGCGCGGCGTAGTACTCGACGTTCGTCTTGAGCGCCCGCTCCGGGTGCAGCTCGGCAAGCACGCGCAGCGCGACATCCTCGACCGCGATCGCCTTCTCCAGCCAGTCCGGCTTGTGCTCCATCGACTCGGCGACCTTGCGGAGCGCGGCGGCGCGCGGGTCGTACGCGCGGTAGACGCGGTGCCCGAAGCCCATCAGCCGGTCGCCCTTCGCGATCGTCTCGCGGACCCAGCGCTCGGCATCGGCCGGCGAAGCGACCTGGTGGATCTGCTCGACGACCTCCGACGGAGCGCCGCCGTGCAGTGGCCCCTTCAGCGCGCCGATCGCCCCGGTGACCGCCGACGCGAGGTCGCTCCGCGTCGAGGTGATGACGCGCGCCGCGAACGTGGAGGCGTTGAGGCCATGTTCGGCGCCGACGATGAAGTACGCATCCAGCGCACGCGCCGTGGCGGCGTCGGCCCGCTCCCCATTCAGCTGATAGAGGAAGCCGGGCACGAGATCGAGCGACGGGTCCGGCTCGATCGGCTCCTGGCCGCGGCGGAGCCGGGCGAACGCGGCGAGCGCCGACGGCGAGAACGCCGTGAGGGCTCGGGCCTGCTCGGCCGTCGGCGGCCAGTCGAGCGTTTGCGCGGCGCCCCATGCGGAGACCGCGGTCCGGAGCGCGTCCATCGGCTTGGCGGTCGACGGGAGCGCTCGAAGCGCCGTCATGACGGCCGGCGGAACGGGGCTCGTCGGGAGGTGGTGGTCCGGGTCCCACTTGCCCGTCCAGAGGAGGTTGGCGACCGCCGGATAGGTCCCGTGATCGACGAGATCGCCGATCCGGTAGCCGCGGTACAGCAGGCGGCCACGCTCGCCGTCCACGTAGCCAAGGGCCGTCTCGGCGGCAATGACGCCTTCGAGGCCGGGCGAGTACGGGCGGCTGTCCGTTCGCGCTTCGATCATCGTCGGGATGGTAGCCCGGCGATCCGGAATCAGCGCTTGGCCATCGCGACATAGGCCCGCTGCGGCTGCCCGACGTAGAGCTGCCGTGGCCGCCCGATCCGGGACTGCGGGTCAGTCATCATCTCGCGCCACTGCGCGATCCAGCCCGGCAGCCGCCCGATCGCGAACAGGACCGTGAACATGCCGACCGGGAAGCCGAGCGCGCGATAGATCAGCCCGCTGTAGAAGTCGACGTTCGGGTACAGCTTCCGATCGACGAAGTAGGCGTCGTGCAGGGCGACCTCCTCGAGCTCGCGGGCGATCCGGAGCAGGTTGTCGCTCGCGCCCATCTTCGCGAGGATCGTGTCGGAGGCGGCCTTGATGATCCGGGCGCGTGGGTCGTAGTTCTTGTAGACCCGATGCCCGAAGCCCATCAGCCGGTACGGGTCGTCCTTGTCCTTGGCGCGCGCCACCGCCCGCTCGACGTCACCGCCGTCCTTCTCGATCGCCTGGAGCATCTCCAGGACCTCCTGGTTCGCGCCGCCGTGGAGGGGTCCCCAGAGCGCGGCAATCCCGGCGGAGATCGAGGCGTACAGGTTGGCGTGACTGGACCCGACCATCCGGACCGTTGAGGTCGAGCAGTTCTGCTCGTGGTCGGCGTGGAGGATCAGCAGGACGCGCAGGGCTCGCGCCACGTCCTCGTCGATGGCGTACGGCTCGGCGGGCACCGCGAACATCATCCGCAGGAAGTTGCTCTCGTAGCCGAGGCTGTTGTCCGGGTAGACGAACGGCTGCCCGACCGACTTCTTGTAGGCATAGGCGGCGATCGTCGGCATCTTCGCGATCAGGCGGATCGTGCTGATCTCGACGTCGTCGGGATCCATCGGGTTTTCGGAGGTCTGGTAGAAGGTCGAGAGGGCGGCGACCGCCGAGGCGAGGATGCCCATCGGGTGGGCATCCATGGGGAACCCGTCGAAGAAGCGCCGGAACTCCTCGTGGAGCAGCGTGTGGCGTTTGATCGACGTCACCCACTCGTCGAGCTGTGACTCGATCGGCAGCTCGCCATAGATCAGCAGGTAGGCGGTTTCCAGGAAGGTCGATCGCTCCGCGAGCTCCTCGATCGGGTAGCCGCGGTAGCGCAGGATGCCTGCGTCCCCGTCGAGGTACGTGATCGCGCTCCGGGTCGGGGCGGTGTTGGCATAGCCGTAGTCGAGCGTTGTGACGCCGGCGTCCTTGAGGAGCGACCCGATGTCGAAGGCCGGCTGGCCGTCGGTGGCCGGCTCGATCGGAAGCTGCAGGACGCGGTCGCCGATTCGGAGCTCGGCCGTGGGATTCGCAGTCATGGTTTCTCCTTGCCGAGATCGTAGGTCCGGACGGCTGCGAGTTGAGGGCCGAAGGTCCCGAAAGGGGCGACAGGTGGACCGCCGCGCTCCGCGTCAGCCGTCGTGCGTGTCCGTGACGTCGGCGGGCGGGAGGTCGCGCCAGATCGACATGCCATGGTCCACGTCGGCCGCGTCGGGTGCCCCGGCGGCAGTTGCGGGCGGCTGGTTCGATGCCGAGGTCGGGTCCACGCCGGCGCCCGGGTCCGTCACGGCGTCCGGGTGTGCCGCAGCCTCGCGCTCCTGCTCGAGCGCCTGGAGCAGGACCTCGCTGGGCTTGCCCACATCCTCGACGTTCTGCGCTCCCGGCCCGCCGTGCCTCGACGCCAGGAACTCGGCGCCCGCGACCGCGGCGACGCCGCCGATCGCCATGAGCCCGATCGGGCCGCCGGCGACCGCGCCGATGATCAGTGCCGGGGCGACGCCCTGGCTCGGGCTCGGGCCGCGCAGGTGAATCGGGCGCTTGTCGAAATCCTCGAGGGCGGGATCGACGCCGGTGAGGCCCGGGATGAGCACGCCACCGATCGACTCGCGCTGAGCGAGCGCCGCGCCGCAGGCCGAGCAAACGGTGTCGCCCGGCTTCGCCGGCGCGGCGCACCACGGGCAGTGGCGGTCGGCCTCGGCGGACGGTCCTGGCTGGTCGGTCATGGGCCGATCCTACGGTCCGTGTCCAGCGGGGCGTCGAGGAACGCCTCGACCAGGCGCACGAACTCGTCCGCATGCGTGTGATGCGCCGCGTGGGCCGCCCCATCGATGACCCGGACCTGCGCGTCCGGCAGGCGCGCCGCGAGCGCGTCCGTGCCGATGCGGAACGGCGACCGGCTGATCGACCCGAGCAGAAGGAGCACGGGGACGGAGACGGCGGCCAGGCCATCGAGGGAGGCCGGGGGCGTGGCCTCGGCCTCGACCTCGCGCAGGATGGTGTGCGCCGCCGCGACGCGCGCGGGCCAGACCGGATCCGCGCGATACGCGGCGAGCCCGGCCTCCGACATCCCGACGATCCCGCCGAGGAACGTCGACAGCGCCGCGTCGTTGTCGCCCCGCGCGAGCGCCTCGCGCACCGCCTCGACCAGGCCGGGCGGGCGGTACGACATCCCGGGCGGGACTGGCGCGCCCTCGTACACGACGAGCCGGCGGATGACCTTCGTGCGCAGGCTCGCGCCGAGCGCGCAGCGGCCGCCGTACGAGTGACCCGCGATGTCGACCGTCCCGCCGCCGTCCGCGATCGCCCTCGCGACGGACGCGACGTCCTCGAACTCCAGCTCGATCGAGTAGGCGGGTGCATCGCCCGAGGCGCCGCGGCCGCGGCGATCCATCGCGAAGACGCGGCGCGACGCGGCGAACCGCGGCCCGACGGCGCGCCACGTCGTGTGGTCCGCGGTGGCTCCGTGGACGAGCAGGAGCGGCGGGTGCCCATCCCGCGAGGATCCATCCGGCGCGAGCGCCTCGAAGACGGCGAGCTCCGTCCCGTCCGCCGCCGAGCGAACGAGCGTTGGGTCCGCGGCGAACGGTCCCGCTGCCGCGGTCACGCCGAGAGGTCGGAGGCCGCGGCCCGATCCAGGAACCAGGTCGCGCCTGCCCGCCGCGCCACCTGCGCCGGCCAACGCTGGACGTCCAGCGTGCCCTCGAGCACGGAGGCGAGAATCGCCGCTTTCCCGGCGCCGTGGGCGACCACCATCGGCAGCCGCGCCGCCGCGAGAATTCCGGGATTGAGGCTGACGCGCGCGACGTGCGGCTCGATATGTGTCGGCGCGGGCACGCCGATGGCCCAAGCGTACTCCTCGAGCAGCGGCGAGCCGGGAAACACGGACAGCACGTGTCCATCGCCGCCGATCCCGACGAGCACGACGTCGAGGATCGGGAAGCCGGAGCCGCCGACCTCCAGGCCACCGTGCTGGAGCTCGGCGTCGTAGCGACTCGCGGCCCAGGTGGTGTCATGTCCACCGGCGAGCGCCTCGTCCATCGCGATCGGATGCGCGTGCTCGCGGGCCGCCGGGACGCCGGGCGCCAGCACCTCGTCGAAGGGGAGCACGTTCGAGAGCGGGTCGGTCCGGGGTACGAACCGGTCGTCGCCCCACCAGGTGTGCACCGATTCCCACGGCACAAGATCTCGGAGCGGCGACTCGATCAGCGCCCGGTAGATGCCGATCGGCGTCGAGCCGCCGGTCGTCGCCCAGTCCGCGCGACCGCGCGCGGCCACGGCCGCCCGCAGGGCGTCGGTGATCGCCTCGGCCGCCGCGCGTGAGGTCGTGTCTGGATCGTCGAGGACCCGGATCGCCGGTTCGCTGGTCACCGTCCGAGCAGGTGCGCCGACATCGCCAGGACCTCGCCGGTGAGCAGGTCCCGGCCTGCCGTGTCGATCGTCTCGGCGAGCAGGTCCGCCTCGCGCCGCCGCGGCGCCAGGAATCGCCGCTCCGGCATCGGGGTGGCGTCAAGCGAGGCGTGGACCAGGACGCCCTCGGCGTACGCGGTGACCTCGACCCACAGTTGCGAGCGGCGACGCATCGCGTGCAGCTCGACCGCGAGGGTCGTGCCCTGCGGCGCGGTCGACTCCATCGGCTGCAGGTGGACCAGCACCCGTCGCCGGCCGTGCCGGAGCTCGGCCTCGTAGCCGCTCCACGCCTCCGTGCCGGCGCGCAGCGGCGACGTCACCGTCATCCCGAGGCGCGCCGCGAGCCAGGCGACGTGATACAGCGGCCGGACCACGTTCGATGCGCCGGGCGTGCCCGATCGAGCCGCGTAGTGGACCTCGATCCGGTCGAGATTCCCGAGGTACGGCAGGAGCGCCGGCCGATCGAACGTCGACGCGATCGCCTCGCGCCAGCGGGCCTGCCGGACCAGGGCGAAATCGGCGATCTCGATCGCGTAGCGGTTCGGGAGGCCGCACATCCCCGCGAGCCGCCCAAGCCCGTCGCCGGACCAGCCCGAGCCATCGACGAGGATCCGGTCCGCCATGTTCAGGAGCTCGTTCGATGCCCCGGACTCGAATCTCGGCTCGTTCGGCCACCAGACCGTGACGGGCAGGTCGTGGATCAGGAGCGGCGTGACCAGGCCGGCCATGTGCTGGCCGCTCTCGCCGCCGCAGGTCAGGTAGACGAGCTCCGAGCACGTCTCTGGCGCGTTGGCCGAGGGCAGCACGCAGTGCGCCTGGACCTGGGCGTCGAGCCAGGGTGGCCCATCCGGATCGGCCGGGACCACGAGCAGTGTCCGCGATGGGTGGCGGCCCGCGAGCCCGTCGACGATCGAGGCCGCGCGCTCGCCGATCTCGCCACGATTGGCGATCACGACGAGGTTCATGACGCTGGAGCGAGCTGCGACCCGCCGCTCGGGCTCGCCGTCCGCCCCGGGCGCGGTCAGCGAGATCGACGCCCAGATCTTGCCCAGCTCCGTGGCCACCGCCTCGACGCTCCGAGCGCGCGATGACCAGCGCAGCTGGGGCAAACCGGGAGCAGCCGGCGCGACAGCGATCGGACCCTGCTGGATCGTCATAGCCGTCGCCAGCGACGCCCGTCGCGCTCGAGCAGGTCGTCCGCTGCCTCGGGTCCCCAGGTGCCGGAGGCGTAGTTTGGGAACTCGGGAGCGGCGGCCTCCACCCACGCGTCGTGGATCGGGGTAACGATCGACCACGCCGCCTCGACCTCGTCCGCGCGCGTGAACAGCGACTGGTCGCCGAGCATCGCGTCGAGGATCAGCGTCTCGTAGGCATCCGGCGCGTCGGTGTTGAACGCGGTCCCGTAGGTGAAGTCCATCGTCACGGGGCGGATCGCGAGGCCGAGCCCAGGCACCTTGGAGCCGAACCGCAGGAGGATGCCCTCGTCGGGCTGGACGCGAATCGCGAGCAGGTTCGGCTGCGGATCGGCCGTGCTGTCGGCGAACAACCGATACGGCACGTCGCGGTACTGGATCGCGATCTCGGTCGCCCGCTTCGCCATGCGCTTGCCGGTGCGCAGGTAGAACGGGACGCCGGACCAACGCCAATCGTCGATCTCGAAACGGCCGGCGACGAACGTCTCGGTCTCCGATTGGGGGTCGACCTCGTGTTCGGCCCGGTAGCCGGCGACCGGCTGGCCGCCGATCCAGCCATCGCCGTACTGGCCGCGCACCACCTCGCGGGCGATCTCCGTGCGCGTCATCGGCGCGACGGCGCGCAGCACCTTGAGCTTCTCGTCGCGCAGTGCGTCCGCCGCGAACGTGGCGGGCGGCTCCATCGCAACCAGGCTGAGCAGCTGGAGGAGATGGTTCTGGAGGACGTCGCGGGCCGCGCCGGTCTCTTCGTAGAACGCGCCGCGCTCCTCCACCCCGAGCGATTCGGCCACCGTGATCTGCACGTGGTCGACGTAGCGCCGGTTCCAGAGCGGCTCGAAGATCCCGTTTCCGAACCGGAACACCATCAGGTTGCGGACGGTCTCCTTGCCGAGGTAGTGGTCGATCCGGTAGATCTGCGCCTCGCGGAAGACCCGCAGCATCTCGCGATTCAGCCGCTTCGCCGAGTCGAGGTCGCGCCCGAACGGCTTCTCGACGACGATCCGGCGCCAGCCGCCGCCGTGGATCTCGTGGTCCATGCCGCACCGGCCGATCTCGGCCACGATCTGCGGGAACGCGGACGGCTGCGTGGCCAGGTAGAACAGGACGTTCGCCTCCGTGCCCTGCTCCAGGTGCATCCCCTCGATCTTGGCCGACAGGACGTCGTAGCTCGCGCTGTCGGTGAAGTCGCCGCGGTGATATGAGATGCGATCGAGGAACTGGCGCTGCATCTCCGGCTCGAGCGGGACGCGGCAGTTCTCCTTGAGGGACACGGCGATGTCGGCGCGGAAGGTCTCGTCGTCGTAGGGCCGCCGCCCGACGGCGATCAGCTTCCAGTCGGCCGGCAGCAGGTTCGTGCGCCACAGCTGGGCGAGCGCCGGGAGGACCTTGCGATGCGACAGGTCGCCGGTCGAGCCGAACAGGACGAGGATGTGCGGGTCCGGCACCCGCTCCAGGCGCAGGCCCTCGCGCAGCGGGTTGACCTCCGCCTTCGTGCTGACGCGCTTGCGCTTCCCACCCAGGGCCAGCCGCTCCTCGCGGATGGTCCGGGGGGCCGGCGGCGCGGCGGGCGCGGGCCTCGGCTTCGCCTCGGGCTTGGGCTGGGGCTCGACTTTGGGCTTGGGCGTTGGTTTGGCCATGGCGGCGGCCTAGCCCTCCTTCACGACAGCGTGGCCACCGAACTCGTTCCTGAGGGCGGCGAGCACTTTAGCGCCGTACGAATCGTCCTGGCGGGAGCGCAGCCGCGTCTGGAGCGCGAGCGTGATGATCGGGGCGGGGACGTCGCGATCGATCGCCTCCTGGACGGTCCAGCGGCCCTCGCCGGAATCGGCGACCCAGCCCTTGAGGTTCGCGAGGTCCTCGCCGTTCGCTTTGAACGCCAGCGTGGCGAGCTCGAGCAGCCACGACCGGACGACCGAGCCGTGGTTCCAGAGGTCGGAGATCGCGGCGAGGTCGAGTGGGTACTCGCTCGCGTGCATGATCTCGAAGCCCTCGGCGTAGGCCTGCATGAGGCCGTATTCGATGCCGTTGTGGACCATCTTCACGTAGTGGCCGGCACCGGCGGGGCCGGCGTGCAGGTAGCCGTCCTTCGGGGCGAGCGACTTGAAGATCGGCTCGAGGGGCCCGACGACCTCTGGCTCGCCACCGACCATCAGGCAGTAGCCATTGGCGAGGCCCCACACGCCGCCAGACGTGCCGGCATCGATGTAATGGATGCCATGCTCGGCCAGCATCGCGTGCCGGCGCACGTCGTCGTGGAAGTTCGTATTGCCGCCATCGATGATCGTGTCACCCGGCTCGAGGTGATCGAGCAGCTCCTTGATCTGGGCCTCGGTCGGGTCGCCGGCGGGGACCATGACCCAGGCCGCGCGCGGCTTGGTGAGCTTCGAAACGAGCTCGGCCACCGAATCCGCGGCCGTGATCGGGTGGCCCGCGGCCTTCTGCTCATCGGCGAGCTCGTGGGCCTTCTCGACCGTGCGGTTGTAGGCCACGATGTCGTGGCCGTCGTTGGCCAGCCGTCGGACCATGTTCGCGCCCATCCGTCCGAGCCCGATGAAGCCGAGTTGCATGTCGAATTGCCTCCGGTCGTTGGTCCTCAGGCGAGCGCGCGGGTGACCGCCTGCTCGAGGGTTGCGAGATCGCTCACCAGGTTTGGCCCGAGGTGCACGTGGATGACCGGCCGATCGTGGGCGCGGAGGGCGGCGCGATCGCCGTGCGCCTGCGCATCGATGAGCCGGCCGAAGGTGTACGGCCAGCCGGGGATCGGTCGATCGACCGGGTGGTCCGAGGTCAGCTGGAGGAAGATGCCGGTCGGCGGGCCGCCCTTGTGGAGCTGGCCGGTCGAGTGCAGGAAGCGCGGGCCGTACCCGGCGGTCGTGGCGCAATGCGTCGCCGCGAGGGCAGTTCGCAGGCGGGCGATCGCCGCGTCGACACCCTCGGACGGCGCGATGAACGCCTGGATGGCGATGTAGTTCGGGGGTGTGGCGGCCTGCAACGTCGGTCGGAGCAGCTCCGCGAGGGAATCTGCATCGTGGGCCGCGATGACGATCGCGCCGTCGTCGGCCTCGCCGGCCGCGGCGTCCTTACCGCCAGTGGACGCGCCGGCGAGCAGGCGCCGGGTGAGCTCCTTGGCCTCCTCGACGTTGGGCTGGTCGAAGGCGTTGATCCCGAGGACGACACCGGCGATTGCCGTCGCCACCTCCCAGCGGATGGCCTCGCCCGCGACGTCGATCGGATCGTCGAGCTCGATTCGGATGACCGGCTGGCCGGCTGCCTCCAGATCGTCGGCGAGGGTGCCGAGCGCGCCGAGGTCGCTCCCCGCGAGTGACAGCACCGCGAACACGCGATCCGCCGCGTAGTCGTGCACCGCGCGCGACGGCTCGAGATCGACCGGGACGATGCCCACGCCATGCTTCCCGGTCGATTCGGCAATGAGCTGCTCCAGCCACGACCCGACGCCCGCGATCGCGGGATCGGCCAGGATCGTCAGCTTGTCGCGGCCCATCTTGGCCAGCCCGCTCAGGGTCACGCCGAGCTCGACGCCCGGGTTGTCGCGCGGATCCGGCTCGCGGCACAGGGCCAGCATCGCCGAGCCCGCGGCGAGCAGTGCGTCCAGATCGATCCCGATGAGCGATGCCGGCACCAGGCCGACGTAGGTCAGCGCCGAGTAGCGGCCGCCGATGTCCGGCGGGTTGAGGAACTCCTCGCGCAGCTCGTCGTGGTGGGGGATCGCGGCGATGCTCTTGCCGGGATCCGTGATGACCGCGAAGAACTCGCCGGGCTTCTGGTCGTGGCTGCGCTCATCCAGTGCCGCCTCGACGCGCGACCAGGCGTCGGCCATGAACGCGAGCGGCTCGGTCGTCGTGCCGGACTTGCTGGCGACGATCCAGAGCGTCTCGAGCGGGTCGAGGTCGTCGACGATCGCGCCGACGGCGGCGGGGTCGGTGGAGTCGAGGATCCGCAGTGCGAGGTAGCCCTCGGCGGTCCCGAACGTCCGGTGCAGGATGTCCGGAGCCAGGCTGGAGCCGCCCATGCCCATCACGACCGCGGTGTCGAAGCCGGCATCGCGGATCCCGTCCCCGAAGCCCTCGAGCGCGCCCGCCAGGAGCGTGAAGTGGGCCGGGGCGTCGAGCCAGCCGAGCCGGTCGGTGATGTCGGCGCGGACGTCCGGGTCGTCGCTCCACAGCGTCGTGTCGCGATCGAACAGCCGTTCCGCCCACTGGTCGACGTTCGCCTGGTCGAGAAGGGCGTCGATGGCCGGCCGGTCCGCCGCGGAGAGGGAGATGCGCAGTCGGGCGCTCATGGTCGCGAATCCGCCTCCTCGAAGCCTGTCTCGATGGTCAGCCGCTCGATCTCGAGGACCTTCGCAAGCCTGCGGCGGTGGCGGGGCTCGCCACTGAACGTCGCACCGAGGAAGGCCAGGCTGCACTCGAGCGCCGGCTCGTCCCCGATGACCCGCGCGCCCAGCGTCAGCACGTTCATGTCGTCGTGCTCGACCCCCTGGTGCGCCGAGTACGTGTCGTGACAGACGGCGGCACGCACGCCCCGGATCTTGTTCGCGGCGACGCTCGCGCCAACGCCGGAGCCGCAGATCAGGATGCCCTTGTCGACCTCGCCCTCCTGGATCGCATTGCCGAGGCGCTGCGCGAAGTCCGGGTAGTCGTCGTTCGGGTCGGAGCCGTCGCCGCCCAGATCGACCAGGACGTCGTTCGGCCGAGCCGTGGCGACGCGCCGGAAGAGCTCCGCCTTGAGCGCCGCTCCCGCGTGATCCGCCGCGAACCCGACCCGAAGCCCGGCCATCAGGCGTGCCATGGGAGGCCGAGCCCCGCCGGCTGATGGCCCGGATCCAGCGTCGGGATCCGGCCCCGCAGGCCATCGCGGACGACCCGCCGCGCGACGTCAACGACGCGGTCCGTCGTGAACCCGAAGTGCTCGAAGATCGTGGCCGCCGGTGACGATGCGCCGTAGTGGTCGATCCCGAGGATCGCGCCCTCGTCGCCGGCGTAGCGCTCCCAGCCCATCGTCGCTCCAGCCTCGATGGTGACCCGCCGCCGCACCGCGCGCGGGATCACGGCCTCCCGGTACGCCTCGTCCTGGGCATCGAACGCCTCCCAGCACGGGAGCGAGACCACGCGCGCCGCGATGGACTCTCCCTCGAGAACCGCCGCGGCCGCGTAGGCGAGCTGGAGCTCCGAGCCTGTCGCGATGAGCAGCAGGTCCGGCGGCGTCCCCGCATCCTCGCCGCGCGCCCTGCGCAGGACGTAGCCGCCGCGCGCCACGCCCTCGCGGGCAAGCGCCGCGGTCTCCGCGAGCGTCGGCAGCTTCTGGCGGGTGAGTGACAGCGCCACCGGGCCGCCACGCCGCTCCACCGCGAGGGCCCACGCCGCCGTCGCCTCATTCGCGTCGCCCGGTCGGACGAACCACAGGTTCGGCATCGCCCGGAGCGCCGCGTAGTGCTCGATCGGCTGGTGGGTCGGGCCGTCCTCGCCGAGCCCGATGGAGTCGTGGGTCCACACGTAGATCACGTGCATTCCAGCAAGCGAGGCGAGGCGTACGGACCCGCGCATGTAGTCGCTGAAGTTCAGGAATGTGCCTGCGTACGGGATGAATCCGCCGTGGTACGCGATGCCATTCGCGATGCCGCCCATCGCGTGCTCGCGTACGCCGAACCACAGGTTGCGGCCTGCCTCGCCGGCCTCGAACGGCACCGCGTCCTTGACGAGCGTGAGGTTGGATTCGCTGAGGTCCGCCGACCCACCGAACAGCTCCGGCACCGGCCCCGACAGGGCCTGGATCGCGGCCTGGCTTGCCTGCCGCGTCGCGAAGTCCTCGCCGACCGCGTACGTCTTCAGGCCCGCGTCCCAGCCGGCGGCGAGCCCCAGGTCCAGCATGCGCCTGCGCAGCTCCGGAGCGAGGTCCGGGTATGCGTCGCGGAAGCTGTAGTAGCGCTGCTCCCAGTCCGCCACGAGCGCATCGCCGGCGGCCGTCGCGCCGCGCATCAGCTGGAGCACCTCCGGCGGGACCAGGAACTGCGCATCCGGATCCCAGCCGTAGGCGATCTTCGTCAGGCGAACCTCGTCCGCCCCGAGCGGCGACCCGTGCGCCTTCTGGGTGTCCTGCTTGTTCGGGCTGCCGAAGCCGATGTGGGTCCGCACCGCGATCAGCGACGGACGCCCGTCGGCCTCGGCGGCGGTGATGGCGGCGTCGATCGCGTCGGTGTCGTTGCCGTCGGCGACTCGCGAGGTGCCCCAGCCGTAGGCATCGAAGCGCTGGAGGACGTCCTCCGACCAGGCCATGTCCGTCGGCCCGTCAAGTTGGATGTGGTTGTCGTCGTACAGGACGATGAGCTTCCCGAGCCGGAGGTGGCCGGCGAGGCTGGCCGCCTCGGACGCGATGCCCTCCTGGAGGTCGCCGTCGGAGGCGATCACGTACGTCCGGTGGTCGATGATCTCGTGGTCCGGCCGGTTGAACTCGTTCGCGAGGCGGCGCTCGGCAATCGCCATGCCGACCGCGTTGGCAAACCCCTGCCCGAGCGGGCCCGTGGTCGCCTCGACCCCGGCCGTGAGGCCGTGCTCCGGATGGCCGGGTGTCTTCGAACCCCACTGCCGGAATTGCTCGATGTCGGCGAGCTCGAGGCCGTAGCCGGTCAGGTACAGGAGCGAGTACAGCAGCATCGAGGCGTGGCCGGCGGACAGGACGAACCTGTCGCGGTCCACCCAGTCCGGTCGCGACGGGGCGTGGCGCAGGTGGCGGGTCCACAGGACGTAGGCCATCGGGGCCGCGCCCATCGGCGCACCGGGGTGTCCGGAGTTGGCCTTCTGGACGGCATCGATCGCGAGGGTCCGGATCGTGGTGATCGCCAGCTGGTCGATCTGGGACGTCATCGAGCCCGAATCGTACCGCCGCGCCCCGTCGGCGACCTTAACGCCGCGTCAGCATCGCTACCATCGGCGCTGTGACGGCCTCCGCCCCCACGACGCCGGTTCGCTCCGCGCCGCCACGCGTGCTCGTCCTCGGCGACCTGGTGCTCGACGTCGTGCTCCGCGCGGCAGCCCCGATCGAGACCGGGACCGACGTCCCCGGCCGCGTCGAGATCCGCCAGGGCGGCTCCGCGGCGAACGTCGCGCGGTGGCTCGCCCGCCTCGGGACACGGTCGTCGCTCGTGTGCGCGATCGGGCGCGACGGGGCAGGACGGTCGCTCGTGGCGCAGCTGCGGCGCGATGCGGTCAACGTGCACGCGGTCCGGATCGCCGGGCATCGCACGGGCAGGATCGGCGTCCTCGTCGCGCCGAGCGGGGAGCGCTCGTTCGTGGCGGACCGGCGCGCAGCGACGCGGATGGAGCCCGGCGACCTCAAGCCCGAATGGTTCGACGGCATCGACCTGATCCACCTGCCGGCGTACTCGCTCCTCGTGGAGCCGCTCGGGTCGGCGGGCGTCAAGGCCGTGGAGCTGACCCGCGCGCGTGGGGCGCGCGGCGCGCGCCTGTCGGTCGACCTCGCCTCGGTCGGTCCGCTCCTCACCCACGGCCGCCGCGAGGCGCGCGAGCTCGTCGCGGGGCTCAAGCCGGATCTCATCTTCGCCACCGAGTCGGAGGCCGAGGCGCTCCTGGGCCGGCACGCGCCGGAGGGGCTGCTCGACCACGCGGCGGTCGCCGTGATCAAGCGCGGCGCGCGGGGCGCGCGGGTGTTCGCCAGGGTCGATCGCGGGCAGGCGGAGCCCGAGCCGCCGCTCCAGTTCGACGTCGCGACGACGCCCGTCGTCGCCGACGACCTGACGGGCGCCGGCGATGCGTTCGACGCGGGCTTCATCTCGGGCTGGCTCGGCGCACTGCGAGGCGGCCACGTCGGCGCCAACGCGCTCCATCGGGCGACGATGGCGGGCCATCGGGCGGCCGCGCGCCACCTCAAGGGCCCGCGCACGGAGCTGCCGCCCGGATGAGCGGCTCCGTCGCCGATCGGCTCCTGATCGAGCCGGAGGTCGCGGCCGCGCTGGCCGGCGGTCGGCCGGTCGTGGCCCTGGAGTCCACGCTCATCAGCCACGGGCTGGCGTATCCGGACAACCTCAGGGTCGCGAGCGATTCCGAAGCAGCTGTGCGTGCGTCCGGCGCCGTGCCGGCGACGGTCGCGGTCCACGACGGCCGCCTGGTCATCGGACTCGACCGCGCCTCGCTCGAGGCGCTCGCGACCGCAGAGCGCGGCAGCGTCATGAAGGCCGCCCGCCCGAGCCTGGGCGCGGCGATCGCGCGCGGCGGCTGGGCGGCCACCACCGTCTCCGCCACGATGATCGCGGCGCATGCAGCGGGTATTCGCGTCTTCGCCACGGGCGGGATCGGCGGCGTGCACCGCGCCCACGCGGGCGCCGGGCCGTCGATGGACATCTCGTCCGACCTCGATGAGCTGGCGCGCACGCCCATGGCCGTCGTCTGCGCCGGCCCGAAGGCGATCCTCGACGTGCCGAACACCCTCGAGGTCCTGGAGACGCTCGGCGTCCCGGTGGTCGCGATCGGGCAGGCGGACCTGCCCGGGTTCTACGCGCGGAGCGCCGGCATCCTCGCGCCCCACACCGCGCCGGACGAGGCCGCCGCGGCCGCGCTCGTCGCGACGCATTTCGACCTCGGGCTCGGGTCGGGCATCCTCCTGTGCGTGCCGGTGCCCGCCGACGTGGCGCTCACGGAGGCGGAGGCGCGGGCCGCCGTGGACCAGGCGAACGCGGACGCGGAAGCCGACGGGATCCACGGTCCCGAGCTGACGCCGTGGCTGCTCGCGCGCATTGCCGTGATCACCGAGGGTCGGTCGGTGCGGTCGAACACCGCGTTGATCGTCAACAACGCGCGCGTCGCGGGCCGATTGGCCGTCGCGCTCGTTGCCGGCGCGGCGGAGCGTCGATAGACTCATTCGGCCACCGAGTTCGGCAAGCCACGCCGCCCCAGGAGCCCGACGATGCGGATCTACGAGGGGAGTCCCCGCCAGGACTGGGAAGAGGTGCTGCGCTGTGTCGGGGCGTACCTCGATGATCGGGGCATGCGGGGCGTCGTGTTTCTCGAGACGGACAAGGGCTTCATCATCCAGGGCACCACGGTCACGGGCACGACCGGCTCCGGCGAATCGATGGGTCGCTCCGACCGCGAGACGCTGAACCTCGAGGACGAGGACGTCGGCGGCTTCATGGACGACGCGATGGCTCGGCGTGGCCGGACGCCCGATCCGACGCCCAAGCACTACGAATCCCAGATGCGCGTCATCGGGCGGTACCTTGACGGCCTGCATCCCCGCGACATCTTCTTCTTCGAGCTCGATGGCGCGTACATCATTCGCATCACCCAGGCGGGCCAGGGCAGCCTCAAGCAGGAGCTCATCGAGTTCACCCCCACGGACATCGCCGATCTCATCGCCCGGGCACCCGCGCTCCGGCGAAGCACCGATCCAAAGGCAAAGCCGGCCTGAGCCGGCGAGGAGGTTCGCACCATGCGCGCGCTCAAGACCGTCGCCGTCGCCTTGGGCATCACCCTCGGCGCGATCCTCGTCATCCCATTGATCGTGCTCGCCGGCCTGTTCGTGTGGCTCAAGCTCACCGAGGAGGATGACGAGGAGGCGCTCGAGCTGGACGAGGACGTCTGATCGATACCCATTCGATCCTCGAACCGGGCACGACGCCCGCCGGAGTCCCGGCGGGCGTTTCGGCGTCCAGGCCCCCGGCGAGGGCGGGACCGCCGCCGTCGGCGTCCGGCCTGCCGCCGTCGACGCCGCGGGAGCGCCGGTTCGCCGAGTCTGGCGTCCTGATCGTGATGGCGGCGTGGGCGGCGAACTTCATCGTGGTCAAGTCGGCCAACGAGCAGATTCCGCCGGTCACGTTTGCGTTCCTGCGCTTCGGCATCGCGGCGCTGACCCTGCTGGTCGCGCTGCGCTGGCGCGACGGATCGTTCGGGTGGCCCGGCAGGGACGCGATCGCGATCATGGGCCTCGGCGCGCTCGGCTTCGGCGTGTACCAGATCCTGTGGTCGACTGCCCTCCAGGAGATCCCGGCCGGCGACTCGGCGCTCCTCATCGCGACCACGCCCGTGATCACCGCCCTGCTCGCCGTCGTATCGGGGGCGGACTTCCTGACCCGTACGAAGCTCGCGGGCAGCCTCCTGTCGTTCGCGGGCGTGGGCGTCATCGTCGCGTCCGGTCCGGGGCTCACCGTCGGTGGTGCGATCGTCGGTGACGCATTGACGCTGGCGGCCGCGATCTGCTGGTCCATCTTCACCGCATTCGGGGCTCCGATCCTGCGCCGCCACTCGCCGCTGCAGACCACGTCCTGGGCGATGGTGGGGGGCACGCTCGTGCTCGCCATTCCCGGCATCGCCCAGGGTGCCGGGGCGAACTGGTCCGCGGTCGGACTCGACGCGTGGGCGGGCCTCGCGTTCTCCGCCTTCATCCCGGCCGGGCTCGCGAACGTGGTGGTCTTCAACGCGATCCGCCTCCTCGGCCCGACCCGGATCACCGCCTACCAGTTCCTGGTGCCGTTCATTGCCGTGCTCCTCGGCGCGGCCTTCCTCGCCGAGCCCGTCCGCTTTGGCCAGCTTGTCGGCGGTGTCGTCATCGTCCTCGGCGTCGTCGTTACTCGCTCCGATCGCCTGACCGCGTTCGGCGGCTGGCTCCGGGAGCGCGAGCCGGGCTGAACGCGAGCCAGCGCTGGGTAGCCAGCGGGCCGCGATGAACGTTCTCGACCCTCGCGCCACTCATTGATGCCGACCTGCTCGCGTTCGTGAAGTCGGGCCCGGACGTCCAGGCCACGCCAGCCGCCGACATCGAGATCGACGGCCACGTGGGCAAGGTCGTCGACCTGCAGCTGTCGCCGCGATACACCCGCAGCTGCCTCGGCGCGGCGGCGCCGATCGAGGACGTGCTCATGTCCACGTTCCCTCGGGACTTCGGCTTCTACACCCTGTCGCTCGAGGGAACGGAGCGGGTGCGGCTCGTCCTGCTCGACCTTGGCGGCGGTGACGTCGTCGGGATCGCCATCGAGGCAAGCCCCGCGAACTGGCAGGCGATGCTCAACGACGCGACGCCGATCGTGCAGAGCTTCACGTTCAAGTAACGGACGGGGGCTCTTCCTCCCGTCACGGGTCCGAGCCGGCGGCGCCTTCGGGCCCGCCGGCTCTTCGGAATCCGCGGCCGCGCGGGCCGGCATCGCCTTGCCCCCGAGGGCCTCCTCCGGTAGCATTAGAAAAACCCCCGGAGGCGCAAACCTATGTCGAAGTATGTCTTTGTGACCGGAGGGGTCACCTCCTCGCTCGGCAAGGGAATCACCGCCGCGAGCATCGGGAGGCTCCTCAAGGCCCGCGGCCTCCGCGTCTCCATCCTCAAGCTGGATCCGTACATCAACGTGGATCCGGGGACGATGTCGCCGTACCAGCACGGCGAGGT
>DHWF01000058.1 GCA_002413045.1 Chloroflexi bacterium UBA5189
TCGGGGGAGTGGCGCGCCCGGAGGGACTCGAACACCCTACCCTCTGATCCGAAGTCAGAAGGTTGCATCGTCGCCACGAACACGATTATGGACGTCGGCGACGTCGTTTGCAGCACCGTTTGCAGCATCGGGGAGCCAGCCGAGCTCGTCATCGGTCATGACGGCGGTCGTGCCGAATGCGATCGTCAGGCCCGGCGGGAGGCCCAGGGCGGCATGCAGGCGCTCGGCCTCAACGCCGGCCCACTGGTGAAGCTCTTCGACAGCCGCGGCTTGCTCCGCCCTCACGGCGATGGCAGCCGCGTCGTGCCGATGCAGTGCGTGGACGCGATCGACGCGCCTGGTCACGTCAGGATTCCCCACGAGGCCAGGTGGGCGTAGATCGACCATTCCTCGATCGTCGCGCGATCGGGGCCTGCCGGGATCTTGTCGTCCTCGGCAAGCTCGGTCAGGTGGTTGTCGAGCGCGTCGATACGCGAAATGACGACGTCCAGCGGGACTTTGCCCTTGCGGACCTCGCGCGGATCAGGGTCTCATCATGGTCCTCAAGGCCAGGCAGGCCCGTTCCATGGGCGGTCGAGCCAACCTCGACACGCAGGATGATGTTGCCCTTGGCCGGACCAAGGACGCGGGTCATCCAGCGCCGCCCAGGGCGCGCTGCATGACGTTCGCCATCTCCCGGCTGCGGCTCTCGACGAGGTGGCCGTACAGGTCGCTGGTCGTCGCGATCGTCTCGTGGCCGAGCAGGCGCTTGACGTCCTCGAGCGTGGCCCCCTCGCCGAGCAGGATCGCGACGCAGGAATGGCGGGCGTCGTGGATCCGGATCCGCTTGACGTCGGCGACCTTGATCAGTCCTGTCCAGGCGCGCGTCACGTTGCGAGGGTCGATCGGCGTGCCTCGCGTCGTCGTGAAGACCAGCCCCAGCCGTGACACTGGCCGATCCGCGGTGTCGGCGCGATGGTCGCGTAGCGCGGCCGCTACGAAGTCGGGCAGGGCCATGGTGCGCCAGCCGGCCTCGGTCTTCGGCTCGACCCGCTGCAGACGCTCAGCGCCCTCCGCGCGGACGCGGCGATCGACCGGCCGGATCGAGCCCGTGACGCGGAGCTTTCCGCCGGCGAGATCGATGTCGGACCAGCGGAGACCGAGCGCCTCGCCGAGACGCAGACCGCGGCCCAGCAGGAGCGCCCACAGCGCGTGCAGGTCGGACTGGACCTCGAGCACCTGCCGGGCCTCAGCGGCGGTCCACACCTCGAGCTCGGCCCGGACGACCCGCGGCCCGTCGACCACCGATCCGATGTTGCGCGGCACGAGGCCGTCACGGACTGCCTGGCCGAGGGCCATCCGGAGGATCGTCAGGGTGTAGGCGACCGAACGCGGCGCGCAGCCGGCGGCCTCGCGGTCGCGGAGCAGCCGGCGGACGTCGCCCGGGCGGAGCTTGACCAGCTGGATGCGACGGATCGAGTCGAGGTGGATCCGGACCTGACCTTCGTAGCTGATCCACGTGGCGGGGCGGACCTTGCCGCGGCGGTCGGCGAGCCAGTCGTCGAGCACCTTGCCGACGCTGAGCTTGCCGGTCGGCGGCGTCAGGCCCATGCGGGTCGCCGAGAGGAAGTCGTCACGCTTCGCCAGGACTTCGTCGCTCGACCATCCGTAGAGGTACCGGCGCTTCCCCTCCGCGTCGAGGACGACCACGACCGAGCGCCCGTCCTGGGCGCGCTTGAACGGTCGCCCCTCGCCCTTGGCCGCTCGGGTCATGGCTGGCCTCCTCGCGCCGATAGCCGGATCGATCGATGGCCCATTGTCGCAACGCGTCAACCGAGTATCGGCGGTCATGGTGATCGCCGATGTCAATCGTCGGCAGGGTGCCCTCGGCGGTGAGGTCGCGGACCAGGCGCTCCGACATGCCGAGCAGCTGCGCGGCGCCGGCGGCGTCGACGGCGATCGGATCGCTCATATCGACCTCGGCACGCTGCGCAGGCCGAAGCCTCGCGGCCCGCCCTGCTGATGGTCGCGATCGGCGGGCGCGGCGACATGATGGCCCGCGTCGGCGCACTCCTGGCACAGGCCACCGTGCTCCTCGTCGGCGGCGTACCGTCGGCATCGGCACCAAACCGCGAGCTGCCCGTGGACTGAGCGCAGGTCGAAGTCGTGGCGCTCGTCGTCACAGGCGCAGATCAGCCCCCAGCTCACGCGATGCCTCGCCGGCGCTCGACGACGTGACGGTGCGGGCCGGACTCGCCGGCGGTCGCGTTCGTGCCGCCGCCGCCCACGGCCGTGACGCTGAACCCGTACGGCGTCGGGTTGCCGAGCCCTGCGCTCACTGGCCGGAGAGGCAGGTGGACCTCGAGGCCGCTGACCGACACGCGCGGGCCATCGCTGCTGAGTCCGGCCGGGATCCCGACGAACGCGAACGGCTCGCCACACGCGATGCACCGGATCCGGACGTCGGCGGTGAACGCACCGATGTCCTCGAGGCGGTTGACGTCGACCTCGGCGTCGAAGTCGGGGTGCGGGCAGACGGTCACGTTTCGGCCTCCAGCGCGGCCCAGCTCGCGGCGTCAGCCTTCCAGGTTGCCTCGACGGTGTTCGGGGGGCGTTGCTGTCGAAGCAGCAGCCGGACGACCCAGATCTGCTCGGTGACCCTGGTGACGCGGCCGCCGCGGGGATGGAGCTCGCGGACCGCCTGGGTCATCGCAGCCTGGTCCGCGTCCGAGAGGACGCCCCAGCACCAATCGGATCCGTCACGCTCGCGGCAGGGCAGGCACCACGGCCGCGTCGGTTTCCAGGCCATCACGCCGCAGCCTCACGAGCCGCTCGGGCCTCGCGCTTGTGGGCCTCCCAGGCAGCGACGAGCGGAGCGTGACGGTCGTGCGCGAGCCGGTCCTCGTCGGCCTTGACGACCACGCCGCAGGTGCACTCGATCCGCTCGAGCGCGTAGATGACGTCGGCGATCACGTGACGGCCGGTCATCGCCGCGTCGTGGTGAGCCGACCGCTGCTCGCGCCGCATCCGGTCCCACTCGGTCGTGTCGGGATGCTTCGTCATGACGGCCACGCGCTCATCGCCTGCCGATCAGCGCGAGCTCGCGGGTCACGACCTCGAGGCGCCGGTCCGCTTCGGGTGTGTCCCGGACGTCGCGCATCCGAAGGCCGCTGTTGCCCTGCTCGCGCGACGACAGACGCCGGCGAATGTGGACGACGCCCGAGCCCGGGGCCCCAAGCTCCCGCCACTCGCCGAGCGAGGCATCGCCGACGCCCTCCAGGGCGCGCTGCGCGATGGCCCACGACGCCCGCTCCGTCGATCCCCGACCGCTCGCGTGCCACACGGGCCCGCCAAAGTTGCGCTGCAGTCATTCGAAGCCTGAGTTGACCGACAGCACGAGCGTGCCGTCATGGGTAAGGTGCAGGAACCGCGGTCGCATCGGCTCCTCGGCGAGATAGGCCGGCGTCTCGATCGCGGTCCGCTGCCAAGGGTTCACGACGGCCGCTCACTCGTTGCTCGGGAAACGTCAGTCGGCGGCGTGGCCCAAGCGTCGACGAGCTCACCGTGGCGGCGGAGGAGCCACTCGAGCGCGGACTTGCGCGACGAGCCAACGCGGACGCGAATAGCCGGGTCAGGCGGCGAGTCCGGATCCCCGTCGAGATCCCAACCCCACAGCCCGGATTCCAGCTGCCAGACCCGTCCGATGACCGCGTCGTCGACGATCACGCGATACGCCGGCAGGCCCTCGCGCTCCAGCCGCACCGGCAGGCCGGCCCAGGTCGGCCGCGTCCCCCTCACTGCTCGGTCCTCGCCGCGTCGACGAGTCCCTGGAACAGGAGCATCCGCTGCGCCAGATCAGCCTCGGTCAGCCCGGCCCCTCGCTCGACGACGCTGAGGACGGTGCGCGCCTCGGCTGGGAACTCGACCGCGAACGCCATCGCCATGTCCATGCCGGTGACGAGCGCGGCGTGGACGAGGCGGTTCCCGTCGAGCGGTCCCTCGTGCACCCGGAGGTACGCCTCGATCGCTCGCTCGGCCGCATCCTGGGTGAGCTGATCGAGCTCGCGCTCCACCGCGTTCCGGGTGTCGGTCATGCCGGCACCGCGGCGGTCGCCAGCGCCCGCTGGACCAGCTGCAGCGCGCGGCCATCGTCGACCATGTCGGTCGTGACCCGGATGACGCGCCAGCCGAGCAGCGTCGCCTCGTTGTACTTCTCGATGTCGGCCTCGTAGCCGCCGCCACGGGTATGGCGGCCGAACGACCACGTCCCGCCCTCGACCTCGACGGCCAGGCGCTGCGCGAGCCAGGCCATGTCGAACCGCCAGCGGCGGGGCTTGGCGAAGGCGTACTCCGGCACCGGCGCTGGCAGTCCCGCCCAACCGATGGTCACCAGCAGCCCACGCTCGCCGTCGGACGTCACGGCTGCGCCTCCAGGGCAGCGCCACCAGCCGTGACACCGGCCACTGCAGCGTGTACCGCCGCGTCGACGTCCGGACCGTCCCAGAGACTGAGCCTGCCGCGCCACGGGAGGGGCTCGGGCAGGGCCACGACCGCCTCGAGGCGCCAGGCATAGGCCGCCGGCGACCACGGCCCGGTCAGGAGCTGGTCGGACGGGACCAGGTCGGACGGGATGACGTCGACGAGCTGCGCGATCGCGATAATCGCGCCTCGAGGGAGCTTCGACATCTTGGCCGGCAGGAGCCCGGCTCGATGGAGCTCCGCGGCGTAGCGGACGCTGTCGTTGCCCCAGATGTTCTTGGCGGCGTGGATCAGGACCAGACCGCGGTAGTTCGTCGACCACGAGCGCGTCTCGAACTGCTTCACGCCGGCGGCGATCAGCGAGGCGAACGGCTGGGTCACGGTCAGGGCCTTGGTCACGACGGCTTCGGGCCGCCCTGTGCCTGGTCCTGCTCAAGAAGCGCGTGCAGCGACGTCCGGTTGACGATCGCGGCCGAGACGAGCCGGGCGTACGCCTCGGCGAGGGTGGCCTCGATCGCGGCTCGCTCGCGGAGGATCTCGGGCGCCGGCGCCGTGGCGTCCTGGATCGCCTCCGGCGAGAGCAGGTACTCGGCCGACGCGGCGTGGCCGAGCGCCTTGGAGAACAGCTCGTCGAACGTCACGGCTTGGCGCTCTTGGATGGCGGGTCAACGTATCGAACCGCATGAGGAGCGGCGGCGGCGACCGCTCGCTGCGCGCGAGCCAGCCACGCCTCGAACCGGGGAGCGGCGCCACTGTTCTCCGGCCAAGGGCGCCGGCCGGCGAGGACGGCCTGGGCGATCTGATTACCCTCGCCTGCGGCCTCGCGGAGACCCTCGAGGATCGCGTCGTCCGTCGCGTCGGGCATCGCTGCCGCAAGTTCCTCGACGTCGGCCGCCTCTTGGCCCTGGTCCTGGACCTCGACCTCGGGGATGACCAGCTGGCGCTCGCCGGTGATCTGGACGACGACCTCGGGCAAGAACTGCTCGAAGAGCCGCTCGTCGACGTCGAGGTGGAGCTGGACCGCGACCTCCTTGTTCGAGAGCTTCGGTCGCTGGACCAGCAGGCGATCGGCCTTGATCGCCGTGACCTTGCCCTCCCACGTCCGCTCCGGGACGAGGACGACGTAGACGCTCGTCCGGATCATGCCGCCACCTGCAGGTCGAGCAGTGCGTCCAGGAGCTCGAAGCCCTCCGCGATCGAGGCGTCGACCTGGGCCTTGACCGCGGCTTCGATCCGGGGCCGGAAGAACTCCCGGAAATAGGCGTACTGCTGGTTGTAGGTCTTGCCTTTGACCTTGGACCAGTCGACGTCCACCGCCACCGCCGCCGCCGCCGCCGCCTCCGCCGCCGCCGCC
>DHWF01000057.1 GCA_002413045.1 Chloroflexi bacterium UBA5189
CGATGGGCGCCCGCCCGATCGCGCTGCTCGACGGGCTGCGCTTCGGACAGCCCGACTGGAGCTTCAGGCGCGCCGTCGCAGGCATCGGCCACTACGGCAACTGCGTCGGCGTGCCCACGGTCGGTGGCGAGCTCGTGTTCGACCCGTCGTACGCGGACAATCCGCTGGTCAACGTGATGGCGATCGGGCTGCTGGAGGAGCGGCACCTCACCCGCGCCGCTGCGCCGGGCCCCGGCAACCTCGCGGTCCTGTTCGGGAGCGCGACGGGCCGCGACGGCATCGGTGGAGCGTCGGTCCTCGCCTCCGCAACGTTCGGGGACGCGGATGGATCGAAGCGACCTTCCGTGCAGGTCGGCGATCCGTTCGCCGAGAAGCTGCTGATCGAGGCGTCGCTCGAGCTGATCGAGGCTGGACTCGTGGAGGGCCTTCAGGACCTCGGCGCCGCGGGGATCACCTGCGCGACGTCGGAGACTGCCGACCGGGCCGGGACCGGGATCCTCGTCGACCTCGACGCCATCCCGCGGCGCGAACCAGGCATGGCGCCGTTCGAGGTCATGATCTCCGAGAGCCAGGAGCGGATGCTCGCGATCGTCCTGCCGGAGCGATTCCAGGATGTCGCCGCCGTGTGCGCCAGATGGGGCCTGCCGTGTGCGGTGATCGGCCTCGTCACCAACGACGGCGACATCACGATCGTCGAGGGCGGCCTCGAGGGAGGCCGCGAGCTCGCTCGAGTCCCGGCGCGCTTCCTGACCTCCGATGCGATCGTCCACGACCGGCTCGCCGCCCCACCGGAGCGCCGGCGCCTGGCGCCCGCGCCGGGCGCGCCGATCGTTGCCAGCGACCAGCTGCCGGAGCGGGGGATGGACCCCGGCGCCGTGCTCCAGGCCCTCCTGGGATCGCCGAATCTCGCCTCCCGCCGGGCCGTCTTCGAGCAGTACGACTCGACGGTCCAGGCCGCAACGGTCGCGGGACCTGGTCACGGTGCTGCCGTGATCCGCGTCGCGGGGACGACGAAGGCGCTCGTTGCCGCCACCGATGGCAACGCGGGGGTGACCGCGGCCGATCCGTGGCTGGGCGCGGCGATGAGCGTGGCCGAGGCGACCCGCAACGTCGCGATCACCGGCGCGCGGCCGCTCGGCGTCACGAACTGCCTCAACTTCGGCGACCCGACGAAGCCCGACGCCTTCTGGCAGCTCAGCGAGGCGGTGCGCGGCCTCGGTGACGCGTGTCGCGCGCTCGGGCTGCCGGTGACGGGCGGGAATGTCTCGCTCTACAACGAGTCGGCTCGCGGCCGCATCGCGCCGACGCCGGAGATCGGCGTCGTGGGGCTGCTGGACGACGTCGAGCGTGCGCTGACGCCAGCCTTCGCCCACGACGGCGACGCGATCCTGCTGATCGGCGAGGTCGGGCCCGGCCTGGAGGGCAGCGAGTACGCGCGGATTGCCGGTGTCGCGTCGGAGGACGGCCCGCCGGCGCTCGATCTCGCGCTGGAGCGGCGGCTGCAGGACTTCGTCCGCGAGGCGGCGGCCCGCGGCCTCCTCGAATCGGCGCAGGACGTATCCGGAGGCGGGTTCGCCGTCGCGCTGGCCGAGGCCGCGATGTGGGGCCGTCTCGGCGCCCAGGTCCGCCTGCATATCTCCGGCTCGCCGGCGGTGGACCTGTTCGGCGAGAGTCCGAGCCGGCTCGTCCTGTCCACGATTGCGCGGCACGCTCCGGCCGCGGAGCTCTTGGCTCGCCAGCACGGCCTGCACGTCGAGCGGATCGGCTCCGTCGGCGGGGACCGGCTCGTCGTGGAGCTCGCCGGCGCAGGCGCCACCGGCTCCGCCGAGGAGCGCGGGTCGCGCGTCGCGGACTCGATCGACGTCGCCCTCGTCCACCTCGAGCGCGCCTGGGAGCACGGGCTCCCGCGGGCGCTCGGCTGGGATCCCGCGGCCTCGTCGGCGGAGGGCCGCTGAGATGTGTGGGGTATTCGGGGTCGCGCTGCCGCCCGGGTCCGGCACGGAGGCTGCCGCCGTCGCCTCGACCGGGCTCTTCGGGCTCCAGCATCGCGGCCAGGAATCGGCCGGCCTCGCGGTCAGCGATGGCGCCGAGATCTTCCTGTACAAGGACCTCGGGATGATCGCCCAGGTGCTCGACGATCGGCGCCTGCCGTCGTTCCGGGGCGACCTCGCGATCGCCCACTGCCGCTACTCGACGACCGGGTCGACGATCTGGGAGAACGCCCAGCCGACCTTCCGCCTCGGTCCGCGACGCGCGGTCGCAATCGGGCACAACGGCAACCTCGTCAACACGCGGGAGCTGCTCACCCAGCTCGAGGGCGGCAAGGCGCGACTGGCCGCGACGACCGACACCGAGCTGCTGACGACGCTCCTCGCGGACGAGGAGGCACCGGACACCGTCCAGGCGCTGCTCCAGCTCCTGCCGCGGGTCCGGGGCGCGTTCGCGCTCGTGATCCTGGACCGCAGCCGGATCATCGGGCTGCGCGATCCGCACGGCTTCCGGCCGCTCGTCCTTGGGCGCATCCCGGACGCCGGCCCGGCGCGGGACGATGCGGCGCTCTGGGCGAGCGATGGGGCGCGCGACGGCTGGGTCCTCTCGTCCGAGACGACGGGCCTCGACATCATCGGCGCCGAGTTCGTCCGCGACGTCGAGCCGGGCGAGATGGTGATCCTCGAATCGGGTCGCGAGCCGCGCTCGGTCCGGTTCGCGCCGGCCAACCCCGCCCTGTGCGTCTTCGAGATGATCTACTTCGCCCGCCCGGACTCGTACATGGAGGGGCGCAACCTGTACGAGGTGCGCCGTCGGATGGGCGAGCAGCTCGCGGGCGAGCACCCGGCCGAGACCGATCTGGTGATGCCCGTTCCGGACACCGGTGCGCCTGCCGCGGCCGGCTACGCCGAGGCCTCCGGCATCCCGTTCCGCGAGGGCCTCGTCCGGAATCGCTACACCGGCCGCACGTTCATCCAGCCGTCGCAGACCCTTCGCCACCGCGGCGTGACGATGAAGCTCAACCCCCTGCGCGAGGTCGTGCGCGGGAAACGGCTGACGGTCGTCGACGACTCGATCGTGCGCGGCACGACCACCAAGCAGATCGTCGCGCTGCTACGCAAGGCGGGCGCGGCCGAGGTCCACGTCCGGATCAGCGCGCCGCCGATCTTTCACCCATGCTTCTACGGGATCGACACCCAGATCACCAGCGAGCTGATCGCCGCGACCAGCTCCGTCGAGGAGATCCGCGACTTCATCGGCGCCGATTCGCTGGGCTACCTGTCGATCAAGGGCGTCCTCGCCGCCCTCGACCTGCCGTACGACCGGTTCTGCTTCGCCTGCTTCGACGGGCGCTACCCCGAGCCCGTCCCGTACGACGCCATGAGCCGCAAGTTCATGCTGGAAGAGGCAGTGCCGGCCGGTGGCTGAAGGGCGAACGCAGGCCCGCGTGGCGTATGCCCGCGCCGGCGTGGACGTGGGGGCGGGGGAGCGGGCGGTCGAGCTCATGCGCAAGGCGGTCGAGTCGACGCGGCGGCCCGAGGTGCTCGGCGGCCTCGGCGGGTTCGGCGGCGCGGTCTCGATCCCGGCGAGCTACCGCGAGCCGCTCATCGTCTCGTCCACCGACGGCGTGGGCACCAAGACCGCGCTGGCGACCGCGCTCGGGCGCTGGGACACGATCGGCATCGACCTCGTGGCGATGTGCGCCGACGACGTCGTGTGCAGTGGCGCCGAGCCCCTCGCATTCCTGGACTACATCGCGGTCGGGCGCCTCGACCCGGAAACGGTGTCCGAGCTCGTCGGCGGCGTTGCCGCGGGTTGTCGCGAGGCGGGCTGCGCGCTCGTGGGCGGCGAGACGGCCGAGCATCCCGGGCTCATGGAGGCCGGCACCTTCGACCTCGCCGGCACCTGCCTCGGGATCGTCGAGCGCGATTCGGTGCTGGATGGGACGGCGGCGCTTGCGGGTGACGCGATCTTCGGGCTCTCGTCCTCCGGCCTGCATGCCAACGGCTACGCGCTGGTCCGGTCGCTGCTCGCCGAGTGGGACATCCCGCTTCACCGGCCGTACCAGGAGCAGCTCGCCCTGACGCTCGGCGATGCCGGGCGCGACGCGGCGTTCGCCGCCGAGCCGGGCGCCGCGCTCGCGACCGTCGGCGACATCCTGCTCGCCCCCACGCGGATCTACGCCCGCCGGATCCTGGCCGCCCGAACCGCCCTGCGCGCCGCCGGGCACGACCTGCGTGGCATCGCGCACATCACCGGCGGCGGGTTGCACGGCAACGTGCCGCGGGCGCTCCCGGCCGCGCTCGGCGCCCGCCTGGATCCATGGCGCTGGCCCATCCCGTCCGTGATGGCCCTCCTCGGCGCGCTCGGCGGGATCGAGGACGGCGAGCTCCGCGCCACCTTCAACGGCGGGCTCGGGATGGTCGTCGTCGTGGCGCCGGAGGCGGTCGAGGCACTGTCCGCCGTGCTGCCGGATGCGATCCTCGTCGGTGAAGTCGTCGCCGCGAGCGATCTCGGCGCCCGGTACGCCGAGGGCCGCCTCGAGGGCGCCTGGCCGGAGGCAGCCCTGGTCGGTCTGCGATGAGCAGGCGGATCGCGGTCGGCGTCTCCGGCGCCGGGAGCAACCTGCGGGCGCTCGCGGCCGCGGGGGGCCGCGGTGAGCTGGGCGGCGACGTGACGCTCGTGTTCGCGGACCGGGACTGTCCCGCGCTCGCGTGGGCGGCGGAGCAGGGGATCGAGACGGCGCTGCTGCCTGGCCTTGCGGCGACCGACGAGAACGAGCGCACGGCAGCCGATGCGGCGCTCGCTGCCACGCTGACGGCCGCCGGGATCGACGCGGTGGCGCTCGCCGGCTACATGCGGGTCGTCGGGCCGGCGGTGCTCGCGGCATTCCCGGGCCGCATCCTCAACACGCACCCGTCGCTGCTGCCCGCGTTCCCGGGCGGGCACGCCGTCCGCGACGCGCTCGCGCACGGCGTTCGCGTCACGGGCTGCACCGTCCACCTCGTTGACGCCACCCTCGACGGCGGCCCGATCGTCCTCCAGGAGCCGGTTCGCATCGCGCCCGGCGACGACGAGGCAACCCTCCACGACCGGATCCGTGCCGCCGAGCATCGACTCCTGCCGAGTGCCGTTGCACTGGTCCTGGCCGGCGCTGTCGCTACCGATGGCCGGCAGGTTCGAGTGGACGCCGCGCGCGCCGACACCGCGCTGCCGATCCCGCGTCGTGCCCTCCTCAGCGTCAGCGACAAGTCGGGGCTCGCCGAGCTCGGTCGCGGGCTGGTGGCGCACGGGTTCGAGCTCGTCTCGACCGGCGGGACCGCCAAGACACTCCGCGACGCCGGGCTCCCGGTAACGGACGTCAGCGCCGTCACCGGCTTCCCGGAGGTCCTCGACGGGCGCGTGAAGACGCTCCACCCGGCGATCCATGCGGGCGTCCTCGCCGATCGACGGCGGGCCGCGCATCGCGAGGCGCTGCTGGAGGCCGGGATCGCCCCGTTCGAGCTCGTCGTCGTGAACCTGTACCCGTTCGCGGCGGCGACCGAGCGTCCCGGAATCTCGTTCGACGAGCTCGTCGAAGAGATCGACATCGGCGGGCCCTCGCTGATCCGGGCAGCCGCGAAGAATCACGCCAGCGTGGCGGTGGTCACCGATCCTTCGCGGTACGCGGCGATCCTGGCGGCGCTCGACGGACCTGCGGGCTTATCGTTGGGGCTCCGTTCGGCCCTCGCCATCGAGGCGTTCCGGCACACCGCGGCCTACGACGCGCGCATCGCCGCCGAGCTGCCGTGCCGGATGGACAAGGCCGGCATCGAGCTGCCGCCCGAACCCGGCCTGCCCCGCTCCGCGGATCCGTTCCCGCCGGTGCTCGTGCTGCCGCTCGAGAAGGTCGAGACACTGCGCTACGGCGAGAACCCCCACCAGCACGCGGCGCGCTACCGGCGTACCGATCGGGCCGCCCGCGTTGGCGACGGCCCGTTCGCCACGGGCGCGCCGCCGCTCCAGGGCAAGGCGCTGTCCTACAACAACGTCCTGGACACCTCGGCGGCTGACGGCATCGCGCGCCAGCTCCACGGCCCGGCGTGCGTGATCGTCAAGCACACCAACCCGTGCGGCGCCGCAGAGCGCACGACGGTCCTCGAGGCGTGGATGGCCGCTCGTGCCGGCGATCCGGACGCGGCGTTCGGTGGGGTCGTGGCGGTCACGCGGCCCGTCGCCGCAGACCTCGCCGCGGAGCTCACGAGCCTGTTCCTGGAGGTCGTCGTGGCGCCGGCATTCGAGCCGGCCGCCCTCGCGATCCTCGCCGCCAAGCCAAACCTGCGGCTGGTCGTCGACGGGCGCCTCGACGGCGCGCCGGTGGCCCCACGGCCGGACGGCACCGTCACGGTCGATTATCTCGGGTCGGTGCGCAGCGCCGGTGGCGCGATCCTCGTCGGCGCCCCGGACGACGCGATCGACGACCCGGCCGAGTGGGTGACGCTGACGTCGCGCGCGCCAACGGACCGCGAGGCCGCGGATCTCGACCTCGCCTGGCGGCTGGTCCGGAGCGTCGTTTCCAACGCGATCGTCCTCGTCCGCGACGGCCAGCTCGTCGGGCTGGGCTCGGGCCAGGTCAGCCGGGTCGACGCATGCCGGCAGGCGGTCGCGAAGGCGGCCCGCTTCCACGGCGACGCCCGGGGCGCCGTGGCCGCCTCGGATGCGTTCTTCCCGTTCGCCGATGGGCCGGAGGTGCTCCTGGACGCCGGCGTGACCGCGATCGTCCAGCCGGGCGGCTCGCTCCGCGACGCCGAGGTCCTGGCCGCGGTCGAGGCCCGCGGTGCCGCGATGCTGGTCACCGCGCGGCGGCACTTCCGTCACTGACCGCGGAGGCGGATACTTCGCGCGATGGCACACCCGACGAACCAGGAGATCGTGACCCGCTACGGGGCGGCGCTGGCGGCGCACGACATGTCGGCCCTCGCGGCGCTGCGGCATCCCGACTGGACCGTGTACTGGCCCCAATCCGGCGAGCTCGTCCACAGCACGCAGGCGTTCGCGGAGATCATCGAGAACTACCCCGGCGGAGCGCCAACGATCGTGATCACCCGGACCGTCGGGGCGGAGGACCAGTGGGTCGTCACCGCCGGCAACACGCCGATGCGCGTGGAGGGGAGCGGCGACTTCTGGTGGTCCGAGTGGCGGATCGAGTACCCGAACGGCGAGGCCTACGTCGTCGTCGACCTGATCGAGCTGCGCGATGGCCTCGTCCACCGCGAGACGACGTACTGGGCAGCCCCGTTCGATGCCCCGGCGTGGCGCGCGCCGTGGGTCGACCGCCCCGCTTGACCGCGTCGCGCGCCGCACCGATCATCCGAGCATGACCCGCCGCGCGAGCCACATGGCGATGCCGCGGCGGTCGAGTCGCTCGCGGGCCTGATCGAAGGCCGGCGGCGACCGGCCGCCGGCTCGATCGAGCGCGCCACGGAGCGTGGCGCCGACGCGAACCCCGCCACCGACCCCTGAGGACCCGATGCCCGACCGTCCGCGCTTCTACCTGACGACCGCGATCGCCTATCCGAACAACAAGCCCGGCCTGCACACCCTGTATGAGGTGATCGGGGCCGATGTCGTCGCGCGCTGGCATCGGATGAAGGGCGACGACACCCGCTTCCTCACCGGTACCGATGAGCACTCCGTGAACATCGCCGAGAGCGCGGCCGCGCAGGGCCGGGACATCCGCGAGTACGTCGAATCGATGGTCGAGCTGTTCACGTCGGCCGAGGACGAGCTGCTGATCGCGCCGGATCGATTCATCCGGACGACGGATCCGGACCACCGGCGCGCGTCGCAGGAGATGGTCCGACGGGCCTACGCGAGCGGCGACGTCTACCTCGGCAAGTACGAGGGGTGGTATTGCCCGAACGAGGGCTTCAAGGCGCTCTCCGATCTCCACGAGACGCCCGACGGCATGCGCTGTCCGAACCATCCGAACGTGACGCTCCAGTGGCTGACCGAGCGGAACTGGTTCTTCCGGCTCTCCGCCTACGCCGATCGGTTGCTCGCGCACTATGCGGCGCATCCCCACTGGGTCCAGCCCGAATACCGCAAGAACGAGATGCTCGCCTTCATCCGCGCCGGCCTCGAGGACATCTCGATCTCGCGTGAGACCTTCCATTGGGGCATCCCGTTCCCGATCGCGGAGAACGGCGAGACCTCCGAGCGCGAGGATGGCTCCTGGGATCCCGAGGCCGGCGTCATCTACGTGTGGTTCGACGCGCTGATCAACTACATCACCGGGGCGGGCTTTCCCGACGACCCGACGTCGTTCGCGCGGTACTGGCCCGCCGACCTGCACGTGATCGGCAAGGACATCAACCGCTTCCACACGATCATCTGGCCGGCGATGCTCATGAGCGCCGGCATCGATCTTCCGCACAAGGTCTGGGTCCACGGCTGGCTTCTCGCCGCCGGCGGCGACCGGATGAGCAAGAGCCGCGGCAACATGCTCGATCCGAGCGACGTGGTGAAGGCCCTCGGTGCCGATGGGGCGCGCTACGTGACGCTGCGCGAGGTGCCCTTCGACAAGGATGCCGAGGTGTCGTGGGACTCGTTCGTCCGGCGCTACAACGCCGACCTCGCGAACGACTACGGGAACCTGGTCAACCGCTCGATCACGATGGCGGGCCGGTACCTCGATGGGGCGCGACCTGCACCGCGCGCGCCGGCGGAGGCGCCGCTGGCCGCCGCGTGGGCAACCGCGCTCGAGGGCTACCAGCGCAACCTCGAGTCGCTGCTCCTCCACGAGGCGCTCGCGTCGCTGTGGGACTTCGTCGGCGCGGCGAACCGGTTCGTCGAGACCGAGGCGCCGTGGGCGCTGGCAAAGGCTGCCAAGGCCGGCGATGCCGGCGCCGCCGCTGCGGAGGTGCGCCTGACCGGGGTGCTGGGCGATCTCGTCGAGGCGGTCCGGCTCGTCTCGCTGGCGGTCGCGCCGTTCATGCCGTCGATCGCGCCGCGCGCGCTCGACCAGCTCGGCTACCCGTATCCGTACGCGGCGGACGGCAACGGCGGCCCGCCGATCCTCGACCTGCTCGCCTGGGGTGGGGCAGGTGGCGCGGCCGAATCGGGCCGACTCGGCACACCGTCCCCCTTGCTCCCGCGCCTGGATGTCGAAACGGCGCCAGACTGACCGTCGATCTGTTGACGATGCCGGCACGCAGCCGGCCAGCGACCAGGAGGCCCCCAGATGGCACACGGTGAGATCAACCACGTCGAGTTCCCGGCAGACGATCCCGAGCGCGCCAAGAAGTTCTACGGCGCCGTCGCGGGCTGGGAATTCAGCGAGATGCCCGAGTTCCCGGACTACTACCTGTTCCGGACGTCCGAGGGCTACGGCGGCGCGATCGGGAAGCGCGACGTCTCGACCGGCCACATCCTGCGGATCTACATCGAGGTCGGCTCGATGGACGATGCCCTGGCCGCCGCTACCGCGAATGGCGGCACGGTCAAGGAGCCGAAGCAGGAGATCCCGAGCATGGGCTGGTTCGCGGTCGTGATCGACCCAGAGGGCTCCGAGGTCGGCCTCTTCCAGAGCAGCGCCCCGGCCTGATCGCCGGTCCCCGGGCCCGACCGCGCCCCGCGGCTACGATGCCGCGTGTGCGCCTGATCGACAGCCACTGCCACCTCAACGCCGATCGATTCGCAGGCGAAGCGGCGGCGGTCATCGACCGTGCGCGAGCCGCGGGGCTCGAACGGATCCTCGTGCCGGGGTGGAACGTGGCGTCCAGCGAACGCGCGCTCGAGCTCGCCGACCGGTTTGACTGGCTGGACGTCGCGGTCGGGGTGCACCCACACGACGCGGCGAAGGTCGATGCCGCCGATTGGCGGCGCATCGTGGAGCTGGCCGCCGATCCGCGGGTCGTCGCGATCGGGGAGACGGGCCTCGACTACGACCGGGTCTTCTCGCCGATCCCGGACCAGCTCGGCAACCTGCGCCGGAACCTCGCGCTCGCGCTGGACACTGGCCGGCCGGCGATCCTGCACGTGCGATCGGGAGCGGGCCGCGCCGATGCCCAGGATGCGATCGTGACCGAGCTCATCGCCGCCGGCTTCGGCGGAGCCCCTGCTGCCGCGGCATTCGGTGGGCGGCCGCCCGCGGTGATCCACTCGTTCTCGGGCACGGTCGACTACGCCCGCCGCGTCGTCGACCTCGGGCTCGCGATCTCGATCTCCGGGCTCGCGTTCCGCGCCGGCGAGGAAGCCACGGCCGACGTGGCTGCGCTCGTCCCGGAGGATCGCCTCCTCGTCGAGACGGACTCGCCGTTCCTATCGCCGCCCGGCGCGCCGCGCGGCCGGAACGAGCCGGAGTGGGTCCGGCTCACTGCCGCGTGGGTTGCCGCACGTCGGTCGGCCGCAGAGGAGGCAACGGGCGAGGCGCTGGTCGCCGCGTACGACACGTTCGTGGGGAGGGCGGCCGCTTGAGCGGAGAGCGGTTGATCCATCGGCGTGCCGTGCTCAAGGCGGCGGCGCTCGGGGCGGGCAGCCTCGTGCTTGCCGCCTGTGGCACGCCACCGGGCACCGGCGCTCCAGAGACGTCGGCGCCGACCTCGACGGAGGGCGCCGGCAGCCCACCGCCGCCGTCCGCGACCCCCAACCCGACCACCACACCCGCACCGACCCTCGCGCCGCTGCGGCAGCGGATCGCCCGCCTCCTCGTGGTCGGCTTT
This sequence comes from Chloroflexi bacterium UBA5189, assembly GCA_002413045.1. GTDB lineage: Bacteria > Chloroflexota > Limnocylindria > Limnocylindrales > CSP1-4 > UBA5189. The sequence goes on from DHWF01000057.1 coordinate 10,692, forward strand.
CGCGGGCTCACCCTCTCCGCGGACGACCCGATCGCCCGGGCGATCGCCGACGACGGGCTCGGGGGCGTGATCCTGTTCGACCGCGACGAGGTGGTGGGGGTTCGGAACGTCGCCTCCCAGGACCAGGTCGCGTCACTCGTCGATTCGCTGCGGGCCCTCGCACCGAACCGCGAGCTGATCGTGGCGATCGACCAGGAGGGCGGCAAGGTCACCCGCCTCTCGCCGAAGTACGGGTTCCCGTCGGTGGCCTCGGAGGAGGCCATCGGTGGGGCAGGGGATGCGGCGGTCCAGGCGTGGGCCGAGGGCATTGCCGGCACGCTGGCGGGGGTCGGGGTCAACCTGAACTTCGCGCCCGTGGTGGACCTGAACGTCAACCCGACGAACCCGGCGATCGGCGCGCTCGATCGGGCGTTCTCCGCGGACCCGGCGGTGGTCTCGCGCGACGCCGAGATCGAGACGACCGCGCATCGCGACCGCGACATCAAGACGGCGCTGAAGCATTTCCCCGGGCTCGGCAGCGCGACGGCCAACACGGACTTCGGGGTCGCCGATGTCACGAAGACCTGGCATGACGACGAGCTGGATCCGTACCGCGACCTGCTCGGGCTGGGCCTCGTCGACGTGATCATGGCCGCGCACGTCGTCAACGGCCAGATCGACGCGAGCGCACCGGCCTCGCTCTCGCACAAGACGGTCACCGGCCTGCTCCGCGGGAAGCTGGGCTGGGACGGTGTCGTGGCCACCGACGACATGGGCGCGGCGGCGATCCGGGAGGCGTTCGGGTTCAGGGACGCGATCGGGCTGGCCCTGAACGCCGGCGACGACCTGCTTTTGTTCGCGAACCAGCACGACTACGACGCGAAGCTCGCGACCAAGGTCATCGACGCGATCGAGGGCCTGGTGGCGGACGGGACGGTCGCCGAGAGCCGCATCGACGAGGCCGTCGCACGGGTCAGCGGGCTGTTCGACGCACCCGGCGCGGACCCCGGTTGACACCGTCGGAGGGACGCTCCTACTATTGCTAGCACTCTCCCACCGAGAGTGCTAATCGGCCCGGTTTCGGGTGTTCCGCTGGCCCGGCACGAGGTCGCCGGAGGCGCGGACCGAGGCGAGCCACACACGCAACGAAGGCTCGGACGGCCGCGCGCCGTCCCCAGGAGGATCACCTTGGCCACTGCCACGAAGACCGACACCAAGCTCCAGCCCCTCGGGGATCGGGTCGTCGTCAAGCCGACCCCGCGCGAGGAGATGACCAAGAGCGGCATCGTCCTGCCGGACACCGCCAAGGAGAAGCCCCAGGAGGGCCTCATCCTCGCCGTCGGGCCGGGCGCCTTCGATACCGAGGGCAAGCGCATGGCCATGGACGTCAAGGTCGGCCAGAAGGTCCTGTACGGCAAGTACGCCGGCACCGAGTTCAAGCTCGACGACGAGGACCTGCTGATCGTCAGCCAGAAGGACATCCTCGCGGTCGTCGCCGGCTAGCTCGCCGGCAGATCGCGCCCAACCCACCCCGCAAGCAACCTCTGGAGGAACCACCTTGGCCAAGCAGATCAGCTTCGACGAGACCGCTCGTCGCTCACTCAAGAAGGGCATCGACCGCCTCGCCGACGCGGTGAAGGTCACGATCGGCCCCAAGGGCCGCAACGTCGTCCTCGACAAGAAGTTCGG
>DHWF01000027.1:0-34194 GCA_002413045.1 Chloroflexi bacterium UBA5189
TCGAGCCGGCCTCGCGGATGTGGTAGCCGGAGATCGAGATCGTGTTCCAGCGCGGCATCTCGCGCGTCCCGAACTCGATCGTGTCCGTCACGAGGCGCATCGACGGCGCGGGCGGGAACAGGAACTCCTTTTGGGCGACGAACTCCTTGAGGATGTCGTTCTGGGTCGTGCCCTCGAGCATCGCCCGCGGGAAGCCGGCCTTCTCGGCGGCCACGATGTACATCGCCCAGATCGGGGCGGCGGGCGAGTTGATCGTCATCGAGGTCGACACCTTGTCGAGGGGCAGGCCGTCGAGCAGGACCTCCATGTCCGCCAGCGACGAGACGCCCACCCCGCACGTCCCGAACTCCCCCTCGGCCTCCGGGTCGTCCGAGTCGTAGCCGTACAGCGTCGGCATGTCGTACGCGATCGAGAGGCCCGTCTGGCCGGCCGCGAGCAGGTCCTTGAAGCGGCGGTTCGTGTCCTCCGCGGCGCCGAAGCCCGCGAACATGCGCATGGTCCACAGGCGCGAGCGATAGCCCGACGGGTGGATGCCGCGGGTGAACGGCGCCTCGCCCGGCAGGCCGATGCGCTCGGCGGCCGCGTCACCGTCCCCCGCCTGCGACCACGGGCCGTAGACCGGGTCCAGCTCGATCTCGCCGAGCGTGCGGAAGCTCGGCTCGCGCTCCGGCGCCCGGGCGAGCGCGGGGTCCAGCCGCTCGACCTTCCACGCGCGCCGGCGCGCCTGCCAGTCGATGCGCTCGGTCATGCGGGCGACAGTACCACCGGCTACGGCGCGGGCATCGCCGCGGCGGCGGCGACCGCGGCCTCGACCCGCTGGTCGTGCGCGGCGCGAGAGGCGTTCGGGTCCACCGTGGTGGCGACGATGACGACCCACACGTAGGGTCCGTCGGGCCAGACCACGACCGTCTGCAGGGATAGGTTGTTGAGCGTCTCGAGACGGAACACAAGCCCGGCGCCCGGCATGCTCGGGCGGGTCGTCGTGATGTTCTCGGTGTGGGACGCGTTCTGGGCGCCCGCCGTATAGAACTCCTCGACCCACGCCACCTGGACGGCCGGCTGGGCGGGCGTCTCGGTCGACATGAGGGCGATGACGGTGCCGTCGCCGTTCGTCCCGTCCCAGGTTGCGCCGGCGAACCGCAGCTCCGAGATCCCATGGGTCGCGTACGTGCCGAGGGCGCCGGACGTGCAATTCGCCCCCGAATCGACGAGGTCGGGGGTGCGGCCCTCGAGCTGTTTCGGCAACAGCCCCTCGAGGGTTGCGAACGTGCCGGGTGCCTTGCTGTCGGCGAAACAGCCGCTCCCCGCCGGTGACGCGGAACCGTTGGTGCCCCCGCAGGCGGCAACGGCGAGTGCAAGCGCGAGGATCGCGAGGATCGGCGCCGGGACGCCGGCGCGCCTCACTGTGCCGGCGCGGACTGGTAGTGGAGGATGCCCCGGCCCTCGAGGTCGTCGCGCAGGACGCGCGCGGCGGCGACCAGGTCCGGGTCGCGCGAGATCGTCCGCGCGAGCCAGTCGATGTACGTGGGCTCGAAGTCCGCGACCTGGCCCAGGGTGTGCCCGTGGAACTTGCCGAACTCGATGGGCCATGCCCGTGCTGCATCGAGCGTGGGCGGCTCCGGCGGCCGGAAGTTGTGCTGGCGGCGCCGGCTCAACGGGCCGTTGGGCTGCGACGCCCGGAGCGGCTCACGGCGGAGGCGGTCCGCGGTCGATGGGTGCTTCGGCTCGTGGCGCAGGCGGGGGCCCGTCGTCGTGTTGCGCGGCCGGAACGTCGAGGTGGTGTCGACGCGGCCGGTGACCGGGCGCTCGGGCTTGGGCTCCGGTGGCCACGTGCCGTGGCGGCTGGCGGCGCCGTTGCCGTTCGTCTCGAGCGTCGCGGCCGCGCGCAGCTCGGCATAGGCCCGATTGATCTCGGCCATGCGGCGTGTCGCGCGCTCCGCCGCGGCCGGGTCGGACTGGGTCAGGTCCGGATGGTGCTCGCGGGCGAGCTTGCGCCAGGCCGCCTTGATCGTCGCCTGTCCCGCGTCGCGGGGCACGCCAAGCACGTCGTGTGGGTTGCGTCGGGGCACGCCCATGAGTGTATCGAGGCGGCCCGCCGATCCCGGCTCTCGATTCCGACTCGACCTACCATGGCCTCGATGACGAGTCGGAAGCTGGGCCTGACGGCAGCCCTGACAGTCGGGCCGATCGCAGCATGGCGGTTCGCGCAGGCGTACCGCGCACGCGCCGGCTACCCGCATCGGCACCCACCCGACCACGACCCGAGCTTCCTCGGGCTCGCCTTCGAGGACCTCACGATCCCGTCCGGCGGCGTGGACCTGCCGGCGTGGTGGATCCCGGCGCGCGATGGGGCGCCGGGCCCCGCCGTCCTGCTGATCCACGGCTGGGAGTCGGCGCGCGACCGGACCCTCCCGAACGCCCAGATCCTGCATGCGATCGGCATGCACGTCCTCACCCTCGACGTGCGCGGCCACGGTGCGAACCCGGCGGAGGAGCTGCCGCTGACGGCGGGCGAGTTCGGCGAGGACGCACTGGCCGGTGTACGGACCCTGCTGGCGCGGCCGGACGTGACCGCCGTCGGGATCCTCGGCCACTCGATGGGCGGCATCGGCGCGCTGCTGGCGTCCGCCGCCGAGCCGGCCGTGCGCGGCGTCGTCGCCGCCTCCACGCCCGCCGATCCGTACCGACTGACCCGCCAGACCTTCCGGCTCGCGAAGCTGCCGTTTCCCGGACCGCTGGCCTGGCCCCTCGCGTGGCTCACGACCCACGTGTTCCTGGCACCGCGCGGCCACACGGTCCGTGGCGTGTCCGCGGCGCGCGCGATCGAGACGTACCAGGGGCCGGTGCTGCTGATCCACGGCGACGCAGACCGCGTCGTCCCGATCAGCCACGTCCGCAGGCTCGAGAACGCGGTCGAGGCGGCGCGCGAGGACGAGCCGGACGCCGGGCCCGTCGAGGTCCTCGTCATCCCGGGCGGCGAGCACAGCTGGCTGTACGAGTTCAGCGCGTACCGCGGCGCGGTGGGCCGGTTCCTGACCGAGGCGCTCGGTGGCCCGCTCGACCCCGCGCAGGCCGAGGCGATCGCCCGCGCCACGCCCGCGTCGCGACTGCCGCAGCGCGAGCACCCGTTCTCGGCGATGCAGGGCGAGCCGGGCGGGGTGCGGACGCTCGTGCGCGCGATCCGAATGGCCGGCGGCGGTGAGCCCGATGCGAACGTCGGCGAGGCACCGGACCCCGCATGAGCGATGTCTGGGACGCGATTCGGGGCAAGCGCATGGTCCGCCGATTCGCGGACCGGCTGCTCAGGCCCGAGCACCTGACGCGAATCGTCGATGCGGGTCGCCACGCGGGCAGCTCGAAGAACAAGCAGCGCTGGGACTTCGTGGTCGTCGAGGATCGCGCTCGATTGGGCGCGCTCGCGAAGGTCGGGCCGTTCGCGGACCACGTCGGCGGCGCCGCCGCCGCGGTCGCGCTCGTCACCCCGGACCCGACGGTGGGGGGTGCGTCGTTGTCGCTGGTCTGGGACGCGGGCCTCGCCGCCGAGAACATGATGCTGGCGGCGTGGGAGCTCGGCGTCGGGAGCTGCCCCGCGACCGTGTACGAGCAGTCAGTCGCGCGGCAGGTGCTCGGGATCCCGGAGGATCGCTGGTGCGGCTACGTCCTCTCGTTCGGGTACCCGGCGGACCCCGAGGACATGACCCGGCCCCCGAAGGCCGGCGGGCGACGACCCCTCGACGAGGTCATTCATCGAGAGACGTGGTGAAATCCCTCGCCGGCGGCAGCGCCGGGGTCGGGACCTCCGGGGCGGGAGCGCCCTCGGCAAGGTAGGCCTCGATCGCGGCCTTGAGGCCGACGTCCCGCCCGGCGCGCTCGGAGAGCAGCCACTTGTGTTCGAGGACATCGCTGTAGGCCTGGATCAGGTCGCGGTCGCCAACCACCGGGCGGAGCAGCCGCAGCGCGGGGTCGAGCACATGCCGGCGCCAGCGGCGCGCCCCGATCTCCTCGGTGGTCGCTCGCCCCGTTCGATGCCGCAACCAGGCGATGTGCTCGCGCATGTCGTTGAGGAGGAGGCGGGCCTGGCCCTCGAGCGCGTGGATACCCGTCAATCGCTCGAGCTCGATCGCGTGGAACGCCCGGTTCGTCGTCGCGACCCGCAGCCGGACGTCGTCGCCGCCGGCCGCGGGCACGACCTCGATCTCGTCGACCGCGAAACCGAGCTCGTTGAGGCGCCGGAGCTGGCCCCGGATGGCGTGCCGGTCGCCGGCGGGCAGCCGCGGCTCGAGGTGCAGCTCGTGCCACACCGCGTGATAGCGCTCGCGGACGTTCTCGGACGCGGCGATCGCGGACTCCACGTCATCCGGCCGGCCCTGGGACAGCGCCACGTCCGCAAGGCCGTAGCCGACGTTCTCGACGAGGATCTCCAGGTCGAACGCGCGCTGCCCGTCGGACAGCGAGGGGTGCACCTCGCTCGTCTCGGCGTCGACCAGGAAGGCCTGGATCCGGGCGCCGTCGCGCCGGAACAGCGTGTTCGCGAGCGAGCAGTCGCCCCAGAACACCCCGCCCCGATGCAGGTCGACCAGGAGCCAGGCCATCGCGTCGAGCAGCCGATCGCGATATGGCCCCGGACCCAGCGGGAAGCGCGCCAAGAGCCGCCGGAACTGGAGCGAGTGCGCCAGGTATTCCGTGACCAGGACTGCCGAGCCGGCCGCCGGACGCGACGCGATCCCGATCGCGTTGACCGCGGGCAGGCGCACCCGCTCGAGGTGATTGAGCACCGCGTACTCGCGCTCGGCGACGTCGATCGGCTCCTCCTTGAGGGCGATCAGCGCACCGTCGACGACGAGGAACCGGACGAGGTGGCGCGACGGCCCGACAGGCAGGACCCGGAAGTCGAGGCTGGCCGGCCACGCCTCCAGCTCGAGCTCCCACGGCAGGTCGAGCAGCACGCCCGCGCGCCGCAGGCGCAGGAGCGGGAATGCCGTGGCGTTGTTCACCGGATCATCGGGACGCAGGGGCGACCACGATGACGTGCGGGCCCCAGGCCGGGCGCGCGAGCAGCATCCGCCCGATCCCGAGCGGGCCCGGCAAGGGCGCGCCGAGCCGGGCAGGGTCCAACTGATAGAGCGCCGGCGGCGTCCCGAGGGCCGCCTCCGCCGGCGCCTCCAGGTAGATCGCGGCAACGCCCTCGTCGAATCGCGCCAGCGTGGCGGCGAGCCGGCCCTCCGTGTCCGGCTCCAGCAGGACCACCGCAGGCAGCTCGGGATTGGCCAGGCCCCGCGGCGGGCCATCCGTCCCGAACCAACTGGTCGTGCCGACCCACGCCGCTGCCCCGAGGTGCGCATCGCGCACCGCCGGCGCCCAGTCCGGCGCGGGCAGGCGCGCCATCGCGAACGCATTCCCGAGGTCCTCGGCGGCGCGCTCCAGCTCGACGGTCCCCCACCCGATTCCGGCGAGGCGCAGGCCGGCGACCCACGGGTCGCGCTCCGCGGCGGTACGGCGAAGGTCGCCGGCGACCGACAGGAGGCCGCCCGAGGTGGCGTCCGGGCTCATCGCAGGAGCAGGTCCGGCGCGGGCTCGCCGACGATCGCGAACCCGAGCGTCTCGTAGAGGTGCACGGCCGCCTGATTGTCGACCTCGACTGCAAGGTGGACCACGTCGCTGCCGGCATCGAGGGCCTCACGAACTGCCACGGCCGTCGCGAGCGCCGCGAGGCCGCGCCGGCGGAACGCCCGCCGGGTGCCGATCGACGACAGGTACGAGCCATCCGCCGTGGTGGCGCGGCGGGCGATCGCCGCGGGCACGCCGTCGACGGCGACGAGCAGCACGGCACAGCCAGGGCGCGAGATGCACGCGAGCAGGTCGTTTTCGAGCGCCACCCGTCGATCGACGTCGACGCCGAACGCATCCGCGAGGACGAGCGATGCGTCGACCGCCCAGCGCCGCCGCTCGGCCCAGCGCCGATCCGACGAGGCCCCATCGGTGGCGGCATCGCGGCTGGTCACGGTCACGCTGCCGCGCCCGAACTCGGCAGCCACCCGCGCCCGCGCTGCCGCGATACGTTCGGCGGCCGTCGGGCCATCGACGAGGACCATGCGGCGATCCGCGCCGAGCGTCTCGAAGCCGGCTCCGGCCAGCCGCGCCGCGAGGTCGCCCGGCGTCCCCCCGACCGGCAGCGGACGAACATGTGGGAGCCGATCGATGGTCGCGAACAGCGTGATGACCTCGTCGAGCCGGCGATCGAACCCGCTCGCATCCGCCGGCCAGACCGGCGCGATCAGCCGGTTCCAGAACGGCTCGGCGTCGCTCGGGTCGTGGAAGAGCCAGCCATCGCCGAGGTCGCGCAACTCCCGCGCCGGCGTCTGCTGGGCGCGCGCCTCGTGGACGACCAGCCGGCGCGCCAGGTCGGGGTCGAAGATCCGAACGCCGCCCACGGCCGAACCATAGAGGAGATAGCACGGCCGCCGCGCTCTCGCGGCGCGCGCACGGATCCTGTCCGCCGGAGGTCTCTCATGCGATCCATCCTTCGCGTCGCCCTTTCGATCACCGCCACCCTCGCCCTCGCGGCGTGCTCCGGAGGCGGCGGCACCGGCGGCGGTGCCGTGGCGTCGGTCTGCAACGACTCGACCGGCGCGACCGTTGTCGCGGCCACGGTCCAGAACAAGACCTGGTCGCAGCCGATCAACGCCAAGGTGGGTGACGTGATCACCTGGACGAACAATGACAGCGTGGCCCACAAGGTCGGCCTCGACGACGGCTCGTGCACGATGGGGGCGAATATCGCGCCCAGCGGCGGCACGGCTAGTCTGGTGTTCACGAAGGCCGGCACGTACCCGTTCCACTGCACCATCCATCCGACCATGACGGGCACGATCACGATCTCGTAACCCGCGGCCGGCAACCGATCTGCGGAGAGCCGTGTTGAAGCGTTCGATGGACAGCGACACGGCCCTCGCTGCTCGCCTGGCTTCGGGCGTCGAGGCGGCCTTTCCCGCCGTCGTCGCGGAACACCAGGACCGCCTGTACTCGATCGCGCTGCGCCTGTTGGGCGACCGCCGCGACGCCGAGGAGGTTGCCCAGGACGCGCTCGTGCGCGCCTTCCGGGCGATGCGCGACTACCCGCACGAGCGCGTCGCGGCGCTGCGGCTGCGGCCGTGGCTTGCCTCGATCACCATCAACCTCGCCCGCAACCGGCGGCGCCGACACGACGATCGCCAGCCGCCGGCCGCGCTCGAGCCGCTGCTGGATGCGGGCTTCGAGCCGGCGAGCGACGGTCGCTCCGCCCCGTCGACAAGCGCCGACCGGCGCGAGACCCAACGCGAGCTGGCCGCCGCGCTTCTGCGCCTGTCCCCGGCGGTCCGCGCGGCGATCGTGCTTCGCCATGTCGATGGCCTGAGCGTCGCCGAGGTTGCCGAGGCACTCGGGAGGCCGGAGGGGACGATCAAGGCCCAGGTCCACCGCGGGCTCCGTGAGCTCCGCACGCTGCTCGTGACGGCATCCGAGCCGTCTGTTTCTCATCGCTCCCCGATGCCTGCCGCACGCCCGCTCGCCGCCTTGGAGGCCGTCCGATGACCACCGCCGCCACCATCCCGTTTACGGACCAGGCACTCGAGGCCGCGCTTCGCGATCTGCGCGTCGCCGCTCCGCCATCAGTCGGATTCGGCGCGCTCGTCGAGGCCGGCCTTGCCGATTGCTATGCCGCCATCGAGACGCCGCTCGGTGCAGCTTTCGTTGCCTGGAATGGGCGCGGCGTATCGTGGGTCTCCCCGGCCGGCGACCGGCGGACGTTCGAAGACCGGTTCCGCGAGGCGGTCGGGCGCGACATCGCGCCGGCCGAGGAGCTGCCGGCCCGGCTCCGGCGGGCGATCGCGCGGCGGCTGTCGGGCGAACGACGCGTGCGGATCCCCCTCGACCTGCGCGGCCACACGCCGTTCGAGGTCGCAGTCTGGACGAAGGCGCTGGAGATCCCTCGCGGCGAGGTTCGGCCATACGGCTGGATCGCCGCGGAGATCGGGCGGCCGAGGGCCGTCCGCGCCGTTGGGACCGCACTCGCCCACAACCCGGTGCCGCTGGTGGTCCCGTGCCACCGTGTGGTCCGGAGCGACGGGATGATCGGCCAATACTCGATGGGCGGACCGGACGCCAAGCGCCGCGTCCTCGCTTCCGAGGGCCTCGATACCCGCTGGCTCGAGGCTGAGGCGGCGGCGGGCAAGCGCTTCACCGGCTCGGACACGACGCACATCTTCTGCCACCCGACCTGCCGCGACGCGCGACGGGTCACGGATCGCCACCGCGTCTCGTTCCCGAACCTCCGAGCTGCCGCGGCCGCTGGCTACCGCCCCTGCAAGCACTGCCGCCCAGTGGCACTGGCGGCCGCGTAGCCGACCGCCCTGGGGCCGCTAGGCCCACGACGCGCCTTCGCGGAGTCTGCGCTAGCATCCGTTCCTTGGACCAACAGACTATGCCAAGTTCGCCCACGAGCCCCGCGAAGAAGGGCCCGAGTGCGCTCGCCCTGTGGGGCAACCTCGCCATCGTCTACGTCATCTGGGGCTCGACGTACTTCGGGATCGCGATCGCGATCAAGACGATGCCGCCGTTCCTGATGGCATCCATCCGGTTCGCGCTCGCAGGGCTGATCCTGATCGCCTGGGACCTGCTCCGGCACCCGGAGGCCAGGCACCTCCCTACTCGCCGCCAGATCCTCGACTCGGCGATCGTCGGTGGGCTGCTGTTGGGCATCGGCAACGGGTTCGTCGTGTTCGGCGAGAAGACCGTGCCATCCGGCATCGCCGCGATCCTCATCGGGATGATGCCGCTCTGGTTCGCCCTGCTCGGCTGGCTCTACCTGCGCCAGAAGCTGCCGCGGCTCGTCGTGTTCGCGGTCGCCCTCGGCTTCGTCGGGGTTGCGCTGCTGATCTGGCCAACCGGCGACGGCGCCAATCACTTCGACCCGCTCGGGATCTTCATCCTGTTCCTCGCGCCGCTCGGCTGGGCGCACGGCTCGATCTATTCCGTGCAGCGCGCGAAGCTTCCGCGCAGCCCGCTGACGGCGTCGGGCTTCCAGATGCTCGCGGGCGCGGCCGTCACCGGGATCGAATCGCTGATCGCCGGCGAGCCCGCGCACTTCGACCCGGCGGCGATCTCGGCGGAGTCCGTGATCGCGGTCGTCTACCTGATCCTGTTCGGCAGCATGCTCGCGTACACCGCGTACGCCTGGCTCCTGCGCAACGCACCCCTGTCGCTCGTGGGCACGTACGCGTACGTGAACCCCGTCGTCGCCGTCGCGCTGGGCACCGTGTTCCTGCACGAGCCGATCAGCGCCCGCACGATCGTCGCCTCCGCGGTGATCCTGGTCGCCGTCGCGATCATCGTCACCGCGCGTGGTCGCCTCGCCGGCGCACATGCGAGTGACGAGGCAGGCGCCCCGGTCAGCGAGCCGCCGATCCTCGACGCCGAGCCTGCGGGCTCCTAGATCAGGCCGGCTTGCCCTCGGCAAGGATCGTCCGGCTCACGCGGCGCGCCATCGTCATCACGGCGATCATCGGGTTCACGCCGAGCGCGGTCGGGAACGTCGAGGTGTCGGCGACGTAAAGGCCGGGGATGACACTCCCGCGAGAATCGCGTCGGAGCCGGCCGCTCGGGTCGGCTGGGTGCGTCGCCGGATTCGCGCCCATCCGCAGCGTCCCCATCTGGTGGGCCGACGCGACCGTGCCGCGGTGCGGACCGAAGTCCATCGCGGCGAGCGCCCGCTCGAAGGCACCGAACCGGCGCGCTTCGTCGTGCGCGCCGTCGACGTGATGTCGCAGCAGCGGCATTCCGACCGCGACGATCTCTCGGGCGCCGCCCGCGCGCGCCAGGCGTGCCATCGCGACCAGGGCGTGCCGCGCGGTCGCGCGCCCGAGATCGTCCAGGCGATAGTCGATCCGGACGCGGCCGGCCCGCGTGAGCTGGACCCGGCCCTCGCCGCCGTCGCGGGTGATCGCGATCAGCGGGCTGAAATGGCGCGCCCGCGCCATCAGGTCGGCGTGGGAGGCGGCGCTCTCCCATGGCAACACGAGTGCGAGCAGCCCGAGGTGCCCCGGCGCCGACTCGATGACGTACGGGCGCCGGCCCGGCTCGACGGTGGCGAACTCCATCGAGCGAACGGACTGCATCGTCCCGCGCCACATGTCGACGGGCTCGTCGTGGATCGCGCCGACGACCGGCACGGGGTGCACGCGCAGGTATCGCCCGATCGCCGGGTGCTCGACGCCGGATGCCTGGAGGATCGCCGGGCTCCGTAACGCGCCCGCCGCGAGGACGACCTGGCCGGCCCGAATCGTGAATGACCGCGTCGGCGCCCCCGCGGGCGCATCGAGCGCGGCGGGGGCCAGGTGACCCGAGACGCCCAGGATGGATCCGCCTGGCCCCTGGATGAGCGTCGTGACACGCGCCCGGTCGAGCACGCGCGCTCCGTGCGCGACGGCGGTGGCGAGATGCGCCCGGATCCCGGACTGCTTGGCGCCCCTCCGGCAGCCGAACGGGCACGAGCCGCAGTCGCCACAGTCCGTCGCGTTGCGGCGGATCACGTCGGACTCCCAGCCGAGCTCGGTCGCGCCCCGCCGGATCAGCTCGTCCTTCGGCGGGATCGATACCGATGGCGCGACGCCGAGCTCAAGCTCGATCGTGGCCGCGTCCGCCGCCCAGTCGGCCCCGTCGACACCTTCGAGCCCGTGCTCGCGGACCCACTCGGTGCGGACGTCTGCCGGCGCGTCGAGGCAGGTCATCCAGTTGACCAGCGTGCCGCCACCGACGCCCGAGCCGGCGAGCATCGTGATCGCGCCATCCCACGTGGAGAGCAGGCCATAGTTGAGGTAGAGGCGGCCGTACGCATCGAGCTCGTCGCGCGGCATCTCCGACTCGTCGACGAAGGGCCCAGCCTCGACGACCAGCACCGATCGGCCCGCCTTGGCAAGCTCGGCGGCCACGACCCCGCCGCCCGCGCCGGAGCCGACGACGACCACGTCGGCGGTCAGCTCGACCGGCGCTTCGTGCCCTCCACCCGAACGCCGGTCGACGTCGATCGGCGCGATCGCGGCGAGCTGCGGCGGCAGCGGCGGATCGTCGCGGACGTAGCCGATGTCGATCGGGAGCTGGTTGGGCTCGTCCGGTGTGCCCGGGTCGGCGTACGCGATGAACGTCAGGAGCTTCCGGAACGCGTTGACGCCGGACCTCCGGAGCAGGAGCGGCGACCCGATCCAGCGCAGCAGGAGCCGCTCCCGCGCCGGGGCATCCATATCGTGGAAGGCGGCGAAGCCCGCCCCCGTGGCGAGATTCGCGAGGGGCTGTTCGAGCAGCTGCAGCACCAGTCGCAGCTGGAGGAGCTGCGAAGGATCGACGGCGCGCTCAAGGGCATCGGCCGCGATCGACGCGACGCGCGAGGCGTGCGCCGCGGGCACGAACGTGCTCGCCAGCTCGCGCAGCGTCGCCTGCTCCGATGGGCTCAGGCGCATGGAGCAGTTCGCGCTATGCGCGGCCGGCCGCCGCCGCAGTCGATGCCGGAAGGCGCTCGAACCCCTCGGCCGGCAGCGGCTCGCAGCGAAGCGGGCGGTCCTCGCGATAGCCGAGGGCGTAGTCGGCCTGGATCAGGGTGTGGAGCTGGCTCGTGCCCTCGTAGATGACGGCGGCCTTCGAATTGCGCAGGTACCGCTCTACCGGGAACTCGTTGGAGTACCCATTCGCGCCGTGGATCTGGATCGCGTCGAGGGCGCTCGCCACGGCGTGGTCGGTGGAGTGCCACTTCGCGAGGGACGTCTCGCGCGTGTTGCGGACCCCGTGGTTCTTCAGGAACCCGGCGCGCCAGACGAGCAGCCGGCCCGCCTCGATGCCGGCAACCATCTTCGCCAGCATCTGCTTGACCAGCTGGTGCTTGCCGATCTCGTCACCGAACGTGCGCCGCTCGTGGGCGTACTTCAGCGACGCATCGAGGCACGCCTGCGCGAGCCCGACGTTGCCAGCCGCGACCGTGTAGCGACCCTGGTCGATGGCGCTCATCGCGATCAGGAAGCCTTCGCCCTCCTCGCCGATCCGGTTCTCGATCGGGACGCGGACGTCGTCCATGTTGATCAGGCCGGTATTGCCGGCGCGGATGCCGAGCTTGCCGTGCAGTGTGCCCGTCGACAGGCCGGCCATGCCCCGCTCCAGCACGAACGCGGTGACGCCCCGATGGCCCTTCGACCGATCGACCGACGCGAAGACGAGGAACTGGTCGGCGATGTCCGCCAGGCTGATCCAGATCTTCTGGCCGTTGAGGACGTAGGACTCGCCGTCGCGACGGGCGGTGCTCGACAGGTTGCCGGCGTCCGTGCCCACGCCCGGCTCAGTCAGGCCGAACGTGGCGAGCTTCTCGCCCTTCGCCTGGGGGATGAGCCAGCGCGTCTTCTGCTCGTCGGTCCCCCACTGCATGAGCGTCAGCGAGTTCAGCCCGACGTGGACGCTCTGGACGACGCGAAACGCCGTGTCCGCGCGCTCGAGCTCCTCGCAGATCAGCGCGAAGCTGATGTAGTCCATCCCGGAGCCGCCCCAGCGGGTGTGCACCGGCGCGCCGAGGAGACCAAGCTCCGCCATCCGCCCGAAGATCTCGCGGTGGACCTCGCCCTTCTCGTCCCACTCGCGGATGTGGGGCAGGATCTCCGCCTCGGTGAACTCGCGCACCGACGCCTGGACGAGCCGGTTCTCCTCGGTCGGACGGAAGTCGATCACGCCCGGATCATAGGTGGGGGGCCCGAGGCCGAGAACGGCGAAACGCGCCGCCCGATTGGGCGACGCGTCCAGATAAGTGCGGTTGCCTCTCGGCTTTTGGGCGGGCTCAGCGCCCGCCTGAATCAGCGGTTGTTGTCCAGGAAGCGCCGAACGTCCTCGAGGAGGAACCGGCGGTCGCCGCGCTTGCAGACGCGGTAGTACTTCAGCTCGCCGCGGTCGCCCAGCCGCTTCACGGTGTTCACGTGGAGATGCAGCATCTCCGCGACTTCCGCTGCGGTGAGCATCTTGCCCAGCTCGTTCAATGCCATCGAGCCCATCCCGTGGTGTGCCTTTCGAACCTGGACGGTCGTGTGACTGCGCCCATGACTCGTCGTCCAGCGGACCATACGAACGCGGCTCCGGGGTTCCAAGCCGTACTTCGGTCCGGTTCGGGGCAGTACCCTCCGGCGGGCGGTGGTGTGGTGGACTTGCGGGAGGACTCGTGACCGACGGCGGAGGGACGGCGACGCTCGACGCGATTCGCGTCGTCGTGGCGCTGCTGTCGATCGCGGCGGTGACCGCGTTGATCACGCGCCGGCTTCGGATTCCGTACACGGTCTCGCTGGTCGTCCTCGGAATCGTGGCCGGCGCAATCCTGCCTCGCGGCACCATCCAGGTCACGCCGCAGCTGGTGCTGCTCGTGCTCGTGCCCGGGCTCGTGTTCGAGGCCGCGCTCCGCCTCGAGCTCGACGACCTCCGCTCCACGTTCGGCTGGATGGTCCTGCTCGCAGCGCCGGGCGTGCTCATCTCGGCGGCGATCGTCGCGATCGTGCTAAATCTCGCCACCGGGCTGCCGCTCCAGCTCGGCATGGTCGTCGGCGCGATGGTTGCCGCGACCGACCCCGTCGCCGTGATTGCGACCTTCCGGAACCTCGGTGCGCCACGACGGCTGGCGACGCTCGTCGAGGGCGAGAGCCTGTTCAACGACGGCACGGCGCTGGTGCTGTTCGTCGTCGCCGTCGCGTCGGTCACGGGCCAGGTGTCGCTGGCCGAGACCGCGGAGAGCGTGATCGTGACCGTCGTGACGAGCGTCGGCGTCGGGCTCGCGGCAGGCTGGCTCGTGACGCGCCTCATGCGGCTCGTCGACGATCACGTGATCGAGCTGACCCTGTCGCTGGCCGCCGCATACGGCACGTACGTGCTGGTCGATGCGCTCCACCAGTCCGGGATCATCGCGACGGTCGCCGCGGGCGTCGTGATCGGCACGTACGGCCGGTCCGTGGGCCTGAGCAAGCCCGCGCTCGAGGCGCTCGACGTCGTGTGGGAGCTGGTCGCGTTCGTGCTCACCGCGTTCGCGTTCCTGCTCGTTGGGCTGGCGATCTCCTTCGGTGACCTGCTGACGGCCGCGCCATCGATCCTGTGGGGCGTGGTCGCGATCCTGGTCGGCCGCGCGATCGTGGTCTACGGCCTCCTCGGCGCGACCGCCAAGGTCCTGGGCAATCGGACGCAGCTCACGACGGTCCCGATCGGCTGGCTCCACGTCATGTTCTGGGCCGGCCTCCGTGGCGCGGTTGCCGTCGCCATGGCCCTGTCGCTCCCGGATTCGTTCCCGCAACGATCCCTGCTCCAGGAGATCACCTTCGGCGTCGTGCTGTTCACCCTGTTCGTCCAGGGGACGACCGCCGAACGCCTCGTGGCGCGGGTGGGCCTGGCTCGCGAGGCTGACACGCCTGCCGCCTGAGCCGTCAGTGTTGCGGTTGAGCGGTTTTCGCCTCCCACAGGACATGCTCCGGGGTCTCGAGCTGGAACGTCGAGTGCTTGATGTCGAAGTCGTCGGACAGGCACTGGCCAAGATGGTCGAGCACGTCGCCCGGGCGTCCGTCCTCCGCCAGGACGACATGCGCCGACACGACGTTCATCCCGCTCGTGATCGTCCATGCGTGGAGGTCGTGAACATCCGTCACCCCGGGTGACTCGAGGATGTGGCGCTCGACATCGGCGAGGTCGACGCCACGAGGCGTCGCCTCGAGCAGGACGTCGAGGCTCTCCCGGAGCAGCCGGAAGGTCCGCGGCACGATGAGCAGCGCGACGACCACCGAGGCGACGGCGTCCGCCTGGAGCCAGCCGGTGAACGCGATGACCGCGCCGGCGGCGAGGACCGATGCAGACCCAACCAGGTCGCCCGCAACCTCGAGGTACGCGCCGCGGATCGTCAGGCTCTCCCGCCGCCCGGTCGACAGGAGCCGAAGTGAGACGAGGTTGCCGGCGAGGGCGAAGGCAGCCGCGACGACGACGATCCCCGACCCGATCTGCGGCGGCGCGACGAAGCGCTGGAGCGCCTCGTACAGCACGAACGCGGCAATCGCCAACAGCAGGACCGCGTTCGCGGCAGCGGCGAGGATCTCGAGCCGGTACAGGCCGAACGTCCGACTTTCGCTGCGCGGCCGGGCCGCGAGCCACACGGCCGCCAGGGACAGGCCCATCCCGGAAACATCCGCGAAGGCGTGTCCGGCGTCGGCCAGGAGCGCCAGCGAGCTGCTTGCGATTCCGGCGATGAGCTCCACGGTCAGGATCCCGACGGTGACCAGCATCGCCCGGGCGAGGTTCCCCGTATGGCGGCCGGCAGCGGAGTGCGAATGCCCGGCGAGGCCGCGGGTCACAGCCACCAGGTCGCCAGGTCGGCGACGGCGTGCGCAACAGCCGGCGCGGCGATCCCGCCGGTCGCGAGGCGAAGACCTCCGAGCACGACGCCGACGGCGAGATCGAGCGGCACGACGTGCCAGCCGTACAGGGGCACGTGCATCAGCGCGAAGGCGAGGGTCGTGATCAGCAGCGCCGGGACGACACCCCCGAGGCGGCGCACGGCGCAGAACAGCCTCCCGCGCAGGAGCGCCTCCTCCGCGGTCGCAACGACGATCGTGATCACGGCCCACGGCACGAACGGCGCCGCCGGGCGACCGAGGAGCGTGCCGGCGCCAAGCCCCGCGAATGCGCTCGCCGCGACCGTGATGAGGGCCAGCCCCACGCCCACGGCGATCCCGATCCCGACGGATCGGGCGGCGGGCCGCGCCGGGCGCTGGGCGCGCGCAAGGGCCACGAATCCCAGCGCGACTCCGAACGCCGCGCCCACCACCAACGGGTCCACGCCGGCGTACGTCGCCCACCAGCGCAGCCCGACGATCGTGCCGAGGGCGAGGAGCAGCGCGACAGGGGTCAGCCAGCGGGTAGTGCCCGCCGGGGCGCGGAGGTCGATCGGGGCCGCGGCAGCCGTCATCGCACCAGCGGCACGAACGCGACCTGCCCGGTCGCGTAGGTCGCCGGCCAGACGAACTCGTAGGTGCGGACGGCCTGCCACTGCCAGATGACCGCGGCGGCTCGATCGTTCTGGCCGAGTCGCACGGGATCGGTCGAGAAGCGGAGGCCGGCGCCGTTCGGGAGCGAGCCCTCGGGCAGATCGATCGAGCGGGCGACGGCCGCAACCGGCGCCGCATCGAACGCGGTCGCTCCCGCGCCGGCGACGGCGCCTGATGCCGCGGCCGCCGGGAGCACGTCGTGGAACAGCGCCCACGCGGCGGTGAAGCCGGAGAGGGCTTCCTCGGATTGCTCGGACGTTGCGTCCGCATCCGGGCCCTGGATCGTGTACTCGGCGTCCTGGCCGCCGTACCGGTCGTAGCCGGTACCCGCCTGGTCACCACTCGTGCCCGCGCGGTTCGCGCGGGACGCGGCCGCCCAGGCAGTGGCGAATCGCGCATACGTGGCGGCCGCCGCAGGATCGAGCGCGGTCGGCTGGAATCCCGCGGTCGGGCGATCAGATGCGAAGATCCCAACCGCATCGGCCCCGAGCACGCCCGCGAAGTCGGGGTCGCACTCGGCCATCGTCGAGCCGATGAATGCGCCGACCTTGAGTCCCGAGGCGAGCATCGCCTGGCGGAAGGCGATCCCGTCCGGAATGTGGGAGGCGAGGATGAGCACGTCCGGCTTGGCGGCCTTGAGGTCCGCCATGACGCGCGGCCAGTCGGGCGCGACCAGGTTGTACGAGCGGCGCGCGACGACGGGCATGCCGCGGGCAATGGCGGTCGCCTGGGCCGCGTCGGCGACGGAGTTCGCGTAGGCATCGTCGGCGACCGCGATCGCAACGCGCAGGTCCCCCACGGGCTTCCCGAGGCGGCTCGCGAGCTGATCGGCGGCAAACGTCGCGCTGTTCGTGCCGAGGTTGGAGCCGCTCGCCCCGACCCGGAAGGTCATCGGCAGTCCCCGTCCGGTGAGCTGGTCCGCGACGGCGCCGGATTCCCAGTACAGGAGCCCGGCCCGATCGGCGGCCTGGCTCGCCGCGATCGACAGGTCGGACGAGTACGCGCCGATCACGAGCTGGACGCCCTGCGCCTTGAGGTCCTGCATGACCCCGTCCGCCGCGTCGCGCGACGGAAGGTTGCGAACGACCAGCTCGATCCGGCGTCCGGCGACGCCGCCGTCGGCGTTCACCAGGTCCGCCGCGATCTGCACGCCCGCCAACTCGGGGCCGGCCAGCGACGCCGCGTTGCTCGTGATCGGGAACACGGCACCGATGCGAATGATGCCGGCGGCCGATTGCCCGCCCGAGCCCGCAACCAGCGTGGCGGCGACGACGAAGGCGAACGCGGGCGCGACGATGCGCCGCCGGAGTGAGCTCATCACGTGTCTCTCCCGGATCCCGGCCGGCGAGGCGGCCGTTGCTTGGCTGGCGGTTGTTTCGACGGAATGCCCTTGCGAGTGCCACGTGCCGGCAGCCCGGGCGGCGGGGCCGGACGGACGCGTTGCCACACGATGAAGCCGAAGACGAGGAGCCACAGCACCACCGCCCCGACGCCGAAGATGACGACGGGGTCGATGCCGGACGTGCCCAGGTCCGGCTCCTTGGTCCCCGACCCGGACGCGGTCGGCCCGCCGGCAACCACCACGGCGATGTCGCCGAGCGCGGTCGGGTTCGACTGGAACATCGACACGAGACCGACTGGCAGGGTGTCCATGTCGGCCCACGCGCCCCCGGAGAAGCGCATCAGGGTCGCCGTGTCGGTGCCCTCCGGCGCCCGCATGGACAGCGACAGGCAGCCGTCGCACGTCGCGACCGCGAGCGCCGTGCCGGCCTGGTCCGTCACCGACACCTCATAGACGTTGCCGGCGATGGTGCCGTCGGCCGGTACCACCGCCGGTGGCTCGACCGGCGTGATCGAGACATGCAGGGACGTCGCGCCGGGCGTCAGCACGAACGCCCCCGTCTGGGCGATCAGCTGTGCCTGCGGCGGGTTCTCGGACGTGGCCGCAGCGAACGCCGGCGAGACGCCCCCGATCACCGGCTGGTCGGTCTCGGTCGAGGTCGGCTGGCCGGCGAGGGTGCCGGTCGGGTGGAGATAGCGGTACGGCTCGGCCACGACGACGCCGTCGTAGAGCGGGACGCGAACAGGCGCCGCCAGCTGGATGGCGAGGGCAAGGCCGGCGCCGGCGAAAACGGCGAGCCAGCCAAGCCGGCGGTCGCGGCCCACCTACTGCACGGTGAAGATGACTTCGGCGGAGACGACCCGCGGGTTGAACGGCGCGTGGTCCGCCGCAACGAACTCGGCCTTCAGGACGTGCGAGCCCGGCGTGACCGGGATGTCCTGCTCGAGGCCGTAGTTCATCGAGACGAGGGAATTGTCGACATACAGGTGGACGTGGCCGGTCGTCGGGGTGATCGCCGTGGTCGTCGCGGGCACGATCTGCGCTCCGGTCAGCGACAGCACGACGTGCACGGTGGTGCCGGTCACGTGTGCGCCCGAGACCGGCGACACGATCCCGACCACGGCCGGGCTCGACGGGCGCGGACCAAGCGACGCCAGGCCCGCGGTCGGGGTGGCCACGGCTCCGGGCGAGCACGCCACGACGAACGCGGTGAGCAGCACGAGCGCGGCGGGATGGCGCAAACGGTTCACGGTGTGACCTGCATGGTGACATGGACATGGATCTGGCCGGATCCGCCGGCCGCCGGCATTGGCGTCACGACGTCGACCGTCAGCGGGCCGGCGACGAGATCACTGGTCGCGACGAAGTGGCCCGGCTCGAGCATTCGCGCTGGGATGATCTGTCCGGCCCCGTCGGCCGGCGCGACGGCCATCGTCGCGGAACTGATCGGCTGCTCGTTTCCGGCCGCGTCGAAGAACGTCACGTGGACGTCGTTCTTGCCGGGGCTGCCGGGGTCCAGGTACAGCTGCGCCGACCCGATCGCCCCGAGCGTGACCTGGTAGATCGTCGGCACGCCCGGCGAAACGAGTTGCTGGACCGGCTGGTCGGCGACCTTCGTCGCGACGACGAGGGGCACCTCGACGGCGCCCCCCGGGAGGGTCACCGTGACCGTGAGCTTCCAGATTCCGTCGATCGAAAGGTTCGCACCGATCCCCGTGTAGTGGCCCGCCGAAGCCCGTGCCAGGTCGAGCGTCGACGTCCCGACGCCGGAAAGTGACGCAACGGCGAACCGGATCGACGCCGCCGAGGCGTCCGTCGGAGCGCCGCTGTCGTAGTCCGTCAGCGAAAGGTCGAATGCATTGCTGGCGGTCGTGCCCGGGGTCACGACAAGGCGCGCCCGAACGCTCGTCCCGTTGTCATTGCCCGTCGCCACGATCGGCTGGGGCGCCGGCGCGATCGTGGTCCCGGCGAGTGCCGGCGGCGACAGGTTCACCAGC
Source organism: Chloroflexi bacterium UBA5189 (assembly GCA_002413045.1). GTDB lineage: Bacteria > Chloroflexota > Limnocylindria > Limnocylindrales > CSP1-4 > UBA5189. Next base: position 19,410 of record DHWF01000027.1, read on the forward strand.
AGCCCGGACAGTCCGAGGATCACGACTGCGATCGTGATCTCGGTCGTGCCGACCCGGCGCAGCCGGCGCTCGAGGCGCGAATCGTCACGGAGGGTGACGAACCGGTTGAAGGCACCGAGCAGCGCGAGGACGAGCAGCAACGCCGATTTCGCGAGCACGACCCGCCCGAAGTCCGTATTGATGAGCGCGTCGAGCGTGCCGACCTCGGCAAGCGCCCGCATGAACCCGGTGACGACCACGGCCGCCAGTGCAATGCCGGCCCAGGTGGAGTAGCGGCGCGCCGTTGGCCCGCGTTCCTCGGCAGGGATCGTCCGCAGCACCAGGAGCAGGCCCGCCAATCCGCCGATCCACGCTGCCGCTGCGAGCCCATGGGTCAGCTGCGCAGTGAATTGGAGGACCAGGTCGGATCCGTAGGCCGCGTGGCCCGTCCCGACATCGACGGCGAGCACGATGACGGCGCCGATGGCAACCGCGGCCCAGCCGCGCGTCCCGGCAAAGGCCGGCACGGCGGCCAGCGCGATCACGGCGGCGCCCACGAGCAGCAGCGAAACGGCGCGAGCGATCGCGGCCGTGCCCACCGACGTCCCGATGAGCGTCTCGATCGGCGCACCTGTCTCCGCCCACTGGACCCCGATGACGGCGAGGGTGCCGATGAACGTCAGGACCCAGCCCGCCGCGGCCATCAGCAGCAGGTCGCGGGCGGGCTTCTTGACCACGGCGAGCGCGACCCACGCCGCGCCGAACAGCGCGACGATCCCGAGGTAGAGCAGCCACCGAGCCGCGATCGCGGGGGGTGATCCGCTCTCGCTCACGCCGGTAGCGACCTGGCCCGGCGCCTCCGACGGCGGCGGCGTGCCCACGCCGAACACGAACGAGCCCGCCGAGATGTGGCCGTCGGTGGCCGACACCGCCCGCCACGAGACCGTGTAGACGCCGTCGGCGAGTGGGTCGAGCGGCACGCTGAGCGTGGTGGGTGTCGAGGCCACGCTGACGATCGGACCGGTCACGTGGTTGGTCCCGCTGCTGTCGACGACCGAGATGGACGACAGCTTCGGGTCCGGCGGCTCGCTGAACGTGATCACGACGGAGCTCGGCGCGCTGCCCAGGGTCGCGCCGGCGGCCGGCTGCGACGCCTTCAGAAAGGCATGCGCCTCGACGTCGCGCGGGCCGGCGGCGAGCGCGACAAGCGCCACCGCGAGCAGCACGGGCGAGATCGCGGCGAGCCGGCGCCTGCCGGCGTGCCTCGGGCGGGTCATCACGCCGATGCCGCGTCCTTCCGCCGGGACTTCAGCGCGAGCCACAGGCCCGCGGCGCCGATCACGACGCCGGCGCCGCCGAGCAGCGCGCCGACGAGCAACGCCCGATTTGCGGAATCCGATGCGGTCTGCGCGGTCGCGAGCGCGGCCTGGGCGGTGGCATCCCCGCCGCCGGCAGGCGCGGCGGACTGGAGCGCCGCGATCCGACTGTCGATTCGATCGAGGTGCGTCGACACCTCGTCCATCGACGGGAGCTTGGCCGGGAACTCGATGTCCGTCGAGCCGACCACCGAGTTGAACGTGTCCGCGCTCGACGTGCCGGTGATGTCCAGCTTCGTGCCGTGGATCGAGCCGGTGATGTGGAAGGTGTAGTCGCCGGGAGCCGTCGGGACGATCGCGGCGTCGTATTCGCCGAACGTCCCGTCGCCGTCGGCAAGGTCGAATGCGGGGTCGAAGCTCAGGCTCGGGCTGTCGGTCCCGGCGGTCGACACGACGACCGAGATGTCGCTCGCGCCGAGGTCGGTAACGGGTTTGTCGTCCTTGTCGTGGATCGTGAACTGGACGGCGTTCGGCTGGCCGACGTACGTCGGCTCGAACAGCCAGCCGATCTCGATCGAATAGGTGCCGGCCGTGAACGCCTCGTGCGCGGCGGCCACGGGTGCGAGCGCAAGGGAGCCGACAAGCAGGATCGAACCGAGGGCGATGCCGGCAATCGGCCGGCGGCGGACTGACTGGAACATGGAGTCCTCCAGGCGGGTGCGACGGACAGACGCATGCCCGGCGGGCGCCTGGGTGTGGCCGAGACTCCCGCGGGCTAGATCGCGAGCACCGCTGGCGGGGCGCGCAGGGCGGATCGGCGCCCGAGCAGGGAGTCGGCCGGCGGATTGATCTCGACGCCGGTGTGGCGGGCGTTGTTCGTGGTGGTTCGGAGCTCGCGCCGCTGGGCCACGCGCAGGCGGGCGAGGAGCGTCTCACGGCGCCACCGGAACAGCGCGACGACCAGCGCGACGGCGAGGCCGACGACGAGCGTGATCCACAGCCCGCCGGCGTATTCCGGGGTCAGCAGGATCGCGGGTCCCGGCAGCTGATGGCTGATCGCCCAGCGCTCGAGGTTCTCCTGGATCGTCAGGAGCGCGACCGTTGTCGGCGCGAGAAGGCGCGCGGCGCGAGCCCAGCCCGAGAGCAGCGACCGAACGGGCAGGCCGCCAAGGTGCTCGGCGCCGCTCTGGCGCCTGCGGAGGAGCAGGCGAAGACGCACGAGGCGGAAGATCCCTGCCGCCGCCAGCAACGCTCCAAGCACGAGGCTCGTCTGGACCGCAGCGGCCCACGTCCCGCCGTGGCCCGAATGGACGAGCTCCTCGTTGTACTTCGATCCGTAGCGCGCCAGGAAGACGAGGTCGTGGGCCAGGACCAGTGCGACCAGCTGGACGATGCCGGCTGCGACCAGCCCACCGATGCGCCGCGTCATGGCGCGCACTCTAGCCCAAGGCTGCGGTGGCGTCCCCAGCACGATGGCGTTTGGCTAGCCTTGGACCGTGCGACTCGAAGGCAAGCGCGTCCTGCTCGAACCGCTGACGCTCATGCATGTGCCCGCGCTCGTCGAGGCGGCCTCCGAGTCGCGTGACACCTACGCGTTTGCCGACGTTCCCGACGGCCAACACGAGATGGAGTCGTACGTCGAGTACGCGCTAGAAGCGCCCGGCGTCATCCCGTTCGCGATCGTGTCCGATGGACGAGTGGCCGGCTCGACGAGGTTCCTGCGCATGGAGCACTGGTCCCGGCTCGACGACCGGCCACTCGAGGTCCCGCATGTCGCTGACATCGGCTGGACGTGGCTGGCGGCGTCCGCGCAGGGAACCGGCGTGAACACCGAGGCGAAGTTCCTCATGCTGCGCCACGCCTTCGAGACCTGGCGTGTGTTCCGCGTCGCGATCAAGGTCGACGCACCCAATGAGCGGTCACGCCGGGCGGTCGAAGGGCTGGGGGCGAAGCTGGACGGGATCCGCCGCGCCGTGCGGCTCGGCGAGGACGGAACCGTGCGGGACATGGTCTGGTACTCGATCCTGCTGGATGAGTGGCCCGCGGTGAAGGCGCGGCTCGAAACGCGGCTGCGCTGAGGCCAAAGCAAAGACCCGGGCTACAGCGTGCCGCCTCCCAGCTCGCAGTCCGCACAGGGCTTGACGTCACCGACGACCCACGTCGATTGGTCCTGGGTCGTGTCCAGCTCATAGGTCGGCTCGATCCGATACCTGCTGCCCGTCGTCAGCACGACGCTCCCCGCGCCGTCCAGGACCTGGACCTCGGACCCGACGCGCCAGGCCGTGTAGCCCATTGGCCACTTCAACGGCAGACCGTTGCCTTTGATGGTCGGCGTTCCGGTCGATGGGTCGGCGACTACGTCGACGACGGCGTACAGCAACAAGCAACAACCCGGTGGCACCGGCTCGACGGTGATTAACGGCACTTGCTCGCCCCTCGACCCCGAGCAGCCGAGCAGGCACAGCGCCAGCGCAAGAGCGGTAGCGACGCGACGCATTCGGACCCCCGTCGAGGTTTGGCGTCCCCGGCAGGATTTGAACCTGCGACCCGCTGCTTAGAAGGCAGCCGCTCTGTCCACTGAGCTACGGGGACGTAGTTATCGTGTCAGTTTGAGCACGAAGAGACAGATTGGACACTCAATCTGAACCGAACCAGAGTTAGCACGCCGCTCGACGACCTTGTCAACTCAGGCTCACATCTGGACCTGGGCCCGCCACACCACACACAGGCCTGAAGCACTCGCGAGTCTACGCGAGCGCTTCTTGCTGCAACTCGATGCGACGAGGCGGCGAGGACGCGAGCGACCTGCGATTCCGCGCTCGATTCGCTAACGCGTCGCCTGGACCGAGCGTTCGGACTTCACGATCACCGCGAGCTCGGCTCCCCACCGATGCGCCAGCTCGATCTCGCCATCGCGCAGCGGGCCATACTTCCCCATGACTACGAACCGGCGGCCCTTCCCGACAGGGCGGTACCCGGCCCTCTCCAAGCCGCGATCGATCGCGCCGGTCGCACCACCGGGGGACCACCGCATCCGAGTCTCGAAAGAGGCCGAGCGCCCCTGGCCCCGAGGAAGGCTCTCAAGCCAGGAAGACAACGACTGATGCGACAGGTCCGGGGGCGTCGGCGCCTCACCGGATCCGGCAGCGATCGCGGTGCGGGTCTTGTCGGAGGGCAAGCTGAAGGCGATCAGTGGAGCGCCAGCCACGAGAAGGTCGACATCGACCAGCGCCGCGGAGGAGGCTTCGTCTGTCGTGAGGGCCTCCGCTCCCGGCCCGAATCCGGCCGCGACCGCCTGAGCGATCGCCTCGGTATTTCCCCAATGGGACTCGTAGACGACGATGGCTTTCATGGCATCAGCCTTCCTGGGGCGCGGGAATGGCGGCGAGTCGGACGGGCCCGAGGGCTGCACGGGGTCGGACGAAGACAACCGCCGCGAGGATCGAGGACACGACACCGAGGACGGTAATGACCACCGCCACCGGGACGGCTGTCAGATCACCGGCGGCTGCCATCAGGACCATGCCTCCAACGACTCCTGCGCCCATCAGGGGAACCCACACGAGCATCGGGAACGCGAAGGCCGCCGCCCCGTTGCCGCGAAGGAGGCCGATGCCGCCGATCGCGCACAGGGGCAGGAAGAACGCGAGGTCGAGGGCGTAGACGGGATTGGATGAGATGCCGGCTTTCAGAAGGTCCGCAGGCAGGACGCCCGTGATGCTGGTCGCCGCGATCTGGCCGAGCCATAGCAGCCCGAACATTGCACCGACTCCGATGAGGAAACCGCCGGCCAAGCGACGGTTCAAACGCTGAGTCACGGCCTCAGCCCCTTCGACGGCCGAGCGACCGGCGAGCACAAGGCTCCAGAGGGACACGCCGAAGATGGCGATGTGGATGGAGGTCAGCGGGTTCATCGCCACCGAAAAGGCGAAGATCGCGTAGTTGTAAACGAGGTAGAGCAGCCCGGCAACGACGGCCAGTCGACCGGCCGATGAGCCGCGGGAGGCCGTCCATAGGCCAACCACCAGAACGGGAACTGCCAGCAACAGCGTGGCGAGATCGGTGCCCTGGGCCTGCTGTACCCAGTTGGGTGCGTCGACGTATAGACCGCGGACGGCCAGGCCTGCGAGCGCCGCACCGGCGGCGAAGAAGGTGGCAACGGCGGCCAGTCGGTTCGCGATCGTGTGCATCGGATTCTTTCTCCGTTCGGTCAATACGCCTGATGCGCCATGACCAGCATGACCTCGATTGCCAGCGGCTTAGCGGGCCGCATAGCCCGATTCGGAGCTCCAAGCGGCCCGGAGAGCGAGGATCCACGCGGGCCTCGACCTGTGCAGCCTGCCGAGTCGCCATGACTCGCGCCGGCGGCTGGATCAACTTGAAGTTGTAGAGGCCGGTATGCGCTGGAGTCCCCGACGTTCCGCCGGCGAGACGCCGATGTGCGACAAACCCGGGGCGCGTGGCGTCCGGCGAACGCCCGGCGCGCTGTCCACACGCGTCGCTCAACTGAGTGGCTAACGATTGCCCTCTCGGTGGTATCGCCACGCTGACGAGCACGCCGAATTGAACTTTCGGCTTAGAAGGCAGCCGCTCTGTCCACTGAGCTACGGGGACGAGGACGTCATCGTCTCACGAGCACGATTGGCCGGCCACTCCCCGCACGACAGCAGAACGGCCGCCCGGCGGGGCCGGACGGCCGTTCGAATATCGAGCTCGGGGGATTGCCTAGGGCGTGACGCCGCCCATCAGTGACTGGAGCAATGGGCCGAGGAGCGTCATCAGCGGGACGTCGACCGAGGTCGCCGGCGCGTCGAGGCTCGTGCCCGCGTCGGGCGTCTTGAAGCTGAGGTTGAAGTCGAACGTCTGAGTCGCGTCCGTCTTGGACGAGCCCTTGACCTCGAGCCCGATGAGCCGGTTCGAGCCATCGATCCAAAGATCGATGCTGGAGTTGGTGTTCTGCAGCGCCGTGATGGCCTGCTGGATCTCGGCTGCGCTCGCGCCAGACGTAAGTGCGCTGCTCGAAGCGAGCTTCGTCCAATCCACGGTCGCCGAGACGTGCGCCGCGCTGACGCCGTTGTGCGTTTCCGTCGCCACGAACGTGAGCGTGACGCCGGCATTCGTGAGCGCCGTCTTGAGCGCGTTCGCGTCCGCGAAGCTCGCCATCGGCGCTGCGGAGGAGGTTGGCGTGACGCCGCCGAGTGCCGCGAGCGAGGCGAAGTCGGCCGCCGTGCCGAGCTTCAGCCAGCTGGTGAGGTCGCCCGATGGGACCCCGCCCGAGCTCGCGTACAGCAGCTGGAGCAGCGCCGGCGCGATCGGGCTCTTGGCATACAGCGCCTGGCCGTCGTACAGGACGTCGATGTCGAGCGTGTCGCCGGTGATGCCGAGCTGCGCGAGATCGGCCGCGGAGCTGCCGAGCGCCGACGTCGGGATCGACAGGTGGAACAGGCCCTTGCCGTTCTTCGTGTCGAGGACCAGCCGGACCGCGCCGGGCTGCAGGCTGATGGAATCGCTGCCCTGCACGGCGGACAGCGAGAGATCGACCTGGACCTGATCCCAGCCCGTCTTCGTCGCATTGAACGTGAGCGCGTATGGATCGTTGGTGGTGGCCGAGCCACCACACGCCGCCAGCATCGTCGCGACCACGACGAGCCCGAGCAAGAGCCTCCGCCCCATGATGACCTCCCCCAAGAATCCGCTTTTTCCGTTCAGACGGCGTGATGGTACCGCCCATCTGCGCGTCGGTGAATTTACAGCGTGTACGTCCGCATCGATCGGGCATATGCTCGCCGCCACGTACGCTGCGTTGGGTCGGGCCAGCGTCGCTCGGTGGAGGTTGTTCGGTCCATTGCGTACGTTCCGGTCCAGCCGCATGTATCGGCACCTGCTCGCGCTCGTCATCGGGCTCGCCTTCGGCGCAGCGATGGCGGTGTCACCCGGCGCGAGTCGGCCGGCGGAAGCGCTGCTCCCGAAGTGCGGCATCTTGGCCAACTTCGAGTGCATCTACCTGGGCCTCCAGGGTGACGGAACGGGCGGCGTCACGTTTACGAGCTATACCTTTCCCGGCGGCTCACCGCAGCCGATCACACTCGGAACCTGCTCGCGGCAAGGCAACATCAACGGCCCGGCGAGCGCGTGCGTCGTCGGGATCTCCTACACGACGCAATCGTCGGTAACCATCTCGATGCAGGTGATGGTCAACTCGGACAGCTGCTTCAGCTACCAGGGCGGGTCATGTGGCGGCGCTGTCAACGAGTCAAAAACGTTCGCTCTCTCGAACGCGACGCCGAGCATCAGCGACACCGACTTCTCGTTCTCCCTGCTCAATCCCGAGACGATGACGATCCACCTGCAGGGGACCGGCACCGGGACCGTCAAGAGCTCCCCGCAGGGGATCAACTGCCCGTCGACGTGCACGGTGCACTTCGCGAAGGGCACGACGGTGACGCTCACCGAGACGCCGACCGGCACTTCCGTCTTCGCCGGTTGGGGCCAGTCCTGCTTCAGCAACGGCCTGGGCAGCACCTCCTGCAACTGGACGATCAATGGGACGCTCGACATCAGCCCGATCTTCAATACACCCACGCCGCCGCCACCCACGCCAAGCCCGACGCCTGCACCAACGCCCACGCCGAAGCCGACGCCGACGCCGACGCTGAAGCCGGGCGCGACGCCGACCCCGCGGCCCACGAGCAGGACCGTGAACCCGACGCCGGGCGCGCCGACGAGCGCGCCGGCGACCACCGGCTCGGCGCCTAGCGCCCCGGCGGCCTCGACGCCTGAGCCGACAGCCACGCCCGGGCAGACCGCCGACGGCGCGACTGCCGAAGCGCCATCCCTTGCGCCGCTCGACACCGCGCCTCCGGACGTCGGACAGACAGCGTCGAGCGATTTGAGCCGGCCGCTCCTTGCGGGAGGCCTCGTCGTCCTGCTCGTCGGGCTTGGCGGCGGTGCGTTGCTCTTCTTCCGGAAGTCGCGCGGAGTTGCGCCCGGTCCGTAATCGGGGTCATGAGCGCGCCGGCGTGAGCCAGACCTCCGGCACGTACGAGTCCGGGATGCCGAAGGCCCCGACAACGAGGGCGCCCTGCCCTGCCTGGGCAATACCGTAGAACTCAGCTCCTGCCTGCACCGGCGCGCTTGCCGACATCTGCCACGCCAGCCCGTCCCGCGAGATCCACGAGACGGCGGTGCCGCGCTGCAGGCCTTGCACGTCCCCGACTCCAATCGATATGCCGCCGATCGTCACCACGTCGGTCATCCAGGCAAACCCTCCCGAGTGCTGCCGAGAGGGCTGATCCGGCGCGCGCGTCCAAATCCTGCCGTCCACGGACGTCCATGCAAGCGCGATCTTCCGGCCGATGTCCGCCCCAACGGCGACGACGCCGCCGGCAGGTCCGGGCGCGACCGAGACCGCCTCGCCGTTGGCAAACGCCTGGCTCTCGACACGAGTCCAGCTCGCGCCGTGGGCTGACGTCCAGGCCACCGCGCCGGTCGGATCCTGCACGCCGCCCACCACGCCGACGGCGACGAGCCCACCGCTGAATGTGCTGATGCCGCGGACCTCGGCGTTCGCAAATGCCGTGGCGTCGTCGGGTACCGCTTGCCAGGCGGCCCCATCGGGCGAGGTCCAAAACCTCGCATGCCGGTCGAGGAGCTCAGGCCCGGCCGAGCCCCCCGCGACGAAGCCGTTCTGCGTCGCGACGACCGATGTCATCCGCTCTACGGACCCGTTGCCGAGCAGCGGCGCGGTGTGCTGCGCCCAGGTTACGCCGTCATGCGACGTCCACGAGACCGGATCGTTGCCGGATCGGCCGACGGCCACGATCGTTCCATCCGCGCTGACCGCGACCGATACCGGGAAGGTGAACGGCGTGGCATCGATCTCGTGAATGGTCCACGACTGGCCGTCGGTCGACGTCCAGGAGTACGGCGCCCAATCAGGCGGGACGTAGCCAACCGCCACGTAGCCACCGCCCGGGAGCCCGGCGACGTCGACCATCATCGCCTGGCCCTGGATGCGCAGGATCGGGTGGGTGCCCTGGTAGCTCGGTGAGACGGTCTGCTCGTAATTGGCGGGCCGTTCTACGGACGCGACGCGGCCCCAGTCGATCCCCAGGACGGGTAGGCCGATGGTCGTCGGGGTTGGGCCGAACGTGCAGCCGTCGAGGACAACAAGAACGGCCACGGCGATCGCAACGCGGGACCGTGAGCCGCGCCTACCCGACATCCCCGATCACGGGATGCACGATCCCTCGAACAGCCAGTGCGAGTTGTCGGGCGGATGCGATGTCGTCGATGTGTTCCCGGCGTTGTCCGAGGCGGTGACCCAATACTCGAGATTGGAGTCCGCCCAGGACGACCCGGGGTTGGTGATGGTGGAGGTGAAGACGTTGGTCGACGGGTTGTTCATCTGGAAGTTGTGCTGGATGCCATTTGGGTCTTTCCAATGGAGCGTGACCGAAGGCGTGTACAGGCCACTCCCGCCCGCGTCGGTGACGTTGATGCTGATCGTCGCCGACGTGGGCCCACAGCCGCTCCCGACGTTGTAGATGTAGTAGTCGATGCTGCCGTCGTAGTAGGCGCCGCTGATGCTCACGCCGGTGATAGACGGGGGTGTGAGATCAGGCACTGGCGTAGGTTTCGGCGTGGGGGTCGGGGTCGGCGTCGGGGTCGGCGTCGGGGTCGGGGTGGCATGCGGTGTCGGCGTCGGCGTCTGGCCGGGCTTGAGCGTCGGGGTCGGTGTCGGTTTGGGGGTCGGAGTCGCGGCCTGGCCTGGCTTGAGCGTCGGCCCTGGTGTCGGACTCGGGCCGACCGTCGCGAGGATCGTCTCGCCGGGCTCGGGCGAAGGGCTCGGAGACGGCCTCGGTTGGCTCGACGCCGACGCCGTCTCGACGCAGCCGCCGACCGGGAGGCTGTTCGGGGCTGACTGGAGTCGCAACGCGCTCGCCTGCGCCCAGCCGCGCTCGACGCCGGGCTCGCCAACGTAGACCTCGAGCCAGTGGCCGTCGACCGAACGCGCGGTCACGAGCAGCGTCTGGCCACCGGGAATGTGCGACAGCTCCGGCCCCGAACCGGGGCATGCAAGGATCGCGAGGGTCGCAGCGGTCTGTGGCTTATCGAAGGGGCTCAGCCCGGCCGCGACGACTGCGCCTCCGGCGACCGCGCCGCTCAAGAGCCCTGCGGCGGCAACCTGCACGGCGCGTTGGGCAACGAGGCTACCGAGCCGAGACCCGACGCCGGCAAGCATCGTCATGGCTGCCCGGTCACCGTGCCGACCGAGCTGATAGCCTGCACGCCGGACCCGCTCGCCGTCGCGACGAACGAGTAGCTCGCGCTCGTGTCCAGGGTGACCGTGGCCACGGAGACCGCCTGGCCGCCGATGAACCCGGCCTGGACATCCGCCTGCTGGAGCGCTCCGCCGGAGGTGCCCCAAAGGAACAGGTTCGCGTCGGTGCCGGCGGGCGCGGTGAAGACGATCTGGTAGGTGCTCGGGGAGATGAGGTTCGCGTACAGCAGGTCGACTGAACTACCCGGCGGTGACGACGGCGAGAGGATCGTCGCGCCGCCCAGGTCGATGATCCCGAGGATGCCGGCGGGACAACCCGGCGGCGCCGGCACGACGGAGCACGTCGGCAGATCAGGGCCGGGATTGATGAGGTACGCGTCCTGCACGAACTGGAGGTTCGGGAACTTCGGCGTGTCCGGGGGCGGATCGCCGTTGGGCGGATCGGTTGCGAGGGGCAGGTCCCCGAGCGGAAGCGGGTCGACGATCGGCCCGCCGGAGCCGGTTGGGCCACTGGTGCTGCCCGGGCCGCTCGTGCTGCCGGGGCCGCCGGTGCCCGTGGGGGCTGGGCTCTCGCCGGGACCCGCGCCCGGATAGGCGCTCGGCGGCAGCACCCGGTGATCGGCCGGCACGACGCCACCGGCGAACGTCCACGCTGCCGAGATCTTGCCGGCGCTGTGCGCCTCGGCGGCCCGCTCGATGTCCGCGGCCGGCAGCCATTCGCCGCGGTAGCCGGCCCACGTGTGCCCGATCGGGTCCATGACGTAGTAGGCGGCAGGCCCGTCCGAGCCGCCCTGCCGGAACGCATCGATGTAGATCGAGTGGTTCCCGGTGAAGCTCTCCTGGACCCGGTCGGCGACCGGCAGGACGCCGTACACGATGCCCACTTCGACGCCCGCTCCTGCCCACAGGAGCGCGCGCAGCTGGATCGCCGACAGATCGCCGGTGAACAACTTGACGCCCCAGCCGCGCGCGACGGCCGCCTTGAGGTCGGCGTAGTTCGTGGCTCCCCCCTGGTCGTCCTGGAGGGCGCGGAGCTGGGAGCCGGTCGTCACGATCCCGAAGCCGAGCCGCGCCAGCATCGCCCCGGAGGCCATGACGCAGTTGACCTTCTGGAGCGGACCGCCGTCGAACTGTGAGATCGCCGGAACCCGCGGAACGGAGGCGTTCCACCACGGTGGCTGGACCCGGTCCCCCGGCGTCGTCGTTTGGGCCTTGAAGCTCGCCAGCTGGATCGTGGCCGATGCCGGCAGCGCCTCGAGCGGCTTCGGTGCATCGGCGGTCAGCCCGACGTCGACCTCCGGGCGGTCGCCACTCGTGAGCGTGATCGGCGCCGCCTGAGCGGCCTGCGGGCGCAGGAGCGCGGCGCCACCGACGACGACCGAGACCCCGAGCGTCGCCGTCAGGATGAAGGTGCCCAGGAATTTGAGGGTGTCGTTCGACTTGACGACCGTCGTGCTTGGGCGGAGCGGGCTGGCACATTTGCGGCAGAACTCGCGCGCTGGGTCGTTGCGGGTGCCGCAGACCGCGCAGGTGATTCCGCTCAGGTCCAACGCGGTGGTGTCGGTCGAGACCGGCGCCACCGGGGCCGCAAACGCCTGGGTCACCGATTCCGCTGCGTCCGGGCTCGCGGGCGCCGGTTCGCGCGCCTTGCGGGAGGGGACGACGACCTCGTCGTCGGGCGCGGACCCGGCGGGGCTCGCCTCCGGAGGAGCTGGCGTCTCGTCGGTGGCTCCCTCGAGAGCGGCAAGACGACTCCCGCAGACGCCGCAGAAGACCGCCTCGGCCTCGTTCTGGGCACCGCACACGCGGCACGTGATCATGCCGCGCGATCCCCCGATCGCGCCGCGCTCCGGAGCTCCTCCGCGCGGTCGATCATCGGGCGGATGGTAGCGGGCTCACGAACGCGTGCAACGGGCAACATTTCCGCCTCGGATCAGGTCGGGTCCACGGCCTATGGCGTCGGGCAGGGGCCGTTCTTCTCGTACCAGATCCAGCTGGGATCGGACGAGTTCGAGCTGCTCGAGACCTTGGTGATGTTGCCGGTGGAATCGGTGGCCGTCACGGTCCACCTGACCACGCCGCTGGTCCAATCGAGGCCCCCCGTGTAGAACGAGTACTCCCAATCGGGGGGACCGCCCGAGAACACGTCGTCGATCGGCGTTCCCGAAGCAGGGACCACGTGCACCGCAACGGTGAGCGTGTCTCCGGAGTCGGCATCGGTCACGGTCACATCCAGGTCTGCGAAGTCGCTGAAACAGTGCGTGCCGTTGTTGTTCGCATAGAGGCCGCTGATGACCGGTGGGTTTGCGTCCTTGACCGATGTTGGCACCGGTGTTGGCTTCGGGGATTTCGTCGGCTTCACGGTCGGCCTGGGCGTGGGGGTCGGCTTGGGCGTGGGGCTCGGCGATGGGCCCGCGGTCGCGGTCGGCAGGGCGATCTGCGACGGCGGGGGCGGGCTGGCGACCGGGCCGGGGGTCGGTGCACCACTCGGCTGGACGCCGCAGTCGGCGACAGGCAGGCTGCTCGCCGCGTCGCGTAGCTTCAGTGCGTCGGCCGATGCCCAGCCGCTGTCGACACCGGGCTCACCGACATAGACCTGCAGCCAGTTGCCGTCGGCCGACCGGGCCGTGACGAGGATGGGCTGGCCGGATGCGATCCGGGCGACCTCCCTGCCCGATCCCGGGCAGGCCAGCAGCGCTCGCGTCGACGCCGCATGAGAGCCGCCTGTCGGGATGACGCCCGTTGCCACGCCCGCCCCGCCGACCATGGCGCCGCTCAGGACGCCGGCGGCGATGGCCGCGCCGTGCTGGGCGAGGAGGCCTGCGAGCCGCGGCGCGACGCCGGCAAGGAGGCTCACTGCCCCACGACGAGCGACCCGACGGTGCTGAACGAGCTCGTCCCGTTGCCCGATGCCGTGGCAAGGAACGAGAAATTGCCGGCCGGATCGACGGTGATCGTCGAGATCGAGACCGGGTTGCCGCCGATCAGCCCCTGCTCGACCGGCTGCTGCTGCAGCGCGCCACCGCCCGCGCTGTTCCATAGCCACAGCGACTGTTGGGTATTCGGAGGCGCGGTGAAGATGATCTGGTACGTACCGACGGCTATCGGGTTCATGTACAGGAACTGGACTTCGCTCGGCGGCGGCGTCGCGATCGGGATCGAGATCCCGAAATCGGTGACCCCGACGATCCCGATCGGACAACCCGCCGGCGGCGGTACCGTCGTGCACGGCGGGATGCCCTGCGCCGGGTCGACGAGATACAGGTTGGTCACGAACGATGCCGGCAGGAAGATCGGGATGTCCGGCGGCGGATCACCGATGCCCGGGTCCGTGGCAAGGGTCGTGTCGCCCGTCGGCATCGGGTCGACGGGAGCCGCCGACGGCCCCTCCGTCGGCTCGACGGTCGGCGCGGCGCTCTGGCCGGGGCCTTTCGGATAGGCGTTGCGGGGCAGGATCGGGTGGTCCTTCGGCACGATGCCGCCCGCGAAGGCCCATGTCGCGGAAATCTTGCCGTTGCTGTGCGCGTATGCGGCGCGCTCGACGTCGTCCGCCGGCCACCAGCCACCGCGGTAGCCGGCCCACGTATGCCCGATGGGATCCATGACGTAGTACGCCGCAGGCCCGTCCGGGCCGTCGGGCCGGAAGGCATCGATGTAGATCGAGTGATTGCCGGTAAAGCTCTCCTGGAGCCGGATGCCGACCGGGATTTCGCCGTAGACGACGCCGATCACTGCGCCGGCCCCGGCCCACAGCAGCGATCGAAGCTCCAGGGCGGTGAGATCGCCCTTGTGGAAGCTGACGCCCCAGCCGCGTTGCACGGCCGTCCCCAGATCGGCGTAGTTGGTCGCGTTGGCCTGGTCATCCTGGAGGCCGCGAAGCTGGGTGCCAGAGGTGACGATGCCGTAGCTGAGCCGCGCGAGCATCGCGCCGGAGGCCATCACGCAGTTGACCTTGGCGAGTGGCCCGCCATCGAACTGGCTCACTGCGGGGATGCGCGGCACGGTGTCGTTCCACCATGGAGCATGACCCGTGGAGTCCACGCTCGCGGTCGCGGCAGCCGCCTGGTTGTAGCTCGCGAGCTGGATGGTGGAGTTGGTCGGCAGCTGCGCGAGCGGCTGGGGGGGGGGGGCGCGGCGGGGCGGCCCGCCGATTGGCTCCGGGCTGGTCAGCATGCGCGACAGGGCCGCGATTGTCGGCGGTAGTCTC
>DHWF01000027.1:34260-34646 GCA_002413045.1 Chloroflexi bacterium UBA5189
ACGGCAGCTGCGCGAGCGGCTGCGGCTTGCCCGGCTGGACGGCGAAGTCGACAGGGTCGCCGTTCGGGCGCGCCAGGTTGATCGATGAGGTCGCAGCGGTCCGTGGGGCGAGCAGCATCGAGGCGCCGACAACGACGAGCAGGCCGACGAGGGAGCTCACGCCGAAGCTGACCCAGAACGAGCGTCCGAACCGAGCCGGCGGCTTCGGTGGCGGCGCCGGATGCAGCTCGCTGGCGCACTTCCAGCAGAACTCACGCGACGGGTGGTTGGTCTCACCGCAGTTCGGACAGATGACGGCGGCCAGCGTGGAGCTGGAGGCGGCGGCCGGCCAGGCGGAGGCAGGCGGCGGCGCGGGAGGCGGTGGGGCTGCGGGAGCGGGTTTCGCC
>DHWF01000027.1:34744-108246 GCA_002413045.1 Chloroflexi bacterium UBA5189
GGGCTGCGGGAGCGGGTTTCGCCTCGGGCGTGGGCGCGGCGAGCGACTTGCCGCAGTTACCGCAGAACTCGGCGCCGGACTCGTTGCTGGAGCCGCAGAACGGGCACGTCACCATGCGGCACCGCCGGCTGCGGCGCGGGGTGCGGCGAAGACGCCCCCGGCGATCGGACGGGAGGCAGGTCCGCGGGTGATCACCACAGCGGAGTCTACGGCCCGCGGAGACGCCGGATTGCCCGATCGGGCAGTCGAAGCGCCCCGGAATCGGTGCCCGTTAAGCGGGCGTTCAGCGACCGGAAAGGGCTGCCCGTTAGGGTCCGCAGCAGCCGTCCAACAGGAGCGATCCGGGCAATCGAGGCGGCGGATACCGGTCAGGGAGAACGTCCGATGGTGGCCGAACCGCTTCCGTTCAACCCGTCGATCGGGGTCCATGTCTCGGCGGCCGACCCGCTGACCAAGGCCGGCATCGTCAGCCAGCTCCGGAGCGCCCAGGGCTTCATCGTCAGCTCCGGCGACACGCCGCACGAGGAGGGCGTCGCGCTTGTCGTGGCGGACGACGTCACCGACGCGATCACCGCGGAGATCCGGTCCCTGCGGGCGCGCGGCGTCTCGAAGGTGGTCCTGCTCGTCACGTGGGTCAACGACAAGGGCCTGCTCGCCGCCGCGGAGGCCGGCGTGTCCGGTGTCATCCGCCGGAGCGAGGCGACCGCGCACAACCTGTCCGTCGCGATCCGGTCCGCGGCCGCCGGCGAGGGAACCCTCCCGCCCGATCTCCTGGGACGCCTGCTCCGACAGGTCGGCGAGCTCCAGCGCCAGGTGCTGTCGCCGCGCGGGCTGACGTTCTCCGGCCTGACCGAGCGCGAGACGGCGGTCCTCCGGCTCCTCGCCGAGGGCTATGACACCGCGGAGGTCGGGCGCCGGCTGTTCTACTCCGAGCGGACGGTCAAGAACATCATCCACGACGTCACGTCGCGGCTGGACCTGCGGAACCGCGCGCACGCCGTCGCGTACGCGATCCGCGAGGGCCTCATCTGACCAGTTGGCGTCCGGTTCGGCCCCGCGGCGCATCTCGGCCATCGTCGGAGATCAATGAATGCCTGAACGGCATCGGGCGCCTGCCTGAATGATCATCAGATCGTCCCCTATGGTCATGGCGGCATGTCCGCGGCCGTTGTATCAAGAGCACAAGGTGCTGCTCCGGGGCGAGCTCAGCGCCCGCGCGTCTGCAGAGGATCCTGATGCACGAATTCGAGGCTGATCGGCTCCCGGCTGGACAACCGACTCGCGCAGCTCCGACGCGAGACGCCACGGACAGAGGCACTGAACGCAAACCGAACGCGCCCTCGCCTGCGCTGAGCATCGGAGCCGTGTTGGCACTGCAGCGCACCGCCGGTAACCGGTCGGTCACGACGGCGTTGATCTCGAAGCGAGCATCCGCGATGCCCCACGTCGCGTCGGAGCCGGTGATCCAGCGCAAGAAGGAAGCGCGGACACCATTTGCGGGCTGGGCGGGCGAGGCTGATGTTCGCGCGACCGAGGCCGCCGCAAACACCGGCGGTCTCGTTCCCATCCAAGTGAAGCCGGACTACACCGTCGGGCAGGCAAAGCGCAAAGAGGAGCAGATGGAGAAGCTGCTTACCGTCGATCTTGGAGACTACTACCACGGTAGTACCGAGTCCGGTCAGTACAAGAAGCTCGTGGAACTCCGTCAAGGTTATCTCGATGACGTACCACGACTGTCAGTCGCGCAGGGCGCTTATAACGACTTCGTGGTCCCCGCAACGCTGGCCGCCAAGAGCGTTGTGCAGTTCCGCACGATTCAGAGCGAACTTGGCTTCTCCGACGATGACAGTCCCGCGGGCGACCTAACGACGAAGGAGCGGGGGTCGCTCGCCAAAGGGCTCGATGAGAAGGAGTATCGCAAGCTCAACGAGACCGTCGAAAACGCACGGACGATCGCCGAGGGAAAGCGCACGGAGATTCTCGGCATTGGCCATAACCTGCAGGGCAGCATGCAGCGGAAGGCTGCGCTCTTGGCAAAGGAGGAGCAGAAGAAGGCGGAGGCCGAGAAGGCTGAGATAACGGAGAAGATCAAAGCCGTCACTGAGGGGATCGAAACAGTCGGCAAAGTGGTCGAGGCGGTTTCTTTCGCGGGGTTCGGAGCACCGGAGGCCATCTCCGGCATCGGAGAGGCGGCAGCCGGCGAGGGCCTCGGCAAGGGGATCAAAGGCGGCCTAGAACTGGGTAGCAAGGCGACCTCCC
Source organism: Chloroflexi bacterium UBA5189 (assembly GCA_002413045.1). Lineage (GTDB taxonomy): Bacteria > Chloroflexota > Limnocylindria > Limnocylindrales > CSP1-4 > UBA5189. The sequence continues at coordinate 37,004 of DHWF01000027.1, forward strand.
TGCTCGGCATGAGCGTCGAGTTCATCATGACCCAGCGGTACAAGGAAGAACTCGACCGCGCACAGACGCACATCATGGAAGCGCAGGCAGCGGTCGAACATGCAAAGGCTCTTGGGGTCGAGTTCGAACACGCCGGTTGGCTGCTCCAAGCGCAGGGAGCCATGCAGGAGCTGAAGGGATTCATGGGCCAGTGGGCCCAAGCGTTGAGCGCCCGAAAGAACTACATGGCACAGTTGGGTGCCGCCACGGACAAGTCGTCCGGAAACAAGGCCGGTGGCAATGCATCGCAATACCTGGCTATGGTTGCCCAGGCTGCCGAAACCGTGTCGTTCCTCGACTCGGCGCAGGCCGCGGCCGACAACACCATTGACACCATTCGGGCTCAGGTAACCGAGATGAGCCGACATCGAAAGGTTCCATATGCCTTCGACGAGGCGAGCGTGTTCGGAACGTCGGAACGCTACGTCGACGGCGATGGACCCGACATCGCGCAACTGCGTGCGGCCCTCGATCAGGTGGATCAATTCGCATCCGAAGGAAAGCACGCAAGTCGAACGTACAAGGACAACGTGTACCAGAAGACACGCCTCGAGGCGGCAGCCGCCGCCGCGCGCTCGGCCGAACGGTCAATGCCCGCCGCCGAATAGGGCACTCGATCCCGATTACCTGGAGGCGCCGCGCCCCCCAAGGATCGAGGGCCGGCCCTAGGTCGTTGTCTTCGGGGTTGCCTTCAGGGAGCTCGACCAGAGGACGGTCGCGGGTAGCAGTGCCGCCTCGCGCTGGACCTCGTTCTCGATCTGCGCATCGCGGGCGCTCTTCTCGGCCTCGAGGCGGCGCAGCGCCCGGAGCTTCCGGAAGTAGCGCAGGCGCGCGTCCGAGTAGCTGCGCAGCGCAATCACGAGGCGGGACGGCGTCGCGAACGGTCCGAGGTAGCGCTGGACGGTGCCGTCGCCGCCGAGCTCCCAGTGGCTGCGCGGGACGATGTCGTAGCCGGCGCCCGCGGCGAGCCGGCCGGCGGACGCGGCCGACAGCCGGATCGCGTCGTCGATCATCCAGGGCAGGTCGCCGCCACCCTCGTACAGGGGCGCGCGGTCGCTCTCGCCGATCCAGGCCGCCTCGACGGGGAACGTCCACGAGAAGGCGCCGACGAGGCGCTTCGCGCTCTCGCCGGGCAGCTTCGTCCTGGTCGCGACGAGGTCGGCGCGGAGCTTGTCCACGCCGGTCTTGCCGAGCTTCTCGGTTCGGGCCGGCTGGCCGAGGACGAATGCCTCGACCCACTGGTCGACGGTCTCGACGACGACCGAGCCGGTGGCACGGAACACGTCGTTCGCGCGGTCGGTGAGCTGGCGGCTCGCCGCCCCGACCTCGGTGCGGGCGTCCCCGATCGCGTCGGTCAGGTCCGGTGTCGCGGGAACCGGGTCGCGCATCAGCCGCTCGCGCCTGCGCCGGCTTCTTCGTCCTCTTCCTGGCCGGCCATCTCGCGCTGGACGGGCGCTTCGGCCTCTTCCTCGGCCTCCTCGAGCTGGACGGCCGTCCCGGATCCGCCGGCCGGCGCGCTCTGGGCGGTGGCGCCGCTGAGCACCTGGTCCGCGGTCGCGTCGGCGGCTCGCTCGAACTTGTCGCCCGGGTCGCTGAGACGGATGCCGCCCGGCGCCTCGGTGCCGTCGACGGGACCTGTGCGCTGCTGGACGACGTGGCTGAGCTCGTGAGCGATGGTTCGCTGGCCGGTCGGCGACGAAGCGTCGAAGTGGCCGCTCCGGAAGACGATGTCGCTCCCGACGGTGTACGCATTCGCGCCAACCGATTCGGCGGACTTCGACGCCTGATTGTCCGTGTGGACGCGGACGTCGCTGAAGTCCTGCCCAAAGCCGGATTCCATCGACGAGCGGACGGATTCGTCGAGCGGCGCTCCGCCGCCCTTGCCGACGACATCGTGGACGGGCGAGGACTGCTCCTCCTGCGCCACGGCCCCCTCTTCCGCAAGCATCTGGACCACGCCGGCGTTGCCCGCCAGGCGCTGGAGGTGCATCAGCGAGGCGGCGTCGTGGACGCCCATCGCTCGCGGCTGGCGAAGCGCGTCGATGGACGGCTCCGTCTTCTCCGGCGCAGGGGTGGCGCGCCGGTGCGCGACGTCGGATTCCTGTTCGAACATCACGTCCTCCTTGGCATGAGGAGCATCGGGGTCCCGCCCGACGTCCGCAAGATCTCGCCGGCCTTCGACGCCGTTTTCTGCCCGATCGGGAACGCCCCTCGATCAGGCATCGGTAAACACGGGCGCCAGGACCGGCGAATAGAGCTGGCCGTCCCGCGGCCCGTCTGCGTCGCGGATCTGGAGCCCGACCCAGACCTGGAACCACTCGCCGGATTTGAGCGCGATCGCATGGTCGAACGGGAGCGTCGCCGACCACCCTGGACCAGCGGTCACCCAATCGGGTCGGTCCACGAGCTCGTCGCCGTGGCGGACCTGCTCGACGAGACGTCCAGCCCACCGGCCCAGGACGAGCCCATCGTCCCCGACGTGGATCACCCGCACGGCCACCGACCCGAGGTTGATCTCCAGCCGGGAGTCGCCGGCGTGCTCCAGCCGCGCGGCCGATGCCGTCGCCGCGAGCGCGACTGCCGCGTGCGGGCTGTCCACGACCTCGTCCTCGAGCAGCTTGCGGACCCCGCTGACGAGCGGACGCCACGGCTTCGGTGGCACCTCGTTGGACCCGAGCCGGATGGTCCGGCCGCCGGCCTCGAGGACCTCGGTGGCCCCGTGCCGCGGCGTCGGGATCGTGGCGTTCTCGGCGGGCGCGAGCGCATCGATCGCGGCCGTCAGCTTGCCCAGCGGCGCCTTGGCCAGCTTGCCCTCGAACGAGCCGATCGCCGGCCCGCCAATGGTCCGACGGGCCGTGAACGACCCATCGGCCCCCAGGCGCAGCTCCTCGTCGTCGCGTGGCGGCAGTCCACCCCGACGCTCGAACCGAAGCAGGACCGGCGCCGCGGTCACCGCCTCGTGACCTTCCAGTTGCCCGGCTTGTTGGCGAGCAGGATCTGGAGGAAGTCGCGGACGTGGCGCTCGGCCACCGGATGGCCGTGTGCGTTGACGCCCCCGGTGCTTGGATCCGTGCGCTCTTCCATCGTGCCCATGATGCCCTTGTTGCTGTACAGGAACGGCTCGACGACCTCCCACTCGTCCGGCGCGGCGTCGAACTGGCCGGGGATCCGGGCGGCCAGGTCGTTGCCCGTCGTCCCGGCGGGATCCTTGACCACGTGGTCACCCAGGGTGGGCGAGAAGTCCTCCCGCAGCATCTTCCCGGCATTCGCCTTCTCGTAGGCGAGTGCGACGCGCTGCGCGAAGGCGCCCTGCTTGAGGCCGTACTTGCGCACGACCGCGACGGCCCGCTTGCCGCGCGTCGCGGCGTTGCCGAGCACCCCCTTGCGCAGCTCGGCGGCAATGACATCCGGGCTCACCGGGTCGCCCTTCTTGTTGGTCGGCGCGTCGATCTCGCCGATCGGCGGCTGCTCGCCGGTGACGATCGTGTACGTCTCCGGACCCTTGTTGTACTCGTCCTGGAGACCGAGCAGATGGCCGAACTCGTGCGGCGCGAGGCCCGGATCCTTGTCGCCGGTGTGGTAGTTCGAGGCGTCGGAGCGTGGCACCTTCTTTGCGTTCTTGGGTGTCTTGTGGACCGTGATCGTGGCGTCGGCCGGGGAGCCGGCGCCGACCACGAAGTCGAGCAGGAGGTCCTTGCCGGGCTTGCCGGGGTCCGCGAACTTGAACGTGTTCCAGACGTCGGTGATGTCGGTCTTCCACTTGCCGACCATGGGGTCCTTGGTCGCGCCGACGAACTTGATGTTCACGGTGACCTGGAGGCGATCCGGCAGGAGCCGCCACGTATGGGCGGTCTTCGTGCCGGTGATCGTGCCCTCGGCGCGCTGGCTCCAGTCGTACGAGCGACGCCCGACGGTGACCGGCCCTGCCACCGCGTCGAGCGCCGCCCACGTCCCCTTGCCGACGACCCCGGCGCTCGGGAGCGGGGGCTTCCGACTCTTCTGGAACTGGACGACGGCGAGCTTGGTCGTCTTGTCGAAGTTGCCGTGGGGCGTCAGCCAGATCGTCACGTCGGTGACGGGCACCGTGTTGAGCTTCTGCTGGAGCTCCTCGACGGCCGGACCGCGGGCCCCGAACACGAGTGTTGGATGCTTCGTCCCATCGTCCGGCGTGCCGAGTGCTTCGCCCTTGCCAGGACCGAGGACGGTGTCCCGGCCCTGGCGGACCACCCGCGGCGCGGCCTTGTCCAGGCTCCACCACGTCCGCTTGTCGGCGATCCCGTGCGCGGGCATCGGCGGATGGGCGAGCTGGAACGCCTTGACCTTCGCCTCGGTGTCCGCATCGAACATGGCCGTGATGCGAAGGGGTGCCCCACCCGGAACGGCCGTATTCAGCTCCTGCTGGAGCTCGGCGACCTCGGTGGTCGGGCCGTCGCCGATCTTGTGGGTTGGCCGCTCCGACGCGGCCCATGGCGGCTTCTGGCCGGCGGGCTTGCCCTTCCGCTGGACATCCATCGTCCGCCGCACGAGCGTCGCGACCGCGGCGTTCCCGGCCGATCGCTGAAGACCGAGCATGGAGGCGAGCGACGGCTCGTGACCGGGGGTGCCACGTGGGTCGGAGATCACCTCGGCCGGTCGGGGACCCTCGCGCCGGTCGTGGCGAACGGAGTCGCGGGCGATCGCCGGCGGGGAGACGGCGACGGCCTGCCGGTCGCCAGGCATTGGGCTAGCCCGCGGCCCTGGTCATGGCCATGTATTGGCCGAACTCGGCCTCGACGGTGAGCCGGCCGAGCTTCTGGTACTCGCGCTCCGTGGCCCGGATCAGGTCACTCATCGAGACCCCGCGGCCGGCGCCCGCGGCGAGGTACGCCGCCGCGACGCAGATGTTCCGGATATCGCCGCCGGACAGCTTGAACTTGCGGGCCAGGAAGGCGAGGTCGATGTCGTCGCTCTTCGGGACGGCGGGCGGCAGGTTGCGGTCCCACAGGAGGCGCCGGTGCTCTTCCTCAGGCAGCGCGAAGTCCACGATCGCGTCGAGCCGGCGGATGAAGGCCTCGTCGACGTTCGCCCGCAGGTTGGTCGTCAGGATCGCCAGGCCCTCGAACGATTCCATCCGCTGGAGCAGGTAGGCGACCTCCACGTTCGCGTACCGGTCGCGCGCGTCCTTGACCTCGCTGCGCTTGCCGAACAGGGCGTCAGCCTCGTCGAAGAGCAGGACGCCGTTGACCCGGTCGGCCTCGGTGAAGATCCGATCGAGGTTCTTCTCGGTCTCGCCGATGTACTTGTCGACGACCGTCGACAGGTCGATGACGTACAGGTCGAACCCGAGGTCGCCGGCGAGGACCTCCGCCGACATCGTCTTGCCGGTGCCGGAGTCGCCCGCGAACAGGGCCGTGATCCCCAGGCGCCGGCTGTTGCCGCCGCCCATCCCCCACTCCCCGATCACCTTGTCGCGGTGGCGGGCACGGGCGGCCAGCTCGCGGATCTGGGCCTCGCTCTCGTCCGGCAGGACAAGGTCCGCCCAGCTCGCCGTCGGCTCGATCCGGCGGGCGAGGCGCTCGAGCCCGGCCGCGTTCTGAGCGCGGGCGCCGCTCGAGATGTCGGCCACGGTCATCGGGCGCGCGGCCGCGACCGTGGCCCGCCGCGCCGCCTGCGCCGCGCGGGCGATCTGGTCCGGCGCGAGCCGGAACGCAAGCGTGACGACCGCGGGGTCGATGTCGATGGGCCGGTCGCCGTTGAGCGAGCCGAGCCACAGCTCGTGGCGCTCGGCGATGGTCGCGACGGGGGCCTCGAGGAGCAGTGCCGCCTCCCGCGCCCACGCGGGATCCCACGGCCGGTTGCCGATGAGGATCACCGGCGCCCGGCACTCGCCGAAGGCCCGCACCGCGGCGGCGCCGCGCTCGGCCATCGTCTCGATGGGACCGGCCACGATGCCCGCGCCGCGCAGCCCGGCCTCGCGCGAGGCAGCTGCGGCGATGTCGCGCGGGTTGTCGTTCACCCCCACGCGGGCGAGGTCGAGCTGGAGGATCGGCCGGCCCAGGCGCTCCAGCGCCGCCGCCGCGAGCGACCGCCCAGAGGCACCCGCTCGCTCGCGGACGTACATCAGCGGGATCCCGCTGTCGATCGCGCGGGCGAGCATGTCGACGTCGCCGATCGGCGCGGGTCGCGACTCGATCAGGAGGTCCGCGATCGCCGCGTCCGGCTTGTCGTCGCCGAGGAGGTGCGCCGTGACCCGATCGGCAACGCGCAGGGAGCGCGTCAGGAACGGCCGGTCGCCATCCTCAACGAGCACGAGGCCGTTGGAGACGAGGGTGCCGTGCGGCCCGAGCCGGACGCGCTCGGCGCCACTCGCCACGCCGGAGCCGGTCCCTGCCAGCTCGAGGGCCAGGCCGGCGCTGGCGCGGCGGCGCGAGACGTCGTCGTGCAGGTAGCCGTACAGGCGCTCGAAGCGCGGGTCCAGGTCCGGGGCGAGTGCGATGAGTAGGAGCTCGACGTCGTCGGCTTCCAGCTGGAACGCCCGCGCGAGCCGGCGCAGGCGAATGTCCTGGCCGGCGGCCTCGGCGGCATCGGCCGCCCGGTCGAGCGCGGCGAGCGCATCGACCGCGGCAGCGGTCCACGGATCCTCGATGAGGGCCGCGCCGGGGTTCGTGAGCAGGCCATCGACCTGCGCGTCGGAGATGTACAGCCCGCGGAACCGGTCGCCGGGATCGGGGTCGTCCGCTCGCCGCCGATCCACGGCGCTCCTGACCCGTGCCTCCACGATGGCGACGCGACCCAGGAGATACGTCAGCGAGGCATCAACCTCGCGGCGGAGCTCGGCCTCCGGTGGGAGCGCTCCGTGGCCGTTCGCGGCCGCGGGATCCGCCGCCGGCGCGCGGGTCATCTCGACCGCAGGCCGCGCACCCGGATCGCGATGCCCGGCGTTCGCTTCTTCGGGTCGCCGACGACGGCGCTCGTCGGCAGCAGCTCGTCCTGCTCGACGACCTTTTCGGTCGCGGCGACCATGCGCCGGCCGCGGCCCCGGACGACCTCGGTTGGGCCCGCGGTGGACGCGACGCCGAGGGTCGGCACCGTGAGGACTGGCGGCCCGAACGGCGCGTCGCGCTTGATCATGATCGGGGCGGTGACGACGACGTCCAGCGAGGGCTTCAGCTCGCCGCCCAGCGCCGACCAGACGTCGGCGAGCGAGCGGTCCTGCGATGGCGGCTGCCCGACGTCGATGTAGACCGGCAGGTCCGGCTCCGCGAGGGCGCCCTCGAGGTCCTCGGCCTTGATCATCGGGTTGCGGATGAACGCGGACAGCAGCGCCGACAGGAGGCGATGCTCGTCCTCGGGGCGCTGGGTCCAGGCCGTGACGAGATACGACAGCTTGAATCGGCGGGGTGGCAGCTGGCGGGCGGCAACCTTGCCATCGACCCCGCGCGCGTCCTCCCAGGCGGGCACCCGCCGCTGGAGGTCTTCGCGGATGTCGTACAGGTAGAGGTCGACCGTGGGGCCGTTGCGGCGCGCGACCCAGTCCTTCGTGGGCGCGTCGAACTCCAGCTCGACCTGTGAGCCGTTCAGGGCATCCCGCTTCACGAGCTTCTCGAGGAGCTCGTCAACCTCATGGATCATCCGGAGGATCGTCGGGCCACGGCATCCGCCGGCAGAGCCGCGCGAGGGCATCGTTGCGGGCAACCCGCTCGCCCCTTCGGGCAACCCGTCTCGCCCGACCGCGTGTCCACTCGGACCTTGTTGCCCCCTCGGCGCACCGCCACCGTCGGCATGACCGGAATTCCCGCAACGAAGGGGCCAACGCATGCCGCAGTACCTGTCGCCCGGCGTCTATGTCGAGGAAGTCGAGTCCGGCTCCAAGCCGATCGAGGGCGTGGGCACGGCCGTCGCCGCCTTCGTCGGCCTCGCAGCCCGAGGCCCGGCCAACGCGCCGACGCTCGTCACCAACTGGAGCCAGTTCACTCAGACGTTCGGCGAGTTCGTCGAGAACTCGTACCTGGCGCACGCCGTCTACGGCTACTTCCTGAACGGTGGCGGCGCGTGCTACGTCGTGCGCGTCGGAGCGGACGGGGCGATGCCCGCGGCCCAGGCCGAGCTCGCCAGCGGCAAGGACAAGGGCACGCCCGCGTACCGCGCCACTTCGCTCGAGGCCGGGCCGGCCGGCAACGACATCACGATCGATATCCAGCCCTCCTCGGAGACGTCCGAGAGCACCTTCAAGCTCGTCGTCAACCAGGGCGGCAAGCCGGTCGAGGTCTTCGACAACGTCACCTCCGGCAAGGGCAAGAACAACGTCATCACCCAGGTGAAGGCGACGTCCAAGCTCATCCGGCTCGAGGAAGTCGGCACCGCCAGCGCGGTCGAGCGCGTCCCGGCCCAGGGCTCGATGAGCCTGTCCGGCGGCGGCAGCAGCGTCCCGGTCCGTGTGACCCCCGATGACTACGTCGGCAACTCGGCCGATCGGACCGGCTTCGCCGGGCTCGAGGCCGTCGACGAGGTCACGATGCTGAGCGTGCCCGACCTGATGGCCGTGTACCAGCAGGGCATCATCGACCTCGAGGGCGTCCAGGCCGTGCAGCTGGCGATGATCGCCCACGCCGAGCTGATGGGCGACCGCGTCGCCATCCTCGACGCGCCGCCATCGCTCAACGCGCAGCAGATCAAGGAGTGGCGGGTCGACAAGGCCGGCTACGACTCCAAGTACGCGACGCTGTACTGGCCGTGGGTCAAGGTCTTCGATCCGCTCAGCGGCACGGCGATCTTCGTTCCCCCGAGCGGTCACGTTGCCGGCATCTGGGCCCGCAGCGACGACACGCGGGGCGTGCACAAGGCGCCGGCCAACGAGGTCATCCGCGGCGCGATCTCGCTCGAGCTCAACATCACCAAGGGCGAGCACGATCAGCTCAACCCCAACGGCATCAACTGCATTCGCTCGTTCCCGGGTCGGGGCATCCGGGTATGGGGCGCGCGCACGATCTCGAGCGACCCGTCCTGGCGCTACCTCAACGTTCGCCGGCTCTTCAACTTCGTCGAGGAGTCGATCTTCGAGGGCACCCAGTGGGTCGTCTTCGAGCCGAACGACCAGCGCCTGTGGGGCCGCGTCAAGCGGACCATCAACTCCTTCCTGCTCCGCGTCTGGCGCGACGGCGCGCTCTTCGGTGCGACGCCCGACCAGGCGTTCTTCGTCAAGTGCGACGAGGAGAACAACCCACCGGAGGTTCGCGACGCCGGCCAGCTCATCGTCGACATCGGGATCGCCCCGGTGAAGCCCGCTGAGTTCGTCGTCTTCCGGATCGCCCAGTTCTCGGGCGGCGCGGCGGTCTCCGAGTAGCCGTCACCGCCAGCCACTGACGCACAGCACGCGAAAGGGAGCACCAGATGCCAACGACCGATCCCCTGCTACAAGGCAACGTCCTGCTCGACATCGATGGTGTCGGCGTCGTCGCCAACTTCACCTCGGTGTCGGGCGTCTCGAGCGAGATCGAGATCGTCGACAACCCGTACGTCAACGAGCAGGGCAAGATCACGATCGCCAAGCTGCCCGGCAAGCCCAAGACGCCGACGGTCACGCTCAAGCGCGGCCTCACCGGCGCCCACGAGATCTGGGACTGGCACACCACCGTCATGCAGGGCACGCCGGACCGCCGCAACGGCTCGGTCATCCTGATGAACACGATGGGCGAAGAAGTCCTTCGCTACAACTTCACCAACGCCATGGTCAGCAAGATCAGCCTGTCCGAGGGCGGCGCGACCGCCAGCGGCGTGCAGATCGAGGAAGCGACGCTCGCCTGCGAGACGCTGATCAAGGGCTAGGGCGGTGACATCCGTGATGGCACCCGAGCTCCACCGTGAGCTCGGGGGCCTTCCCTCAGCCATGGGCGGATCGCCGGGCCAGGCGCCCGGTGGCCTCCAGACCGAATACGCGTTCGTCCTGCCGCGGGGCTTCGTCGACGCAGCCGGCACCGTCCATCGCGACGGGGTCATGCGCCTGGCGACGGCTCGCGACGAGATCACGCCGCAGCGCGATCCGCGGGTCCGCGAGAACGAGTCGTACTTGACGGTGCTGCTGCTCTCGCGGGTCGTGACCAAGCTCGGCTCGCTGACGCAGGTCCATACCGGCGTCATCGAAGGCCTCTTTGCCTCGGACCTGGCGTTCCTGCAGGACCTCTACCGGCGGATCAACCAGGAGGGCCACACGGCCGCCGCGGTGACCTGCCCGTCGTGCAGCCATGAGTTCACCGTCGACGTGGCGGGTGAGCAGCGCCTGGGGGAATCGTGACGTACGCGACCGACCGCCTCTTCGAAGAGGTCGCGTACGTGGCCTACCACTTCCACTGGCCGATGGACACGATCCTCGACCTCGAGCATCCGCTCCGGCAGCGGTTCGTCGAGGAGATCGGGAAGATCAACCGCCGGATCGCCGAGGAGGGCTGAGTCGCCGTGCGCCTGCCGTTCGGTCTCGGGCGCCGCTCGAGCTCCGGAGACGGGGCCGCGAGCGACGACTCGAGCGCGGGCTTCGACACCGGGTTCGCCGATACCGGGATCGCCGTGGCGGTCCCGGCGTCCAGCCGCGCCTGGGCGAGCCTGCCGCCGATCCAGCGCACATCGGGCGATATGCCGCTCGTGGCCGCGCCCGGCTCGTTCGCCGAGGCGCTCCCCGGGTCGCAGGGCCTGCCGCCGATCGTCCAGCCGCTCGGGCATGAGGTGAGCAACCTCGCGACCCCCGGGCTGGTCGTGGCGCGTACGCGGCCCGTGGAGGCGCCATCGACCGGGTCGATCCCGGCGCCCGTCCAGCGCCGCGCCACTCGTCCGGCGGAGCACGCGCCCGTGCACACCGCCGCGGCACCGGCCTACGCGGCGCCGGTGCCCGACGCTTCGATGATCGTGACGCAGGCGCCGGTCCCATCCGCGTCCCCGGAAGCTCCGTCGACGGTGGTCACCTCGACTGCACCCGCCGCACCCGCCGCGCCCGCGCTCCCAGTGGCACCCCCGATTCGGAGCATGCCGACGGTCTCGCGCCAGGCGATCCACATCCCCGACCGGCCGCTGACGACCGCCGCGAGCGCCGCGCGTCCGGCTGCAGTGCAGCGAGCCGCCGCAGCGGCAGAGGCAGCGGCTGCGGGCGTTGCGCCACTGTCGATGCCGGTGTCGGGCGGCATGCGCCGCGTCCCGAGCGGGACGTCGCCTTCGATGCCGGTCGTGAGCCGCCAGGCCGCGCCGACCCAGCCCGCACTGGCGACCCCGACGGCGCTCGCACCCGCGGCATCCACCACAACGGCGGCGGTGCCGGTTGCGCAACGCTCCCCAGCGAGCACGCCCACCGAGCCCTCCGCGTCCGGGCGAACGACACCATCGATGACCGAGCCACCGCGCCTGGGTCTCGGGGCGCCGCTCGCGGCCGTGCCAGCGTCGGCGCGGCCGGTCGGTGCGGCTCCGCCGCCGGGTCCCGTGGTCAGCCGATCCACGACCTCCGGTCCGATGCCCGTTGCCGCCTCGAACCTGCTTCCGACAGGGCAGCGATCGACGAGCTCCGAAGCCCTCGCGAGCGCCGCCGCAGCGGCCGCATTGCCGATTGCGGGTCGCGGCGCCGGCCGTCGAGGCGGGATGGCAGGCACCGAGCCCGTGGCGGGAGCGGCGCCGGCGACTGCGGCCATCCAGCGGCTGGCCGCGCTCCCGCACCTGCCGGTTGCGCGGCCGGCGGCATCGCATTCGGCCCCGGCAGCTGCCGGCGGCTCGGCCAGCACCTCAGCCGGCACGGCACCCGCAACCTCGAGCTCGGTGTCTGGCTCGCCCATCGCGACGCCATCGGCCGCATCAGTCCAGACATCGGTCGCCCCGGAGATCCGCCCGATCGCCGCCGACAACCCGATCCGGCCGTCCTTCGTGCTCCAGCGCTCGCCATCCGACGACGAATCCGATGACGACGCCGGCGGCGACGCGGCACTGCCGAGCCCGTGGTGGGCACCGGCATCGGAATCGCACGCGACCGCGGGATCGTTCTTCGGAGCGGGCTTCGACGGCGGCTCGGCCGCGGTCCAGCGGACCACCTCGAGCGACAGCGCGCGCGCGGCGAGCCCGGCGACGTTCGGCTCCCGCGCGACGGTCTTCGGCTCCCGCGCCACGGCTATGAGCTCGGCCTCCGGCGGAGTGCCAGCAGCCGCGACGCTCCAGCGCTCCAGCGGTCCAGCGACGCGGCCGCTGCCGCCCGCCCGCGGAGCGGTCCCGGATTTCGCGACCCGGTCGACGCAGGCATCGTCTGCCGCCCTCGCGACGGCATCGGCCACCGGCTCCCCGACTCCAATGACCGTTCCGGGCGTGACCTCGGGGCCCGTAGTCCAGATGAGCAGAGACGGTGTGCGGCCAGAGGCACCGGGCGCGTCCTTCGCCGCTGCCGCCCCGACCGTGCAGCGCGAGAACACGCGCGGGACGCAGCGCGGTGGGCCGGCCGGCACTTCGGGTGGACGGGGCCACTCCGAGCGCGAGCTTGAGGAGCTCGCGCAGGCGCTGTTCTCACGGATCCGCGGCCGGCTCCGAAACGAGCTCATCCATGACCGTGAGGCCAAGGGCCTCACGTTCGACAACGTCTGAGGGCTGACATGGGCGAACCGGCACTGACCCTGACCTACAAGTGCACGATCGACGGGATCATCCCGCTCGGGATGTGGAGCAAGATCGAGGGTCTTGGCTTCTCGCACGAGGTGACCAAGTACCGCGAGGGCGGGGTCAACGGCTACATGCACAACATCATCGGCCCGGTGACCTACGACAACGTGCGCCTGTCGCGGCCGGTGGACTCGGATTCCATGCTCATCTCCATCTGGCTCGCCGCGAACCTAATCAAGATCGTCCCGCAGACGATGTCGATCACCGCGCTCGACTCGGCCGGCAAGGAGATCACCACCTGGAACCTGGCAGGGGTCGTCCCGGTGAAGTGGCAGGGCCCATCGCTGGACATCTTCGGCAACCAGGTCGCGATGGAAACGCTCGAGATCGCCTACTCGGAGATCATCGGGCTCGGCGGGCTCGGGGCGGCGCTGGCCGGCGCCGTCACGATCTCCGGCGGGTTCTAGGAGCCATCGATGGATCTTGCCGCCGGCGCCGCCGGAACCGTTGCGGGCCTCCTCCTGCACGGGAAGGCCAAGCTCGTCCGCACCGACAAGCAGGGCGGCGGTGGAGGCGGCGGCCTCGGCGCGGCGGTGCTCAATGCGGCGGCCTCAGCCGTCGGCCTCGGCGCGGGCGACGACGACGACGAGATGACGTTCATGTTCAACCCCACCGAGTACCACATCTCGCAGGGCGTCAACTTCAACAGCCCGGATCGACGCGCCACGGGTGGCCCGGCACTCCTGGCGGAATACCTCGGCACGCGGTCGATGACCGTCACGATGCAGCTGTTCTTCGACGACTTCGCCTCGGCCAAGGGCGACGTCACGCCGAAGATCAGCAAGCTCCTCAAGTGGCAGCAGCCGCAGAACGAGGACGGCAAGCCTCCGCCGCTGGTGAAGTTCCAGTGGGGCAACAAGCAGCTCGAGAACTTCAAGGGGATGATCACCGAGCTGGGCATCAACTACACGGTCTTTGCCAAGGACGGCACGCCCCTCCAGGCGAAGGTGGACCTGACCATCGTGGGAGCCGATGACGTCAAGAAAGGCGGCAACCCCACCTCGCACGCGATCGACATGCGTCGGGTGCATACCGTCGTCGAGGGCGAGACCATCGCGTCCGTCGCCTTCGACGAGCTCGGGGACCCGAACTACTGGCGTGCGATCGCCGACGTCAACGACATCGACGATCCGCTGCGCGTCCGGCCCGGCGCCGCCCTCGTCATCCCCAGCGCCGCCGACGCGGCGCGGATGGCCTAGGCGATCGATATGGTCGACTCGCTCGTCAGCGCGGCCGCGGGCGCCCTCGGCCTAGGCGGCGATGGCGGCGCCACGGATCCGGGTCTGCCACCGGTCACCAAGCGGACCATCTCCGTGGACGGCACGGAGCTCAAGCCCGAGATCGACAAGCAGATCGCGTGGGTGACCGTCATCGATCGCCTGCGCATGCCCGACTCATTCGTGATCGTGTTCCGGGATCCCACCAGCGGAATTCTGGACGACGCCCACATGAAAATCGGGTCCGTCGTCAAGATCGAGACCTCGGCGCCGGGCAAGGCCAAGTCGGATAGCCTCATGACGGGCGAGATCACCTCGATCGAGGTCGAGTACGACGCGCTTGGCGCACGGGCGGTCGTGCGCGGCTACGACAAGCTCCATCGCTTGTCCGCAGGCAAGAAGACGAAGACCTGGGACAACGTCACGTACGCCGACGTGGCCCAGCAGATCCTGGCCGCCGCCGGGCTCACCCCGTCCGTCAGCAGCACCGGCAAGATCCAGGACCACGTGATCCAGGGCAACCTGACCGACCTCGAATTCCTGTACGAGCTCGCGCACAAGGTGGGTTACGACCTCGACATCGACGATGACAAGGTGTCGTTCAAGGATCCGGCGAGCGCGAGCTCTGCGCCTGCGCGCGGCACGTTCACGAGCAACGACGCGAAGCAGCTCGTGTGGGGCAAGAACCTGACCGAGTTCCGCGCCCGAGTCAGTGCTGTCGCCCAGGTCCCGGACGTCAAGGTCCTCGGCTGGGACGTCAAGAAGAAGCAGCCAGTCGTTGGCAAGGCACGAGCGAAGACCGACACCGCCTCACTCGACCTGACCCCGAAGCAGCTTGCCGACAAGGTCGGCGGCTCGACGATGTACGTGACGGATCGGCCGGTCGTGGACCAGGCCGCGGCGGACGACCTGGCCGCGGCCTACGCCGACCAGGTTGCCAGCGCGGCGTTCGAGGCGACAGCCATCGCGATCGGGTCACCGCAGCTCAAGGCAGGTGTCCCCGTCTCTGTCTCGAGGGTCGACAAGAATCTCGCCGGCGACTGGGTGATCAGCTCGGCCCGCCACGAGTTCGGCGGCGGGGCGTATCGGACGCATCTCGAATTCACCGGTCGCCAGGACCGCTCGCTGCACGGGCTCGTGGCAGGTGGCCTCACGGTACCCGCGAACCGCACCCGGATCTACGGCGTCGTGGTCGGGCTGGTCACGGACAACAAGGATCCGGACGACAACGGTCGTGTGAAGGTCAAGTACCCGTGGCTCGGCGAGGACGCGGTGTCCTACTGGGCGCGCCTCGCGCGCCCGTCGGCCGGCAAGGACTACGGCTTCGTCTGGATCCCGGAGGTCGACGAGGAGGTCGTGGTCGCGTTCGAGCACGGCGACATCAACTTCCCGCTGGTCGTCGGCTCGCTCTGGAACGGCAAGGACAAGATGCCGTCCAAGCTCGTCAGCGGCGCCAGCGACAACGGCAGCATCACCCGCCACGCGCTCATCTCGCCAGGCGGCCACTCGATCGTGTTCTACGACAAGGACGACGACGCCGGCATCCAGATCACGACCAAGGACAAGAAGTATCGGATCGTCCTTGGCTCGTCAGAGAAGAAGATGGTCATCTACGCCGAGGGCGACGTCCGGCTGGAGACCAAGGGCAAGCTGGACATGAAAGTCGAAAAGGACTTCTCGCTCGCCGTCAATGGCGCCGTCAAGATCGAGGCCCAGAAGTCGCTCGACATCAAGGCCAGCTCGAGCATGAACATCGAGTCGAAGGCGCAAGTGACCCTCAAGGGCTCGAAGGTGGGGGTCAACTGATGGCCGACTTCATCGGCCGCGGCTGGGCCTTCCCGATCCGGACCGATACGAACGGGGGCATTGCCCTCGTCGCACGCGAACGCGAGATCGCCGAGGCGATCACGGTGATCCTCTCGACCGCCCCGGGCGAGCGCCCGATGCGCCCTGAGTTCGGCTGCCGGATTCACGACTATGTGTTCAGCCCTGCCGACAGCTCGACCGCCGCGGCGATCTCGTCGGAGGTCACCCGGGCATTGACGATGTGGGAGCACCGGATCGATGTCGACAACGTCGGGGTGCTGTTCACCGCCGAGGACCCGTCCGTGTTCTACATCGACATCGCCTACCACATGAAGCGGACGAACGACCGATACAACCTCGTCTTCCCGTTCTACGTGATCCCCGGCGAGTGAGGAGCTGACGATGGCGCTGCCCGTGCCCAACCTTGATGACCGACGCTTCCAGGACCTCGTTGACGAGGCGAAGCGGCTGGTCCAGCAGCGCTGTCCCGAGTGGACCGACCACAATGTCTCCGACCCCGGCGTCACGCTGATCGAGACGTTCGCCTGGATGACCGATCAGCTGATCTATCGGCTCAATCGCGTGCCGGAGCGGAACTACATCAAGTTCCTCGAGCTCATCGGGGTGACCCTCTTCCCGCCCACGTCGGCCAGGACGGACGTCACGTTCTGGCTCACCGGACCGCAGCCGGACGTTGTCAAGATCCCCGCCGCCACCCAGGTAGCGACCGTCCGGACAGAATCCGAGGACGCGATCGAGTTCGCGACGGGCGAGGAGCTGGCGATCATCCCGGCGACCCTGATCGAGCTCGGGTCGATGGCGAAGGGCAAGTCGACGTACCGCGACATGCTGCCGCAGGTCGAGCTTGGCCGGGATGCCTTCTGCTTCCAGGAGCGACCACAGCTTGGCGACGCGCTGATGATCGGCCTCTCGAAGGCCGTGCCGTCGAACGCGATCCGCCTCCGCTTCAAATGCGACATCGAGGGCGTCGGCGTGAACCCGGATCATCCGCCCCTCAAGTGGGAGGCGTGGAACGGCGACGAGTGGATCGGGTGCGAGCAGGATTCGGACTCGACCGGCGGCCTCAACCGCGATGGCGACGTCGTGATCCACGTCCCGCGCGGCCATGTCGCGCACTCGATCGGCACACGACTCGCTGCGTGGGTTCGCGCGCGCGTGGTGGAGCCCGAGCCGGGCATGTTCGGCTACGAAGCCTCGCCGACGGTCAACGCCGCGAGCTCGATCACGGTCGGCGGCACCGCCGCCGCGGTCAATGCGTATGTCGTCCGGAACGAGGACCTCGGCGTCTCGGAGGGCACGCCCGGGCAGCGCTTCGAGGTGCGCGAGAAGCCGGTCCTGTCCACCGACGAGCCGGCGAAGCTTGCCGTCTCCGGCGGGACCGGGACCGATGGCGCCCCGATCTGGGAAACCTGGACCCAGGTCGAGGACTTCGCGGCAAGCGGCCCTGGCGACAAGCACTTCGTGATCGACGGGACGACGGGTGAGATCCGGTTCGGGCCTGCGATTCGGCAGCAGGATGGCACCTTGCGCCTGTACGGCGCGACGCCGGGCAAGGATCGCTTCATCCGAATGCTGGAGTACCGCACCGGCGGCGGGGCGCGCGGCAACGTCGCGGCGCACGCGCTCCAGGTGCTCAAGTCGGGCATCGCGGTCGTCTCGACCGTCGAGAACCGACGCGACGCGCGCGGCGGCATCAACGGCGAGGACATCGAAAACGCCAAGGTCCGTGGTCCGATCCGGCTCCGCACGCGCGGGCGAGCTGTCACCACGGAGGACTTCGAGCATCTCGCCCGTGAGGCTGCCCCGAACGTCGGCCGGGTTCGGGCGGTCGCTGCCGGTGACGGGGCGCTGGCCGGCGCGGTCCGCGTCCTCGTGGTGCCATCGCTCCCGAGCGCCGAGGGGCGTATCAAGTTCGAGCAGCTCGTCCCCGAGGCAACCCTCCTCGAGGCGATCACCCAACGGCTCGAGGACTGCCGCGTGATCGGCACCCGGATCAGCGTCGAGCCGCCGGGCTATCGCGGCGTCACCGTCGAGGCGACCGTGCGGCCGTCGGCCGGGGCCAACGCGAACCGCCTCAAGGCCGACGCCGAGCGGGCGCTGTACGAGTACTTCCACCCCATCACGGGCGGCCCGGACGGGAATGGCTGGCCGTTCGGCCGGCCGGTCACGATCGGCGAGATCTACTCGGTCCTCCAGCGCGTGCCTGGGGCCGAGGTCGTGGACACCGTGAACCTGTTCGGCACGAACGCGGAGACCGGCGAGAGCAAGGAGGCCACCCAGCGCCTCGAGCTGAAGCCGAACGTGCTCGTGTTCAGCGTCGGCCACGCGGTCACCGTGCCCGGCGCCAACTCGGCGATCGCCTGATGCGAGGCGGCCTCGCGGTCGACGATCCGGCCGGCCTCGCCGACGAGCCGGGCGCGTACACGCTCGTCAACCCGCACCCGCTCGCGGAGACGCTCCCGGGCGTGTACCGCGATGTCTGGACGGACGAGTACCGCCGCACGGCGCGCGAGCCGTTCGGGACGCGCTTCATCTCGGCGCTCGACGATGTCCTGGCGCCGGTGCTCGCGACGCTCGACAGCTTCGAGGGCTACCTCGACCCAACGACGACGTCGGAGGACTTCCTGGCCTGGCTCGGCGAGTGGGTCGCCGCATCGGTTGACGCCGGGTGGAGCGAGGATCGGCGACGCGCCTTCGTGGCGAAGGCCGCCGAGCTGTATCGGCGCCGAGGCACTGCGGCGGGGCTCCACGATCACGTCCAGATCCACACCGGCGGCACCGTCGAGATCGTCGAGAACGGGGCCAGTAGCTGGTCGGCGAAGCCAGAGGGAAAGCTCCCGGGCAGCCCGGAGCCGGTCGTCGTGGTTCGGGTCGTCGTCGACGATCCGGATTCGATCGACAGGACCAAGCTCGAGGCGATCGTCCACGCATCGAAGCCGGCCCACGTCGTCCATCGAGTCGAGGTGGTTGCGACTGCCAAGCGGACGAGCGGCAAGGCCAAGCCCGGTACGGCGCAGGACGCCGCCGCCGCGGCAACCGAGGCCGTCGCCGAGGCTGCGGTCACGACCGAGCCGACGCCGACGCCCGCCGCGGAGCCGACCTCGACGCCCGCCGAGGAGCCGCCGGTAAAGTCCGAGGCAGCCCCGAAGAAGGAAGCCCCGCCGAAGCCCGCCGACGATCCCGATCCGGCGACCTGACCGGCCCCTGTAGCATGACGCCCGGCGAGCGGGCCCAGACGGGCAGCCGCAGGGAGGGACACGCGTGATCCGCTGCAAGGTCTGCGGCACGATCAACGACGCATCGGTCGTCTTCTGCGGCGGATGCGGCAACTTCCTGCCCGACACCGGCGAGCCATACGACCCGGACGCCGAGAAGGCCAAGGTCGCGGCCGAGAAGGCGGAGGCCGATCGGGTCGCCGCGGAAAAGGCCGCTGCCGAGAAGGCGGCTGCAGCGAAAGCTGCCGCGGACAAGGCTGCCGCCGAGAAGGCCGAGGACGATCGCGTTGCGGCCGAGCAGGCCGCCGAACGGGCCGCCGCGGAGAAGGCCGAAGCCGAACGGATCGCGGCAGAGAAGGCAGCGACCGAGAAGGCGGCCGCCGAAAAGGCCGCTGCCGCGAAGGCCGAAGCGGACCGGCTGGCCGCCGAGCAGGCAGCTGCCGCGAAGGCTGCTGCCGAGCAGGCCGCCGCAGAGCACGCCGAAGCCGACCGCTTGGCTGCCGAGAAGGCCGCTGCCGAGCAGGCCGCCGCGGAGCAAGCGGAGGCCGACCGCCAGGCCGCCGAGAAGGCCGCTGCCGAGAAGGCCGCCACGGAGCAGGCCGAGGCAGAACGGGTCGCGGCCGACAAGAAAGCGGTCGAGAAGGCGGAGGCGGCCAAGGCGAGTGCCGCGCAGTCGAACGCAGCAGCGATCGCGGCCGAGCAGGCTGCGGCAGAGGAGGCCGAGGATCAGCGCGCCGCCGCCGAGAAAGCCGCCGCCGAGGATGCCGCCGCGAAGCAGGCCGCGGCTGAAAAGGCCGCTGCGGACAAGGCCGCAGCCGAGCAGGCCTCGGCTGAAAGGACCGCGGCGGACAAGGCGGCTGCGGAACGTGCGGCCGCGGAACAGGCCGCCGCTGAACAAGCAAAGGCAGAAGCGGAGGCCGCAGCGCAGGCGGCGGCAGACAAGGCTGCGGCTGAAAAGGCCGCTGCTGAGAAGGCAGTCGCGGAGCAGGCCGCCGCGGACAAGGCGGCTGCCGACAAGGCCGCCGCTGATGCCGCCGCCGCCGAGCAGGCAGAGCGAGATCGACTCGCCGCCGAAGAGGCCGAGGAAGAGCGCGTCGCTGCCGAGCGTGCCGCTGCCCAGCTCGCCGCGATCGAGGCCGCCGAGCAAGAGCGCCTTGCCCAGGAGCAGGCGGATGCCGACCGACTCGCCGCGGAACAGGAGGAAGCCGAGCAGGCCGCCGCGGAAAAGGCGGAGGCGGACCGCCAGGCGGCGGCCCAGGCGAAGGTCGGCCAGAGCGCGCGAGAGCTGGCCGCCGCCGAAGCCGCCGAGCGCGCCGCGGTGGCGAAGGCGTATGCCGACCAGCAGGCGGCCGAGGAAGCCGCGGCAGAGAAGGCGGAGGCGGACCGGATCGCGGCCGAACAGGCGGCCGCGGAGCAGGCGGCTGCGGAGCAGGCGGCTGCGGAGGCCGAGGCCCAGCGGCAGGCCCGCATCGAGGCTCGCCGGAAGGAAAAGGAGGCCGAGCGGGCCGCCGCGCAGAAGGCCGCCCTGGTGGCGTACCGGGCGACCCTGCGGGCCGCCGTCGCGAAGGACCGCGCCGGGGAGGTCGGGGCCACCGGCGGGGCGGCTGTCACCGACACTCCCGAGGCGCCAACCGAGACGCCCGACGACGGGGGTCTCGGCAGCATCGCCGCGGCGGCGACCGACGACGACGAGATCGCGGTGCCCGGCGTTTCGAAGCCGAAGCCGCCGCCCGAGCCGGCGGTCGAGCAGATGCGGATCTGCCCGAACTGCGGCACGGCGAACCGAGCCGACCGCAAGTTCTGCATGAAGTGCGGCCATCCCATGCCGGAGGGCGAGGTCGTGCCGCCGGTGATCTGCACGAATTGCGGCACGCCGAACAGCTCGACGCGGCGGTTCTGCATGAAGTGCGGCTCGAGCCTCGTCGACGCGCCGCCGCCCGATCCGGACGCCAGCCCGTGGTGGAAACGCTCCTGAGGCGTTCCTGCTCGCCGAACCGGCGAGCTACGCGGAGTTCGCGGCGAGCTCCGGGCTGAGGCCCAGCCCCTCCAGGATCGAGGCGTATTCCCGCCGGTCGCGGCTCGCGGCGCCCGAATCGCCGGCCTGATCCCTCGCCGAGATCAAGACGCGCCACAGCGGGTCGTGGAATCGATCGAGCTCGAGGCCGCGCCGGCAGACCCGGATCGCCTCCTCGAGGTCGCCGGCCGCGGCGGCATCGTCGGCGACGATCGTCGCCCCCTCGACGGCCTCGCGGCGGAAGTGCTCGCGCCGCTCGACGGCCCACTCGGCGGGGCCGTCCTGCGGCAGCAGGTCGCCGCGGTACAGCATGAGCGCGGTCGCGAAATCGGCCGTGCCGCCGCCGAGCCGCCCGGAGCCGTTGCGCAGGCCGCGTGCCCGAGCCATCGCCCGCTCGAACCTGCCCACGTCGACCTGGTCCGGGTCGACCGCCAACCGGTAGGCGTCGCCCTCTCGAGCGATCAGCCGGGTCGCGTCACCGCCGAGGGCATCCGAGAACAGGCCGCGCAGCGAGGACACCGCGACGTGCAGGCTGCGCGCGCCGGTCGCCGCGTCGACCTCCGGCCACAGCGCCTCCTGGATGACCTCGCGATGGATCGCCACGCCCGGCCGCGCTGCGAGGAAGCGCAGGACGGCGCGAGCGCGAGGCTTGATCCCGTCGAGCGCGATCGGGCGGCCATCGACCTCGACGCCGAAGCCCCCGAACAGGTGGAATCCGAGCCCGGCCGTCGACGGCGTGGCGCGAGCCGAAATGCCCCGGGGCAGCGGCGAGATGGCGACGCTCCCGTCTCGCCCGACCGTCGCGCGAGCGCCGGGCGGGGCGGCGTCGACGGCGTCGGTTGGTGCGTCGGCCGCGGTCGCGGCGTCGTGGCTCGAGGCGGGCACCCGGAGACCGGTCTCGACCTGGACCGCGTCCGCCAGCGATTCGTATTCGTCGCGCCGCTGGGGATGCGCGGTCGCGAGCGCGAGGTACGCGAGCAGCCGCGGGCCGGACGTGCCGGTCGCGCGCGCCAGGCTCTCGACGCCGAGGGCCGTCTCGCGCGCTTCGGGGGCGCCTGATTCGGCCATGCCGTACGCCTGCAGCCCTCGCGCAAAGGCCTCGAGGACGCCCACGCCAAGGCGCCGCGCGATCGCAGCGGCCTGCTCGCCGGCGGCCGCCCGCACCTCGCCCGTCTCGATCGCCTCGGCGGCGGCTCCGGCCGTGCCGATCGGCCGGGCGACCCAGGCCGACACGAGCGCGCCGAACAGGGCACCCCACGGGTCCGCGTCGGGTCCGAGGGCGTCGATCGAGGGCGCTTCGGCGGCGGTCGCGCCATCGACCTCGATCCCACCGATCCGCGCGGCGACCCGCCCCATCGACGCCAGCCACGGAAGCCCGGTGCGCTCCGCGATGTCGATCGCGTCCGCCAGCTGGTGGTCGGCGCCCGGCTCGCCCGAGAGCAGGGCCGCGACGGCGGCCGCTACGGCGGCCGCTGCACCGAGCACGGGATCGAGCTCTTCGAGCTGGCTCGCTGCGGTGAGGGCCCGCTTTGCCTCGGTGACCTCGCCGGCCGCGAGCAGGAGCAGCCCGCGGACGAGCTCGCGGTGCTCCGGGTCGAGGCGTGGATCGCGCGCCGCGGCGACCGGCTCGCGGACGAGGCCGGCCCGCAGGACGCCGGTCCAGTCCGCGGGTGGAATTGCAACCGGATCGAGCCAGGCGGCGAGCGCGAGGCGCTCCCGCCGGGCGGTCGAGCCCGCCGTGGACGCTCCGAATGCCGCCTCGGCGCGCGTGTAGGCGTCCTGTGCCGCCGCCCAGCGACCATCGGCACGTGCGCGGCGTGCCGACGCGAGGGCGAGCCATGGGCTGTCGCGGACGAGCGCGGCCGGCAGCAGCTCCAGCCGCAGGCCCGGCCCAACCGCGACCTGCTCGCCCCGGTTGCCGACCAGGCTCGAGACGGCCGGCCAATCCTCGGCGCGGCAGTATCCGACGAGCGCCTCGGGGAGGGCACCGCTGCGCTCGAGCAGGCTCGCGGCGCGCTGATGCCGCCCGCGTGCCTCAACCTCGCCGACCTCCTCGACGAGCATCCGGTCCAGGTGCGATCGCAACACCTCGTGGTACCGGTACGAGCCTTCGCCCTCGTCGACGACGACCGTGAACAGCTGGCGCCGGGCGAGCTCCTCGAGCAGGAGGGCGCTCCCCCGCCGGTCGAGGAGTTGGTCGCACAAGTCGCCGGTGAGCCGCGGCAGCACGCACGTGTCGATGAGGAACCGCCGGAGCTCATCGGGCAGCTCGGCGAGAACGTTCCGGGTCAGGTACTCGCGCAACAGCCGCGTGCTCGACCCGACGCTGCCGAGAATCCGGCGCCGCTCGTCGGCGGACTTGCCGCGCGTCGCGAGGTGGAACAGCTGGAGCCCCGCCGCCCAGCCTTCGGTGCGGCGCGCCAGGACGGCGAGCTCGCCGGGCGGCACGGGATCCCGATAGAAGTCACGGAACAGGCGCTCGACCTCCCACGACCGGAAGCGCAGATCGTCGCCCTCGATCTGGAGCAGGTCGCCGGAGACGCGCAGGCGCGACAGGTTGAAGTCCGGCCGCACGCGTGATGCGGCGAGGATTCGCAGCCACGGCGGCGCGTAGTCGACCAGCCGGCTGAGGGCCGCCTCGGCGGCCGTGCCCTCGAGGGCGTGGAGGTCGTCGATCACGAGCGCGGCCGGGCCGCCGGACCAGCGCTCGAGCGCCCGCGCCGCGTCCTCGACGTCCGTCCAGCCGCCGGGCAGTCCCGGGAGCACCGCGCCGAGCGATGCCTCGAGGTGGCGGAGCATCCGCTGCGGGTCGTCGTCCCACGTTTCGGCGCGATACCAGGCGACCGGCATCCGGGTCGACGCGGCAAACCGAGCCAGGAGGGTGGTCTTGCCGGCGCCCGCCGGAGCGATCACGAGGGTCAGGCGGTGGCGCTCCACCGCGGCTGCGAGCTGGGCTTCGAGGCGCTCACGCGGGAGTGCCGGAGCGGCGGGAGCGCGCACCTTCGCGGGTACCACCGCAGGCGCCTCGCCACCCGGCAGGACTGCGCGGCGGACACGGGCATCGTGCCGATCCTCTGGCAACGTCAAGCCCCCTGGAGGCGTCGATGACTGGGTCGTCCGGAAGGTTCGTATGGTGCCACCGGCGTCCGGCGGCGGTCCAGCCTAATTCAATGCCAGGTCGGCGAGATGTCGGAGCTCGGACCGGTCGTGAGCGTGACGATCTTGTTGTTGGTGCGATCGAGGATGTACAGGTCCTCGCTGCCCGCCGTGCCGCCCGAGAAGACGATGTAGCGCCCGCCCGGCGAGAAATAGGGATGGCGCTCGTCACCCTTGATGCTCGGCAGCGCCGTGATCTGGCCGGAGGCGATGTCCAGGATGAACAGGTCGAACCCGCTGCCGCTGCGATTGCTCGCGAAGACGACCTGGGTGCCGTCCGGCGAGACCGCCGGGTCGCGATCCTCGAACGAATCGGTCGTCAGGTTCTTGACCGTCTTCGAGGCGACGTCAAAGATCATCAGCTCCGCCGCGTTGCCGTCGCCCTCGACGAAGACGATCGACTTGCCGTCGGGCGTGAAGACGGGCTGGGTGTCAACGACATCGTTGTTGGTCAGCGGCTGGGAGGCCACGCTTGCCGCCAACCCATCGATCCGGATCTCGAGATCGGTCCCGTTGTTGTCGCGGGAGCGAATGCCGGCGAACGTCAGCTGCTTGCCGTCCGGGGACCACGAGGCGCCGGAGTCGCCGAGGCCGGTGGAGTGCTGGACATATGACTTCGTTGCCACGGCCACGATGCGCAGGCCGGGCTTCACGGAGTAGATGACCTGCTTCCTGTCGTACGACAGGCTGGGGTCGAAGGCCGAAGGGCTCGTGCTCGTGATCCGAACGGACCTCGACTTGCCATCGGCGTTGATGACGTAGATCGCGCAGGCCGTGCCGTCGCTCGCGCAACGAGCGAACGCCACCAGGCCGGTCCGGGCGCCCTCCTTGAACGTGAGTGACGCAGCGCTCGGCGTGACCGTCGCTGCAACGGACGGGAGCGTGGTCGCGGCGGGCAGCGATGCGCGCGCGGTCGGCGCGAGGGTGGCCGCGGGCGAGCCGCCGAACGCGAGCACGCCGATCAGCGCGAGGGCGACGACGACCGCTGCGGCGCCGAGGCCGATCGCGACCGGCGAGATCTTCCGGGCGACCGGCGCCGGGGCCGGCGGTGGGGGCGGAGGCGCAGCCGGCTTGAGCTCATTGGCGCACTTGCGGCAATACGTCCGCGTGGCGTCGTTGACCGTCGCGCAGACGCTGCAGATGATCGTGGGTTTGCCTGACGAGACGTCGTCCTCGACGGTATTCGGATCGGCGGCGCCGGCCGCCGAGGTCGGCGCCGGCCTGCCCTGCGCCGCGCCGGTCCCGAGATCCCGGCGAGCCCCGATTCCCTGACCGGGCACGACCGTGTCGTCCGGACCCGGTGCAACGGCCTCGGGCTTCGTGGCCTCCTCGACGATGGCCGTCGCCTCGGCGGGGCTCAGGGGGCTGCCGCACGTCCCGCAGAACAGGGCCGCGGCCTCGTTCTCCGAGCCACAGACCTTGCACTTGATCACGCCTGAAGGTCCCCTCTCCGAAATCCGATATGACGGTGCGAGGCAGTGTAAGTCGGCAGAAACCCTGCTGTAGACTCCGAGCATGAGTGTCCTCGCGACGATCGAGCCCAGCGAGCTCCAGGTCGACGCGGGCAACGAGACCTCGCTCGTCGTTCGGGTTCGCAACCGCGGCACGATCGTCGACCAGTTCGACATCAAGGTCGTCGGACCGACGGGTCACTGGGCGACGGTCGACCCGCCGTCGCTGCGCCTCTTCCCGGACAAGGAGGGCGAGGCAAGGGTCACCTTCCGGCCGCCGCGCGCCCCGGACCCGATGGCCGATGTCTACCCGTTCGGCATCGCCGTTCGCGCCGCCTCCGACACGAGCGCCATGACGGTCGAGGAGGGCCACGTCGCGGTCGCGCCGTTCGTGCAGCTGACCTCCGAGGTGGTTCCCCAGACTTCACGCGGCGTCTTCTCCGGCGCGCACGACGTGACCGTCCACAACGTGGGCAACGCGGTCGCCGAGGTAACGGTCCTGGCGAGCGATCCGGACCGGCTCCTGAACTTCGAGGTCACGCCCGCGCGCGCCGGCCTGAAGCCCGGCGGCTCCGCAACGCTGCGCACCAAGGTGAAGCCCAAGTCGACCTTCTTCATGGGCGGCGCGAAGCGCATCCCGTTCTCGATCCAGGTCAATGAGCCGACCGCCGGTTCCTACCAGATTCCCGCGACCATCGAGCAGCGCCCGATCATCCCCGGTTGGGTCAAGCCCGTCGGCGCGCTCATCCTCGCGTCGGTCGCCGCCGTCGCGTTCCTGCCCAAGATCCTGTTCCCGCCGCAGCCGACCGCTGCGCCGACGCAGGCAGCGGTCGTCACGCCAAGCCCGGTGATCACGCCGACGCCCGCCCCCGTCACCGCCCCACCCACCGAGGCGCCGACCGCTGCGCCTCCCACGCAGGAGAACTTCGGGCCGCCGAACAAGCTGACGGTCGCGGGCGATGTGGGCGGGCTGAGCTCGTCTCTCGGGATCACGTTCCGGTGCCCGCCCAAGGACGCATGCCGTGACGACGTGAAGACGCGGGTGCTCCAGGTGCTGTCCGGTCTTGGCGTCAACGCCGCGGGGGCCCAGCTCACGAAGTTCATCACGACCAACGTGGGCACGCTCCCGGTCGTCGCGTCTTGGACGGACCGATATCCGTACACGGCCAACGGCGCGCAGTTCTTCGCCAAGCAGGTCGCGATCGACCTCGCGCCGAAGCTGGCCGGACAGCCCGCTTATGCATACATCCAGGACGACAACGGGACGGTTCACTGGTTGACGATCCCGGACCAGCTCGCGGACACGCTGCTCAATCAGCTGTACAACCTGCCGGTTGCGCCCGCGCCCACCGTCGACCCCGGCGCGATCGTGAACGGTCAGGTCTTCTATGCGAACTTCTACAGCGTTGCGCAGTACGACGGCTTCCAACTGTCGACGCTGCCGTTCACGGGGCCGTAGAGAACCCTCCGGAGCGCCGAATCGGGCGTGCTATGCTCCGCCGCCCGGTGGCCCGGACGGGCCCGGATCGGGAGTGCAGATCGCTCGATGACCGCGGGCCCAACCGCCGGCACCATGGACCAGCTCGAGCTCGGCCTTGGCGTGCCGCGCCTCGCGATCGAGCCCGAGTGGAAGGCCGAACCGCGGCTGTGGGGCCACTCGCTGCACCCGATGTGCTCGTATCTCGCGAGCTTCCCGGCCGCCCTGTCGCACGCCTTCATCGCTCGCTACAGCCGGCCCGGTGACGTCGTCCTCGACCCATTCTCCGGCCGCGGCACCGTGCCGCTCCAGGCAGCCGCCGAGGGCCGGATCGGCGTCGGCAACGACCTCAACCCGTTCGCGCACCTCCTGACGGCGGCCAAGGTCGAGCCGCCGACCGCAGCCCAGGCGAGGACGCGGGCGACGGCGCTCCGGCTCGCGTTCGGAGCATCAGCCCCGTCGTGGCGCGACCTCGCCGCCGCGATCCAGGCCGACCCGACCACCGGTGGCCCCGAGCCCGTACCAACGGAGGTGGCCCTGGCGTTCCACCCGCGGACGTTCGCGCAGCTGTTGTTCCTGCGCGCCTCTCTGGACCTCGCGGCACCCACCGATCGGTTCCTGGCCGCGGCGATCGTCGGCATCCTGCACGGCAAGAGCCCGTCGTACCTGTCCACGCTCATGCCGAACACCTTCAGCATGGCGCCGCGCTACGTCCGCGACTTCGCGGCCCGAACCGGGTTCAGCTCCCCGGAGCGGGACGCATTCGACGGGCTCGACGCCAAGCTGACCCGGCTCTATCGCGACCCGCTCCCCCGCTCCGGCGGGCTGGCGCTCCTCGGCGACGCTCGCGACGCCGGAACGCGCGCGACCGCTGCGCTCACCGCCCGCCGCCAGCCGGCCCGCGCGCGACTGGTCATCACCTCGCCGCCGTACCTGCGCGTCGTGAAGTACGGCTACTACAACTGGCTCCGGACGTGGTTCCTCGGCTTCGACTCGCACGCCATTGACGCGTCGCTCGACGATGCCCACCGGCGGGCGCCGTATCTCGAGTTCATGCGGACCGTCCTGCGCGACCTCCGGCCGGCAATGACCGAGGACGGCATCGCGGTGCTCGTGATCGGGGATGTCGCCACCGACCGTGGGCGGGCCGTCACCGATGGCCACGACCTCGCCGAGCGCGTCTGGGAATCGGCCGCGGCGCCCGAAGGCTTCCGGCTCGCCGGAATCGCCGACGACGACGTCCACGCCCACCGCAAGATGACCAAGCTGTGGGGCCGCGAGGCGGGTCGCGCGACGCAGGTCGACCGCATCCTCGTCCTCGGAGCGACCGATGCGGGCCGGCGGCGGGCGCTCTCCGGCGCCCGGAATCCCGTCGACTGGACCTGGCCGCCGCGCCTCCGCGCGCTCTGACTCGCGGCGTCTCCCGCTCGGTAGAATGCGGGCGTGAAGCAGATGTACCACCCGTCCGACCTGGCGGCGATGGATCCGCTCGTGCTCATGAAGAACCTGGATCACGTCCGGATGACCAGCCGGCGTCTCAGCTATATCCTCCAGCAGCAGGTCCACCTGTACACGCCCGAGGCCAACCAGCTGCGTGAGCAGATCGACGGCTACGTCGAGGCGGAGCGCCAGATCGAGGGCGAGATGGCGAGGCGCCGGATCCGGGCCTAGGCGGACGCTGGCGCGACCACCGGGAGCGGGGCGACCGTCGCGGCCTTCGCCCGTGCGCGGTCCTCCGTCACGATCTCGGTCACGCGGGCCGCCAGGCGGGGCATCTCGAACAGTCCGAACCCGATCCCGTGGGCCTCGAGCTCGTCGGGTCCCCAGCCCCGGAATAGCCCCCGGCTCGCGACCGCGCACATCTCGTCGTACAGCTCCGGCCACCCCACGCGACGGCGGGCGTAGCAGAAGCGAACGAACTCGACGGCGTCAGCCGTGAACGCGTGTGCCGTCGCGGGGCGCGCGACCATGAATCCGATCCTCCTCGTCCCGCAGGGGGCGCAGTGACGCTGACTCAGGCTCACGGCGTGATGGACCGTGGCCCAAGGTTGGGCGTTTCGGGCTGTTGGTGACCCGCTTCCCGGGTGGGTCGGCCAGTGCCTAGATAGTACGTCCGGGCCCGCTTTTCCCGGAAGGTGGGTTCTCCACCTTTTCGTCCACCAACTTATCCACAGCGCTTAGAGCGCCCTCGAAACCCCCAGCCCGGGCGCGTCGGTGAGCTGCCAGCGGTGGTCCGCCCCGAGGACGAGGCCGGTAAACGGCTCGCTCGCGAGGAGCAGGCTGCCGTCCAGATCGACCCAGTCGGCGAGCGAGGCGACGGCGGCCGAGGCGGCGATGGCGACGGACGTTTCCTCCATGCAGCCAAGGAACGTTCGGAAGCCGAGCTCTCTGGCGCGGGCCAGCATCAGGGCGGCAGGCCCGGGCCCACCGCACTTCGCGAGCTTGACGTTGACGCCTGCGATGACCCCAACCAGCGCATCGAGGTCCGCGATGGTGACGCACGACTCGTCCGCGACGATCGGCAGCGGCGAGACCGCCTGGAGCTCGCGGAGCCAGTCCAGCCGGGTGGCCGGGAACGGCTGCTCGATCAGCTCGACGCCGAGGTCGACGAGCTTCGGCAGCAGCTGGCGAGCGATGTCCGGGGTCCAGCCGGTGTTGGCGTCGACGCGGAGGGGCTTGTCGTAGACCGCGCGCACCGCCTCGAGCGTCGCGATGTCCGCCGGGCCGCCGCACTTGATCTTGAGGGCGGGAAACCCGCCAGCCCGCTTCGCTCGCTCGGCGACGATGGCCGGCTCATCGAGCCCGAGGGTGAAGTCCGTTGGCGGTATGTCCGCCGACAACCCGAGCAGCCGATGGACCGGCAACCCTGAGACCTTGCCCGCGAGGTCGTGCATCGCGGTGTCGATCGCGCACTTCGCGCTGCCGTTCCAGCGGATGGCCCTCTGGAGCCGGTCGCTCGCGGCGCGGACGCCATCGGGCGTCGGCTCGAAGCCCTCGACGGCCGCGAGCAGGTGCGGGAAGATCGCGGCCATCGTGGCGCCGGTCTCGCCGTAGAACCGGTCCGGGTAGCCCTCGCCGAGCCCGACGAGGCCGGGGAACCGCTCGTCACGGAGCTCGACGACCACCGTCGTCACCGCGTGGCCGGCGTCGTGGTCGGAGCGCGCGATGCGGAACGGGTCACGGAGCCCGAGGTGCAGGACCTCCTGCCGAAGGTCGAGCGTCACGACGCCTGCGAGGCGCGCGCCGGCGGCGCAATCGGCACGGCACGCGCAACCCACGGCAGCGCATCTACGGCCTGGTGGACGGCCGCCCACAGCCCGTCCCCGCCGAACCGCACCGGATCAGCGGTCGGGAGACCGGTCTCCTCGCCGATGCGGGCGACGACCTCGCGCGCCTCCGCATCGTCTGGGTAGAGCATCGTGTTCAAGGCGATCCCGACCACCTTCGAAGGCGCAACGAGACCGGCGACGGTCTCGTGCACCCGGATGAACTCGGGCAGCTTCGCGATTGGGAAGGTGTGATCGGCGATATGGTCCCAGTCATGCTCGGCGAGGCCCGGCTTGTGGACCATCACCATCGCCTGCGGCGTCGCGCCGTGGATGAGCCCCAGGGTGACCGACGAATAGGCCGGATGATCGAGCGAGCCCTGGCCCTCGACGATGATCCAGTCGCCGCGGCGCTCGGCCTCCTCGATCATCCACTCGACCGTGCCCTGCACGAAGTCGCTGATGACGCGGTCGACCGCGACGCCCCAGCCGTCGATCATCATGCCGGTCTGGCCGGTCGGAACGAAGACGGCCTTGTCGCCCTGTGCGAGCGCCGCTCGGCGCAGCTCGAGCGCGACCGACATCTTGCCGATGGCGCAGTCCGTGCCGACGGTGAGGATCACCCGTTTGCCCGGCGCGTGGGGCCGCCCGATCGCCGTCTCGTGGCGCTCCGGCGGGCGCCGGTAGTCGACGATCGTGACGCCTTTCGCCGCGGCCGCTCCCGCGAACTCAGCGTCGTCGCCCAGGAACGTGTGCAGCCCGGAATGCACGTCCAGCCCCCGGGCGATCGCCTCGAGGATCGTGACGCGCCATTCCGCCGGGAGCTTGCCGCCCGTCGGCGCGATCCCGATGAGGAGGGCGTCCGGCGGCTCTGGGAGCGCCAACGCGGCAGCGAGGGTCGCCACGGCCGGGATGTCGTGGCCGGGCAGCCACTCGGACACGTTGCGCCCGGCGATCGACGAGTCGAGGACCGCGACCGTTCGGTCGGTCGCGAAGCGGATCACGCCCATCGCGGTCTTCGCGTGGTGGGCGCCGAACTGGCCCTCGGTCAGGATCACGAGGCGACGGGTCGCAGGCATGGCCGGAGTGTACGGTTGCTCGGCTGTCCCGCTCAGGCGCCCCCGGCGGCCTGCCGGATCGGCTCGGCTACCTCGCGCGCCATCGTCGCGAGGCCGGCCGGGCCGGCCAGGCCAGGGATGCCGAGCGTCACGTGGTCGGCTCCGGCGCGCACGAACCCGAGCGCAACCGCTCGCGCCTCGCGCATCCCGGCGGCATCGAGCGAAACCTCGACCTGGCCGGCGAACGCGAACGTCTCGGGATCGCGGTGCTCGGCCTCGAGCGCTCGAACGATGACGTCTCGGCGCTCGATGAAGTAGTCGACGCTGCCGGCGACCGTGCCGGGCATGATCCAGCCATCCGCATACCGCGCCGCAAGCGCGATCCCGCGGGGCCGCTGGCCGCCGAGCCACAGCGCAGGACCGCCTGGCCGGATCGGCGCCGGCGCAAGCGTCGCGCCCTCGAGCGGGTAGAACGGATCCTGGCGCGTCACGCCTGGCGGTTCGCGCGCGGCATCGGAGAACAGCGCGGCGAGCGTCGCGACCGCGCTCTCGTAGCGCGCGAATCGATCCGGCATCGGCGGCAGCGGAATCCCGAAGCTCGCATGCTCGCCCGCGTGCCAGCCCGCCCCGAGGCCCAGCACGAACCTGCCGCCGGTCGCGTTGTCGATGGCGGTGGCCGCCTTGGCGACGAGCGCTGGGTGCCGGAAGGTATTTGCGAGCACCGCAATCCCGATCCATTTGCCGGGCACGCGATGCGCCAGCGCGGCGGCGGTCGTGAGCGACTCGAAGGCCGTGCCGCCGCGCTCCATGCTCGCGTCGCTCAGGTGGTCGCTCAACCATCCGGCCGAGAAGACGTCGAGCTGGCCGGCCGCCGCCCAGATCGCATCGAGCGCGGCCCAGTCGATGCCCTGCGTGGCGCTCGGCGCAACGCGGAAGCCGAGCAGGCCGGGGCGAGTCACGCGGAGCAGCCTACCGGCCCGCTGGTGGGTCGCGCGACACGACCGGGCGACGGTGCGCGCGGCTACAGTTCGGCAACGATGTTCGATGTCGCCGCGGACGCGTATGACCGGTTCATGGGCCGGTACTCCTCGCTGCTCGCGCTGCAGATGGCGGACCTCGCCGGGGTCGCCGCTGGCCAACGAGCCGTCGACGTCGGGTGCGGGCCTGGTGCGCTCACCTCGGAGCTGGTCCGGCGCCTCGGCCCCGATAACGTCGCCGCGGTCGATCCGTCGGCGTCGTTCGTCGAGGCGGCGAGGCAACGACACCCGGGCGTCGACGTGCGGGAGGCGACAGCGGAAGCACTCCCCTTCCCCGACGGGGCGTTCGATGTGGCGCTCGCCCAGCTCGTCGTCCATTTCATGTCCGACCCGGTCGGCGGCCTGCGCCAGATGCGCCGGGTCACTGCGAGCGGCGGCGTCGTGGCCGCCTGCGTCTGGGACCACGCCGGCGCGAAGGGACCGCTTGGGTTGTTCTGGGAGGTCGCACGTGCCCTGGATCCCACCGCCGTCGACGAGTCCAACCTCGCCGGGGCCCGCGAAGGCCACCTCGCCGAGCTGTTCGAGGCAGCCGGGCTCCGCGATGTTCATTCGTCGATCGTCGTCGCGCACGTCGAGCACCCGTCATTCGACGCCTGGTGGGAGCCGTTCACGCGCGGCGTCGGGCCCGCCGGCGCGTACGTGGCCCGCCTGGACGACGCGGCAAAAGATCGGCTGCGCGCCGCGTGTCGCGCCCGTCTGCCCGCGGGCCAGTTCGGCATCGACGCGCTCGCCTGGGCTGCGAGGGGACTGGCGTGACGAGATCCCGGATGGCACGGGCTCGGATCACGCGTGCACGTCTGCAGCGGCTGGCGTCCGACGGCGGTGATCGACCCCATGGCGCAGGGCACCCCGAACATCACCCGGCGGAAGGAAGCATCGCCACGGGACGTGCGAGCTGGCGGGATCGCCTCCGCTATCGGGTCGACGAGTTCTTCGCGCGCGGCACCATCGCCCTGATCCTCGGGCTGTTCCTGGTGTCCGCGCTGCTGATCGTGATCGTCGCAGTGATCGTGGTGGCAACCGGGGCGGGCCAGGGGTCCAGCGCGGGCGACAACCCATCCGTTGTCGACCTCATCTGGATGGGCCTGATGCGGACCCTCGACTCGGGAACGATGGGCGGCGACGCCGGCTCGGCGACGTTCCTCGGCGCAATGCTGGTCGTGACCCTCGGCGGGATCTTCGTGATCAGCGCTTTGATCGGCATCATCAACACCGGCATCCAGAACCGCCTCGACGACCTGCGCAAGGGTCGCTCACGGGTGATCGAGTCAGGCCACACGGTCATCCTCGGCTGGAACCAGCAGGTCTTCACGATCATCAGCGAGCTCGTCGGCGCGAACGCCAACCAACGCGGCCGCAACATCGTCGTCCTCGCGGACCGGGACAAGGTCTCGATGGACGACGAAATTCGCGCACGCATCCCGGACACCCGTGGCACCAAGATCGTGTGCCGCTCCGGAAGCCCGGTGGACCTCGACGAGATCGACATCGCCGGGATCCAGGGGTCGCGGGCGATCATCGTGCTCGCGCCGGAGGTCGAGGAGCCGGACATCGAGGTGATCAAGACGATCCTCGCGATCACCAATGACCCGAACCGACGCGCGGCGCCATATCACGTCGTCGCCGAGATCCACGACCCGGCCAACCTCGAGGCAGCGCGGCTCGTCGGTCGCGACGAGGTCGAGCTCATCGCCGTCGGGGACGTGGTTGCCCGGATCATCGCGCAGACGTGTCGCCAGGCCGGCCTGTCCATCGTGTACGGCGAGCTGCTCGACTTCGACGGCGACGAGATCTACTTCAGCCGCCAGCCCACGCTGGAGGGCCAGACGTTCGGCGACGCGCAGCTCGCGTTCGAGGACTCCACCCTCATCGGCATCGCGAATCCGGACGGCGTGCGCCTGAATCCGCCGGCCGCGACCGTCATCGGCGCCGGCGAGCGACTGATCCTGATCGCCGCCGACGACGATGCCATCCATCTGCGCGAAGGCGGGCCGGCCGCGGTCGACGACGGCGCGATCATCGTCTGCGTGCCGACACCTGTCGCCCGCGAGGCGACCCTCGTGCTCGGCTGGAACCAGCGCGTCCTGCAGATCGCACGCGAGCTCGATTCATACGTGGCGCCCGGCTCGGAGCTGACCGTCGTCACCGACGACCCGGCGGCAGCTGACGCCCTGGATCGGCTCCGGCCCGACCTCGCCAATCAGGCGCTCAGGTTCGTGGCGCAATCGTCATCGAGCCGCAGCGCGCTCGATTCCCTTGAGGTCGCGCGCTACCAGCACGTCCTGGTCGTGAGCCCCACGGACCGCTACGACCCACAGCGCGCCGACGCCCGAACACTCGTGACGCTGCTCCACCTGCGCGACATCGCCAGCGCGGTCGGCCATCCGTTCTCGATCACGTCGGAGATGGCCGACGTCCGCAACCGGACGCTCGCGGAGGTAACTCGCGCCGACGACTTCATCGTCTCGGACCGGTTGATCAGCCTCCTGCTGACGCAGGTCGCCGAGGAGAAGCAGCTCAACGCCGTGTTCGCCGACCTGTTCGACGCGGACGGCTCCGAGGTCTATCTCCGGCCGATCGCCGACTACGTCGCGACGGTCCGCCCCGTCACGGTGGCGACGATCGTCGAGGCGGCGCGCCGGCTGGACGAGGTCGCGATCGGCTATCGCATTCGCGCCGAGTCGAACGACGCGACCCGCGCGTACGGCGTCCACGTGAACCCGCGCAAGGGGACCGCGATCTCGTTCGAGCCCGCCGACCGCGTCATCGTCCTCGCCCACGGCTAGGCGGTTTGATCAGGACGTCGCGGATGCACCCTTCCGGCGGCGTCTGCCGAGCATCGCGAGGCCGAGCATGCCAACGACGACGGCTGCGGCGATCGCAATGAGCCAGGTCGGCGCTGCGGAGGCAGGCGACGTCACCGCGGCTGCATTCGGGCTCATCGCCGCTCCCTGGTCGGGCGCGCCGATGCGCGGGTAGCTCGGAAACGTCACCGGGAACGAGACGTCCATCGGCGTCCCGTCGATCGATCCGCTGAGGACGAGCGTCCAGGCGCCCCCGCCCTGTGGGTCGAAGGCGGCACCGTCGGTCGTGTGATCGAGGACGTAGAAGCCGGTGCCGTCGATCGGTGGGACCGTGAGATCGAGCTGCTGACCATGCCCGGTCGCGACGGCCTTGATCGAGCTTTCGAGCCCGAGGATCGGCACCTCGTTCTTGCGCACCCAGAACTGGAAGCCGGCGTGGTTGTTGGCATACACGGGCTCCTCGACGAGCACGACCAGGATCGTGTACGGCCCGACCGTCCGGTTCACGTGCGCCGCCACGCCTGACGCGCTCGCGCCGACCCACACGATCGCCGAGAGTGCCGCGGCAGCCACGGCGAACGCCCGAGCCAGCCGAGGTCGATAAGGACGCATGACCACCGGACCGTATCCGGTCGCCAGAAACCGCCAAGGCCTCAGAAGTCAGGGTCGGTCCCATCCGCCTGAGCGCAGGCGGCCAACGCCGCCATGGGGTCGGATCACCCGGTGGAGTGGTACCGCATATCGGATTCGAACCGATGATCTCCGCCTTGAGAGGGCGGTGTCCTGGGCCTCTAGACGAATGCGGCACGGGCCTCCGGCGCGTGGCCGGGAGGCGGCATTCTAGCAAGCCTAGAGGCGGTGAGCCTCCAGGAACCCTCGGAGCGCATCGGCGACCTGCGTGTAGCCCTCCTCGCCCAGAATCAGGCCGTAATGCGAGTGCGCGCCGAACGGCTCGAACTCGGCACCGAGCCACGTCGCGAGCCGCTCGGCGGCATCCACGGGGACCACCCGATCGAGCCCCCCACCGATGACGAGCTTGGGCACCTCGGCGAACCGCGCCGGATCGACCTTGACGCCGCGCAGCATCGTTCGTCGCGCACGACCCGACTCGTGCGGCTTCTGGCCCATCAGGTGCTGGACGCGCAGGACGTCGGCCAGGGACAGGTCGCGATGGTCGCGCTGGAGCTTCTCCGGCAGCGTGGCCCAGCCGAGGAGCGACGGCCCGAACAGCTCGGGGATCTCGCGGATCAGGTGCGGCTCGGTGGCCTCCCGGATGTCGGCCGGCAGCTCCGGCCCGACGAGCACCAACCCGCTCACCGGGTGTCGCTCGGCCGCTTTCAACGCCAGGAGCGCACCCATCCCGTGCCCGACGACGACCACCGACGCGCCGAGCCGTTCGATCGCCGCCCCGACATCGTCGACGAAGGACTCGAACGAGAGCTCCGCGGGATCCGCCGTCTGGCTCCAGTGATGGTTGCGGAGGTTGAGCGCGTGACCCTCCCAGCCACGACCGGCGAAGTAGCCGAGGAAGCGCTCCCAGGCCCACGAGCCCGCGAGCTCGCCGTGGACGAACAGGAGCGGCTTGCGCCGAGAGCGCCGCTCGGGCAGCCACGACTCGATGTACAGCCCGCGCTCGTGCAGCTCGATCTCGTCCTTGCGGACGGGCCGGCTCGGCGGCGGGGGCAGCGTGGCTTCGGGCGAGCTGGGCATCAGGCCTCCAGGCAGTCGAAGGATCGGCGGCTATTCGAGCGGATTGATGACGAGGCCGGTGATGGCCTTCGGGTAGATGTACGTGCTCTTCTGGGGCATCACGTCGCCGTCCGCGGCGACGGCAACGATCTCCGACGCGGGCGTCGGGTCGAGGAGGAGCGCGACCGACGCCGGCTGCGAGCCGGTCGGAGACGTCCCCGCATCGACCCATGCCACCGCCTCGGCAACGGACATCGTATAGGCGATGCGGCCCTCCGCAACCGCGGCCGGCCCGATGCCCGCGAGCCGCTCGATGGCGACGGAGGCGAGGGTCACATCGAGCCGGCGAACCGCCGAGCCGCCCGCAGGTAGCCATGGGACGAACGCCGCGCGCCTGGCCTCGAGGATCGCGCCGCCGTGGCGCGTCCACAGCCCGAACCGGCCCTCGCCCCCGGCCCCATCATCCGAGCCACCGAACGCCGCGAAGAGCCTCGTGCGATCGAGCCCGGCCTCGACATCGAACAGTTCGGCAAGGCTTGCGAGGAACGCATCGACGGCGGCGTCGTCGAGCCCGAGGAGCACCCGATGCGTTGGCAGGACGGTGAGCGCTCCTTCCACCGGCTCGAGGATCAGCATCAGGATCTCGGCCCAGGCCGGATCCCCCTCGATCGTCGGGCCGGTCCTGCGCTCCTCGGCGTAGCGGAGCGCCGTCTCGTAGCGATGGTGGCCGTCGGCGAGGGTGATCGGACTGGCTCCGAGGCCCTCGCAGGCGGCCCGAACCGCGGCGTCCCGTGCCTCGTCCTCGCCGACCGTCGCGATCCAAAGCCGATGCCGGACGCCCGCGCCATCGACGAGGTCAGAGGCCGGTGCCGTCTCGGCCACCTCGGCCAACCAGGCGGGCACCGTCCCCGTGCGATCCGTGCCGAGCCCCACGACCGGGCTCGTGTTCACCCCGGTTGCGCGCAGCAGTCGATAGCGGTCCTCGCGCGGCTCGGCGAGCGTTCGCTCGTGGGCGCGGATCCCGGATCCGGCGCCGAACGGCTCCAGGACCACGCGCGCGAAGATCCCGCGACGGGTCGCCACGCGCTCAGTGCCCGGCACGGTGTAGGTCTGTTCGTACGGGTACAGCGCAGGCCGGGGGTCGCGCCGGAGGGTCCCGTCGGAGCGCCACGCGCCAAGGAGCCGCGCCGCGCGCCGATAGCGCTCGTCGGGCGGGTCGCCGGCCTCGTCCTCCGGCAGGTCGAGGCGCACGACATTGCGGGAATCCCGCGCCAGGAGCTGCACATGTTCCGCCGCGGAGATCACGTCATACGGCGGCGCGACAACGGCCGCGAGGTCGTCGACCATCTCGCGGGAGTAGCGGAGCGCGCGAAACGGACGGATCGTGGGCACGGGCGGGAATCGTACGATAGCCCGCGCCATCGGCCCAGCGGCCGAGGCCGGCGGCTGATCCCGGGGGTTGCGCTACCGTGCTGCGGTGAGCAGCACGCCGAGGGTCCTGTGGTCGCCCTCGACTGAATCCATCGAGCGCTCACGGATGGGTGCGTACCAGTCGTGGCTGGCCGCCGAGCGCCTGCTCGAGTTCGACGGGTATGACGGCCTGTGGCGGTGGTCGGTCGACGAGCCCGGGGCGTTCTGGCAGTCGATCGCCGACTTCTTCGAGGTCGGCTGGCACGCGCCGCCGTCGATCGCGCTCGCCGACGAGCGGATGCCGGGAGCGGTCTGGTTCCCCGGCGCGACCCTGAACTACGCCGAGCAGGTGCTGCGGATGCCCGGCCGCGGCCTCGACGAAGTTGTCGTCATCGGTCGGTCGCAGACGCGCGGACCTTCCGAGCTCACCGCGGCGCAACTGCGCAGCGCGGTGGCGCGCTGCCGGGCGGGGCTGGTTCGACTCGGCGTTCGGCGCGGCGATCGGGTCGCCGGGTACCTGCCGAACATCCCCGAGGCGATCGTGGGCCTCCTGGCTACCGCGAGCCTCGGCGCGACCTGGTCGTCATGCGCGCCGGAGTTCGGCGTGCGCGCCGTGATCGACCGGTTCGGCCAGGTCGAGCCGACGGTGCTCCTGGCCGTCGATGGCTATCGCTACGGCGATCGGGACGTCGACCGGCGCGGGGAGCTTGCCGAGATCCGCGCCGCGCTGCCGTCGCTCGCGGCGACCGTGGTCCTCCCCTACCTCGACGGATCGGGGGGCGCGGCGATCGAGTCCGCGATTACGTGGGGCGAGCTGCTCGCCGTCGGCGAGCCCATGGCGTTCGAGCCCGTGCCGTTCGACCACCCGCTGTACATCCTGTACTCGTCGGGCACGACCGGGCTGCCCAAGCCGATCGTCCAGGGCCACGGCGGGATCCTGCTCGAGCACCTCAAGGCGCTCGGCCTCCACACGGATCTCGGACCAAGGGACCGGTTCCTGTGGTTCACGACCACCGGCTGGATGATGTGGAACTACCTCGTGTCGGGGCTGGCGGTCGGGTCGACCGTCGTGACCGTCGACGGCAACCCGGCGTTCCCCGATCTCGGTGAGCTGTGGAGACTCGTTGCCGAGACGGGCACGACCTACTTCGGCACGAGTGCGCCGTACCTGATGGCGTGCCGGAAGGCCGGCCTCGAGCCGAGTCGCGACGTTGACCTCGGCGCCCTGCGCGGCGTCGGCTCGACCGGATCGCCGCTTCCAGCGCCGGGCTTCGAGTGGGTCCACGACGCCGTCTCCCCGTCCATCCCGCTCGGCTCCCTCCTGGGCGGCACGGACGTCTGCACCGGGTTCCTCGGGCCGTCGCCGCTCGTACCGGTGTGGGCCGGCGAGATCAGCTGCCGGATGCTCGGCGCGAAGATCGAGGCGTTCGACGAGACGGGGCGCTCGGTCGTCGGGCGCGAGGGTGAGCTCGTGATCACGGCGCCCATGCCGTCGATGCCGGTCTCGCTCTGGAACGATCCCGATGGCGGCCGCCTCCGCGAGGCGTACTTCTCGACGTATCCGGGCGTCTGGCGGCACGGCGATTGGCTGACGATCACCGAACGTGGCTCGTGCATCGTCACCGGGCGCAGCGACGCGACGCTCAAGCGCGGCGGCGTGCGCATCGGGACCGCCGAGTTCTATGGCATCGTCGAGGCGCTGCCCGAGATCGCGGACAGCCTCGTCGTCCACCTCGAGGACGACGGCGGCGGCCCCGGCGAGCTGCTGCTGTTCGTCGTCCCCAGACCGGGCGTCGCCCTCGACGACGAGCTCCGCGCGCGAATCCGGGCGAGCCTCCGCGACGACCTGTCGCCCCGCCACGTTCCCGACGCGACGATCGCCGTGCCATCGGTCCCGCGAACCCTGTCCGGCAAGAAGCTCGAGGTCCCCGTGAAACGCATCCTCCTCGGCCTCCCGGTCGACGTCGCAGCATCCAGGGACGCCCTTGCGGACCCCCGCTCGCTGGAGCCGTTCGAGGCGCTCGCGCGCGAACGCCGGGCGCGTGCAGGCACCGGAGCGGGCGCCGGCAACGGGGCGGGCGCGCGGGCATGAACCGCATGACCACCTTCGCCGATCGACTTCGGGCGGCCGTCGTCCTGACGCTGCTCGCGAGCTCGCTCGCGGCCTGTGCGGGTGTCCTCCAGTCGCCGGGGCCGCCGCCGCCGGAGCCGTTCCCCGGCATCACTGGCCACCTCGGCCGCTTCGGGGTCGACGTCCTGACCTGGACCTCGGGCGACGCCGGCTGCGACGACCCGACGCTCAGCCCGACCGCGATCCGGTTCCAGGCGCAGGGCCTCGACCAGGCCACACCCGTTCTGCTCCGCATCTACATCTTTCGCGACCACGATGCGTGGGACCGCCGGCTTGCCGATGTGGACACGTGCGTCGCGGCGTGGGCGACCGATCCGGCGACGTTCGAGATCGTCCAGGTGTCCCCGTACGTGCTTGCCGGCCAGGGGCCGTGGCCGCCGGCGTTCAAGAAGGCCATCTCCGACGGCCTCACCGAAGCCGCCGGCAACGGCGACTGACAGCCGGGGCGCGGCCTCAGCCGATGCGCAGGCCGAGGATCTTGCGGGCGATGACGAGGCGCTGGATCTGGCTCGTTCCCTCGCCGATCTCGGTGAGCTTCGCGTCGCGCAGGTAGCGCTCTACCGGGTACTCGGTCACGTAGCCGTAGCCGCCGTGGACCTGGATCGCGTTGTTCGTGACCCGCGAGCTCACTTCGGAGGCGAAGAGCTTCGCCTGCGCGGCGACGAGCGAATAGTCGCGGCCCTGGTCCTTGAGCCAGGCTGACTTCCAGACGAGCGCGCGCGCCGCCTCGATCTCGGTCGCCATGTCCGCGATCATGAACGCGACGCCCTGGAAGCTGCCGATCGGCTTGCCGAACTGCTGGCGCGTCTGGACGTACGGGATCGATGCGTCGAAGGCGCCCTGGGCGATCCCCACGGCGAGCGCGCCGATGCTGATCCGGCCGCCGTCGAGGATCTTGAGGAACGTCCGGAACCCGTCGCCACGCTCGCCGAGCAGGTTCTCGTACGGGATTCGGCAGTGGTCGAACGCGAGCTCGCCGGTCGCCGAGGCGTGGAGCCCGAGCTTGTCCTCGATCCGGACGACGCGAAAGCCTGATGTGTCCGCCGGAAAGATGAACGCGGAGATCTCCGCGCCGCCGCCTTCCTTCGTTCCGGTCTTGGCCGTGATGATGTATGTCCCGGCCTGGCCGGCGTTGGTGATGAACCGCTTGCTGCCGTCGATCACCCACTCGCCACCGACGCCGTCCTCGTCGCCCTCGAGGCGCGCGGTGGTCCTCGTGCCGCCCGCGTCGGAGCCGGCGCCCGGCTCGGTCAGGCCGTACGCGCCGATGACGTGGCCACTCGCCATCGGGACGAGGTAGCGGTCCTTCTGCTCCTTCGTGCCGGCGAGGTGGAGCGGCCCACAGCCAAGCGAGGTATGCGCCGCGACGATCAGCCCGAGGGACCCCCATACGCGCCCGATTTCCTCGACCGCGATTGCATAGGCGAGGGTGTCCATCCCGGCGCCGCCCTCGTCCTCGGGGATCGGGATGCCGAGCCAGCCCATCTCGCCGAGCCGGCGGACGACCTCGACCGGGAACTTGTGCTCGCGCTCGTGCTCCTCGATGACCGGCGCGACTTCCTTGACCATGAAGTCGCGGATCGTCGATCGGAGGAGCTGGTGCTCCCCGGAGAGGTCGAGATCCATCGATCCGAGCGTACCATCCGGCACCCTGCTAGCCTCGGTTCATGCCCGAGCCAGCCCCTCTGGCCGCCCCCAGCCGCGATCCGCTTCCCGCCGCCACGAACGGGCGGGCCGGCACCGATGTGGCGTCTCCCTCGGCCCTCCGACGCGAGATCCTGGTCCACCTGCGCCAGCTCGGGCCCACGTCGCCGGACACCCTGGCCTCGGCGCTCGGCGCCAGCCGGACCGGCGTCCTCCAGCAGCTCCATGCGCTCGAGGACACGGGTCTCGTCAGCCACGCTGCGGAGAAGCACGGCGTGGGCAGGCCGCGCCATCTGTACGACGTAACGCCCGACGCGCAGCAGCTCTTTCCGACCGACTACGGCGGCTTCGCCTCCGGCCTGCTGAAGGCAATCGAGGCGGTCGGCGGGGATGACCTCGTCGAGCAGGTCTTCGCCGCGCGTCGGCGCCAGATCGGCGATCGGACGCGGCGGCGGATGGCCGAGCGCCTACCGGCTGGCGCGAGCCTCGAGGATCGGGTCAGGGTGCTCGCGACACTCCAGGACGAGGCCGGCTACCTCGCCGAGGCAATCATCGGCGAGGACGGGACGATCCGCCTCCGGGAGCACAACTGCGCGATCGACAAGATCGCCCGCCGCTCGCATGCGCCGTGCGACGCGGAGCTGGCGCTGTTCCAGGAGATCCTGGGTCCGGGCGTTACCCGTGAATCGCACATCGCCTCCGGCGACCGCTGCTGCACGTACCGCATCGAGCCGACTCGGCCCGACTGATTTCGGCGGTGACGTGCAAGCGCCACAGCGCCTTCCTCGTCGGGGGTCTGGACGCCGTCCGGCGTCGCTGTCTCGACTCCCGACGGATCTGACGCCGTCGGCGGGGAGCTAGTACAGGAGCAACGCTGGGCTCAGGCCTCTTCGCGCT
Organism: Chloroflexi bacterium UBA5189; assembly: GCA_002413045.1. Taxonomy (GTDB): domain Bacteria; phylum Chloroflexota; class Limnocylindria; order Limnocylindrales; family CSP1-4; genus UBA5189. Next base: position 79,990 of record DHWF01000027.1, read on the forward strand.
CGACGACCGTGCGGCGCTCGGGCCGGCCGTGGGTGATCGGCACGTCGGAGACGTTCGGCACGAACGACGCGGCCATCGCGGTCGCGGCCACCTGCTCCTGCTCCTCGACCGAGAGGATGCCCAGGCGACCCAGCGTCGCGAGCTCGTCGCGAATGTACGTCTTGAGCATCTCCGGCCCGTCGGTGCTGATCGTGTAGCGGACGCCGTTGCGCCGGAACTGGTCGAAGATCCAGCGGAACTCGTCCCAGCCCGACACAACGCGCGTGTTCAGATTCGACGTCGGGCAGACCTCGAGGACGATGCCGCGCTCGTTGAGCATCGCCATCGCCCGCGGGTCGTAGGCGGCCTTGACGCCATGCCCGATCCGGTCCGGCTCGAGCAGCTCGACGACGCGGGCGATCTCCTCGACCGGCCCTGATTCGCCGGTGTGGACCGTGATGCCCAGCCCGAACTGGCGAGCGCGGCGCATCAGCCTGCGATAGTCGGCGACACGGAACGTCGCCGACTCGGGCCCCGCGATGTCGACCCCGACGACGCCGCGATCGTGCCAAGCGATCGCTTTCTCGACCAGGATCTCGTTCAGCTCGAACGGAAACGCGCGGTCGAGGCAGAAGATCAGGCCCGGCTTGACCGGGTACTCGAGGCTCGCCCGGTCCATGCCGCGCGTCGCCGCGGCGATGATGTGATCGAGGTCCTGCTCACCGCCGCGGTTGCGCTTCATCGGGTTGAAGCGCAGCTCCATCGTCGTGATGTTGTTCTTGCGGTACGCCCCGCCGACGACTTCGTAGACGCTCCGCTCGACCGCGAGCGGCGAGCTCTGGATCAGCTCCGTCCAGTGGAACAGCTGCAGGTACCCGTCGAACGACTTGGAGCCCTTCGTCGGGACGGTGATGAGGTCGCGGAACTCCCAGTAATCCTTCGTCGGGAGCTTGATCCCCTGGGCGTGGGCGATGCCCCACATGATCGCGGGCGTCACCGCGGCGCCAAGATGGCAGTGCAGCTCTGCGAGCGGTATGGACCTGGAGAGCTGGCGAACCATGTGCCTCGAAGGATAGCCGACGTGCTTCCGCTATCGGCGATCGCTACCCGGCGAGGGGGATGACTCGGCCTTCCTCGTCGATGGTCGCCTGGCGACGCCGGAGGGCCTTCAGCTCGGCGCCGGGGACCTGGTCTCGGGCGTGGTAGCTGGAGCGGACGAGCGGACCCGATTCCACGTGCTTGAAGCCGAGGGCGAGCGCCGCCGACTTCATCTCCGCGAACTCGTCGGGGTGGTAGTAACGCTCGACCGGCAGGTGCTGGAGCGACGGCCGCAGGTACTGGCCGATCGTGAGGATGTCGGTGTCGACGTCGCGAAGCGCCTCGAACGCCTCGGTCAGCTCGTCGCGGTCCTCGCCGAGGCCGACCATCAGCGAGCTCTTCGTGTGGACCGGGTTGCCGTACTCCTTGGCATAGGCCTTCGCGCGCTCGAGCACGCCGAGGGTTCGATCCCAGCGGGCGCGCTTGCGGACCGGCTTCTGGAGCCGGCGAACCGTCTCGAGGTTGTGGTTGAGGATGTCCGGCGCGGCCGCCATGACGTCGCGCAGCGGCGCCTCCTCGCCGTTGAAGTCCGGGATCAGGACCTCGACACCCATGCCGGGGATGCGGTCGCGAAGTTGACGGATCGTGTTGGCGAAGACGTGGGCGCCACCGTCGGGCAGGTCGTCACGCGCCACTGAGGTGACGACGACGTGCTCCAGCCCCAGCCCGGAGATCGCCTCGGCGACGCGGCGCGGCTCGTCCTCGTCGAACCAGGTCGGGCGGCCGGTCTTCACGTTGCAGAAGCCGCAGGCGCGCGTGCACGTGTCGCCCAGGATCATGATCGTCGCGGTGCGCTGGTCCCAGCACTCGCCGATGTTGGGGCAGTGAGCCTCTTCGCAGACCGTGTTGAGGTTCAGGCCGCGGAGCAGGCGCTTGAGGTCGTGGTAGTTGTCGCCCGAGGGCAGCTTCGCGCGGATCCAGTCCGGATGTCGCCGGAGGGCGGTCGACCCATCGGCGGCCGGCCCGTAGGCTCCCCCGCCCATCGCGATCGTGATCGGCTCGGGGGCGCCGTGGGGGTGGCCGCCGCCCGGCGGGGTGAACATCGGAAGCTCGCGGGCCACGGTCGGGCGCTCGATCGGCCTAGTAGATCGCGGTGTCCGGCCCGACCGACTCGAGCCAGGCCTTGATATCGCGGAGCAGCGCCGCGCCGCCGGCGCCGTCGTTCGCGCGATGGTCGACGCCGAGGACCATGTTCATGATCGAGCGGATCCCGATGACGTCGCCGTCCGGCGTCTCGACGACGACGGGCCGCTTCGTGATCCGGTCCATCGTCACGATGCCGACCTCGGGCACGTTCATGATCGGCATGACCATGTTCGTGCCGAGCCAGCCCGTGTTGTCGACGGTGAACGTGCCGCCACCGAAGTCATCGACATGGAACTTGTTGGCCCGCGCTCGGTCGGAGACCTCGGCGATCGCCTTGTTGAGCCCGTTGATCGACAGGTTGTCAACGTCGCGAATGACCGGGACGATCAGCCCGCCCTCCACGGCGACCGCGATGCCGATGTTGATGCGCCGCTTGGCCAGCAGGCCGGCGTCGGTCCAATGGGCGTTGAACGTCGGGTTCCGCTTGAGCGCCTCCGCGGAGGCCTTCACCACGAACGGGACGAAGCTCAGCGAGATACCTTCGCGGGCCTGGTAGTCGCGCTTCTGCTTGTCACGAAGTCGCACGAGGCTCGTGACGTCGACCTCCATCTGGACGTAGGCGTGGGGTACCAGCAACGCGCGTGTCATCTGGGCGGCGATGCCCTTGCGCATCTGGGTCATCGGGACGAGGACTTCGTCCGCGCCCTCGGGGAATGCGATCGTCGGGCTCGCCTGCGTGGCCGGAGCCGGCGAGCGCGGCGCCTGGGCGGCGCTCGGCGCCTGGGCGGCGCTCGGCGCTGGGGTCGTCGTCGACGCTGCGGCTGCTGTGGCGGCCGGAGCGGCGGCAGCGGCGGCGGCAGGCGCCGCCGCGGCGTTCTGCCGCCCGACCGGCTGGCCGGTTCGCTGGCTCTCGACGTAGTCGGTGACGTCCTCGCGGGTGATCCTGCCGCCGCCGCCCGTGCCGGCGATCATCGCGGCGGTGAGGCCGTGCTCGCGGAGGAGGCGACGAACGGCCGGCGTCATGCGGGCATCCGCGTTGCCGGCCAGCTCTGCCGGCCCGCGCTCATCCGAGCCTGCGGGTCCGTGGGTCGCCGGTGCGCTCATGGCCATCGGCGAGGCCGTCGCGGCATTCGTCGCTGCTGCGGGCACCGACGAAGCAGCCGCCGCGGCCGGTAGCGCCGGAGCGGCGGGCTCGACGGCAGCCGGGGCGACCGGCGCGGCCGGAGCGGCAGTCGCCGCGGTGGTGGCGGTCGCGGCGGCCGTCGCGCCTGAGCCGTTGCTCGCGGCCGTCGCGGCGCCGGCCTCCTCGATGACCGCGATCTCGGCGTTGTTGGGGACCGTCGCCCCCTCCTCGACCAGGATCTCCTTGAGAATTCCCTCGAACGGAGATGGCACCTCGGCGTTGACCTTGTCGGTGATGACCTCGAGCAGCGGCTCGTACTTGGCGACGTGATCACCGGGCTTCTTCAGCCACTTGCCGATGGTGCCCTCGGCAACGCTCTCGCCGAGCTGGGGCATCGTCACCTTGGCCACTGGGTCAACTTCCTCCGAACGGAACGCGTTGGGGCACCCGAGGTGTCGCGGCACAGTGTCGCGCATCGCGGCGTGCTGCGCCGCAAATCGAACGCGCGGGCGCCTAGCGTCTGCCCATGTAGACGTCGAAGCCACGAGCGACGAGAGCGGTCAGCTCGTCGATGAGCACACCGTCGGCGGGGCCGAAGCGGAAGAAGGAGGCGCCTGCGCGTCGCTTCAGCAGGCCGGCTGACACCCCGTCGAGGAGCTCCGGATGTACGTTGATCGGCAGGAAGTTGAACTTGACGAGCGGGCCGGTTCGGCGGACGCCCGCGAACCAGTCATGGGCATTGGCGCCCGGACGGCGCAGGACCTCCATGCCGTAGATCTCTGCCGTCTCGAGCTCGTCCTCGTACGGCACGAGGATCGCGCGCAGCTCGGCCTCGAGCTCGTCAATCGTCATGCGCGGAACGAGCCGCTCATCCCAAGCGCCTAGTACGCCGCGAGCTTGCGGATGCCGTCGGCGATCTTCTCGGGGTTGACCATGAACCAGTCCTCGAGAACGTGGTTGTACGGGACGCCCGGGACGTCCGGGCCAGCCACGCGAGAGACCGGGCCGTCGAGGTAGTCGAACGCCTCCTCGGCGACGATCGCGGCGAGCTCCGCCCCGTAGCCCAGGAACTTGTTGTCCTCGTAGACGATCAGGCACTTGCCGGTCTTCTTGACCGACGACAGGATCGTCTCCTTGTCGAGCGGGCGGAGCGTCCGCAGGTCGACGACCTCGACGCTGATCCCCTCCTCCGCCACGACGTCGGCGGCCTCCAGGGCGTAGTGGGCCATCAGGCCGTAGGCGAGGATCGTGATCTGCGTGCCGGGGTGCGTGATCGCCGCCTTGCCAAGCGGCACGAGGTAGTCCGTCGCGGGCACGTCGCCGCGGACGGATCGATACATCTTCTTGTGCTCGAAGTACAGCACGGGGTCCTCGTCACGGATCGATGACCGGAGCAGGCCCGCCGCGTCATAGGGCGTCGACGGGATGACGACCTTCAGGCCCGGCACGTGGGTGAAGAACGCCTCGACCGACTGCGAGTGATAGAGCGCCCCGTGGACCCCGCCGCCGTACGGCGCCCGGACCGTCATCGGCACGCCGAACCCGTTGTTCGAGCGGTAGCGCATCCGGGCCGCCTCGGACACGAGCTGGTTGAAGGCCGGGAAGATGAAGTCGGCGAACTGGATCTCGGCGATGGGGCGGAGGCCGTTCATTGCCGCCCCGATCGACGTGCCGATGATCATCGACTCGGACAGCGGCGTGTCGATGACGCGATCCTCGCCGAACTCGGCATACAGCCCATCGGTCGCCAGGAACACGCCGCCCTTCAGCCCGACGTCCTCGCCGAGCAGGATCACGGACTCGTCGCGCCGCATCTCCTCGGCCATCGTCTCGCGGATCGCCTCGATGAACGTCTTCAGCGCCATCAGTCCACCGCGCCTTCGGCCGCGGACGCGTCACCTTCGTGGCCCTCGAGCCCGTGGCCGGCGCCGAAGCCCCACGTCGGCGGCGTCTCGCCCGGCCAGTCCTCGGCGAACACCCACTTCATCGCCGTGTCCGGCGTCGGGTCGGCGGCGCTCTCGGCGTATTCGGTCGCCTCGTCGATGTCGGCCTTGACCTCGGCGGCGATGCTCGCCTCGAGCTCCTCGGTCAGGACGCCGGCGTCGCGCAGCTCGGCACGGAAGCGCGGCAGCGGATCCTCACCCTTCAGCCCCTCGAGCTCCTCAGCCGAGCGGTACTTCGTCTGCTGGTCATCGGAGGAGTGCGCGGTCAGGCGGATGACCTTGGCTTCGATCAGCGTTGGGCCGTCGCCGCGCCGCGCCCGATCCACCGCCTCCTTCGCCGCGCGATAGCAGGCGAGCACGTCCGCGCCGTCGACGATCACGCCCGGGATGCCGTAGCCGGAAGCGCGCGCCGCCACGTCCGGCACCGCGAGCTGCTTCGAGACCGGCACGCTGATCGCGTAGCCGTTGTTCTCGACGCACAGGATGAACGGCAGCTTGTGGATCGCCGCGAAGTTGAGGCCCTCGTGGACGTCGCCCTGGTTGGAGCTGCCCTCGCCCATCGAGGTCAGCGCGACCTGGCCGGTCTTGCGGATCTTCGCCGCGAGCGCGATCCCGACCGCGTGCAGCATCTGGGTCGCCACCGGCGACGACAGCGAGACGAGGTTGTTCGCCACGTTCCCGTAGTGGCCCGGCATCTGGCGGCCGCCGGACGAGAGGTCGATCGCCTTGGCGTACTGGGCGGTGAGGATGTCCCGAGCCTCCATGCCGAAGGTGAGGCACGTGGCGATCGAGCGATAGAACGGCGCGATCCAGTCCTTGCCGCGCTCGAGCGGCCACGCGATCGCGGCCTGGGCGCCCTCATGGCCCTGGCCGCTGATCACGAACGGGATCCGGCCGGCTCGATTCAGGATCCACATCCGCTCGTCGACCGCCCGCGCTGTCGCGATGACCTTGTACATCCCGATCAGGTCGGCGTCGGTCAGCCCAACCGAGGCAGCAAGCTTCGAGACGCCCGGGCCGGACTTCGCGGCCGAGCCGGCTGCCGCCTTCGCGGTCGACTTCGCGGTCGACTTCGTCGCCATCAGAAGTTGATCGACCGGCCGTCGACGGCCAGCGCCGCCTCGCCGATGATCTCGGAGAAGGTCGGGTGCGGGTGGGTCGAGCCGCCAATCTCCCACGGCGTCGCCTCGAGGTGAGCCGCGAGCGTGGCTTCTGCGATCAGGTCCGTGGCGTGTGGCCCGATGACGTGGACGCCGAGCGTGTCGCCCGTCTCCGTGTTGCCGATGACCTTCGCGAAGCCCTCGTACTCGCCGCCGATAATCGCCTTGGCGATCGCCTGGAACGGCACCTTGCCGACCTTGTACGGCAGCCCGCGCTCCTGGCACTGCTGCTCGGTGAGCCCCACCGATGCGATCTCCGGCCGGCAGTAGGTCGCCCGCGGCTGCTCGACGTAGTCCATCGCGTGGACGTCCTTGTCGCCGGCAATCGTGTGGGCCGCGATCAGCCCTTCGTGTCCCGCGGTGTGCGCGAGCATCAGCCCGCCGACCGCGTCACCGATCGCGTAGAGGTGCGGCTCGCGCGTCCGCATCGTGCGCAGGTCCACCTTCACGAAGCCGCGTTCCAGCTCGGCGCGTGTCGATTCGAGCCCGACGTTCTCGACGTTCGGCGCCCTGCCGGTCGCGACGAGGAGCAGCTCGGCGGTGAGATTCGCCGCTTCCTTGCCCTCCGGGCCGACGTCCATCGAGACGCCGGTCTTCGTCACCTTGACCGCCTTCGTGTCGAACCGGGCGCCGGTCATCACCGTCATGCCGCGGCGGGTGAAGCTCCGCTCCAGCGCCTGGCTGACCTCGCGGTCCTCGAGTGGCACGAGCGTCGGGAGGTACTCGAGCAGCGTGACCTTGACGCCGAGGTCGTGATACATCGACGCGAACTCGACACCAACCGCCCCGGCCCCAACGACGATCACGTCCTTGGGCAGCGTGCTCGAGGTCAGCACGTCGTCCGAGGTGACGATGCGCTTGCCGTCCAGCTCCAGGCCTGGCAGCGACTTGACCCGAGAGCCCGTCGCCAGGATCACGTCGGTCCCCTGGAGTACACGCTCGCCGCCCGGGTTGTCCGCATCGGGCGTCATCTCGACGCGCACGTGCGTGGGCCCGTCGAGCCGGCCCTTGCCCTGGATCCAGGTGACCTTGTTCTTGTCGATCAGGCTCTTGAGCCCGGTCCACAGCCGCTTGACGACCTGGTCGCGGCGCTCCGCCATGCGGGCGTAGTCGAGCACGGGGTCGCCGACCTCGATGCCGTACTCCTTGGCGTGGCGGATGCGATCGGCGAAGGCAGCGGACTCGAGCAGCGCCTTCGTGGGGATGCAGCCGATGTGGAGGCAGGTGCCGCCGATCTTCGCCTGGTCGACGAGGGCGACCTTCAGCCCGAGCTGCGCGGCGCGGAATGCGGCGGTGTAGCCGCCGGTTCCTGCGCCGAGGACGACGAGATCGAAGTCGTTAGAAGAGCCGACAGCCATCGCTGCGGATGGTACGGCGCAGGCCTCGATCTACGCAGACGGTGGATGTATCCTCGGCTGCGGTGCGCACGCTTTCGCGAGCCGTTCGATGACGCTCGAGGCGCTGCTCCTGCGCGCCGTCCTGGTCGCCGGCGGCTACCTCGCGGGCTCGATCCCGGTGGGCGTGCTCGTCGCGCGGGCCAGCGGCGGCCCCGATCCGCGGACCATCGGCTCCGGCCGGACGGGCGGCACGAACGCGCTCCGCGCCCTCGGCCGGAAGTGGGCAGCGGTCGTCGTGGCGGGCGATCTCGCCAAGGGCGCGGTGCCCGTCCTGCTCACCCGGCTCGTGACCGGCGGCGACTCCACCGCCGAGGTCCTCGTCGCAGCCGCGGCTGTCGCGGGCTCGGTTCGCTCGATCTTCCTCGGGTTCCGCGGTGGTCGCGGGGTGGGCACGGGGGTCGGAACCATGCTCGTCATCCAGCCACTCGCGGTCGTGCTCGCGGCGCCCGTCTTTTTCCTCGTGATCGTCGCGACGCGCTACGTCTCTCTCGGGTCACTGCTCGGCTCCGCGGCGATGTTCCCGGCGATGCTGCTGATCTGGGCCATCGCCTCCGGCTGGGTCGCGCCGGCGTACCTCGTCTGGGCGGCCGTCGGCCCGGTGCTGATCTGGGTCGCGCACGCGGACAACATCGACCGCCTCCTCCACGGCACCGAGCGCAAGTTCGATCTCGGCCTCCTCGGCGGCCGACGCTCGGGTGGTGCCTGAGGCATCCAGATTACGGCGGCGCCCCCGCCGCGACCATCGCGGGCGGGGGCGCTGGTGCCGGACCGCTCGGGGCTCGAGAGCGGCCCCCGGTGATAAACGATTTGATCGACTACGGCGCCGCCGCGAAGAAGGCGTCCGACCCGCTGCGGCAGGTACCTGCGAAGCAGGCGGTCTCGCGGAGATCGGTCCAGTACGCGACGACGTGCCCGTTGGCCGTCGCCGCGATGTTCGAGTAGTCGCCGATGAACGAGGTGGCGTGCGGGAACGAGTTGTTCACCGTTGCTGCGAACCAGCGGTCGCCCTGCGTCGGGTCCGAGGCAACCGTCGAGACGGCGGCCGACGTGAAGGCAAGAGTCCCGGAGCCGGTCTCCGTCGCTACGGAATAGTTGTACAGGTGGTTCGCCGCGTCGGCGCTGCGGTCGAAGTAGCCGATCCGCAGGATGCCCTTGGAGTCGTAGGCACCCCACGGCATGAATTGGTCACCCGGGAGGGCCAGCGAAACCGGGAAAGACCAGGTGGCGCCACTGTCCGTCGACTGGCTGACGACCACATCGGAGTTGGTGATCGCCGAATACGGGTCGGCCGGTGCCGGGGTCGCGCTGTTCCGCATGTCTGACCAGACCACGGCGAGGTGCGCCGAGTTCTTGGGGTCGGTGGTGATGTTGCCGGCCGCCCACGACCGGAACAGGCTGTCCTGGTAGGTCTGGCGGCCGAAGGCGATCGGGTAGTCGGTCCCGCCGTCAATGACCGTCGCGACCTTGATCGGCGCGCCGAGCGCGAGGCCCGTCGTCGGGCTGACCTTGACGACCTCGTAGTCGTCGCGGCCGGTGTCGAGGTCGGTCGTGTTCAGGAATGCGACCGCGATCGAGTCGCCAGCCACGGTCGGAACCGAGACGAACGCCTCGTCGAGGTTGCCCGAGATGACGTGCGGCGTCGACCATTTCGCGCCGTAGTCGTGCGTTACCGACGCGTAGATCCTGGCGCTGATGAAGCTGCCGCTCTTGCCGAGCCTGAAGTCGCCGTACGTCACGATGGCGTTGCCGGCGCCCCACGCGGCGATGTACTCCTTGTCGAGCGAGTCGCCGACGCTGCCAAAGTTGCCGCTGCCCGAGGCGACCTTGACCGAAGCCCAGGTCTTGCCCCCATCGCCGGAGTTGGCGACGAGGACATCGGGCGCCTGCGCATTGGTCAGCCCGACGAAGCGGAAGCCGAGCGTCGCATAGTAGGCATGCCCGCTCGCGTCGAAGGCCACCGACGGGTCGCCCGTCGCCTGGTACGTCGAGTGGAACAGGATCGGGTACTCGGACCATTGCGTGCCGCCATCGAACGTGACGTGCGCACGCGACAGCACCGTCTCGGTGACGTGGCCGCCCGAGTTGAACCCGAGCTGGTAGTCATTCGCGCCGCCGAGGATGTTGTTCGCGTTCGTGGGGTTGATCGCGATCGAGGTCTCGTTGTGCGGGCCGGGAGTGGCCTCGCAGTCGGTGTTGGCATTCGCGCCCTGCGGCGGGCCGATGCACAGCTTCTGGCCGGGCTTCAACGAGCCATCGGTGCCGAAAACCGCGCTGGTGACCGGAGCAGGTGCATCCATCACGTTGTGGACGAAATCGATCGGCTGGACATTGTCGCCGCCGTCCCCCAGCACCGGGCTGCCGGCCCCCATCGCGAGGACGATCAATCCGCCGGTCGCGACCATCGCAAGGAACCGGCGCGGCGAGTGTTTCCCGTGAATCATGCGGACGCCTCCAATGCTGTCCAGGCGTCCCGCGAGCCCTCCTGCGGGGCGCTCCAAGGCTGGCCGATGCGAGGCCGGCTAGACAGGGATACGCCTCCGGCCACTACCCGGATCGCGACCAGCGGCGCGATCGGTGTTGCAACGGCGTGGCAACCGGCGCCGCGCGCATTTCGCGGGGGTTAGCCCACCGAGTGCAATGCCGCCGCCGCTTCCAAGGGCCTTCTCGATGCATGGACCGCCGTGCGAGCTGCGTACGCTCCTTCGATGTCCGCCTCTCCGAAGCCGCGCTGCGCGCCGTGACCATCCTCATCTCGGTGTTCGGCTTCGCTGGTCGCTTCGCCGGTGACCTCCTGACGACGTCCCTCGGCTGGGCCAGCAGCCTGTTGTTCGGCCGCGTGCCGAGATCCCACCAGGTGCTCCTGGTCCTGATGATGGCGTTCTCGTTCCTGTGGTTGATCCTGGTGCTGGCGCTGCTGCTACCGGCCGTCGCCTCGTTCCTGCTGGCGGCCACGCCGCACCCGCCGTTCGTCGATCAGCAGCTGTTGGGCATTGCGATCCTGTTCAGCGTGCTGTTCGTGCCGCTTGGCGTCGGCGCCGCGGGCTACCTCGTGCCGGCGGAGGGCGATCGGCCCGGTGGCCTGGCGATCGTCCGCGACGTCCTGCGGGGCTACGTGCTGGCGCCGCTCCTCAGCGGCATCCTGATCTTCCTCGCCGGCGTGGGCATCGTCCGCAAGGTCCGCAGCCGTCGCCACGGCTGGTCGGACATCCACGTTCCGATCGTCATGAAGCCAGGTGGCTATGACACGGTGGTCCACGATCTGGTCGACGCCCTCGCGAGCGCCGGCCTCGAGGTCTCCGCGCGGGACGCGCCACGGGTGCTCACCGCCCCGGCCGCCCTGCTGACGGCGGTCGCGGGCGAGAACGTCCGGAAGCTCAGGCCGGATCGCCTGGTCGAGGTCGGCGGACGCGACCTCCGGATCGGCGCCTACCCGTCGGACATCGCGATCTCGGGAACGACGCTGAATAGAACCCGCGCCCGAGCAGCGATCCTGAGCCGGCTGACGACCAGCGCGGCGCACCTCACGACGAGCGAGGAGGCCCAGCGGATCGAGGATGCGATCGCGAAGGTGGCGGCGTCGGACGGCGCGCTGCGGGCCAGGCTCGGCGCTCCGGCGCAGGCGCACATGGACGACATCGACGAGAAGCTCGTGAGCGCGCCGATTCCCACCGACGAATGGGACATCCTGTATCGGATCCGGCTCCAGGTCGAACGCGACCTGCTGATCGGGTCCAGGCCCGGGACCGAGTTTCCGGGGCGCGAGGAGCTCGCCGTTTCAAGACGCGCAGGTTCCTGACCGGGTCCCGCGTCCTCGCCCGCGGGTGCGCGGCTCAGCCTCGGCGCGGCGGCCAGAACAACGGCTGATCCTTCTCGTAGATCGTGATCCGATACCCGTCGGGATCTGCCATCGAGAACTGCCGCCCGAACGGCCCATCAAACGGTTCGACGACGATCGGAACGCCGTCCGCGACCGCCCGCTCATAGAGTGCCTGGGCGTCGCTGGCTCGCCACCACAGCTGGATGCTCGTCGCTTCGGGCGATGGCCCGGGAAGACCGGGCCGCCGAGCCGATGACAGGGCCAGCGTCGGCCAGCCAACGAACACCGCGGAGTCCGGGCCGAAGTCGAACGTGTCCCGCATGCCGCCGAGGTACCGCTCATAGAAAGCGGCGGACCCTTGGACATCGGTGACGGCGATCGAGATGAATCCCGGGCTCGGAGTTACGACGGTGCCTGGCATGTCCAAGGTCTCCTTGCCGCTTCCGCGGCGCTTATGACTCGAGGTAGCGTCGCGGAAAACCTGGCTCGGCGCCCAGAATCGAAAGACCCGAGGCGGCTGACGCCCCGGGTCTCCTGGTTACTGGCTCTGGTTCCGCGGATCTTCGTGCGATCCGCGTGCCGAGAGGAGTGCTAGAGAGTGATGAGGTTCTGACTAGCCCCGCATCGTGCGGAAGCAGTCGGAGCAATAGACGGGCTTGCCGCTCGTCGGGCGGAACGGGACCTTGGCCTCGTTGCCGCAGTTCGAGCAGGTGGCGCTGAACATCTCCCGCGGGCCGCGGTCGTAGCCGCCGCCACCGCCGGAGCTGTAGCCACCGCCGGAGCTGTAGCCACCAGAGCCACCGCCCCCGCCGTAGCTGCCGGCATCGCCGTAGCCCGACGAGTAGCCGGCGCCGCTGGACTGGCGGGCGGCCTTGCGGGCAGCTCGGTCAGTCGGGCAACGACGGGGCTCGGTGAAGCCACGCTGGGCGTAGAAATCCTGCTCGCTTGCGGTGAACACGAACTGCTGTCCGCAATCCGCACACGTCAGGGTCTTGTCGCTGTACAAAAGAACTCCTCTCGTCTGACCAGCCGCGATCCCCGCTCGGGTTCTCGCGTCAGCCGTGAGAGGAGTCCGGTTTCGAGGTGGTCTACGCGTATTCGCCGTCACGACCGTGCCGTGACATTGGGCGATGCGCAGGATAGGCCATTCTCAGGAACCTGCCTAGCCCTGAATTCACGCACGGCCCCGCTGTGTGCGATCTCGACTCGATCGCCGCCCGAAACGGCCTGGCAGGAACCGGCCCATCACGGCGGTGGCACGATCTCCTGATCTCGCTCGATCCAACGTCGGGAGCGGTCGACGGCGCGGTGCCAGCCGTGGAGCATCGAAGCGCGGCGATCGCCGGACATCGAGGGCTCGAAGCGGCGATCGAGCGCCCAGTTTGACGCGATGTCCTCGAGGTCATTCCAGTAGCCGATCGCGAGGCCGGCGAGGTAGGCCGCGCCGAGGGCGGTCGTCTCGGCGACGAGAGGTCGCTCCACCGGGACGCCGAGGAGATCGGCCTGGAGCTGGAGCAACAGGTCGTTGGCCGCGGCGCCGCCGTCGACGCGAAGGACGTCCAGGCGCCCGGCGGCGTCGCCGGCCATCGCCTCGAGCACGTCTGCCACCTGGAAGGCGATCGATTCAAGCGTCGCCCTCGCGATCTCGGCGAGGCCGGTGCCGCGCGTGATCCCGACGATCGTGCCGCGCGCATCCGGGTCCCAGTACGGCGCGCCGAGCCCGGTGAACGCCGGCACGAGGTAGACGCCGCCCGTGTCGGGAACGGATGTGGCCAGGCCCTCGACGTCGCCGGAGCGTTCGATCGCGTGGAGGCCGTCGCGCAGCCACTGGACCGCGGACCCCGCCGAGAACACCGAGCCCTCGAGCGCGTAGGTGGTCGGCGCTTCCGGCGCCAGCTGCCAGCCGACCGTGGTGAGCAGGCCGTGCTCGGATGCGCGCGGTTCTGCGCCTGTGTTCAGTAGCAGGAACGCGCCGGTTCCGTACGTGTTCTTGGCCTGGCCCGGGTCGAAGCAGGCCTGGCCGAAGGTCGCCGCCTGCTGGTCGCCGACGAGTGCCGTGATCGGGATGGCGCGGCCGAACAGCTCCGGCGACGTCGCGCCAAACTCGCCGGACGTGGGCCGGACCTCCGGGAGCATCGCCGCCGGGACGCCGACGAGCGCCAGCATCTCCTCGTCCCAGGCGAGCCGGTGGATGTCGAAGAGGAGCGTCCGGCTGGCATTCGACACGTCGGTGGCGTGGACGGCGCCGCGTCCCGCCGTCCCACCCGTCAGTCGCCACAGCAGGAACGCGTCCACGGTTCCGAATGCGAGCTCGCCGCGCTCGGCACGGGAGCGAGCGCCGGGCACGGCGTCGAGGATGTGCGCGATCTTCGGCCCGCTGAAATACGCGTCGAGCGGCAGTCCCGTGCGGGCGCGGAACAGCGGCTCGCGGCCGGCCGCACGGAGGCGCTCGCAGGCCGCCGCGGTGATTCGCGACTGCCAGACGATCGCGTCGGCGATCGGCTCGCCGGTCGCCCGGTCCCAGACGATCGTCGTCTCGCGCTGGTTGGTGATGCCGATCGCCGCGATCCGGTCGGCGCCCCCGACCTGACGAACCACGTCCTGCGCGACGGCGAGCTGGGAGGACCAGATCGCCTCCGGGTCGTGCGTGACGTGGCCCGGTGACGGGAACTTCTGCTCGAACGGTTGCTGGGCGCTTGCCACCGGCCGTCCGTCCCGCGCGAACGCGATGGCCCTCGACGAGGTCGTGCCCTGGTCGAGGGCCAGGATCAGCGGGTCGTCGCCCATGGCAGCCCGTACTCGCGCCGCGCTGATTCGAGATAGACGTCCACTTCGGCCGCCTGCCGCGGCGCGTCCCAACCGAGCTCGTCGCCGAGGATGGCCGCGACCCCCGGCGCGATCGACGCGCCACGATCCGGCAGCTCCTGGGCGAGCCGCATCCGACGAGCGAGCACGTCGTCGATCGAGAGCGCGAGCTCGTGGCGGGCGGCCCACGCCACCTCTGCCTGCAGGTGATCCACGCCCTCCCCGAGCGGCCTGGCGAGGTCCAGCTCGTTGGCGAGCGCCATCACTTCCGGCGCCTCGCGGCCGTAGCGGTCCGCGAGCCTGCGGGCCACACGGGCCGGCCATTTCGCGTTCGCCTGCCCGTGCGTCGCGGCGGCGTCGCGAAGCGGCCGCTCCAGGCTGGTCGCGACCTCTGCCAGCTCGGCGAGCGGTGCCGCGCCAACCAGCGGCAGCTCTGCGGTCGCCGACTTCCGGCGGCGCGCCTCGGTCCTGCCGAGCGAGACATCGACGACATCTCGGGCCATCACGCGGTAGGTCGTGTACTTGCCGCCGGAGATCCGGACGAGCCCGCTCGCATCCGCGGCCACGCGATGCTCGCGCGACGCCTTGACGGTGGAGCCGCCGGGGTCGCCGACGAGCGGCCGCATCCCGGCGTACGTCCCGACGATGTCGCCCTTGGTCAGATCGATGTCGATCTGCTTGTTGACGGTCGCGAGGAGCTCGTCGACGTCATCCTCCGGCGCCGAGACGCTCTCGGGCGTTCGCGAATCCGAATGGTCCGTCGTGCCGATGATCCAGTGGCCCGGCCACGGGATGATGAAAACGACCCGCCCCGGGATTCGCAACGTCAGGCCGCCGGTCGCCGGGAGACGGTCGCGCCGGATCACGATGTGGGAGCCGCGGCTCGGGACGAATGTGTCGCCGCCCTCGAGCGTGGCGAATCTCGCCTCCGGGTTGGCGGCCCAGACGCCCGTCGCATCGATGACCCGCTCGGCACGGATCTCGAATTCGTTGCCGCTCACCAGATCGCGGACGCTCGCCCCGATCAGCCGCTCGCCGTCGAACAACGGCTTATCCGCGTGCAAGCGCGTCGCGGCAACGGCGCCGCCCCGCAGCGCGGTACGCAGGACCGCAAGCGCCAGACGCGCGTCGTCCTCGACCCCGTCGTGATAGATGATCCCGCCGGTCAGGCCCTTGCGGCGGAGATCCGGCGCGTACTCGATCGCGCTCGACGGCCGGAGGTGCTTCGAGAAGCCGCCGTCCCGCCGCGCGCCGAGCAGGTCGTACAGGAAGATGCCGCTCCCGTAGAACGCCTGGTGGAACAGCGGGATGCCGTAGATCGGGAAGAGGAACGGCACGAGCCGGACGAGGTGCGGCGCCAGCCGGAGCAGCCGCGCGCGCTCCTCGAGCGCCTCGTAGACGAGCCCGAAGTGGAGCTGCTCGAGATAGCGCAGCCCGCCGTGGATGAGGCGCGAGCTCCGGCCGGACGTGCCGCTGGCGATGTCGCGCTGCTCGACCAGCGCGGCACGCAAACCGCGGCTCGTCGCGTCCAGGAGCGCCCCCGCGCCGACGATTCCGCCACCGACGATCAGCACATCGAAGCGCTCGCCCGCGAGCGCCTCCAGCGCGTCCTTGCGCCAGGTCGGGTCGGTCGTCACCTCAGGGCTCTGGCGGCCGGCGCGTCGCGATCCCCCACAGCACCAGAACGGTGGCGACGACGAGCCCGATCACGATGATGGGCGTCTCGCGGAACAGGTCGCCGATCGCCGGGACGAACGTCGCGAGCAGCTGGACGCCGAGCACCGCCCCCACGGCGACCGCCGCGACGATCAGGACGTCGCGCCAGCCGACGTTCCGCCGGCCGCTCGCCGGCTCCGGATCAGCCACGATCGGCCTCCTTCGGGATCCCAATCGGCGCGACGAGGACCTTGCCCGCGAGCGACGCGCCGCGCTTCGTGAGCAGCCCGGTCTTCGGGCGATGGAACGTCACCGTCAGGTCGGCGCGGACGACGGGCTGCGAGGCGTCGCCGGAGGTCAGGTCGACGCCGGTCGGCGTATCGACCGCGACGATCGGGACCTTCGCGGCGCGCGCCTTCAGCACCACTTCGACCGCCGAGCGGATCGGGTCGCGCAGCGCGCCGGTGCCGCCGGTGCCGCCGGTGCCGAGCAGGGCATCAACCACGATCGAGGCCTTCTCGACGTCGCGCGCGAGCACGCGCAGGTCGGCGACCGAGGCGGCGTGAATGCGCGTGACCCGTGGCTCGCGATCGAGCCGATCCCAGTTGCGGCCCGCGTCAGGCGTGGTCGGCCGAGCGGCGCCAGACACGAGGACCGCCGCGACTTCGGCTCCGGCCTTGGCCAGGTAGCGAGCCGCCACGAACCCGTCACCACCGTTGTTACCAGGACCGCACAGGACGAGGATCGCGCCCTTCTTCCAGCGGTCCGTCGCCTCGCCGATGGCCATCGTCGCCGCGGCGACTGCCGCGCCCGCGTGCTCCATGAGGCGCTGGCCGGGAACGCCGCGGATCTGGGCGCGTTTGTCGGCACCCGCCATCGCCTCCGCACCGATCGGCGACCGCGCGGCGGCGCCCGCCCAACGCCGTCGAAGCGCTCGCAGGTCAAGGCCCATCAGCTCGGCGTCATCGGCCGGCAGCAGGTCGTCGGCAGGATCCGGTGCGCGCGTCGAACCGGGCGTCGCGAGGGTGGGTGTCGGGGTCACGAGTGAAGCGTAGCCGAGGGGCTCGCGGACGGGGAACCTAGACTCGATCAGTGGACCGATCGGGCACGCTCCTGTATGACGCCGACTGCGGCCTGTGCATCGCGACCGCGACGTGGCTCGCGAGCGTCGTGTCGGCAACCGACCTCGGGTTGCTGGCGCTCCAGGAGGTCGGGTCGGATCCGGCCATCGCGGCCGCGGTCGAGGGGCGAGGTCTTCGGGATCGCGTCCACTTCGTTCGCGCGGACGGCCAGGTGCTGACCGGCGCCCAGGCCGTTCTGGCTGCCGGCCGTCTGATCCCCGTTCTTGGGGTCTACGCGGCACTGCTCGATCGGCCGCTGGGCCACCGGCTCCTCGAGCCGCTGTACGACGAGATCGCGTCGCATCGACGCCTGATCGGACGGCTGCTCGGGCTGCCCGAGGTCTGCCCGCTCCCTACGCGCGCCCGCGGCGGCGGCTGAGGTCGATCAGCCGGCGAGCTTCCACCCAAGCTCAGAAATGAGCCGAACGGCTCTGCCGGATCAGCCGTCGACGTCTCATGCTCAGGCCGAAGAGGTGCAGCAATGACGCTCAACATCAACATCGTCGAGGCGACGCAGAAGAACACGTATTTCAGGCACGTCCTGTCGACCGGGCCGAACGCCCAGGTCGTCGTGATGAGCATTCCGGCAGGCGGCGAGATCGGCGAAGAGGTCCATGAGCACGTCGACCAGGTCCTGGTGTTCGTGGCCGGAGAGGGCGTCGCGATCCTTGACGGCGACGAGACGCACGTTGGACCCGATCACCTCGTGCACGTGCCCGCCGGGGCGCGTCACAACGTCGTGAACCGGGGCTCGTTCCCGCTCCGGCTCTACACCGTATATGCGCCGCCCCAGCACGCGCAGGGCACGATCCATCGGACCAAGGCCGAGGCCGACGTCGATGCGGCGGACCACTACGTCCCGCTCGCGTAAGCGACCACGCCCGGTCGCGCGGCGCGCTCAGGGACACGAGGCATCCTGAATGACCAGGACCTGGTTGGCAGGGTTGACAGGCTCGTAGCAGACCTTCGCAGCACGAATCAGGTCCTGGCTCCAGGTCCGCGTCGCGATTCGATCGAGGCTCTGGCCGCCGGCCATGAATCGATAGCGGATGACGCTGTCAGCCGGGTTCCCGCGGAACACCGACGGGCGCGTCTCGATGCCCAGGATCTCGACCGTCGCGGTCGCCGTTCGGCGACGACCGGCGTCCTGTCCGACCACCGCCAACGAGACCAGGACGAGCGCGAGCACCAGCAGGAGTAACGCCAGCGGCCTCGGGATCACGTCGACGTCGGCGTGGCAGCCGAGAATCGCGCGGTGAGACCGTCGGAACGCGGATCGAGCTCGATGAGCCCGTCCCTCGCCAGGGTCGTGATTGCCAGCTCGACGGCGCGAACGTCGTGCTCGCCGATCGGCTCCGCGAAGCGAATCCACGCGTCGTCCGGCGCATCGCGAAGGCGATCGACGATTCGGCCGCGAAGCCAGCGCGTCGTCGATTCGAAACGGAGCTGCCGCGGCCGATCGGAAGACACGGGCGCCGCCTCCATTGGCGGTCGCGCGTCCGATGCGCTCGTGGCATAGGTGCATCTGGCCTGGAGGGGACAGATTGCGCATCGTGGGTTGCTGGGCCGGCAGCATGCGGCCCCGATGTCCATGAGGGCGTGGGTCCATGCACCAGGCCAGTCGGACGGCACGATCGCGTCGGCGGCAACCTGCAACGCGCGCGGCGGGAGTGCACCAGGCAGGAATGCCCGACCGAGGACTCGCCGGATGTTGACGTCGAGCGCCGCGACCGGCCGGCCAAACGCGATCGCAACGACTGCGCGAGCGGTATAGGGGCCGACGCCCGGAAGTCGCTCGAGGGCTTCAACGTCGTCGGGCACCCGACCGCGGTGGTCCTCGACGATCGCGACGGCCGCGGCCCGAAGCGCAATCGCGCGGCGGTTATGGCCAAGGCCGCGCCAGGCGCGGATTACGGCCGCCGGCGAGGCAGCCGCGAGCGACACGGGGTTCGGAAACTCGGACATGAAGCTGGTCCAGGCCTCGGCTGCGCGCGCTGCCTGTGTCTGCTGGGCCATGACCTCCGAGACGAGGATCGCCCACGGGTCGGTCGTTCGGCGGAACGCGAGGTCGCGGCCGTTTGCGGCATACCAGTCGAGGACGGCCGATTGCATCTCGGCGATGCGGTCGGGGGCGATGGCGAGGTTCATCTCCGTCAGCGATCCCGCCCCCCATGCGTTGACCCGGCGGGCGTGATCGGGCCAAAGGCCCGAGCGACGGTCCGCAAGCCGGCGAGGCCGAGAACGATCGAGGCGACAAGCGCTACGAGGCCGGGCACCAGGAGCACGCCGTTGTCGAAACAGGAGGAGTCGCACGGTCTCGCTCCACTGAACTGGCTCAGCAGAACCATCCAGCCCCCGGCCGCGCCGAGGACAATCGACCCAATCAGGCCTGCGGCGGTCATCAGGGCCGCCCTGCGCGGGAGCGTGGAGCGCTCGACGGCGAGAACGATCACGCCGAATACGACGAGCGCGATCGTCCACCAGGCCTCAGACGTCGTGATCGCGAACGCGGCCACGAACACGGCCGCGGCGAGTGCGATGACGCCGATCATGCCGCGAGTCTATGTTCAGCTGAGCTGCTCATGCCGATCGAGCTCGGGGTAGACCCGCGCCACGGCCAGCACGCCGAGCAGGCAGAGCAGCCCGCCACTGATGACCGACAGTTGCGCCCCGATCGCCGCTGCGACGGCCGCCGCCTCGATGTCGCCGACCCGAGGTCCGCTGGTCACGACGAGCAGGTGGATGGCACTGATCCGACCACGTAGCTCGTCGGGCGTCGTGAGCTGGACGACGCTCGACCGCAGCACGGCCGAGAGGACGTCGGCCGCGCCGGCGATTGCCAGGAAGCCGAGGGCGAGCGGGAACGAGAACGTCGACAGCCCGAACAGGACGATCGCGGCGCCCCAGACCGCCACGGCGACGATGATCCCCCGGCCGACCCGCCGGATTCGGATCACCGCGCCCGAGATCGCCGCCCCGAGGAACGCACCGGCCGCCGGCGCGGCGTTGAGCAGCCCGACCCCGATCGGCCCGGCATGGAAGACGTCGAGCGCGAGCGCGGGGAACAGCGCCTGGGGCATCCCGAAGATCATCGCGTTGAGGTCGATCGCGAAGGTCGAGAGGATCACCCGCCGGCCGCGCACGTAGCGAAGTCCCTCGCGGATCGCCTCGAGCCCGGCGCGGGACCCCTTGACCAGGGGCGGGATCGACGGCAACGCCGTGATGGCGAGGATCGAGATCGCGAACGAGGCGACATCGACGGCATATGCCCCGGCGACCCCGATCGTGGCCAGGATGACGCCGCCAACGGCTGGCCCGATGACGGACCCAGCGTTGTAGCTCAACTGCCCGAGCGCAATCGCCGCCGGGAGACGCGCCGCGGGCACGAGCCGAGGGATTGCCGAGGAACGGGTCGGGCCCTCGACGGCCTGGAACGCCGACGCCACCGCGGCAATCGCGAAGAGCACCGCGACCGAGGGAGTGCCGGCCAGCGACACAGCCATCAGCGCCGCGCTGGTGCCCGCGAGCCCGAGCTGGGTGACGATCAGGAGCCGCCGCCGGTCAACGGCGTCTGCGAGGGAGCCGCCGGCAAGCGAGAACACCAGGAGCGGGACCAGCTGGACGAACGTGAGCGCGGCGATCGCCAGCGTCGAGTGAGTGATCACGTACACCTGGAACGGCAGCGCGACTCGCGTGACCTGGTTGCCGATGACGTTGATGCTCTGGCCGGTCCACAGCAGGCGATACGCCGGCAGCTCGCGGAGCGGCGACACATCGAGGACGACCCGTCGGAGGTTCAGGGCAGCTTCAGCGCGGTTCGCTTGGTGATCCGGACGAATACAACACCTAGGGCAGGAACTCCGACATCGCCGAGACGTTGCACGACTGGTGCAGGCAGGGCAGCCCGAAGACGCGCTCGACCGTGCGGAGGAGCCCGTAGTGATTGTGGGTGATCGTCGAGACCTTGCCGGAGAGCCCGGCGCGCGCCACAACGGTGAACACGCGGCCGCCGCCATTCGTGCTTGTCGTGCCCTCGTCGAAGGTGATGATCAGGAGCGTATGCGCCCAGTCCGGCGCCTTGAGCACGTGGGGCACGAAGGCCTTGAGGAACGCATCGCCTCTCGCCATCGAACAGTCATGCATGTCGTTGCAGAGGTTCGGGACCACGAACGCGAGGTTGACGTTCGGATCGAACTGGACGAGCGGCCGGATGTTGGCGCAACGTGAGCTCCGGGAGACGTACGTAAAGCTCATCGCCGGATCGTGCCTCCGGGCGTACGTTCCGGCGACGCCCCAGCCATCGACGCCGCCCGTGTACGTCGTTCCGGTATGGCAACCGGTCGTCGTCGGGTAGTCCTGGGCGTAGGTGCGCCAGGACAGGCCCGCAGCCGCCATCTGATTCGAGATGCTCGTCCCCGTGAAGTTGTACGTCCCGTCGTTCGTGACGCCTTCAGTCGAGCCGGCCCAGAACGCGAGGTAGTTCGGCAGCGACGGGTGGCGGATGGCGTAGTAGCGATCCGCTCGGCCGAACGTTCTCGAGAGGCCATACAAGTACGGCATCGAGGTCGAGGTGACCGCCGTCGCCTCGTGGTTCTCCATCCAGATCACCACGACGTGCCGGATCGCACCCGTGGCCGTCGCGGGTCCGGCGCGAGCCTGATCGGTGGCCGTTGTCGTCGGTGCGGGGCCCGCTGTGGCGATGCCCATTGGCACGACGGTGCCGACTGGAGCCGAGGATGCCGCCGTCGAGTCGAGGGGTGCTTGTCCGGATGGCGAGCATGCGACGAGGCTCGCAACGCAGAAGGCCGCGCCTCCCCACCACATCCGATTGGGACGGCGGCGAGAGCTGGTCGCGTCCGTTTGCATGCCTTGTGCGATGGTGGCCCTGGTCTCATCGTCGCGTCAACTGGAGCAAGCACGGACGACAGGCGGGGACGCATATTCTCGCGCACGTCGTGGCTTCGGACCAGTCCTTCCGACGGCCCGGGGCCGCCACTCGAACCGGAGGAATCGCGCTTGCCGGACTCGCTGCCTCGCCCGCTTGGCCTGATCTTCGATCTCGATGGGACGCTCGTCGACACCGTGTCCGCGCGGATTGCGGGCTGGGTCGAGGCGCTTGTCGCCGCCGGGGTCCCGGCGTCGCGCGAGCAGATCGCCCCGATGATCGGGATGGATGGGCGGCGCCTTGCGCGCCTGGTCGCCGCGGCGGCGGACCGCACGCTGACCGATGACGAGATCGAGCAAGCGGACCGTGCCGCGGGCGAAGCCTTCGATCGGCTGAATCGCACGCCTCGACCGCTGCCGGGTACCGCCGAGCTGTTCGCCGCTGCTGGAGCGGCGGGCGTGCCGTGGGTCATCGCAACGTCCAGTCGGAAGCAACAGGTGGTCGCGTCCGTCGCGGCGCTCGGGCTCGAGACGCCCCCGACGATCGTCGACGGCAGCCACGTCAAGCACGCCAAGCCTGCGCCGGACCTGTTGCTGCTTGCGGCGAAGCGCCTCGGCGTCGCGCCGGCCGAATGCTGGGCCATCGGCGACTCGACCTGGGACATGCGCGCCGCAGTGGCCGGCGGGATGACAGCGATCGGCGTGACGGCTGGCTCGGCGGTCAACGCCGATGCGCTCGTGGAGGCGGGCGCCGCACTCGTCGTCGCCACACTTGGCGAGCTCATTGACAAGCTGCGGCTGGACTGAAACCTGGCATGCAGACGAGATGAGCGGGCGCGGCGTGCCGAAGGGCTAGCGACCGAGGAGCAGCGCCACGACGAGGATGACGGCGGCCGAGCCACTCACGAGGACGTCGAGCGGAATCCACGCGACCGGGCGGTAGGTGGTCCGCGGGCCGCTGCCGAAGCCGCGGGCGTCCATCGCGATGGCGAGCTGGTCGGCATGCCGGATCGCGCGTACGAGCACGCCGACCAGGAGGCGCGGGTGCCATTCGCGCAGGCCGCGCAGTCGGCGCGCGGCGCGCAACGTGGTGAGGTCGTCGACGATCTTGGGGACGGCCTGATACGCGGCGAGGGCGCCGTAGGCGAAGCGCGGCGAGACGCGCCCGAGCTGGACGAGCGAGTCGATGAGCCGGGTCACGTCCGTGGTCAGCGTGAACACGGCCCCGATGCACACGATCGCGGCGATGCGCATGCCGAGACCCGCGGCGGCGGCGAGGGCCTCGGCTGTCACCCGGAGCGGCCCGATCCGGACGAGCTCCGTGGCCAGTGGGTCGGTGTTGTGGTTCGAGAACAGCAGGTTCGTGACGGCGATGCCTACCGCAGCGATGGCGAACGGCGCAATTCGGCGACCCAGCGCGGCGGGCGTGATGGCGCCTAGCGTCACCCCGGCGGCGAGCGCAACAACGAGCAGGATCGCCGGCGGCCGGACATCGACCGTGAGCCCGAGCCCGAGGAGCCAGACGATCGCGATTCCGAGCTTGACCAGCGGATTCGTGCGCCCGAGCACGCTCGCCTGCTGAGCGACCCCGACGTCCGGCACGAACAGCCTCGCGCTCATGCGGCGCCCACCCGTTCATCGGTCGCGACCCAGCCGTCCGCGAGCTCGACCCGCCCGTCCGTCGCGTCTCGGACAAATCGCTCGTCGTGGGTCGCGGCGAGCATCGCGCTCCCCTGCCCGACCAGCTCGTCGAGCGCGGCGACGAGGGCCTCGTGGCCGCGTCTGTCCTGGCCGTAGGTCGGCTCGTCGAGCGCCAGCAGGAGCGGCCGGCGGGCGAGCCCCGTCACGAGCGAGAGCCGCCGCTGCTCGCCGCCGGAGAGCCGGTACGGGCTACGGTCGCCGAACCGTTCCAGCGGCAGCCGCAGCCGATCGCACAGCTCGTGCGCATAGCGAACCTGGTCCGCGTCGAGCCCGAGCTCGACCTCCTCGAGCACGGAATCGGCAAGGAACCCCAGCTCCGGATCCTGCACGACGTAGCCAACTTGGCGAGCCAGCTCGCCGCCCGCCAGTCGCCGCGGATCGCGACCCCCGAGGCGAATCTCGCCCGCGATCGGCTTCAGCAGCCCGAGCGCGAGGCGCAGCAGCGTCGTCTTGCCGCTGCCGTTCGGGCCCACGAGCGCGATCCGATCGCCCGCGACAACCTCCAGGTCGATCGATCGGAGCACTGGTTCTCCGGGCTCGAACGCGAACCTTACCGATGTGAGCTCGAGAATCGGGATCGACCCGAGCGGGCCCGGCGCGCGCCGGGACGGATCGGCTCCGCTCCTGCGCGCCGCGCCCGCAGTCTCGGGTAGCCACACGCCCGCGGCTTCGAGCTTCCTCGCCGATCGACGGAGCACGTCCTTCGGCGGCCCGACGTCGATCGGGCGGCCGTCGTCGTCGAGCGCGAGGACGAGATCGGCGAGCGGCCACGCAAGCGCGGCTCGATGCTCCACCAGCACGATCGTCGCCGCGCGCCGCGACCGGATGTCGGCGAGGATCGCGAAGACCGACGCCGCGCCATCGGGATCGAGGCTCGCCGTCGGCTCGTCGAGGACGAGCAGGCCCGGCTTCGCCGCGAGCACGCCCGCGATCGCGACCCGCTGCTGCTCCCCGCCCGAGAGCCGCGTGGATCGCCGTCCCTCGAATCCCGCGAGCCCAACGGCCTCGAGCGCCTCCGGCACGCGCGCCCGCATGGCAACCATCGGCCAGGCGAGGTTCTCGAGCCCGAAGGCCACGTCGTCGCCGACGCGCTCCATGACGAGCTGGCTCGCCGGATCCTGGAGGACGATCCCTGCGCCGAGGCGAGCTGCCGTGATCGGGCCCGCCGGGTCGTCGAGCGCGCCCGCAACGTCTCGGGCGACCTCGATATCCCCGACGCGCAGCGAGCCCTGCCACGCCCCGGCGAACTGGCTCGGCAGCAGGCCGGCAAGCCCACGCGCGATCGTGCTCTTGCCCGATCCGGACGGCCCGACGACGAGCAGGAGCTGCCCCGGCTGGACCTCGAGCTCGAGATCGCGAATCGCCGGTCGATCGGCGCCGGCGTACGTGAATCCCGCGCCGGACGCGCGGATCGACGCCGGTGTCGACGCCCCCGGAACGCCCCCCGCGATGACGCCGGCCGCGATCGCGCCGCTCAGGCCGTGCGACTCGCGAAGCCGTCGAGGACGCCGGTCCGCCGCAGCGATCGCTCGAGGAGATACGAACCGCCGGCCACGATGACCAGCGCGGAGACCGCCATCGCGACGGCCCGAATCAGCTGCAAGGTGAGATCCGCGTCCGCGTAGTACAGGGCCCAGTCGTGGACCCACGCGGCGGCGGCGCTCGCGACGGCGGCGATGCCGAGGACCGGCAGCGACCAGTTGCGATACAGCGTCATCGCGAAGATGAGCTCCGCCGCCGCCCCCTGGACGAACCCCGAGAGCAGCACGTCAGGTCCCCAGGGGCTCCCGAACACGGTCGACACCCCGGCGGCGACCATCTCGGCGAAGACCGCCGCGCCCGGCTTCCGCACGATCGACGGGGCGAGGACGGCCGGCACGAGCCAGACGCCGTAAATCAGGAACGCCTGGATCGGCGGCAGCGCGCTCGACGGTGCGATCACCGTCCAGACGAAGTTCCAGTACGCGAACACGACACCGAACACGACGCCGATCACGGCCGTCACGAGGATGTCGCGCGTCCGCCAGGCGTCGGTCCGCGGCGGATTGCCGGTTCGGTGCGCTTGATCGAGCGTAGTCATCGTCGGTCGTTTTCTCCAAGTATACGGACGCCGCCCTCCGAAACGGAGAACGGCGTTGCATCGAGCCTGGGCCTGCTTCCTTCGCCGGTATGAGCCGGATCAGGTTCGGCGGGTCTGTGGTCTGGCCACACTCTCAGCGCGGACTGCGCTCCCCGGAGGCGATCTTCAGTTGCGCGGATGGTACCGCAGCGTCGATCAGGCGCCTGCCGGCGAGTGCATCCGGCTCGCCCGCTCGCGGACCCAGCCGATGATGTCGCCGACCACCTGCGGCCCCTCGGGCTCGTTGTGCGTTTCGTGGCGGAGCTCCGGGTAGACGCGTCGGCTGCAGCTCGGCAGGCCGGCGAGGACCCGGCTCGTCTCGGTCGGCACGAGCACATCCGACCCGCCGTGGACGACGAAGGTAGGGATCGACAACCGGTCCAGCGACGCCGCGACCCGGCGCTGCTCCGCGAAGGCAGCGTAGGCAAAACCGACCGTCGACCTGTGCTGGTTGAGCGGGTCCGCGAAGTAGTCCGCGGCGACGGCTGGGTCCCGCGACAGGACCTCGCCCTCGAGCCGGTTCGAAAGGAGCATCCCGGGCGCCACCCGTCGCAGGGAGCCCACGAGGAGGCGCTGCCACGCCGAGACCGTCGCGCCGATCGCCGGCGCCGACAGCACGAGGAGGTCGGGCCGCGCGCGCCCGTCCAGGACGTAGCCCAGCGCGATCAGGCCGCCGAGCGAGTGCCCGTACAGGACGAGCGGCCGGCCCGGCGCGATCGACCGCACGGCGACGAGGCGCTCCTCGAGGTCGTCGTGCAGCTGCGACCAGCGCTCGACCCAGGCCCGCGGCCCGCCGGACGCGCCGAAGCCGCGCAGGTCGAAGGCGTACGCATCGATGCCGGCCGCCGCCAGCTGCGCACCCACGTGCTCGTACCGGCCGGAGTGCTCGGCGAGGCCGTGGACGAGCAGCATCGAGGCCCACGGCTCGCCGGACCCGACGGGCCAGTGCCGGATCCGGAGCGCGGTGCCGTCGCGCGCCCCGACCTCGTCGACCTGCGACCCCGCGCTCATCGCGGCGAGCCTACGCCTACCATCAGGTCATGCACTGGCAGGAGGTCGGCGACCGCGTCTTCACGCGGCATTTCGACTTCCTGGATCAGCAGATCGGGGTCGTGCTCGGCGGCGACGATGTGCTCGTCGTCGACACGCGGTCGACGCCGGCCCACGCGCGCGAGATCGCAGCCGACCTCCTCGAGCTCACCCGGAACCCGATCTCGATCGTCGTCGACACGCACTGGCACTGGGACCACGCGTTCGGCAACAACGCGTTCCGTCCCGCGCCGATCTGGGGCCACCTGCGCACCGCCGAGCGGCTCCGAAGCGAGGGCGAGGCCCGGCGCGCCGAGGTCGTCGAGGCGCTCCCGGACCTGGCGGTTGACCTCCTTGCGGTGGTCATCGATCCGCCGGACCACACCTTCACGGATCGCGCGGCGGTCATGGTCGGCGACCGGACGGTGGCGCTGGCCTTCCACGGCCGAGCCCACACCGACGCGGATATCTCGGTGTTCGTGCCGGACGCCGCCGTCCTGTTCGCGGGCGACCTGATCGAGAACGGCTCGCCGCCGAGCTTCGGCGACGGCTATCCGATCGCCTGGCCGAGCGCCGTCGAGCAGCTCCTTCCGCTGGCGACGGGCGCGGTCGTTCCCGGCCACGGCGCCGTCGGCGACCGCGCCTTCGTCCAGTCCCAGCTCGCGGCGTTCCGCGGCCTGGCGGACCTCGCCCGCGAGGTCCAGGACGGCAGCCTCAACATCGAGGCGGCCATTGCCGGGTCGCCGTTCGGCCCACGCACCCCACGCGACGCGTTCGAGCGCGCGCTCGCGGAGCTCCGGGGCGAACTCGGCTAGGCGACTGCCGCTGCCACTGCCGACCAGGCCAGCGAGTCGCCCGTCGCTCGATCGAACAGGTGGAGCTTCTCCAGCGGGAGCTTCAGGTCGACGATGTCGCCCGGCTTGACCCGGTTCTCGGAGCTGACGACGGCGACGACATCCGTGTCGTGTCCGGCGACCGAGACGTGGAGGAGCTCCTCGTCGCCGAGGAACTCGACGACGTCGGCCTTGGCCCGGATGGTCGCCGAGTTCGGGACCTCGCCAATCGTGAGGTGCTCCGGTCGGAACCCGGCGACGAGGTCCTTCTGGCCCGTCAACCCGGCGCGGTAGCGGGTCGGGATCGGGAACGACATGCCGTCGCCGGTGACGCTCGTCCCATCGGTGGTCACGTTCACGAAGTTCATCGACGGGCTGCCGATGAAGCCTGCGACGAAGAGCTTGCGCGGCTTGTCGTAGAGGTCCTGCGGCGTGCCGACCTGCTGGAGCTCGCCCTTGTCCATCACCGCGATCCGCGTGCCCATCGTCATCGCCTCGACCTGGTC
>DHWF01000027.1:108474-111717 GCA_002413045.1 Chloroflexi bacterium UBA5189
AGGTTGGACAGCGGCTCGTCCATCAGGAACACCGCGGGCTCGCGCACGATCGCCCGCCCAAGCGCGACGCGCTGGCGCTGGCCGCCGGACAGCTCGCGCGGCTTCTTCTGGAGGTTCTCGAGGTTGAGGATCCGGGCCGCCTCCTTGACCCGCTCGTCGATCTGGGCCTTGGGGACCTTCCGGAGCTTCAGGCCGAAAGCCATGTTGTCGTAGATCGACATGTGCGGGTAGAGCGCGTAGCTCTGGAAGACCATCGCGATGTCGCGATCCTTCGGGGCGACGTCGTTGACGACGCGGTCGCCGATCTTGAGGGCGCCCTCGGTGACCTCCTCGAGGCCGGCGATCATGCGCAGGCTGGTCGTCTTGCCGCAGCCCGACGGGCCGACGAGGACCATGAACTCCCCGTCACCGATCTCCAGGCTGAGGTCCTTGACGGCGGCGAACTCGCCGTAGCGCTTCCAGACGTGATCGAACGTCACGGTGGCCATGCAGCAGCTCCCGCCCGAGTCTGGAGACACCGCGGGCCCTTGCATCTCGACGCGACCGAATCGCGCCGTCGACGGGCCCCGTACGAGTCACCGATTCCGGGACCGCTGCATCGTAGCAATCTCAGATGCCGCTGGCGCAGGCCTTGCACTTGGTCGCGTCGATCGCGTTCGCTTCCTTGCAGAACGGGCAGGTCTTGACCTCGGCCGGCGCCGGCTCCTTGATGAACACCTTGGAGATCTGCCAGACGACGAAGGCCACGACGACGAACGCGATGATCGCGTTGATGAACAGGCCCAACCGAATGTCGACCTCGGGCACGGCCTTGCCGGTGGCGTCAACCGTCGCGTCCTTGAGCTTGATCACCAGCAGGCTGAAGTCGACCCCGCCGAGGAGCAGCCCGACCGGCGGCATGATGATGTCGTTGACCAGTGAGGTCACGACGGTGCCGAGCGCCGTCCCGATGATCACGCCGACCGCGAGGGCCAAGGCGTTGGTCTTGAGCAGGAATCCCCGAAACTCACTCATCGCGATGGTCCTCCGTCTCGAGCCCGAATTCGGCCGACGGCACCATCGTATGGCGGGACGTGCCCGCCGTAGCGGTTCCTAGGCTCGGAACCGGCCCCTTCCGAAGTAACCCACGATGAAGAGCACGATCAGAACGATTACGACGATCTCCACGATGCCCACGGACTTGCCGCCTTCCAAATCTATCGACGAGCGGAGAGACCGGACCCCAATTGACCGGCCTCCTCGCTCGGAGCAAGCGATCCGACCCAGACGTAGTGCTGTTCGATCACTGCTATAGCGGAATCTGCGGAATCCGTCGGGTGCCGTCATGACGCCTCGTCATCCGGCGCGGGGACGAGCGGGATTCAGCCGGCGGCGAGTGCGAGCATCGGCTGCCGCGCGTGTGAGTCATCACGGGCAACGGTGATCGCCGAGACGGCGCGGGCGCCGGCGGCAAGCAGGGCCGACGCGGCGGCGCCAAGGGTCGCGCCGGTCACGACGACATCATCGACGAGGACGATCGACCGACCGACAATCCGCGCAGGTTCCAGGACATCGAAGCCGGCCGGCGTCCGCCGAAGCACCTGTGGCACCGGAAGGTCAAGCCGGCGAGCGGCAACGCGACCGAGCAGCACGCCATGGTCGTACCCGAGCTGCCGGACGCGAACGGATGTGGTCGGGATGGGCACCACCACGTCGGCGTCCGTCCCGGTGTTCGCCCAATGGTTCGCGATTGCCCGCCCGAGCGGCTCGCTGATGCCTCGCTCGCCCCCGAGGGTGAAGCGCTCGAGCGCCCGTCGGGTGATGCCTTCGAAGCGCCCGCACCACTCCAGCTGATGGAGGGCAGCGGGCGGCTTCGAAACGATGGTCCCCGCGCCGCTGGATCCGGCAGCCAGGCGTTCCTCGAGTGCGCTCCGGCAATCCCCGCAGAGCGTGGTGCCCGGTCGGTAGCAACCGGCGCAGGTCACCG
Source organism: Chloroflexi bacterium UBA5189 (assembly GCA_002413045.1). GTDB lineage: Bacteria > Chloroflexota > Limnocylindria > Limnocylindrales > CSP1-4 > UBA5189. Next base: position 110,441 of record DHWF01000027.1, read on the forward strand.
GCAGTGTCAGCTCGAAGGCGCGATTCGCGATCGAGCCGACGGTGTATCGAAGGCCTACGAGGATCGACATGCCGGCTGGTTATCCTCGCCCAGTCCGGTTCGGACGGCTTCGACCCGCCGCTGATAGGCGGCCCGGAGGATGGTGACCTCGCCCTCGGCTCGCGCGAAGTCGCCCGTCTCGGCGGACATTGCGATGAGGCTCCGTTCCGCCGCCCGCCAGGCCGAGAGCGCCTCGCGCACCGCCATGCTTGCTGCGGGCCGATCGAACGCGAGATCGGCCTGCCAGATCACGGTCAGGTCGGCTTGCAGCGCCGCTGGATCGACCACCGAATCAAGCCGATTGGCGCCGTGGTGCTCGCGGGCCGGTTCCGATCCGAGGCACAAGCGCACCAGGCGCAGGGCTCCCCACCGCGCGGTGCCCACGACGGCGCCGATCGCGGATCCAGGGTTCGTTGCTGCCGCGACCATCCGGCCGATCCTCCACGTCCGCTTGCCGAGCTCGTCGCCGGTCCCCGCGCCGAAACGCGCGTCGTGCGACCGACATACGGACTGTGGTTAGCGCAGCGTGGACTGTCATGACGGCGCGTCATGACAGAGAACGCGAACCTCGCCTCGCCGAACGCCCCTCGTTAGTCGGGAGCGGGCTGGCTGGACTCCTCGTCGAGATCCCAGCCCACGTTCGAGAACTTGGGCACGAATCGATAGCCACGCCCTGCGACCGTCGCGATGAACCGCGGGTGGCGGTAGTCGTTCTGCAGCTTCACGCGGAGGCTCCGAACATGCCGGTCGACGATGTTGCTCTCGGCCACGAAGTCCGGGCCCCAGATCGCATCGAGGATCTCGTCCCGAGTCACGACCCGCCCGCCGCGACTCGCCAGCAGGTACAGGAGGCTCTGCTCGATGCCACTGAGATGGATGACCGATTCGCCGGCTCGGACCTGGCGATTGACGATGTCGACTTCCATCTCGCCAAGCCGGATCGTCGGGACGATCGGGTGATCGGTGCCCAGGGCACGTCGCGTGATCACGATCGACCGGGCGAGGAGCTCTTCGGGCGAGAACGGCATCGTGAGGATGTCGTCGACGCCGAGATCGAACGCGCGGAGCTTGGTCTTGAGATCGCCTCGGCGAGTGAGCCCCAGCGCCGGGATCGTGCTTCGCGTCAGCGCTTTCGAGGCAGCCAGCACCTTGAGCAGGCTGGTGCTGTCGTCATGGTCCATGTCGATGACGGCCATGTGCGGCTGCCAATCTCGAAGGATCTGCTCGGCCTCGGCCAG
>DHWF01000027.1:111796-125025 GCA_002413045.1 Chloroflexi bacterium UBA5189
GATCTGCTCGGCCTCGGCCAGTCCCTGAGCTGCGCGCACGACGAACAAGCCGTGGTTGAGGGTCAGCTCGATCAGGTCGACGACCAGCTTGCGGTCGTGGAGCACGAGCGCACGACGAGCCTGGACCGTTGCACCGCTCATTACAGGCACGTTGTACCAGAGCCGCGGCTCCCCTGCGAATGACTCAACGTCATGACGTGGGCCCAGTACGGATGGAGACTTCGCATGTCGGCCAGCTTGGCGCCGACATCACCTTCGAAAGGAAGCAACCACATGGGTTTCATCGCATGGATCATCGTCGGCGCCATCGCCGGCTTCCTCGCCAACATGGTCATGGGCTCGCGTGAGGGCCTCCTGATGATGGTCGTCCTCGGCATCGTCGGCGGCCTCGTCGGCGGTTTCATCGCCACGAGCGTCTTCAAGATCGGCTCGGTCAACGGCATCAACATCGAGAGCATCGTGATCGCGACCCTTGGCGCGATCCTGGTCGTGTTCGTATGGAACGCCATGCGCGGCGGCCGCGGCATCCGAACCGGGACCAACTGATCGGAAGTTTCCCAATGTCCAAGATCGCGTCGGGCTTCTGGCCCGTCGTGTCCATCGCACTCCGGAGCTCCGTGCTGATTGCGGTTGCGGTGCTCCTGATCATGGTCCTGCTGCCTGCCGCGCTCGGAGCGGTTGGACCCGAGGCGCCGATCGGTCGCTGATCGCGCTTCGTGACGGGGTGTCATGACAACGTGGCGGTTCACCGCGATCGTGGCGACAACGTCAGCGATCGTCGCAATCAAACGGCGACGCGGGTACGCGCCGAAGGCGCAGGAGACCATCCATGATCGACCAGAAGATCACCGAGGAAAAGGTCACGACCACCGATACCGGCGATCCGCACACGACCACCAGCACGACGTACGTGTCCGGCGCGCCCCACGGTGACGAAGAGGCCGGAGGCGCCGTAGCCGGTGCCGTCGGTGGAGCGGCCGTCGGGGCCGTCGTCGGCGGACCCGTCGGGGCCATCGTTGGCGGCACGATCGGCGCGGTCTCCGGCGCGACGGCCGGCGCCGTCGATACGCGAGACAAGGACGAGGTCGCCATCACGACCGAGAAGGTGAGCTCGTAGCTCGGCGAACCTGACGATCACGACCCCGTCGGCGCCCGCGGCGCGGCGGGTTCGATCTGTTTCCTTCAGCCGACGCTGCGGACGTCGAGGACGCGGCCCCAGTGGAAGAACCGCACCGCGAGGAGCACCCCGAGCGCCGCCACGACGAGGATCGCGGCCGCGGCGATCGAGGAATCCAGGTCGCCGCCCTCGAACTCCGAATAGACCATCAGGGGTAACGTCTGGGTGCGCCCAACGACATTGCCCGCGAACATGATCGTGGCCCCGAACTCGCCGAGCGCTCGCGCCCACGTCATCACGAGCCCGGCAGCGAGCGTGGGCCCGGCCAGCTGCACCGTGACGGACCAGAAGACGCGGAGCTCGGAGGCTCCATCCACTCGGGCCGCGTCCTCCATCTCCCGGTCGACGCCGGCGATTCCAGCTCGAGCCGCACGCACGAAGAACGGCGCCGAGACGAACGTCTGGGCGATCACGACCGCGATCGTGGTGAAGGCGATGTCGATCCCCGTGGATTGGAGCACGCCACCGAGGAGGCCGCGGCGGCCCAGGACCAGCAGCAACGCGAGGCCCGCGACCGCCGGCGGCAGCACGATCGGCAGATCGACGAATGCCTCGAGCAGCCACTTGCCGCGGAAGGCTCGGCGGGCGAGCACGACGGCGAGCGGCAGCCCGAGCCCGACGGTGAGCACGAGGCTCAGCGCGGTAGTCAGCAGGCTGAGCCCGAGGGCTCCCAGGACGGCCGAGGCCTCGCCGTTCGCGACGATCGCGCCACTCGCGATCGCCCGCCCGATGAGCGTGAGCACCGGCAGGCCGAGGAACGCGGCGAACAGCGCCGCCGGGACGAGGAGCGGGCCTCCGACCCGCGAACCTCGTCTCCCGGCAGCAGGTGCGCCGTTCGCTGCGCGCGCTTCGATCACGACGCCGGCGGCAGGAACCCGAAGGTCGCGAGGATTGCCTGACCATCGGGGCCGGCCAGCCACGTCAGGAACGCCTCTGCCGCAGCAGCGTTCGCGGACGCCTTCACGACGACGCCGGCGTAGCTCGCGGGGACGTTGGCCGTCGGCGGGACATCGACCGTCGTGACCTTCGTCGACGCCCTGGCATCGGTGACGTAGACGATCGCCGCGTCGCCCTCGCCGAGCTCGATCTTGGCGACGACAGTCTTGACGTTCTCCTCCATCGAGACGACGTTCGCGTTGTAGGCGGCCTCGAACCCGGCCGGGTAGCCCGCCTCTCTGGCGAGGTTCTGGACGAGGATGGTCGCGTACTTCGTGATCGGCACGGTCGCGCCGGCGGCGATGATCTTCATGCCCGTCCTGGCTAGGTCCTTCGGCGTGGTGATCCCCGCCGGGTTGGCCGTCGGGACGATGACCGTCAGCTTGTTGCCGGCGAAGGCGACGGGACTCCCACTGGCAAGCCCGGCCGTGACGAGCTTCGCAGGGTTGGTCGTATCGGCTGAGAGGAAGACGTCGGCAGGCGCGCCCTGCTCGATCTTCGTCTCGAGCGCGGACGATGAATCGGTCGAGATCACGAGCGTGACAACCGGATTCGCTGATTCGTACGCGGTTTTTGCAGCGGCGAGCGCGCCGCTCAGCGAAGACGCGGCGAGGATCGTGAGCTCGACGGGCGCCTTCGTCGGCGTGAGGGTCGCGGCTGGTGCCGGCGGCGTGCTGGTCGGGGGTGTCGCGCCGGCTCCACTATCGGTACAGGCGGCGACGAGGAGGATCACGGCGAGGACCGAGGCGTGACGCGACTTCACGCGCGGGGCTCCTTCCTCATCGACTTCTCCACGATGACGTTGGTCGCCTTCACCACGCAGACGGCCTCGTCCCCGACCTGGAGCTGCAGCTCGTCGACCGCCTCCGCAGTCATCAGGCTGACCATGCGATGCGGACCGGCGATGACCTCGACGACCGCCGCGACGAGATCCTTCTCGATGCGGGTGACGATCCCGGGGAAGCGGTTGCGGGCCGAGCCGGTCACGCTCGCTCGGTCGACCGATTGGGCACGGCGCTCGGCCAGCAAGCGCGTGATCTCGCCGATCGGCACCATTCGCTGGCCACCGCTCGATCGGATCGTGCGGAGCCGGCCATCGGTCTCCCAGCGCCGCAGCGTCTCGATCGAGACCTGCAGCATCTCGGCCGCCTGGCCCACGCGGATCGTCGATTCAGCGCGGCTCGCCGTGATCGTCATATCGCGAAACAACCGCCTCCTGATGGTCGAAATCAGAGGGATTGTAGGCGAGAGTCCTAGAGATGTTCGAGTGGCTCGAGAAGGCCCTGTGAGCGGCACCGGGCCGATCCTCGACCGCGGGAGGGAGCCGGGGTAAACTCCGCGGGCGCCGCTGGCGAGTGGCCAAACGGTAAGGCACCTGACTCTGGATCAGGGGATTGAAGGTTCGAATCCTTCCTCGCCAGCCAACTCCCCGAACACAATCCGGCGTCTGGCGGTGTCCGGCGGCAGGTCGCGGCAGGTCAGGGCCGGGTCGGTGGATGCTCTGGTGGATGCTGCGGTTCGACCTACGGCCCGGAACCCGAAGGATCGATCGAGCGTCTGTGACTACGTGAGGAAAGTTCCGCACCTGCCTCGCCATCGTCACGCTCGTGGTTGCGGGGTGCGCCTCGGCCCCGGAGCCCACCGCCGTCGCATCCCCGGAGGTCCCCTGCGAGGGCGCCGTCTGGCAGCCGAGCGCGAGCCTGACATGCGGACCAGCTATCGCGGCCGCACTCGCCGTTCTGCCCGCAGCACATGCCCCGATCATCCGCGAGGAGTTCTGCTGGGGCGGCCTGTGTCCACCCGGAGCGCCGTGTGCTCCCCCACTGGGTGACGCAGGGATCGTCAGTCTCGCCATTGGCAAGCACGGCGGTGTGGCGACCCCATCTGACGTCGTGCTGATGGGACTCGCGCTTCGTGCCTCGGCCTCGATTGGGGCGAGTGTGCGTGTGCTTGCATCGGAGCGGATGGCAGAGCGTCATGGGCGGCTGGCGCGACAGCGTTCGTGCAACCGGGTCTATGAGTGGACGCCGCCCGGCTCGCCCTGCCTCGAAAGAGTTGCGTGGGCTCCTAGCGCCCCTGGACGGACGCGAACCGCCAGCAGCAACGCCGCACCCTGGACTGGTATCTCGAGGTCGGGTGAGGGCGCTACCCTCCTTCGAGGGGCTTCCCAGGGTCGACATATCGCGGCTCCCGCTCGCGTTCCGGGCGGCCTCGTCCCGAACCGTTGGACGCCCGTCGGGTGACCCTACCGCCGGTGTTGATGGTGGACGGTGATCGTGACCGTCGCCGTGTTGCTGACCAAGCCGTAGCTGTCGGTCACCCGGAGGGCCGCGGTGTATGTCCCGGGTTTCGTGTAGGTGAAGGAGGGGTTGACGAGGGTCGAATCGCCGAAGACGCCGTCGCCGTTGAGGTCCCAGCTGTAGGTCAGCGTGTCGCCATCCGTGTCGGATGAGCCGGCGCCCGAGAACGCGACCGTCAGGGGGGCGACACCGCTCGTCGGGCTGGCGCTGGCGACCGCCGTCGGGGGTTGATTGTTGACGGTGTAGGCGTAGAGGTTGCCCTGCGTGTCGCCTTCGAACAGCGTGCCATGGGCAACCGACGGCGCCCCATAGAACGTGGCCGGAGAGGACGACCCGATGCTGCTGACCGGAAGCCGTAGGAGGAGGCTGCCGCTGCTCGAGGCGAGCACCTCGGTATACGACCCCTCACCGACCGCAACCAGCCCGGGCGCCCCCGCGACCGCGCCGAGCACGGGCCCGTCGGGCATCCCGACCCCCCAGAGCGGCGAATTGAGTGCGTTTGGATTCCAGGCGCGTAGGCTGCCCGGATAGGACGTGCCCTTGACAGTGGTGCTCCCACCCGCGACGTACAGCGTCGTGCCGTCCCATGCGCTGGGTGAGATGCTGCCCATCCCGCATTGCGGACAGTCGCCCGGATTCGCGATCCCGAGCCGCGCGACCGGACCGGTCCCGACAGAGCTGCGGTCGAAGACGTAGTAGGTCCCGTTCTTGTTCGGAACGCCGACCAGCGACCGTTGTGTCCCGCTCGACGTGACGGTCCCGCTGAACAGGGTCGCCGCCGCCCCGAAGTCGCCGTCCGGGGTCTGCTCGCTGGGGGGGATCTGCCAGTAACCGACCAGGCTGAGATCGGACGCGCGCAGCTTGAGCATCGCCTCCGCGTATGGCTCCGCGCTCGTGCAGGAGCCGGGATTGCCCGTGGACACGTACAGCGAGCCGTCGGCCTGATCGATCGTCGGCGACGCCCAGACGCCGCCGCCGTCGCATCCGTTGGGGACGACGTTGAACGTGTGCTGGATCTGGCCGCTTCCGGCATCGAGCTGGACGACCTGGCCCTGCACGAGCGGGCAGTCCCCGAACGACGCGACGCCGACGTAGACGCTCGTCGCCTGGGCGCCCGAGCTACCCGTGTAGGTGTAGACGGCTGGCGAGCTCCACGGGAAGCGGCTCGGCGAGGAGCCAAGCGCCGTGTGCCACAGAACGGCGCCGGTCAACGCGTCGAGCGCGTACAGCTGGACGCTGCCGCCCCCGGTGCTGTTGTTGCCTCCGCCACCGACGAACAGGACCGAGCGCGGGCTGGTCTGCCCCGCCAGGGTCACCGACGCGACTGTGCCCGTGCTGGCCACGCCGGCGGTCGGCGGGTCGCAGCCTGCGGCCGACGTCTGGCCGAGGTTCGTGGCCCAACCGCTCGCGCTGCTGCCCGGCACCGGCGTCGCGTGCTCGAGTCCGTCCCACGCTCCCCAGTACACGAGATCGTTGGCCACGACCGGCTGCGTCGAGATCGTGCCGCCTCCCTTCACGGGCCAGCCCGCCGCGAGGCGCAGGGACGCCGCGTTGCTCGGCGTGATCAGGCTTTCCGTCGTGGACCCGCTTGAAGCAAGGTCATAGAGGTACCTCGGCCAGTCGCTGGATGATGTCGCGCCCAGCGAAGCCGGACTCGCGACGCCGAGCAGCATGACTCCGACCACGGAAGCGACGGCGCTGCGACGCAGCGGGAACCGGAAGGTCACGGCCTCGAGTCCTCATCGGGAGCGGCCCATGGCCACGACTGTCGGGCTCCGGTGGGCGTTGACCTCGCGGGAGATCCGGGGCGATCGTGGGAGGACGCCGGGCTGGGGGAAGCCTGGCCTGCCGTGCATCCGGGTCGGCGCACCGTCGCCCCGGCCGTCCACGATAGGACGTCGCCCGTGAACGAGTCGGTCGTGCGGACTCGTGTCGTCCCCCGAGTCGCAGCGATGGCAGAACGCCGCGGGAGGGCTCGAGGGCGAGGCTCGGGACGCAGGAGCATTTTGGGGTCCTACCGGCGGAAGTCTGCCGTGGGTCGAGACGCGGGCTAGGCGAACGGAACCGCATGCATGTTCCCACGAAAGGATCTCCGTGTATACGGCTCTTCCCGTTTCGTTCCACACCTCGCAGCGCCTCGCGCTTGACCGGCACCCTCGTCTGCAACAAGCTCGACCTTCTCGTGACGTGGCACAAGTCGAGCAGCGCGACCCTGCAGGGGTTCTACACGGCGACGATCACCCTGGATCACCTGAACGGCACCGCCGGCAACCGCATCCCGTGGACCGGGACGGGCATATCGATGACCGTGATCCTCGCCGCGACACCCTGACTCCGGCGCTCACCGAGGCGGATCGCGTCATCACCGAGGCCGCCGAGTGCGACGCCCTCGGGCTCGAGCGGGGATCGCCGGAGTTCTGGCGGGAGGCTGAGCGGCGGGCGAACGAGCGGAGCGCGGCCGGCTGAGGGCCGTATCCCCATGACTCACTATTCGCCCCGGCCAATCTTCCAAGGACGCGCTCCGGCCCGTACCCCATTCCGTACCCCTTAGCCCCCGGATTTGAAGGGGTACGGTGGACGCCCACGGACGCCTTGTACGATCAGAATCGAGTCGCGAACGGGGCTCGGCGGCAACTCTGGATCAGGGGATTGAAGGTTCGAATCCTTCCTCGCCAGCCAACTCCCTCATGCAATCCGGGCGCCTGGTGGTGGCCCGGCTGCGGAATCAGTAGGGGCCGCGCCTCGCATGATCGTTCGCGTTCCGACTCAGGAATCGATGCGAGGTTGCCTGGGGAGCTGGACCCTGAAATCGGCGCTGATCCTCGTCGCAGTGATCTGTTCACCGTTGCCGCGATCGGCATGAAGGTTGGCATCAGTCTGATCGCGCTCGTCATGGCCATCCTCGCCGCCGCATTCACCGTTCCGGAGCGCAGTCTTCGGCCAAGCTGATCCTCGTCGGCGGCCTCAGACGGGTCAGCGAGCGACGATCGTCTCCAGCTCGATGCCGCGCTATCATCACCGCCACGGCCCTCGCATGACGAGCTGTACGACCGCGCCGACGTCCGCTACGGAATTCGAGTGGAGGGTCGAGTGATGGGCGAAAAGGGTGTGGAAACAGCAGGAGCCGGTAACACCCAAGTCGGCGCCACGGCGATCGAGTGGAGCGGGTCCCCGCCGCCTCCGCCACCCGGCACCTCTGCCGAGCCACCGGGCGCGGGCCTCAACTCGCTGTTGGGAAGCTCCGAGCGGCCGCTGCCTGGGGAGAATCTCGCGCCGGTCGAGGTTGCCCCGACGGAGGCCGTCCGCCTCGACACGCTGTACGCGAACGGACAGCTGACCTACCCGGGCGCGGTCACCGTGGATCCTCGCTTCGTCCCCGGAGCAGAACAGGCTGCACTGGAAGGGCATTTTGGTGCTGGCGCGTTAGACACGTCGGATGAGCATCGACCGCCGCCGGACCTTGGCACCTAGGCATCCGCCTCGTCGGCGGGTTCGGTAGCGGCGATAAGCCGCACGCACGCCTCTCGCGTCACGCTTGACACAGCCCCGGCTCCGCGGCGATTCGCATATCGGTCAGGCTGCCACTCGGGAGAGCACGGCGAATAGGCTTAGGTGACTCTGGATCAGGGGATTGAAGGTTCGAATCCTTCCTCGCCAGCCAACTCCCTCACCGCTTCGCGGTGCCGGCCATCCGGTCCAGGGTTTCGAGGGTGACCATCCGCAGGCCCTGTCGGGGCGCAGTCTGGCGTGCAAGCCGGGTCTGGCATGTGCGGCCGGCATCGAAGATGACAAGCACCGCGGTGAGGCGCTCGCCTTCGTCCACGGCATGCCGCCGCGCGTCGTCGAGCTGGTTCAGGACGTCGGCCCCGATCCCGCGCGCACCCCACTTGCAGTCGTACGCCTCGGCGGCGCCGGGCACCTCGACGGTGACGTCGTATGGATGGATCTCCGTCGCAATCCCATCGAAGAGGATCCGCCGCTCGCGGCGGATGGCGGTGGCGGGTACCCGCCGCTCGAGCAACCGCTCGGTGAGGGCCCCCACGATGGCTCCGCGGAACTGGCTGCGGACCTGCTCGCCCCGCCCGGCGACGTCGAGGCTCACGGCGAGCACGGCATTGGCTCGGGCCCGGGTCTCGTCGTCCGAGTCGGGTCCGAAGAGCGTCGGGAACATCGTGCGCCACGCGTCCGGGTCGAGCGTCTGGCCGTTCATCGCGGCGCGCGCCAGGAGGCGCTCTGGGTAGCCGGCATCGGCGAGGAGCCGGGCAGCCCGCTCCACGAGGGGATCGGCCTGGATCGCCGCGTACACGATCGCGCGACCGTCTGTTGCCGCGTTCTGGAACCTCATTGGGATCCCGCTCCAACGGCGAGCAGTGCAACGGCGGGCATCGTCGAGAGCCAGTCGATGGCGCGATGCGGGTCGACAACCGACGCGGCCTCTGCGGCCAGGCGATCGATTGCGGCCTCGGCAGCTGGAGGTGCCACCTGCCCCACCCGGGCGTCGGCGACCGCCCGGAGGGCTCCGCCCCACACCGTCACGAGATCGCGCACGTACTGCCATTCATCTTCGATGGGAGCGGCCGTCCCGGCGAGGACATCGAGGGAGTTGATCGCACGGAGGAGCAGGGAATCAACGCTTGGGGGCATGCTGCGAGCCTAGGGCGCCCAGGGCTGCATCTCGACGTGCGCGCCCGAACCGGCTCCCATGCACGGTGGAACGCCGCTGAGGTCAGTCGGCGACAGCGCTGTGGCGATGAACCGGCCGACGCCGCCGGGGTAGATGAACGCAACCTTGACGGGCGCGATCGGCGCCGGGCCGCAGTAGTTGTCGGCGTCGACGAGCGTCGTGAGCACGCTCCCGGGCGCCATGATGAGGAACTTCGATGCGGCCGGCAGCTGACCATTGATGATCACGGACCCGTGGCCGTCGACCAGCTGGGCCTGGTCGAGCGCTCGGATCTTGCACGTTGTCGAGGCCGTGTTCGTCACCTCGACGTTGGCCGTCCGATGACCTTGCCCGGCATCCCAGCGGGTGATCCGGGCCGCCAGGTGCGACGGGCTGCAGAGCGGGATCACCGCGACGGGCGAGGCCAGCGGGGCCGGCGTGGTGGTCGGTTCGCTCGTTGGATTGAACGTCGGGCTCGCGGCGGGCGCGCTCGACGGCGTCGCTGACGAGACCGTGGATGGGGTCGCGGAAGGCGCGGCGGTCGGTGGAATGGTTGCGGTGCCGCATGCGGCGACGATGAGCGCAAGGGGGATGGCGAGAAGCCGTGGCAGCGCGCGATTCATCTGGGTAGCAGGCCTCGCTTCGTTGATCTCAACGTGGAACTGGCTGACGCACTGGCTGCTCCAGTTGTGGTGTGTCGCGTGGTCGGCTCGCAGTGCCCGCACGTTCTGGACAATACCCAGCGATGAAGGAATCCCGCGACATCCTGGGTCGACTCGTGGTCCCCGTGCTCGCCTTGGCCACGGCGTTCCTGCTGGGCGGGGTCGTGATCGTCCTGACGGACTTTGATCACCTGAAGACGATCGGGACCGATCCCGTCGGCGCCGTCGGCGGCGCGATCGACACGGTGATCCGAGGCTACGGCGCCATGGCGTCCGGCGCGATCGGCGATCCCGGGCGCATCCTGACGGCGCTCCAGAGCGGCGACGACCGAGACATCGCGCGGGCGATCCGGCCCATCACCGAGGGGCTGCTCAGCGCCACGCCGCTGATCTTCCTCGGCCTGGGCGTCAGCGTGGCGTTCCGCGCCGGCCTGTTCAACCTTGGTTCCGATGGCCAGTTCCTGATCGGTGGGCTCGGCGCGGTGATCGGGGCGAACGCCCTGGCCGGAGTCGCGCCGCCCTTCGTGATTCTCCCGGCGGCGCTTGCGATGGGGACGCTGTTCGGAGCGGCCTACGGGTTCGTGCCGGGTCTCCTCAAGGCACGCACCGGTGCGCACGAGGTCATCACCACCCTGATGCTCAACACCATCGCTGCACAGGTGGTGATCTACGTCACGCATTCGGTCGATTTCTCGAGGAACCTGCGATCGATCGCGAGCGTGCCGCTCCTGTTCGACCTGCCGACGATCCGCCTCGACTGGGGCTTCGTGGCCGCGCTCGTGATCGCAGGGGTCGTGTCGTTCCTGGTCTTCCGAACGGGCCTCGGCTTCGAGCTGCGGGCGACGGGCTTCAGCCGCACCGTGGCCCGGACCGCCGGCATGCGACCGGAGCGGACTACGATCCTGGCCATGTCCCTGTCCGGCGGGCTGGCCGGCATGGGCGGCGCCTTCCTGGCCCTCGGTCCCGCGGGTGGGTTGTCCGGGTCCGGTGCCGGCCTCGTGCCACTGGCGCTCGCGCTCATTGCCGGCCTCCGACCGAGCGGCATCGTGCTCGCGGCGGTGCTCTACGGCGCGCTCAGCAACGGCGCGAAGACCACGGTTATTGCGACCGGCGTCCCGCTCGACATCCTGGTCCTGGTCATCGCGCTGGCGATGATGTTCGTCGCGGCGCCCGGCATCGTCCGCTCGATCTGGCGGCTACCTGTGGCCGATGCCGCCGGTGGTGATGACCGTCGGTCATGACGGTCTGGGGGGACGCGATCACCCTGTCGCAGACCATGTGCCATCCCAAGGTCGATTGATGCCAGTCAAAGCCGCCTGGAACGCGATCCTCGACGCCCTGCCTGCTCACTGGCGGATTGACGCCCCCGCCCAGCACGTTGAACTCGACGATTGGTCCGTGACGGCTGTCGGCGGGCGTCATCGACGGATCATAGGCCGTGGCCCGAACGAAATTGCGGCACTGCGCGATCTCGCCGGGAGCCTTCGCAAGGCCGGACACTCCGGCAATACCTGCGCCGACGAACTCGAACGGCGGGCGCGTAACGCTCAGGACGGCGGCACCGACACGCCGGTGACCAAAGGAGAACCCCGTTGACTGAGATCATCGTGTTCCTCAGCGTCACCCTTGATGGCGTCATGCAGGGCCCGGGGCGTCCCGACGAGGATCGCCGCGGCGGCTTCAAGCGCGGCGGCTGGGCTGCCCCGTATGCCGACGAGGAAACCGGCAAGCTGGCCGCGGAGGGCATGCAGACCACCGGCTCGATGCTGCTCGGCCGGCGGACCTACGAGGACCTCCTGCCGCAGTGGAACAAGGCCGGCGGGCCTTTCAAGGACATGCTCAACGGCATGCCGAAGTACGTGGTGTCGAGAACCTTGAAGGAGCCGCTGCCCTGGCCCAACTCGACGCTGCTTGGGGGCGAGCTGACCAAGGCGGTCGCGAAGCTCCGGAAGAAGGACGACAGGGACATCGTGATCCTTGGGAGTGGCGCAGTCGTGCGCAAACTTCTGGCCAAGCGGCTCGTCGATCAGCTGATCCTGCTGATCCACCCGCTGATCCTCGGTGACGGACAGCGCCTCTTCGACGACACCGGCCCGGACGCAGTCTTCGAGCTCGCGGGCACGCGGACCACGACGACGGGCGTGATCGCCGCCACGTACAGGAAGACGGACCGCGGACCGAAGTGAAGGGAGCCCGCTGATGGCGAAGCTCACGGCGAAGCAGCGAGGAAACCTTCCACCGAAGGACTTTGGTCTCCCCGAGAAGGCGCGCTCCGCGCACGCGAGAAAAGAGACCGGCAACTACCCGATGCCGGACGAAGGCCACGCGATCAGCGCCAAGCGGCTTTCGCGGCTGCAGCGTGACGAAGGCAACCTGACCAACGACGAGTTCGACCGGATCAACCGCAAGGCAGACCGGATTCTGAAGGCGAAGCCCTAGTCTCGGGGACGTGCCAGCCCGACGCCCCAGCCAGCGAGCCGCGCTCCTCACCGCGCTCGGTGCCAACATCGCGGTTGCCATCGCCAAGGGCATCGCCGCGGCGACCACGGGATCGTCGGCGGTGCTCGCCGAGGCCCTCCACTCGGTGGCCGATTCGGTCAACGAGATCCTGCTGATCGTCGGCGCTCGCCGCGCCGGTCGACCGGCAGATCTGCGCCATCCCTTCGGGCACGGCCGCTATCGCTATCTGTACGCATTCGTAGTCTCGCTCGCCGTGTTCTGGATCGGTGGCTTCCTGTCCGTCGTCGAGGGTGTCAATCACCTCGTGGCGCCCGAGGAGCTCAGCGATCCCCGCTGGGCATTCGGTGTCCTCGCCCTGGCCGCCCTGCTCGACGGCTGGTCCCTGCGAACGACCAAGCTCGCCTGGCGCGGCGCCAAGGGCGACCTCTCGTGGCGCCAGGTGATCCGCGAGACCAAGGCACCCGATCTCATCGTCGTGTTCCTCGAGGATGTCGGCGCGCTCGCCGGCGTGACGATCGCCGCGGTCGGGGTGGCCCTGACGACGGTCACCCATGACGGCATCTGGGACGCCATGGCCTCCATCGCGATCGGGCTCCTGCTGATGGCGATCGGGCTCGTCGTCAACCGCGAGACGCAGAGCCTCCTGATCGGCGAGGCGGCCTCCGATGAACTTGTGGCGGCGATCCGCGAGGCCATCGCCGCCACGCGGGGCATCGACGGGATCCGCGAGCTGCGAACGATCCACGTGGGACCGGACGACCTGGTCGTCGCGGTGGGCGTCTGGGTCGATGCCGCGAGCAGCGCCAGCGCCATCACTCGCTCGATCGATACCGCGGAGCGCCGGGTCCTCGAGGTCTCGCCGTTCCGCACCGTCGTCAGCATCGAGCCGCGAGTTCGCGAAGGTGGAGCCCGGCGGGCGGCTAAAGGCGGTTGATTGATCGCCAGACTGACCGTCTGCATCGGCTGCCCTGGTTAACGCGACGCGGCTCGGCGGTCTCCACCCGCCGGCACGTCAGCAGCGCAGACTCAGT
>DHWF01000054.1:0-4665 GCA_002413045.1 Chloroflexi bacterium UBA5189
ACTGAGTCTGCGCTGCTGACGTGACGGCGGGTGGAGACCGTCGGCACTTGCGCAACTCGCCGCGGGCGGCGTGTACTATCGGTCACCGTTAGTGGCTCCGGGATCGACCCGGGGACCTTTTTGGAGGAGAAGCATGGTCAGATCTCAAGCGTGGGCGTTCCGTGCCCTGGCCTTCAGCGTCACTGCGATGCTGGTCGCGGCCTGCGGCGGTTCGAATACGCCCACCCAGGCGCCAACAGTGACGGGCGCCCCAGGCTCGTCCGCTGTTGCAGCGACCACCGCTCCGTCCGCCGGCGCACAGCCAGGCGGCACGATCTACGTCCTTACTGTGGCCAAGAACTGGGATCAGGTCGATCCGCAGCGTGTCTACACCGGCGAGGACCTCGCGTTCTTCGGCGGCACGATCCAGCGGTCCCTCGAGTCCTACACGTACTCAGCTGATCCGAAGCTCGGCACCTCGGTGACCCCGGACATGGCCACCGACCTCGGGACGGCCACCAACGGCGGCAAGACGTGGTCCTTCACCCTGCGCGACGGCGTCACATGGCAGGACGGCACGGACGTGACCTGCGACGACGTCAAGTACGGTGTCTCGCGCACGTTCGCGACCTCCGTGATCAGCGGCGGCCCGACGTACGCCGTTCAGTACCTCGACATCCCGACGGATGCCAAGGGCACCACGATGTACCCCGGCCCGTACACCGCCACGCCTGCCCAGCAGGCCCTCTATGACAAAGCCGTCACATGCTCTGGCAAGACGATCACGTTCAACCTGAGCAAGGCGGTCGCGGACTTCAACTACACCGTCACGCTCGGCTTCTCGCCGGTCCGCAAGGCCGACGACACGGGCGAGACCTACGGCACGGTTGCGCCCTTCGTCACGTCGGACGGCCCGTACCAGGTCGATAGCTATACGACCGGCAACGGCGGCAAGATGGTCCTCGTCCGCAATCCAAACTGGAAGCAGTCGAGCGACCCCGTTCGCACGGCGATGCCGGACAAGTGGGAAGTCGACTTCGGCATTGATGCCAAGGTCATCGATCAGCGGCTCATGACGCCCTCGGGCACCGACGAGACCGCGATCGATTACGGCGGCATCCAGCCGGAGAACCTGGCCACCATCTTCGCCGACGCGAAGACGGCCAACCCGGACTTCGTGGGCCGTGCGTTCTCGGACTTCGACCCATACGCCCGGTATTACTGGATCAACGTGAACAAGGTCCCGAACGTCAAGATCCGCATGGCTATGGCCGTTGCGCTTGATCGGGATGCAATCCGCCTGAACATCGGTGGCGCGTTCGCCGGCGACTTCGCCGACGGATTCATCAAGCCGAACATCGGCGCGGACTACGCTCCGACCGGGTTCTGGACTGCTTCTGGCCCATTCGGCGAGGACGTCCCGAACAACGGCGATCCGGCGAAGGCCAAGCAGCTCATCGCCGACTCCGGCGTGGCTGCCCCGAGCCTCGCGTTCAACTTCCCCGATACGCCGACCAACGAGAAGACCGCAGCGATCGTCATCAGCTCGCTCGGCAAGGCTGGGATCACCGTCACCGCGGCGCCGATCCCACCTGGCGACTACTACTCGGTGGTGTTCGACCCCGCGAAGGCGGGCGACTTCGGCTCTACTGGTTGGGGCGCGGACTGGCCGAATGCCTCGACCGTCGTTCCTCCGCTGTTCACCCAGGTTGGTGGATTCGATTTGTCGCAGGTCGACGACAAGCAGTTCAACACTGACGTCGCCACCGCCGAGACAACCCTCGACCGAACCGCGCAGGAAGGCCTCTGGCAGAACCTCAACAAGACTGCTGTCGACAACGTCTGGGCGATCCCGACCTTCTTCGGGGTTGCACAGGACATCGGCGGCACGAAGGTTGGTGGCCTCTATCGCTGGCCGGCCTACGGCTCGTGGCCGTACGGTCAGATGTACGTCACCCAGTAACCACGACCTAGCACGAACGTCCCCGGGGGGAGCGGTCACGCCGCCTCTCCCCGGGGACAACTTCACAGTCCGGATCGGCGCAACTGGGAGGAGCGGATTCAATGGCGGCGTACATCGTTCGTCGAGTGCTCCTGGCGCTCATGCTCCTCGCGGTTCTAAGCGTCGCTGTCTTCGTCCTGTTCAACATGCTGCCGGGCGACCCGGCTCGCCTCACCTGCGGTAAGGCGTGCACACCAGACCTCATCGCGGCGAACCGGCACCGCCTTGGCTACGACCAGCCGGTGCTGACGCAATACACGAACTTCGTGTCGGGAATCTTCGTCGGGCGAGTGTTCTCAGCCGACTCGCCCAAGCCCATCCAATGCAACGCCCCCTGCCTCGGCTACTCGTTCAATCAGCACGAACAGGTGATGACGTTGATCACGCGTGCCGCGCCGGTCACGTTCTGGCTGGCGATCGGGGCGTTCATCCTGTGGATCTTCATCGGGGTGACGGTCGGCATCTTCGCCGCGCTCAGGCGCGGCAGGTGGCAGGACCGGATCATCATGGGTGTGTCCCTTGCCGGCTACTCCCTGCCGTCCTTCTTCTTCGGGCTGCTGCTTGTCTTCTTCGTCATCATCAAGTGGAAGTGGCTCCCATTCCCGTCGTACGTGTCGCCGTTCGTTGATCCGGTCAAGTTCCTGCAGACGATGATCCTGCCCTGGATCGTTCTCGCGATCCTGTACGCAGCGTTCTACATGCGCCTGACGCGCAACCAGGTCCTCGAGGTCCTCAACGACGACTACGTCCGGACGGCCCGCGCCAAAGGACTCCCGGAACGTACGGTCGTGGTCAAGCACGCGCTCCGCGCCGGGCTGACACCGATCGTCACGGCGGCCGGACTTGACCTCGCCGGGCTGCTCGGCGGCGCGATCATCTCGGAGGACATCTTCAGTCTGCCCGGGCTCGGCGCCCTCTCGGTCGACTCGATCACGAATTCCGACCTGCCGCTCATCACCGGGATCACGCTCCTTACGGCCGCGCTGATCATCTTTGCGAACCTCGTCGTCGACCTGCTGTACGCGGTCGTCGATCCGCGGGTCCGCCTCGCATGAGGCAACCGGACATCGCGAGGCAGACCGAGAAGTCGGCGGAGGAGCCCTACCTCTCGGTCCACGACCTGGTCGTCAAGTTCCCGAGCGAGGACGGCGTCGTCAACGCGGTCGAGGGCGTCTCGTTCTCGGTCGCGCGCGGCAAGACGCTCGCCGTCGTCGGTGAATCCGGGTCTGGCAAGAGCGTGACCGCGCTGGCGATCATGGGCCTGATCAACCGGAAGTCGGCGACCGTAAAGGGCGAGGTCTGGCTGGACGGGCAGGAGCTTGTCGACAGCAACGACAATCAGGTCCGGAAGCTGCGTGGCTCGAAGATGGCGATGATCTTCCAGGACCCGATGTCGAGCCTGCACCCGTTCTACCGGGTCGGCGCACAGCTCGGCGAGGCGGCCCGGGTCCACCGCAAGATCTCGAAGGCCGCCGCGCGTGCCGAAGCCATCGAGATGCTGAGCCGTGTCGGCATCCCTGCGCCGAAGCGCCGCGTCGACGACTACCCGCACCAGCTGTCAGGCGGCATGCGCCAGCGCGTGATGATCGCGATGGCCCTGATCAACTCGCCGGCGCTGCTCATCGCGGACGAGCCGACGACCGCGCTCGACGTCACGGTCCAGGCCCAGATCCTGGATCTGATCGCGAAGCTCCAGAGCGAGTTCAACACCGCGGTGATCCTGATCACCCACGACCTGGGCATCGTCGCCGACGTCGCGGACGACGTGGCGGTCATGTATGCCGGCCGGGTGGTCGAGAGCGCGCCGACGAGCAAGCTGTACGGCAACCCGGAGATGCCGTACACCCTCGGGCTGCTGTCGTCGATCCCGCGCATGGACCGCGAGCGAACCGACCGCCTCGATCCGATTCCGGGCAACCCGCCATCGCCCCTCCGCCATCCTTCCGGCTGCGTGTTCCATCCTCGCTGCAAGTACAAGGAGATGGTCCCGAACAACGCCTGCGCAGAGGTCCGCCCGGACCTGCTCGAGGCAGAGCCGGCGCATTTCGTCCGGTGCCACCTGCCGGTCGAGACGCGCAAGAAGATCGCGTCCGAGGCGCTCAACGTGTCCGGCGGCGGTGCCACCCTTGGCGGAACCGTTTCGGCAGCGGCAGCGGCAGCGGCCGCGGCGGCGAGCGTCCAGTGACGGAGATCGCAGCCACCGGGCCTGCAGCGACCGGGCCCGCGAAGCAGATCCTCAACGTCACCGACCTGAAGAAGTACTTCCCGGTCCGGTCGGCGAGCTTCGGCATCTTTCCGCGTGTCGTCGGCCAGGTCAAGGCAGTCGACGGGATCAGCTTCGACCTGAACGCGGGTGAGACCCTCGGGCTGGTGGGCGAGAGCGGCTGCGGCAAGTCGACCGCCGGCCGCACGATCCTCCGGCTGCTGACGCCGACGGCTGGCAAGGTCGAGATCGACGGCGAGGACGTCTCGAAGCTGTCGGCGAAGCAGCTCGTGCCCTTCCGCCGCAAGGCCCAGATCATCTTCCAGGACCCGTACAACGCCCTGAACCCGCGGCACACGGTTGGCACGATCATCGGCGCGCCCTACGCGATCCAGGGGGTGAAGCCCCCGGGCGGCGTCAAGAACGCGGTCTACGAGCTCATGGAGCGCGTCGGCCTGAACCCCGAGCACTACAACCGCTA
>DHWF01000054.1:4930-15986 GCA_002413045.1 Chloroflexi bacterium UBA5189
GCGCTCGACGTGTCGATCCAGGCCCAGATCCTGAACCTGCTCCGCGACCTCCAGGAGGATTTCGGGGTCGCTTTCCTGTTCGTGGCCCACGACCTCGCGGTGGTTCGCCAGATTTCGCATCGCGTCGCGGTGATGTACCTCGGCCACATCATGGAGCTGGCGCCGCGCAAGATCATCTACACGGCCCCGCTGCACCCGTACACCCATTCGCTGCTGTCGGCCGTGCCGATCCCGGACCCCGCCCGGCAGGCCGGCCGCACCAGGATCCTGCTCCAGGGCGACCTGCCGAGCCCGATCGACCCGCCGAGCGGCTGCGTCTTCCGGACGCGCTGCTTCCAGGCCCAGGAGAAGTGCGCCGTCGAGGTGCCGCCGATCAGGGAGATCGCGCCCGGTCACCAGATCGCGTGCCACTTCCCGATCGAGGTCAAGGACCTGCCGAAGCGGATCGAGGTCGAGGACGTGACGGCCGACGACGCCCCGCCGCCGATGCCGACGATCGAGCAGAACGTCGGCGTGGGCGCGCCGCACGCCTGACGCGAGCGCCGCGAGGCGGACCCACCTGATCTGACGCCGCCCGGAGCGCGTCGTCGTCGGCGGTAGACTCGCACCGTGCACCCGCTTCGCATCGCGCTGGCCCAGGTCGCGCCGCGGCTCGGCGATCTCGACGCCAATCTCGAGCGCCATCACGCGTTGATCCAGGACGCGCGCGCCGGCGGTGCCGGGCTCGTCGTCTTCCCGGAGCTCGGGCTGACCGGCTACCAGCTGCAGGACCTGGCCGCCGAGGTTGCGATGCGGCTCGACGATCCGAGGCTGGCCCGGCTCGCCGCGGAGACGCGGGAGCTGTCGGCCGTGGTTTCGTTCGTCGAGGAGGCCGGCGATCATCGGCTGTTCATCGCCGCCGCCCTGCTCGAGGACGGCGAGGTCCGGCACGTCCACCGGAAGGTGTTCCTCCCGACGTACGGTCAGTTCGACGAGCGCCGGTTCTTCGCGGCGGGCGACGTCGTGCGTGCGACCCCGTCGCGGCTCGGGCTCGGCATCGGGATCGCCGTGTGCGAGGACTTCTGGCACCTCCAGATGCCGCAGCTCCTCGCGCTCGACGGCGCGCAGGTGCTGATCAATGTGTCGTCCTCGCCCGGTCGTGACCTCGCGGCTCGCAACGAGGTCGGCCTCGGGACGGCGACGTCATGGCGGACGCTCATGCGGACGTACGCCCAGCTCACGGGCTCGTTCGTCGTGTTCGTGAACCGGGTCGGCGTCGACGAGTCGATGACCTTCTGGGGCGGCTCGGAGGTCATCGGGCCGTCCGGCGAGGCCGTCTTCTCGGCGCCGTTCTTCGATGACGACCTGTACCTCGTCGATGTCAACCTCGACGAGGTCCGGCGCGAGCGGATCGCGCTGCCGCTCTTGCGCGATGAGCGGCTCGAGCTGCAGGCACGCGAGCTCGGGCGGATCATCGCCGAGCGGGCGGGCATGGCGGCGGATACGACGGCCGATCCGGGCGCGGAGCCGGGCCTCGATGTGTCGCCACGGACGGTCGCCCCAGCCGAGCCGATCCGACTGCGCCCTCGGCGGCGGGTCGCCCGAGGGCAGCCGTGAGCGCCGTCCAGCCGCTGCCGACCGACGACGCCGGCCGGCCGCTCTTCGAGCTGCCCGACGAGCTCGCCATCGACACGGACGTCGCGCGACGGGTCATCTCCGGGTTCATCCAGGGCCAGCTCCGACAGGCCGGCTTCGAGCGCTGCGTGCTCGCGCTCTCCGGCGGCATCGACTCGGCGCTGGTGGCGTACCTCGTCGCCGAGGCGATCGGGGCCGACAGGCTGCTGTGCGTGATGCTGCCGTACCGAACCTCGTCGCCGGCCTCGCGTAGCGACGCGGAGACGGTCATCGCGGACCTCGGCTGCGCCGGCGAGCTCGTCGACATCAGCCCGATGGTCGACGGCTACTTCGGGAGCAACGGGGCCGCCGGGTCAGGCGGCGAGGCCGTTTCGGAGGCCTCGGCGATCCGGCGCGGTAACTTCATGGCGCGGATGCGGATGTCGGTGATCTACGACCGTTCGGTGACGTTCGGCGGGCTCGTCGTCGGGACGGGCAACAAGACCGAGTCGCTGATCGGCTACACGACCGTGTTCGGCGACAACGCGTGCGCGTTCAACCCGATCGGCGACCTGTACAAGAGCCAGGTCCGGCAGGTGGCCGCGGCGATGGGCGTGCCTCGACAGATCATCGCCAAGGCACCGAGCGCGGACCTGTGGCCGGACCAGACCGACGAGGGCGAGGGCGCCTTCAGCTATCCCGTACTCGACCGTGTCCTGTACTGGCGCATCGATCGGCGGCGGGAGACCGACGAGCTCGTCGCGATGGGCTTCGATCGAGGGCTCGTGGAGCGCGTGGAGCGCCTCGTCGCGACGTCCGAGTTCAAGCGCCAGGTGCCGCCGGTCGCCAAGCTCGGGCCGCGAACGGCGGGCGTCGACTACCTGTACCCCCGGCGGCGGCCCGGCTCGGCACGCTCCTGACCTCGGTGCCCGCCGGCGGGACCCTCTACGTCGTGGCGACGCCGATCGGCAACCTCGGCGACGTCACGCTCCGAGCCCTCGAGATCCTGCGAGCCGTGCCCTTGATCGCGGCCGAGGACACGCGCATCTCGCAGCGGTTGCTCGCGCGATACGAGATCACCACCCGGACCACGAGCTTCCACGCGCGGAGCGGCCCCGGGCGGCTGGCGGAGCTGTTGACGCACCTGCGATCCGGCGCCGATCTGGCGCTGGTCACCGACGCCGGGACGCCAGTCGTGAGCGACCCCGGCGGCGAGCTCGTGGCGGCGTGGGCCGCCGAGGGCGGCGTTGTCGTACCGATCCCCGGGGCGTCGGCCGTGCTGGCGGCCCTGGTTGCGAGCGGGATCGCCGGGCCGCGCTGGGGCTTCGAGGGCTTCCTCCCGCGCTCCGGGCGGGAGCGCCGCGAGCGGCTGGTGCGCATGGCCGCAGACGACCGAGCCACGGTGTTGTACGAGGCGCCCAGCAGAGTCGCCGCGACGCTCCGGGATCTCGCCGCGGCGTGCGGGCCGGACCGGCAGGCTGCAACGTGCCGCGAGCTGACGAAGCTGCACGAACAGGTCGTCCGCGGCTCGCTGGCCGAGCTCGCGGCGGCTGTTGCCGACGGCTCGATCCCGACCCGTGGCGAGTTCGCCCTCGTGATCGCGGGCAAGCCGAGCGGCTCGGACGGGGATGACCCGGCCGCGACCCCAACCAGCGCAGCCGTCGATGCGGCACGCGCCCGGGTCGAGGCCCTCGTCGGAGACGGTGTCGCACGCCCGGAGGCGGCGCGCCTGGTGGCTGCCGAGACCGGTCTCTCGCGCCGGGACCTGTACCGAAGCGGGTAGCGCCCGGACGGCGCCGAGGGAGGAGCCGACGCCGTCCGGGCTGGGACTGGAGCAGTCAGGGTCAGGCGGCGAGCTCCTCGGCGATCGGCTCGTCGGCCGGGACCGCGGGGCCCTCGCCCTCGCCATCCTCGGCTGTCGCGGCGGCGGCGTCGATCGCGTCGGCGGATGACTCGGCCGCGTAGTCCTTCTTCTTGCGGCCGGACAGCATCTCGACCGTCGTCGCGACGATCTCGGTCTTCCAGTGCCGGGCGCCCTTGTCGTCGTCCCAGGTTCGCGTCTGGAGGCGGCCCTCCAGGGCGACCTGCTGGCCCTTGCCGAGGTAGCGACCGCAGACCTCGGCAAGGCGATCCCAGGTGACCACATTGTGGAACTCGGGCCGTTCCTTGCCGTTCCCGGCGTACTCCGTGGTTGCCACGCTGAACTGGGTGACGTGCTTGCCGCTCGCCAGCGCGCGCATCTCGGGATCGCGCGTCAGGCGGCCGGCCAGGAGGACCTTGTTCACGGTCCATCGCTCCTTCAAGTGATCGGCCGACGGGTCACGGGCCGATCCTGCGTGCGGCGGGTGGTTGCGTGCGGCACCGTAGCGGGCACCGCTCACCGCGCGATCGATCGGCGCTTATCCCCGGCTTGCTACCGTGTGTCGATGTCCCTTGGCCTGCCCCTGATGTTCATCGCGGTCGTGCTGCTGTTCGCGGCGCGCAATCCAACAAACCGCTATCTCGATGCGTTCGCGCTGGCGTACAAGCGGCTTCCGAAGGGCCGCGAATGGCTCACGAGCCGGGACCGCGACCCGGAGATCGAGCGGCTGCGCAGAATCGCCGTCGCGCTGCGGGTCGGCGCATTCCTGCTGTTCCTCGTGGGCGCGCTCCTGTCGGTCTTCCGGTCGAGATGAAGTTGTAACCGGGTACGTTCGTCCCGCCGTGGTGCGTCGATGCCTCCGACCATCGACGCCGTTGGACAGGGACCACCCGCTCATTGCTCCGTCGGCGCGACCGACCGTACCTTGTGCGCAAGCCAGACGCGGCGAACCGGGGGCACTCGGGGCGTCGGCCACGGGCCATCGAACGGACGCCGGGAGCGGGCGAAGGGTCTGCTCCGGGAGATCCCGGACGGGGGTCACGAGCCGAGCAACCATGAGTGATCGGCCTCGAGCCGGTATCGCGTCCGGCCGGACTTATCGCCTCGCCAATCGGATCGCCCTCCGGCAACGGAGGGCGATTTTCGTATCCGAGAGTGACAGGGCGGCGGTCGACCACCGCCGCCCCATCCGTGCCCCGTGACGGTCCGGTCCCCAACAGAGTCGCGCGGAGCGGTGCTGGTATGCGCCGGTCGACATGACCGCGGCAATAGGGAACCTTCCCCATCCGTGGCGGCTCGCCCGACGCGCCGGTCCCGGCGGGTATACTCGCCCTCGTTCGCGGGTCACGTCGAGGCGACCCGAACAGGGGAGGTCATGCGATCGCGCGATCAGGGCGCGTCGTCCGTCCCGTGAGACGGCCGACCGACCGGCAGGCCAACGCCCGCCACTTCGGCGGCAACCAGCGGGAGATTTGCAACCAGGTCCCAAGCCGGCAGGCTCGGGGCCTTTCGATTTTCCGGGGCAGGTGCTGATGCCCGCATCGATCGTGGTAGGCCTCCAGTGGGGCGATGAAGGCAAGGGCAAGACAACTGACTTCCTCGCCGAACAGGTCGCGATGGTCGTGCGCTACCAGGGCGGCGACAACGCCGGGCACACGGTGGTTAAAGGCGACGCGGTCCTGAAGCTCCACCTGGTTCCGTCGGGGGTGCTGTACCCGCACATCACGTCCGTGATCGGGAACGGCGTCGTGGTGAACCCGGAAACCCTGATCGGCGAGCTCGACATGCTCATGTCGCGGGGCATCGACGTCTCGCGGGTCCGGGTCTCGCGGAGCGCCCACGTGATCATGCCGTATCACGTTGCCCTCGACCGGGCGAACGAGGCGCGCCTCGACGGGGCGAAGGTCGGGACGACGGGGCGGGGGATCGGGCCGGCGTACGGCGATCGGGCGTGGCGGATCGGGCTCCGGATGGAGGACCTGCTCGACCGGGCGGTGCTGCAGACGCGCCTGTCCCGGCTGGTGCCGGACAAGAACCTCCTGCTGCGATCGATGGGCGCCGATGCGTTCGAGGTCGACGCCCTCGTCGAGCTCGCGGCTGGCTGGGGCGTCCGCCTCAGGGACCATCTCGACGACACGACCTGGCTCGTGCAGGCGGCGCTCGCACGCGGTGAGCACGTGCTGCTCGAGGGCGCCCAGGGCACCCTGCTCGACCTCGATCACGGCTCGTATCCGTACGTGACCTCGTCGAACGCGGTCGCCGGTGGCGCCACGACCGGCGGCGGCATCGGGCCGCTCCAGGTCGACGAGGTCATGGGGGTCATGAAGGCCTACGCCACGCGCGTGGGCTCCGGGCCATTCCCGACCGAGTTGCTCGACGAGGTCGGCGAGGGCATCCGCGAGCGCGGCCACGAGGTGGGAACGACCACCGGGCGCCCGCGGCGCGTCGGCTGGTTCGATGCCGTGCCGATCCGGTTCGCCGTGGCGGTGAACTCGGTCAGCAGCATCATGCTCAACAAGCTCGACATCCTGTCCGGGCTGGAGTCGATCCCGCTGTGCGTGGCCTACGAGATCGACGGGCGGCGGGTCGATCGGTGGCCGTCATCCGCCGAGGTCCTCGCCCGCGCGATCCCGGTCTACGAGCATTTCGCTGGCTGGTCGGAGCCGATCCACGACATCCGGTCGCTGGCGGGGCTACCCGAGAACGCGCGGCGCTACGTCACGGCCGTCGAGGAGCTCGCGGGCGTCCCGATCGTGCTGGTGTCGGTTGGGCCGGAGCGAACGCAGACGATCGAACGAGCCTGGCGCCCGATGCGCCGGCAGCCATCTGGACGGCTCGCATGACGACCGCGCCGACGCGGACGCTGATCGTCGGCTCCGGCGCGCGTGAGCACGCGCTCGCCTGGAAGCTGGCGGGGGAGCCGGGCGTGGACGAGGTCGTCGTCGCGCCGGGGAGCGCCGCGATCGGGTTCGAGCCGCGCGTGCGGTGCCTGCCGGGCGTGGACCCGCTCGACCCCGCGGCCGTCGTCTCGGCGGCACGATCCGTCGCGGCGGAACTGGTCGTGATCGGTCCCGAGGCGCCGCTGGCGGCCGGCGTCGTCGACGCGCTGATCGGCGCCGGGTTCCACGTCTTCGGCCCGACGCAGGGCGCCGCGCGGATCGAGTCGTCGAAGGCGTTCTGCCACGACGTGGCCGCGGCCGCGGGCGTGCGAATGGCCCGGGCGCGCGCTTTCGAGGCCGGCGACGAAGCCGCTGCGCGCGCCTACGTCGCCGAGCTCGGCGCGGAGGGCCGCGGCGTCGTGCTGAAGCAGGACGGTCTCGCCGCCGGCAAGGGCGTCACGGTCTACGGCGACATCGGGTTGGCGCTGGATCACCTGCCCTCGTACCTCGCCGCCGGTCGCGGGCCGGGACCGGTGCTCGTCGTCGAGGAGCGGCTGGTGGGTCAGGAGTCCAGCGTCATCGCGATCTGCGACGGTCGCGAGGCCGTGGCCCTGCCCGCGTCTCGCGACCACAAGCGCCTGTGCGACGGCGACCTGGGACCGAACACCGGCGGCATGGGCGCCTACTCGCCGCTGCCGGACCTGGCGGACGACCAGGTCGAGGCGATCATCGCGACCGTCCATCGGCCGATCCTCGCCGAGCTGGCGCGCCGCGGGTCGCCGTTCATCGGGTTCCTGTACGCCGGACTCATGCTCACCGATGAGGGCCCGGTCCTCCTCGAGTGCAACGCGCGCCTCGGCGACCCGGAGGCCCAGGTGATCCTGCCGCGCCTTGCAGGCGCGCTCGGGCCGGTGCTGGCCGCAGCGGCTGCGCATCGCCTCGAAGACGCTCCGCTCACGGTGCACCCGGGCGCGACCGTCGGGATCGTGCTCGCGTCGGAGGGCTATCCGGGCACGCCGACGCGCGGCCTGCCGATCGACGGGCTCGAGGCAGCCGCTGCCGCCGGCGCGCTCGTCTTCCACGGCGGCAGCATCGGCCGCCCCGGCGGCGGCTTCGGGACGAGCGGCGGCAGGGTGCTGACCGTGGTCGGTCGCGGCATGGACCTGGCGGCGGCGCGCGACGGGGCCGAGCGGGCGGCGAACCGCATCTCGTGGGCGGGCATGCAGCGCCGACACGACATCGCGGCCGTGCTCCCGCCGGAGCCGGCGATCGCGGCAGGAGTCACCTCGTGATCCGGCGCTACACGCTGCCGGAGATGGGCGCGATCTGGACCGATGAGGCGCGCTTCGGGCACATGCTGCGGGTCGAGCTCGCGGTGAGCCGGGCCCAGGCGCGCCGCGGGCGCGTGCCGCAGGAGGCGCTCGCCGCCATCGAGGCGCGGGCGACGGTCGACGTCGAACGCATCGAGGAGCTCGAGCGCACGACGGACCACGACGTGATCGCGTTCGTGTCCCAGGTCGCCGAGTCGATCGGGCCGGAGGGCCGGTACCTGCACCTCGGGCTGACGTCGTCGGATGTCGTCGACACCGCGCTGGCGCTGCAGCTGCGGGCGGCGGGGGAGCTGCTGCTGCGCGACGCCGACCGGCTTGTCGAAGTCCTCGTGGCCCGTGCGCGCGCCGAGGCGGGCACGGTCATGATGGGCAGGACGCACTCCGTCCACGCGGAGCCGACCACATTCGGACTGAAGCTCGCAGGCTGGGCCTTCGAGGTCGATCGCGGTCGACGGCGCCTCGCGGAGGCTGTCGCCGAGATCGGGACTGGCAAGCTGTCCGGTCCAGTCGGGACATACAGCCACCTCGAGCCAGAGATCGAGGCCGAGGTGATGTCCGAGCTCGAGCTGCGGGCCGACCCCGCGAGCACCCAGATCGTGCAGCGTGATCGCCACGCGGCGTTGATCACCGCCATCGCGATCCTCGGCGGCAGCATGGAACGGTTCGCGACCGAGATCCGGAACCTCCAGCACACGGAGATCGGCGAGGTGATGGAGCCGTTCAAGGCGGGCCAGAAGGGCTCGTCCGCGATGCCCCACAAGCGCAACCCGATCCTGTCCGAGCGCGTGGCGGGTCTCGCTCGCGTGCTCCGCGGCTATGCCGGCACGGCGCTCGAGGACCAGCCGCTCTGGCACGAGCGCGACATCAGTCACTCGTCCGCCGAGCGGGTGATCCTGCCGGACGCGACGATCCTGCTCGACTACCTCCTGGTGAAGGTCGCCGGGCTGATCGAGGGGCTCGTCGTCCGGCCGGAGCGGATGCACGAGAACATCGAGCGCGGCCTCGGACTGCACGCGTCGTCGCGCGTCCTGCTGGCGCTGGTCGAGCGAGCCGGCCTCTCGCGCGAGGACGCCTACGGGATCGTCCAGCGGGCGTCGCTGGCCGCCGCGGACGAGCGCCGACCCCTTCGCCAGCTGCTCGCGCTGGAGCCCGTCGTCGCCCGCTCGCTCAGCCTCGCGGACCTCGATGCGTGCTTCGACGACGCGCGCCACCTGACCAATGTCCCCGAAGTCATCGCACGCCTGGACGTGCTGGTTCCAGCCGGCAGTCCGGCCGAGCGCAGGAGAGTGGTTGATGCTCACCGCTGATCGATTTGTTCGGTCCGGCAAGGTCCGTGACCTGTACGACCTCGGCGACGAACGACTCCTGTTGGTCGCGTCGGATCGGCTGAGCGCGTTCGATGTCGTGCTGCCGACCGAGATCCCGGACAAGGGCCGCGTGCTCACCGGCCTGTCGCGCTATTGGTTCGACCGTACCACGGGCATCCTGCCCAACCACCTGCTCGGCACGACGGTCGATGACCTGCCGGCGGTCGCCGGCATGTCCCGGGATGACCTGCGCGGTCGCGTGATGGTGTGCCGGTCCGCACGGGTGCTGCCGATCGAGATCGTCGTTCGTGGCTACCTGGCCGGCTCCGGCTGGAAGGAATACCAGGCATCGCGCGCCGTGTGTGGCGTCAAGCTCCCCGGCGGGCTGCGCGAGAGCGACCGCCTCCCCGAGCCGATCCTGACCCCCGCGACGAAGGCGCCGCTTGGCGAGCACGACATCAACATCGACTTCGAATCCGTGTGCCAGCTCCTGGCCGACTGGCCGCCCAACGGCGACGACTGGCTCGGCGACGACGCGGCGCGCTCGATCGCCGACCGCGTCCGCGATGCGGCGATGGCGCTGTACGCCGCCGGCGCCGCCCGGTGCGCCGAGGCCGGCATCATCCTGGCGGACACGAAGTTCGAGATGGGCCTGGTCGATGGCGAGCTGATCCTCGTCGACGAGGTCCTCACGCCGGACTCGTCGCGCTTCTGGGACGCCGCGACGTACGCGCCCGGCGGCCCGCAGGCGAGCTTCGACAAGCAGTTCGTCCGCGACTGGCTGATCACCCAGCCGTGGGACCGGACGGAACCGGGACCGGCGTTGCCGGACGACGTGGTCGCCGGCACGCGTGCCCGCTACGTCGAGGCGTTCGAGCGGATCACCGGCGCGAGCTTCGAGCGCTACGTCGCCGAGGACGTGATCGCGTCCGCGCAGGCGGAGCCATGAGCCAGTTCCGGTTCGCGGTGAACGTGACGCCCAAACCCGGGATCCTCGATCCGCAGGGGCGAGCCGTCGAGGGCAGCCTCGGGCACCTGGGCATCGAGGGCGTCTCGGGCGTGCGCGTCGGCCGGCGCGTCGAGCTCACCGTCGAAGCCGCGGACCCCACCGCGGCGACCGCGGTCGTCGAGCGCCTTGCCCGCGAGCTCTTCGCGAACCCGCTGATCGAATCGTTCGAGGTCGAACCGAGGTGACCCGGATCGGTGTCGTCGTCTTTCCCGGCTCGAACTGCGATCGCGACACGCTGCGCGGGCTGGAGCTCGCCGGCGCGGAAGCCGTGCCGCTGTGGCACGAGCAGGGCGATCTCGACGGCTGTGCCGCGGTGGTCCTGCCCGGGGGCTTTGCCTACGGCGACTACCTGCGCGCGGGCGTGATTGCGCGCTTCAGCCCGGTGATGCGGGCGGTCGCGGCGTTCGCGGGCGACGGGGGCCTCGTCCTTGGGATCTGCAACGGGTTCCAGGTGCTGGCCGAGGCCGGGCTCGTCCCGGGCGCGCTCCTGCGGAACCGCGGCCTGCGGTTCCTCGGCCGGGACGTCCGGCTCGGCGCGGAGCGCCTGGATACGCCGTTCACGAGCCTCGTCGGGGACGGGCGGCCGCTCCGGATGCCGATCGCGCATGGCGAGGGCTGCTACTTCGCCGACGACGCGACGCTGGACGAGCTCGAGCGCGACGGCCAGGTCCTGTTCCGGTACGTCCGCGAGGACGGCACGCGGGCGGGCGTCGACCAGGACGCCGCCAACCCGAACGGCAGCCTCCGTGCGATCGCCGGCGTCCTGAATGCGCGCGGCAATGTCGCAGGGCTGATGCCGCATCCGGAGCGCGCGTCAGACCGGCTCCTCGGTTCCGACGACGGGCTGCCGATCCTGCGGTCGCTGGTCGAAGCTGCGGCGCGGTCCGAGCGGGCAACCCCCGCCCTGGTGGGAGCCCGATGATCGTGGCCGACCGCCCGACGATGCCCCCGGCCGTGCCCGAGGTCCCGCTCCACCGCGCGCTCGGCCTGACCGACGGCGAGCTCGACGGGGTCCGGGATCGCCTCGGCCGCAACCCGAACGACCTCGAGCTCGCGATGTTCAGCGTGATGTGGAG
>DHWF01000049.1 GCA_002413045.1 Chloroflexi bacterium UBA5189
CGAAGGCGGCGGAGGGTCGGGTCAGCGGGAAGCGGACCGCCCTTCGGGGCCCACGCTTCGCCGAAGTCAGGGATGCTGTCCTCACCCTCGGGTGGACTCCCGCCGCGTTGCTGCGCGACAGGTGCCGATTTGCGAGGTCGGACCTGCCGCCGGAGCCGAGGACGCGCGCGTCTCCTCGGACGAAGGCTGGGCGACCGCGACGATCCAGATCGGGCTGGTTGCGAGGAAGTACTGCTCGGCCCAGGATCGATCGGGGTCGCTGACCAGGCGACCACGGCGCGCCGATCCTGCTCCCGCCGGTCTTAGGCGGTGTCAGGCAGGTCCGGGAACGGCGAGGCACGACGATTCAAGATGTGCTCGGCTACCCCCGGGATCGGTAGGGTCGGGTAGTGCGCACTTCCAACGATGTCCACGAACCGCCATTGATCAGGGTTGTACGAGATGACGCCTGTCGCATGCGAACTCCTGACGAATTCGGCGGGGTATTCCTCGCGCGGATAGCCCTCACTCCGGTCCGGGTTCATGTTGATGTCGTAGTACCAGGCGAGGCTGACGACCACTTGCGTGCCGGTCCAGTATCCAAAGGTGCCGTCCGCGTTACGAACGACTTCCCGATACCCGTGGCCAATCAGCAGGTCGATCGTATTCCCGGCGGGGTTCATGAAGCGGAACGTGATTGGCCCAGGCGCGCCGATCGTCTCGAGCGGATTGTCCGTCGAGTGCGGGATGAACTCCGAGCCAGTCGTGGGATCCACGAATGCAAGGTAGCCAAAGACGCGGCTGGGCTCCGGGCCCGCTGGGAACGATGGCGCGGTGGCGGGCTGGCCCGATGGTGTCGGGCTCACACCGGCTTGTGCGACAACTTCGGTGATCGTCTCGTTTGCCGGCAATCTCAAGGGGTTGATCGGGCCCGACATCAGGTTGCGCTCCCTTCTCGTTACGGAACGACGGTGTAGGTGACGCTGGACTTGCCCGACGCGGCGTAGAGGACCTCGAGCGTGAAGTCGGTCTGCGACTTGATCGCCGAGCACAGGTCCTGCGGCGTGATCGCGACCGTCGCGGACTGCCCGGCAGCGACGACACCCTTGGCTGGCGTGGCCGATCCCCAGTCGGTCGGGTACGCACTGGCATCGAACGCGATGGACCACGAAACGGCGACGTTGCTCTTCGTGTTGTCGAGCGTGAGATCGAACGCAGTCAGGCCGCTCTTACACGCCCCGAATACATTGGGCGGGCTGACGAGGAAGCTGACGAAGGGCTTCTGGCTCGGGGCGCCAGTCGGCTTGCTCGTTGGCTTCGTGCCGACGGTCGGCGTCGGCTTGACCCGGGCGGTCGGTTGGGTCGTCTTGGCAGGTGCACCCGTGGGAGCGGGCGTGCCCGTCTGGGCCTCCGTCGAGAATGGCGCCGACTCCACCGGAGACGGGCCCAGACTCGGGGCAGCGCCACCGAGTTGTGGGTGGAAACCGGCGGGGAGACCACCCGCCAGGCCGACAGCCCCACCGATGAGGGCGAGGGTCAGGATCCCCCCGACCAGCGCCAGGCGTGGGACCCACGAGCCGCCATTCGTCTCCGCGCCCGGCGGGGTCGGGACGTATTCGAAATCGGCGCGACGGGGACTGCCCGTCGGGACGGGGCTCCGGACCGGTCGCTGTTGCTGGGCTACCGGAGCGTCGAAGTCGACCCGACGCGGAGTGCCCGTCGGGACGGGGCTCCGAACGGGGCGCTGTTGCTGGGCAACCGGAGCATCAAAATCGGCCCGAACCGGGGGACCGACGGGCTCTGGGGGCACGAAATGGAGTGTCTCCGATCACATTTGGTTTGACAAGATTCTGGGACTCGTCCAAGGCGTGATCAAGCCCGAGCACACCTTCGCCTCCGCCCATCTCCTGGCCGCGAAGGCGGGGCCCGGCGCTGCGGACACCCTCATTGTGAGGTAACCTCTGTATATGCCGCTATTGCAGACCCTCGTGCCGCTTGCGCCCGCACGGGCCGAGATCGAGCCTGCGCTCGAGATTGCCGACCTGTTGAGCCACATCGTGCGCCGCCTCCATCGCGGGACGAACGAGGCGCTCGCACCCCTCGGGCTGTCACGCGCGCAATCGCGGGTCGTCCGCCTCCTCGCCGACGGGCCGCTGCGCATGGCGACCATCGCGGACCGCCTGTCGGTGGTTCCGCGGACGATCACCGACCTCGTCGATGGGGTCGAGGCCGCCGGCCTCGTTGCTCGCCGGCCCGATCCCGAGGACCGACGGGCGACGTTCGTCGCGTTGACGCCCGCCGGCCGCCTCCTCATCGAGCGGCTGGAGGCCGGTTGGCGAGCGAGCGCCGAGCAGGCGTTCGGACCATTGGATCCGGCGGATCGCAGGATCCTGCTCCGCCTGCTCCGTCAGCTGGCCGACGAGCCCGCCGGCTGCGTGCGGGGAGACCTGGCCCCATGAGCATGCTTGGTGGAAGCGGCATGGGTGGCTGGCATGTCATGCGCTCATTCCGCCGCGATGATTCCGTCCGCTCCCAGCGCCTCGCGCCCGGCCTGGTCCGCCGAATCGGGCGGTTCGCCGCGCCCTATCGGCGCTTGCTCATCGTGTTCCTCGTCCTGATCGTGATCGACGCCGCGGTCGGGGCCGCGAACCCGCTCGTCTACGCCACGATCATTGACCGCGGCATCCTGCCGCACGACTCGGGCGTCGTGATTGGCCTGGCGCTCTTCCTCGTCGTGCTCGCGATCCTCGATGGGATCCTCTCGCTCGTCGAGCGATGGATCTCGGCGCGGGTGGGCGAGGGGCTCATCTTCGACATGCGGACGCAGGTGTTCGCTCACTTCCAGGAGATGCCCGTCGCGTTCTTCACGCGGACCCAGACCGGCGCCCTCGTGAGCCGCCTCAACAACGATGTCCTTGATGCGCAGAGCGCGTTCACCAACACCCTCTCATCGGTCGTGGGCAACGCCATCACCGTCGTCGTGACGCTGCTGGCGATGTCGTTCCTGAGCTGGCAGATCACGCTCATCGCGCTGCTCCTGTTCCCCGTGTTCATCCTGCCGGCGCGCTGGATGGGCCAACGGATCCAGGCCATCACCCGCGAGAGCTACAACCTCAACGCAGCCATGACGTCGACGATGACCGAGCGCTTCAACGTGGCCGGCGCGCTCCTGGTCAGGCTGTTCGGCCAACCCGCCCGGGAGATCGAGGGCTTCGAGGGGAAGGCGGGCCGCGTGCGCGACATCGGCGTGACGCAGGCGATGTTCACGGTCGTGTTCATGACCGCGCTGCTCCTGACGGCGTCGATCGCGACGGCGGCCGTGTACGGCGTCGGTGGCGTGCTGTCGGTGCAGGGCACGCTGCAGGTCGGCACGGTCGTGGCGCTGGCGGCCTACCTGACCCGTCTGTACGGACCGCTGACCTCCCTGTCCAACGTCCAGGTCAGCATCATGACCGCGCTCGTGTCGTTCGACCGCATCTTCGAGGTGCTCGACCTGAAGCCACTCGTGGCGGAGAAGCCGGACCCGACCGCAATCCCGCGCGGACCGGCGAGCGTTGCGTTCGACCACGTCGACTTCAGCTACCCGACGGCGGCCGAGGTTTCTTTGGCCTCGCTCGAATCGGTTGCCGTGCTCGACCAGGCACCGTCGAACCAGGTCCTCCACGATGTCTCGTTCCTCGCTCGACCCGGCGAGCTCGTCGCTCTCGTCGGCCCGTCCGGCGCCGGCAAGACGACGATCAGCCAGCTCGTGCCTCGCCTGTATGACGTCCGTGCGGGCGCCGTCCGGATCAATGGGATCGACGTGCGCGATGCATCGTTCGCCTCGCTGCGCTCGATGATCGGGGTCGTCACGCAGGACGCGCACCTGTTCCACGATACGATCCGGGCCAACCTCCTCTACGCGCGGCCCGAAGCCTCGGATGCGGATCTCCTCGACGCGCTGAAGGCCGCCCAGATCCTGCCGTTCGTGCGCACGCTGCCCGACGGCCTCGACACGGTCGTCGGCGATCGTGGCTACCGGCTCTCGGGTGGCGAGAAGCAACGGATCGCGATCGCCCGGCTGCTGCTCAAGGCGCCCGACATCGTCGTGCTCGACGAGGCGACCGCCCATCTCGACTCGGAATCCGAGGTTGCCGTCCAGGAGGCCCTTCGAACGGCGCTCGCCGGGCGGACGTCCATCGTCATCGCCCACCGGCTCTCGACGATCCGGCAGGCCGACCAGATCCTCGTCATCGCGGTAGGCCGGATCGTGGAGCGCGGCAACCACGCCACGCTGCTCGCGGCCGGCGGTCTGTACACCGAACTCTACCGAACGCAATTCGCCGTCCAGGCGACCGACCGGGCGGCTCCCGGCGATGTCGTGCTCGAGGCTGCCGGCTGACCGCGGGATGCGGGGGGTCAACCCGTGCTCTATCGACCCGACCCTCCGCCGCCTTCGACGGGATGTCGGCTGTCTCTTATACACATCT
>DHWF01000013.1:0-2930 GCA_002413045.1 Chloroflexi bacterium UBA5189
GGACCGTCGGCGCCGGCGCCATCACCAGCATCAGCGCATAACGAGATGGCAAAGCAGCGGATCCGGATCCGTCTCAAGGCGTACGACCACCGGCTGCTCGATCAGTCGGCGGCGCAGATCGTCGAGACGGCGCAACGCACGGGAGCTGACATCGTCGGGCCCGTGCCGCTGCCGACCCGGATCGAGAAGTTCACGGTCCTGCGCTCACCGTTCATCGACAAGGACAGCCGGGAGCAGTTCGAGATCCGCACCCACAAGCGGCTCGTCGACATCCTGGACCCCTCGTCGAAGACCGTCGACGCCCTGATGCGACTCAGCCTCCCGGCTGGCGTCGACATCGAAATCAAGATGTAGCGAGATGATCGGACTGATCGGCCGCAAGGTCGGCATGACGCAGGTATTCCAGCCGGACGGGACCATGGTCGCCGTCTCGGTGCTGCAGGTCGCCCCGAACATGGTGACCCGCCTGC
Source organism: Chloroflexi bacterium UBA5189 (assembly GCA_002413045.1). Lineage (GTDB taxonomy): Bacteria > Chloroflexota > Limnocylindria > Limnocylindrales > CSP1-4 > UBA5189. The sequence continues at coordinate 471 of DHWF01000013.1, forward strand.
GCACGCCCGATCGCGACGGCTACACCGCGATCCAGCTTGGGACCGACGAGAAGAAGAAGCTCAACAAGCCGCTCGCCGGCCAGCTCGGGGACCTGCCGAGCCTCGGCACGTTGCGCGAGTTCCGGGTCGACGACCTCGGCGGCTACGAGGTCGGGCAGACCGTCGCGGTCAACGACCTGTTCGCGGAGGGCGACCTGGTCGACGTCAGCGGCGTGTCGAAGGGCAAGGGCTTTGCCGGCCACATCAAGCGCCACAACTTCCACCGCGGCCCCAAGACCCATGGCTCCGACCACCATCGCGCGCCGGGCTCGATCGGCCCGGGCACCACGCCGGGCCGCGTCTACCGCGGCCTCCGGATGGCCGGGCACATGGGCGACGCCCAGATCACGACCAAGAAGGTTCGCGTGGTTCGCGCCGATGCGGAGCACAACCTCCTGATGGTCAAGGGCAGCCTGCCCGGCGGCCGGAACAGCCTCATCCTCGTGAAGAAGGCCCTGTAATGGCAACGACCACGCTGTTCGATCGCACCGGCAAGGATCTCGGCAGCGTCGAGCTGCACGACGAGCTGTTCGCCGCGCCGATCAACGAGGCGATCCTCCACCAGGTCGTGACCGCCCAGCTCGCCGGCCGTCGAACCGGCACCCACGACACCAAGACCCGCGGCGAGGTCCGCGGCGGCGGCAAGAAGCCGTACCGCCAGAAGGGGACCGGTCGCGCCCGCCAGGGCTCCCGGACCGCGCCCCACTACCGTGGCGGCGGCGCCGTGTTCGGGCCGCACCCGCGCTCGTACGCGCAGAAGCTGCCGCGGAAGATGAAGCGCGCCGCGCTCCGTGGCGCCCTGACCGCGAAGTTCGGCGACGAGGCGATCCGCGTGCTCGACACGTTCGGCCTCGCGGCGATCAAGACGCAGGACGTCGTGGGCGTGCTGAGCGCGCTCAACGCGACGGGGCGCGTCCTCGTCGTCGCCCCGTCGGTGGACGAGAAGCTGCGCCTGTCGGCCCGCAACCTGCAGAAGGTCGTCGTGATCCTCGCCGACTCGCTGAACGTCGTCGACGTGCTCAATGCCGACACGGTCGTGATCGAGCAGCCTTCGCTCGCGCGCATGGAGGAGGTCTACCTGTGAGCCTTCTCACCGCACCCGAGATCATCCTGCGGCCGGTCGTGAGCGAGAAGTCCATCGACCAGTCGGCGAAGGGCCGCTACACGTTCCGCGTCCACCCCGACGCCAACAAGATCCAGATCAAGGCCGCGATCGAGGAGCTGTACGCCACCGACAAGGTGACCGTCGTCTCGGTCAACGTCCTGACGACGAAGGCCAAGGAGAAGTCGCGCGGCACCAAGCGCGGGCGGATCAAGGGCTTCACCTCACCGTGGCGGAAGGCGATCGTGACCCTCGCCGCGGGCCAGAAGATCCAGTTCTTCGAGGGCGTCTGAGATGCCACTGCGTTCGTATAAGCCCACCTCGCCCGGCATGCGTGGCATGACGCGCTCGACGTTCGACGAGATCACGACGACCGAGGCGTACAAGCCGCTGCTCGAGCCCCAGAAGCGCGGCTCCGGCCGCAACAACCAGGGCCGGATGACCGTGCGCCACCGCGGCGGCGGCGAGAAGACCCACTATCGCCGGATCGACTTCAAGCGCGACAAGCACGATGTTCCCGCGCGCGTCGCGACCGTCGAGTACGACCCGAACCGGTCGGCCCGCATCGGCCTGCTCCACTACCGCGACGGCGAGAAGCGCTACATGCTGCTGCCGCACGGCGTGAAGGTCGGCGACGTGGTCGTCGCGGGTCCGAGCGCGGAGGCGCGGGTCGGCAATGCCCTCCCGATCGCCAACATCCCGCTGGGCACCACGATCCACAACATCGAGCTGATCCCCGGGAAGGGCGGCCAGATCGTCCGGTCCGCCGGCACCGCTGCCCAGCTGCTGGCCAAGGAGGGCGAGTACGCCCAGGTCCGGCTGCCGTCCGGCGAGGTTCGCAAGATCAGCATCCGGTGCATGGCCACCGTCGGCCAGGTCGGCAACCTCGACCACGAGAACCAGAACCTCGGCAAGGCCGGCCGCGCCCGCCACATGGGCCAGCGACCGGAGGTCCGGGGCGTCGTCATGAACCCGCGTGACCATCCGCACGGCGGCGGCGAGGGCAAGTCCCCGACGGGCATGCCGCCCAAGACGCCGTGGGGCAAGCCCGCCATGGGCTATCGAACGCGGCGCGCGCATACGAGCGGGCTGATCGTCCGCTCCAGGCACCGGAAGTAGCAGGGGAGGCGAAAGATGTCCCGATCCATCAAGAAGGGGCCGTTCATCGAGCCCCGGCTGCTCGGTCGCATCGAGCTGATGAACAAGAAGAGCGAGAAGAAGGTCGTCAAGACCTGGTCGCGGGCGTCCGTGATCTTCCCGTCCTTCATCGGCCACACGGTGGCCGTCTACAACGGCCGCAAGCACGTGCCGGTCTACGT
>DHWF01000013.1:3083-4013 GCA_002413045.1 Chloroflexi bacterium UBA5189
CGAGAACATGGTCGGCCACCGGCTCGGCGAGTTCGCCCCGACCCGCACCTATCGCGGGCACGGCAAGAGCACCGACCGCGCCACGGCGCCGAAGTGAGCCGGCGATGAAAGTGTCAGCGACTGCCAAGTACGTCCGCGGCTCGACCCGCAAGGCCCGCCTCGTCGTCGAGGCGATCCGGGGCCGCTCCGTGGAAGAGGCGTCGAACCTGCTCAAGTTCATGCCCCAGCACGCCGCCAAGGACGTTGCCGGGGTGCTCAAGAGCGCCGCCGCGAATGCCGAGAACAACCTGAACCTGGCCGCGGACGAGCTCCGCGTCCTGGACGCGCGCGCCGATCAGGGTCCAACCATCAAGCGCTGGCGCCCGCGCGCCCAGGGTCGGGCGTTCCCGATCCACAAGGGCGTCACCCACATCACCGTCACCGTCGGCGACCGAGAGGGCTGAGGAACATGGGACACAAGGTTCACCCTTACGGGTTCCGGCTCGGGGTGACGCGCACCTGGACCGCCAAGTGGTACCACGACAAGGAGTACACGGCGCTCCTGACCGAGGACATCGCGATTCGCGCCCTCGTGGAGAAGCGGCTCGCCAACGCGAGCGTCAGCGGCCTCGAGATCGAGCGCAACTTCGGCCAGGTCACGGTCACCGTGCACACGGCCAAGCCGGGCATCGTGATCGGCAAGGGCGGCCAGAACGTCGAGATCCTGCGCCAGCAGATCGGCGCGCTCACGAAGCGCAAGGTCAAGCTGGAGATCAAGGAGATCCGCCAGCCGGAGCTGGACGCGTACCTCGTCGCGACCAACATCAGCCAGCAGCTGAGCCGCCGGATCGCCTTCAAGAAGGCGATGAAGCAGTCCATCCAGCGCTCGATGAAGGCCGGCGCGAAGGGCGTCAAGATCATGGTCTCGGGCCGCCTCGGCGGCGCCGAGAT
>DHWF01000003.1:0-215 GCA_002413045.1 Chloroflexi bacterium UBA5189
TGCAGCTCGTCGATGAAGAGGACCGCGTCGTTCGTGTTCCGGAGCTCCTCGATGATCTTCTTGAGGCGTTCCTCGAACTCGCCGCGGTACTTCGTGCCGGCGACGAGCGACCCGATGTCGAGGGTCAGGACGCGCTTGTTGAGGAGGATGTCCGGCACGTCCCCGGCGACGATCCGATGGGCCAGGCCCTCCGCGATGGCGGTCTTGCCGACGCC
>DHWF01000003.1:463-737 GCA_002413045.1 Chloroflexi bacterium UBA5189
ATGACCCGCTCGATCTCCTTCTCGCGCCCGATCACCGGATCGAGCTTGCCGGCGCGCGCGGCCTCGGTCAGGTTGATGCCGAGCGCGTCGACCGTCGGCGTCTTCGAGGTGCGCTTCGTCTCCTGGGCCGGCCCGACGGACGACGACTGCGAGAGGACCCGAATGACCTCGTGGCGGACCTTGTCGAGGTTGACCCCGAGCGATTCGAGGACACCGGCGGCGATGCCCTCGCCCTCGCGGACGAGGCCCAGGAGCAGGTGCTCGGTGCCGATGT
>DHWF01000003.1:853-2638 GCA_002413045.1 Chloroflexi bacterium UBA5189
TCGGTGCCGATGTAGTTGTGGCCGAGGCGGCGCGCCTCGTCGATGGCCAGCTCGATGACGCGCTTCGCGCGCGGGGTCAGCCCGACCTCACCGACGACGGGGCGGTCCCCCCGCCCGATGATGAACTCGACGGCGGTCCGGACCTTGGCGAGCTCGACGTTCATGTTCTCGAGCACGCGCGCGGCGACACCCTCGCCCTCGCGCACCAGCCCGAGGAGCAGGTGCTCCGTGCCGATGTAGTTGTGGTTGAACCGCTGCGCCTCGTCCTGCGCGAGTGTCAGGACTTTGCGCGCGCGGTCCGTGAACTTGTCGAATCGCTCCATGAAGTCGAACGCCCGTTCCCTTGCTGCGCCTTCCTGGCGCGCGGCCATGCTAGCACGCGACCAGTCGGATCAGACCCTCGCGGAGCGTGACCCCGGAGCGCGGGAACTAGCCGGCGGGCTGCTCGTCCTCGGCGGCCGCGGCTGCCTCGAGCTCTGCAGCGACGTCGGTCGCCTCGGCACCCGGCTCGACGGCGTCGGCGACGGGCTCGACAGCCGCTTCGGCGACCGGCTCGGCGACCTCGGCGACCGGCTCCGGGTCGGCAGCGACGGGCTCGGGGGCGGCCTCGGCCGGGGCCTCGACGACCGCTTCGGCAACCGGCTCGGCAGCGGGCTCGTCGGCAGCTGCCGGCGGCTCGTCGGCGACGGGCTCGGCGACGGGCGCCTCTGCCACGGCGGCAGGAGCGTCTTCGTCGGCGTCCGCCGTTGTCGACTCGGACTCGTCGGCGGAGCCGGCGTCGGTGTCGTCACCGGCCTCGGCTCGGGCGAGCTGCTCGCGCACGCCCGCGAAGGCGGCAGCGAGCGTCGTATCGATGCCGCCCTCGGGCTCCTGCACCGCGTCCGACGCACTGTAGGCCCGCGTTCGCTCGCGATCGGGTCGAGCGCGGCGATCGCCGCGCTCGGCGCGTTCCGGGCGCTCTGCCCGTGGCGCCGAGGCGCCGTCGGCAATCGGGCTCGGCTCGACGACCGGGCGGGCCGGTGCGCCTTCCTCGGCCTGCTTGAGGCTGAGGCCGAGACGATGCCGCTCGGAGTCCAGGCTGATGATCCGGAGCTTGAGCGACTGGCCCTCGTGGACGACGTCGCCCGGGTGGGCAACGCGCGCGTTCGACAGCTCGCTGATGTGGATCAGGCCCTCGAGGCCGTCGCGCACGCGCACGAACGCCCCGAAGTTGACGAGCTTGGTGACCGTCCCGTCGATGATGTCCCCGACCTTGAAGTCGGCGACCGTGGAGTGCCACGGGTCCGGCTGGAGCCGGCGGATCGACAGACTGATGCGGCCGCGCTCGTGGTTGATGTCGATGACCTCGGCCTCGACCTCTTCCCCGACGCGGTAGCCGCCCTCGGGATTGTTGACCTTGTTCCACGAGAGCTCGCTCTTGTGGACCAGGCCGTCGATGCCGCCCAGGTCGACGAATACACCGAACGGCGCGATCGAGCGGACGTGGCCGGTGACCTTCTGGCCGACCTGGAGGCTGCTGAAGAGCTCGTCGCGCTTCTCGCGCCGCTCCTCGTACAGCGCCACCTTCTCGGACAGGATCAGGCGGTTGGCCTTGCGGTTGACCTCGAGGATCTTGAGCCGCAGCTTCCGGCCAACGAACGGCTGGAGCTTCTCGGCGATCTCCTGGGCCGCGTCGCGCGGCTGGTCGTTCTGGGGCCGGCGCGGGAAGTCGACGATCTGGCTGATCGGCACGAAGCCGCGAATGCCGCAGTCGACGATGAGGCCGCCCTTGTTGTGGTCGATGAC
>DHWF01000003.1:2930-6096 GCA_002413045.1 Chloroflexi bacterium UBA5189
CTTGGCGCCGATGTCGACGAGGATCTCATCCTTGTCGATCCGAACCACGGAGCCTTCGACCACGTCGCCGTGCTTGAAGCTCTTGATGTCCGAGTCCTGCTCGGCGAGCAACTCTTCCATCGTCGTAGGCTCGGGGCCCGTCGGGGCCGCCGGCTTCGGCGCGGGCGCCGGTGCTGCGGTCTCGGGCTCGGCGGCGGCCATCTCGGCCCCTGGAGCCACGCTCTCGGGCTCCGCGGCGGCCTCGGGCTCCGCGGCGGCGGCCTCGGGCTCCGCGGCGGCCTCGGGCTCCGCGGCGGCGGCCTCGGGCTCAGCGGCGGCGGCCTCGGCGTCGGGCGCTGCGATCTCGGCCTCAGGCGCGACGGCTTCGACCGCCGGCGCTTCGGCAACGGCCTCGACCGGCGCAGGGTCGGGCTCGGGATCGCTGGTCATCGCGGGTGCTTCGCTGCCCACGGCCTCGGTCTCGAGGCTCGGGCTGGTGGCGGGTTCGTCGGCGACGGCCACGCTGCCGACTGATGCTTCGGATGTCGGGGCCTCGGCGGTCGCTTCGGCCGGCGGCATCGTCCCGCCCTGTTGCTCTTCGGTCAATTGATTCTCCTGCACACGAGCTCCATCGGAATCGAAACGGCCCGAGCGCTCCGCTCAGGCCGTCGGTCTGCGATCAAGTGGTCCGTCGGATGGTGGGGCCGCGGTCCGCTCCTTCGAGCTCGAATCGGGATGAGCGTGGCAATCTGCAGTTCCGCCCCGAAAGGCCCGCGGAGTCTAGCACGCACCCGCACGCGCCTACAATCAGCGCGGCCGTGCCTGAATTGCCCGATCTGGCGATCGTCGCGGACGCCCTCCACGCTGCGCTCGCCGGTCGCGCGATCGTGCGTGCCGAGGCGCCCGCTCCGCTCGCGATGCGCGGCACACCGACCGAGTTGGCGGCGCTGGTCGGGCAGGAGCTGCGCGAGGTCCATCGGCGCGGCAAGTTCATCCTCCTGGAGCTCGAGCGCGACCGGATCGCGGTGAACGCGATGTTGACCGGCCGGTTCCAGCTCGCTGCGCCCGGCGACAAGCGCCCGCCGAGCACCGCGGTCGTCCTCGCGTTCGGGCCACGCCTGAGTCCGCCGCGCCATGCTGCTCGATGGACCAAGGGTGCCGCGTGGCTGCCCGCCGACACGGCGGAGGCGGAGGTGCGCTACCGCGATCCCAGCCAGATGGGCAAGGTCTACCTCCTCCCGGCCGGCGTCGCCAGGCCGGTCGCCGGCCTCGACGACGACCAGGGCCCGGACGCCGATTCGCCCGCGCTGACGCTGGACGTCTGGCGCGAGCGCATCCGCCGGCACCCGGGTGAGCTGAAGTCGCTGCTGCGCAACCAGGCCTTCGTGGCCGGGATCGGCAATGCCTACAGCGACGAGATCCTGCATGCCGCCAAGCTGAGCCCGATGCGGCGGCGGTCGTCGCTCGCCCCCGAGGAGGTCGATGCCCTGTACGCGGCGACGCGCACCACGCTCGAGCACGCGATCGGGATCCTCCGCGAGCGGGTGCCGCCGACGTTCGAGCGCCAGGTGCGCGACTTCCTGGCCGTCCATCTCCGCGGCGGCGAGCCATGTCCGCGCTGCGGCACGCGCCTCACCGAGATCAGCTCCCGCAGCGAGGCCACGACGTGGTGTCGCGGTTGCCAGCGCTGACGGGGCGTAGCGGAGCGCTAGGACGTCGGGATCTTGAGGACCTGCCCGATGTGGAGGGTCGTGGAGACGGAGATGCCGTTGAGGTCGGCGATCGCGCGTGACGTCGTCCCGAACTTGGCGGCGATCGCGCTGAGCGTGTCGCCGGACTTGACCGTGTAGGTCCGGTAAGCAACGGACGGCTTCGGCGTGGCGCTCGGGCGGGCGGTTGGTCTCGCGCTCGCGGGCGGCGCGGTCGGCGGGGAGGTGACCGACGCGGTCTGGAGCGCCGTCGCGGCCGGCGTCGGCGCGGGTGCTTGCGTCGCGGGGACCGGCGTCCCGGTCGCTTCGACCGCGGCCGGACTCGTCGGGCGGAGTCCGCTCGCGGCAAGCACGATCAGCGTGACTACGAGGATCACGGCCGGGATCGCCGGCCAGCGGCCGCGATCGAGCAGCAGCCCGACGACGCGCGTCCGGAGGCCACCGGCCTCCTCGATGACGGTCGTCGTGCGCGCGAGACCCCAGCGCGTGGTCCGATCACCGCCGGCAGCGAGCGGCCCGAGACGAGCTTCGCGGGCCGCCAGGGATGCCTGGAGCGTCGCGCACGTGAGGTGCGCGGCCGTCAGGCACAGGCGCGCCTGCTTCTCCGGCGAGAGCGGCGCGGGCGGGCTGACCGCGCCACAGCGATGCGCACGCGACGGGATGTCGAGGCGCCAGCCACCTGCCTCGGCGACCAGGAACGGGCAGCCGCGAAACGCCGCTTCCCCGGTCGTCGAGGCCCCGGACGAGGCGGCGCTCGAGGTCGCGGACGGGCGCGGCTCAGGGGCGATCTGGGGGGCTTCGAGCGTGGCCTGATCCATCGGCGGCAGCATAGCCAACCGGGATGTCCCGCCGGAAAACCGCCGGAATGCACAAGATCCTGGCGACGACCTATTTTCCCGAAAGGCTGCCCTCTCAGTATCTTCGGCGCTGGAGAGCTTGACTTCCGTGTTCGGGATGGGAACGGGTATGGCCTCTCCGCTAGCGTCACCAGGATCTTGCTGCTGGATGGTGATCGGCTGCGTCCGGGCGCTCGAACAGCTCGAGCACGGGCGCCGAGAAGAGATCGTCGATCTCGTTGTGTTGCTTGGGATCCGATATCCCGATTCGATCAGTCCTCTGACCCTGGGTCAGAAGCTGAAGTGGTCAAGCCCTCGACCATTAGTACCGCTCAGCTTCATCCGTCACCGGACTTCCACATGCGGCCTATCAAGCAGGTGGTCTACCTGCGGTCTTACCCGGTTAACCCGGTGGGGAACCTCATCTCCAGGCGAGCTTCGCACTTAGATGCTTTCAGCGCTTATCCCTGCCGAACATAGCTACCCAGCAATGCCCCTGGCGGGACAACTGGCACACCAGCGGTTCGTCCACTCCGGTCCTCTCGTACTAGGAGCAGCTCCTGTCAAGTTCCCTACGCCCACGGCGGATAGAGACCGAACTGTCTCACGACGTTCTGAACCCAGCTCGCGTGCCGCTTTAAT
>DHWF01000023.1:0-3189 GCA_002413045.1 Chloroflexi bacterium UBA5189
CGCTCCTCGAACTCGCCGCGGAACTTCGCGCCGGCAATCAGGGCGCCGAGGTCGAGTGAGACAACGCGCTTGTCCTTGAGGGTCTCGGGCACGTCGCCACGCACGATCCGCTGGGCGAGCCCCTCCGCGATCGCCGTCTTCCCGACGCCGGGCTCGCCGATCAGGACGGGGTTGTTCTTGGTCCGGCGGGAGAGGACCTGCATGACCCGGCGGATCTCGTCGTCGCGCCCGATGACGGGATCGAGCTTGCCGGCGCGTGCCTCCGCGGTGAGGTCGCGGCCGTACTTCTCCAGGGCCTGATAGGTGCCCTCCGGGTTCTGCGAGGTAACCCGCTGGCCGCCGCGCACCGACTGGAGGGCGGTGAGGAGCTGCTCCTTGCCCGCGTGGTGGAGCTCGAGGAGCTTCTGGGCCTCACCGCCGACCTCGGCGACACCGAGGAGCAGATGCTCGGTGGAGGTGTACTCGTCGCCGAGGCGCTTGGCCTCCTCCTGGGCGCGATCGATGACGCGCTTGGCGCGCGGGTCGAGGGTCAGCGAGCCGCCCTGGATCCGGGCGCGCTTGGCGAGGATCGCAGCGAGCTCGCCGCGGAACCCGGGCAAGTCGACGCCGAGGCGACGGAGGGTCTCCGCGGGCACGCCGTCATCGGGCTCGATGAGCGCGGACAGCAGATGCTCCACGTCGAGCAGGGGGCTGTTCAGTCGCTGTGCGAGCTCCTGCGCGGCGACGATGGCCTCGGTGGCCTTCTCGGTGAATCGATCGAGGTTCATGTCACACCCTGGGATCAGGCTGGTCGGCGAGGTCGAGGAACGCGGCGGCCGCGGCCCGCGCGTCGTCGGAGAGATCGGTGGGCAGGACGACGCGCACGCGGACGAACAGATCGCCGTGCCCCTCGCCCTTGAAGTGGGGCATGCCCTGGCCCTTGAGGCGGATCTGCTTGGCGTTCTGTGTACCCGCCGGCACCTTGAGCAGCACGCGGCCCTTCAGGGTCCCGACGGGAATCTCGCTCCCGAGGAGCGCCTCCCGCAGGGTGACGGGCACCTCGCGCTCGAGATCGTCGCCGCGGCGCGTGAACACCTTGTGGGGCTTCAGCTTCGTGACCACGACCAGATCCGCGCCACCAGGTCCCTTGCCGGTCAGGCGGATCCGGCTGCCGGTCGACGCCCCGCGCGGGATCGTCACCTCGAGGCGACGCCCGTCGAGCTCCACGATTCGGCTGGTGCCGTGATACGACTCCTCCAGCGACAGCTCGGCCGTCACCTCGATCGGCGCCGGCCGGGCGCGTTGTCGCGACGCCGCACCTCCATCCGCACCGGGGATCGTGCCGGCCATCCCGAGGCGCGCCAGGAGCTCGTCGATCGACTCGCCGGAGCCGCCGGCCGGACCGGCCGCGCCGGCCGACCGCGGCGCTCTACCGCCGGCGGTGAACCGCTCTGGCTCCCCGGCCGCTGCCGACTCGTCGCCGAACATCATGTGGAAGAAGTCCGAGAACCCGCCGGCGCCACCGCCGGTCGAGCGGAACTCGAAGCGGACGCCGCCAGGCGCCCCGCCCGTCCGTGCGCCGCCGAAGCCCGCGGCGTTGAACCCGGCAAACGGGCTGCCCGGGCCGAACGGATCGCGCCCGCCGGAGCCAGCGCCGGCGCCGGCCCGGGAGTAGGCCTCCCAGTCGGCGCCGAACTGGTCGTACTTGGCGCGCTTGCCGGCGTCCGACAGGACCGCATTCGCCTCGTTGATTGCCTTGAACCGCCGCTCGGCCGCCGTGTCACCCGGGTGCTTGTCCGGGTGTGATTCGCGGGCGAGCTTCCGGAAGGCCTTCTTGATGTCGGCCTGCGTCGCGGTCCTCGGGACGCCGAGGGTCTTGTAGTAGTCCTGGAACTCGGGCGAAGGCATAGGCGGGTCGCGCTAGACGACCACGGTGGGCTGGTCGGGCGGGAAGTTCGGCCGCCGGATCGGGGTCTCCGCCTCCGGCTCGTCCTTGCGCCCGGGCTCGTGGGTCGCCGTCTTGGGCGTAGCCGGCAGCGGCTTGGGCCGCCGCCGGAGCGCCGTCTCGAGGACCTGGTCCATCGAGTCCGCGAGCACGATCTTGATCTGCTTGCGGATCTCGTCCGGGATGTCCCGGAGGTCCTTCTCGTTCTTGCGCGGGATGACCGCGATCCTGGCGCCGGACAGGTGCGCGGCGAGGATCTTGCTCTTGAGCCCGCCGATCGGGAGGACCCGGCCGCGCAGGGTGATCTCGCCGGTCATCACGAGGTCACGCCGCACCGGGATCCCGGTGTACGCCGAGACCATCGCGGTGGCCATCGTGATCCCCGCCGACGGGCCGTCCTTGGGGGTCGCCCCGGCCGGCACGTGGATGTGCAGGGTCTGCTTCTCGAACGTCTCCGGGCTGATGCCGAGCTCCGCGGCGTGGCTCCGGATCCACGACAGGCCGGCTCGCGCCGACTCGCGCATCACCTCGCCCAGCTGGCCGGTGAGGATGAAGTCCTCCTTGCCGTCCATCCGGGTGACCTCGATGGCGACGACGTCGCCACCGACCTCGGTGACCACCAGGCCCGTCGCCGAGCCGATCTGGTCCTCCGGCTCCAGCTCGCCATACTCAAACCGCGGCGGCCCGAGCACGTCGAGGAGCTTCTTGACGTCGATGACCGTCTTGGCCTTGCGGCCCTCGGCCACCGTGCGCGCGACCTTGCGCATGATGTTGGCGATCTCGCGCTCGAGGTTCCGGACGCCGGCCTCATGCGTGTACGCCTGGACGAGCTCGGTCATCGCCTCGTCCGTGAACACGATGTTCTTGGGCTTGAGGCCGTGGTTCTCCATCTGCTTGGGGATGAGGAACCGCTTGCCGATCTCGACCTTCTCGCGCTGCGTGTAGCCGGGGACCTGGATGATCTCCATGCGGTCGCGGAGCGCCATCGGGATGGGGTCGATGAGGTTGCCCGTCGCGACGAAGAGCACCTTGCTCAGGTCGAACGGCACCTCCAGGTAGTTGTCCTGGAAGCTGTTGTTCTGCTCGGGGTCGAGGACCTCGAGGAGCGCGGACGACGGGTCGCCCCGGAAGTCCATGCCAACCTTGTCGATCTCGTCGAGCATGAACACGGGGTTGTTCGTACCCGCGGTCTTGACGTTCTGGATGATCCGGCCGGGCAGCGCGCCGATGTAGGTGCGCCGGTGACCGCGGATCTCCGCCTCGTC
>DHWF01000023.1:3509-8199 GCA_002413045.1 Chloroflexi bacterium UBA5189
CTTCTCGAGGCCGTAGTGGTCCTCGTCGAGGATCTTCGCGGCCTCCTTGATGTCGTGGAGGTCGTCCGTGGTCACGTTCCAGGGCAGGCTGACCAGCCAGTCCACGTAGGTCCGGATGACGCCGACCTCTGGCGAGGCGGAGGGGATCCGGCTCATCCGGTCGACTTCCTTCAGGGCGCGCGCCTTGACCTCGTCGGGCATGCCGGCGGCCTCGACCTTCTCGCGAAGCTCGTTGACCTCTGCCTGCTGCGGGTCCTCCTCACCCAGCTCGCGCTGGATGGCCTTCATCTGCTCGCGCAGGATGTACTCGCGCTGGGTCTTGTCCATCTCCGACTTCACTTCGGACTGGATCCGACCCTTGAGCTCGTGGACCTCGATCTGGTGGGCGAGGAACGCGGAGGCGATCTTCAGCCGCTCGGCAACGTCGACCGTCTCGAGCAGCTCCTGGCGCTGCTCCGTGGTCATGTCCGGGGAGTACGCGGTCATGTCCGCGAGCAGGCCCGGCTCGGTGATGTTGCGGGCCGCGACGGCCGCCTCTGGCGGCACCGGGGCGCCGGCCTGAACGTACTGCTCGACCTGGGCCTGAACCGAGCGCATCAGCGCCTGGACCTCGACGTCCGTCGACGGCTCCTCGGTCAGCTCCTCGATGCGGGCGCGGATGAACGGCTCGGTCTTCGCGAAGCCGTGCACGCGCATGCGGGCCTGGCCCTGGATGATCGCCCGGACCGTCCCGTCCTGGAGCTGGACGACCTGGGCGATCTTGGCCACCGTCCCGATGCCGTACAGCTGGCCCGGATCGGTGATGTCCTCCTGGTCGGCCTGGCGCTGGGTCACCAGCGCGATGCGGCCGCCCTCGGCCACGGCGGCATTGAGGGCCGCGACGCTCTTCTCCCGGCCGACCTGCAGCGGCACGATCATCTCCGGGAAGATCACGGTCTCGCGGAGCGCGACGAGCGGCAGCTCCGTGATCGTGATGGTGTGCTCGTCGTCCGGGTTGGACGCCTTCTTCGGCATCGGTTCTCCTACTGGTTCGTAGTTCGCGGGGTCAGCGCGGCTTCAGGATTTGGCGGCAGAGGCGGCCGCGGCCCGTTCGCCGGCAGCGACGCGCGAGGCGTCCCTGTCGGTTTCAGCTTCGGTGTACAGGCGCTCGAGGATCCTGGTTCCGAGGCGCTCCTCGAGCTCGAACAGGATGCGCACGCCGGCGAGATTGACGCCGAGGTTCTGGGTCAGGTGGCGAATCCACGTGACCCGCCGGACGTCGTTCTCCGAATACAGCCGGATGTTGGTCGGCGTTCGCGCCGGGCAGATGAGGCCCTCTTCCTCGTAGATCCGCAACGTTCGCGGATGCACGCTGACGATGCTCGCCGCCACGCTGATGACGTAGACGGGTCGCTGCGGGTCGCGATCTGGTCGGGGCACGGACATAGGCGAATGCTAGAAACCTATCAACGCTGTTGTCAAGACTCTAGTGCATTGCGATTTCTGCACCCGGTGCCGCGGCGGCGCGGCACCGGCGAAACCCGGAAGGCCGCTGTGAGGCCGGGTGGCCGCCCGTGCTGCCCGCAGTTCATGCGCTTGCGGGGAAGATCGCCTGGCCCAGACCCGCAGCCAGAGGTGGTCGCATGAGCGGACCCATCATCGTCAATAACCCGCCGCCCGAGGGCAACAGCAGCAGCAACATGTCGGTGATCCTCGGCGTGGTGATCGTCGTCGTGATCCTGATCGTCGTGTGGCTGCTCTTCGCGAACGGTGGCGCTGCGCCCACGCCAGGGCCGGGCGCCAGCTGAACAGGCGGCGCGGTGACCTCAGGCGGTGGCCGCGTCCTCGACCGAGGCGCCGATGAGCTGATCGTGCAGTGCGATCTCGCAGTCGGCGTTGCCGATCGCGAGGACCTTGTCGCCCTCGCGGAGCGGCGTGTCCGGCCGAAGCGAGATCGCCACCCCGTCGCGAACCACGGCGAAGAGTGAGCAGCCCTCGGGGATGGCCAGCTGGCTCGGCGTCTTGCCGACCGCCGGCGAATCCGGCTGGAGCTGCGCCTCGATGATCTCGAGGTCGTTCTCGAGCGTCGCCAGGTGGAGCAGCTCGTGGATCGGGATGTCCTGCTCGATGGAGCCGAGGGCCATCCGGGTCGGGCTGATGATCTCGTCGACCCCGAGGTGCCGGAACAGGTCCTCGTTCTTGGGATTGTTGACCCGCGCGATCGTGCGCGGCACGTCGAAGTGGTGCTTCGCCATCTGGCAGATCACGAGGTTGTCCTCGTCGTCGCCTGTGACGGCCGCGACGATGTCCGCGCGGTTCGAGCCCGCCTCACCGAGGTACTTGCCCTCGCAGCCGTCCTGCGCGACGACGATCGAGCCGAGCTCGTCGACGATCTGCGCCGCGCGCGTGCGGTCCTTTTCCATGAGCACGACCTCGTGGCCGTTCTCGATGAGCTCCTTGGTCAGGTAGTACCCGACCTTCCCGCCACCCACCACCAGCACGAACATCGCTCAGGCCTCCGCGTGCACGTGGGGGACGGGGGCGATCACGGACGGCATGCCGGTGTCGCCCAGGTCGAGGAAGCCCAGGATCGCGTCGGTCAGCATCGTCGTCCGGCAGACGGTCGCGATGCCAAGGTCGGCGTAGGCGGCCGCGCGCACGGGGTCGTTGATCTTGGCCATCGCCTTGCCGACCGACAGCTTCTCCATCGCCACCTGCGCGGCCATGACGTTCCGGTTGTCACCCTCGGTCAACGCGAGGAAGACGTCGCAGCCCTCCGCGCCGGACCGCCGCAGCACGTCCTCGTCGGTGCCGTCACCGCGAACTGCCTGGCCCTTGAACTCGTCCGACAGGCGGTCGAAGGCGCGCGTCGACAGGTCGATCACGACGACCTCGTGGCCGCCGTTGTCGAACGCCTCCGCCAAGCCTGCACCGACGCGGCCGCAGCCGACGATGACGACTTTCACCGATGCTCCTTCCCGCCCGATCCGGCGGCTGTTGCGGCTGCGACGAGCACGGGTTCGGCCGGGATGGGCTCGCGAACCACCCACACCTCGCACGGCGCGTGCTTGAGCACGTACGGAATCGTGCGTCCGATCACGAAATCGCCCCCGAACCGTTTCCGATACGGGAGCCCGACGATGAGCAGGTCCGCCCCGCGCTCGGTGGCCTCGTCGACGAGGGCAGCGCCGACCTCGCGGGCCTGCAGGAGCACCGGCTCCAGGCGCGCCTTGAGCTGCTCGGCGGTCATCTCCGCGTGATCGAGAATCTGCTGGGCCTCCTCGGATTGCGAGGCGATGTCGGCATCGAGGGGCATCGCCCAGCCGACCTCCACGACGTGGACGCCGACCAGCTCGGCGTGGGCCGGCCGGCCGAGCTCAGCGGCGAGGTGGACGATTCGATCGTCACAGCTGCCTCCGGCGAGCGCGAGGATCGCGCGCCTGAAGGCGCTGGCGTGCGGTTCGGACACCTCGGTTGGGCTGCCTCGCGAGTCCTGGGTTGGGGGCCGGAACGGCGATCTGCCGCGCCGGCCACGATACCACCGGGACCGGCTACAGCCCGACGGCGAGCCGTGCGCCGAGGGAGGCCGGCAGGCCGGCGTCACGCATCGCCGCCTGCACGCCGGCGATGTCGTAGGCCACGCGATGCCACCGCACGCTGCCCGCCTCGGGATCCAGGATCAGGTACGACGCCATCGGATCGCCGTCGCGCGGCTGGCCGACGGAGCCCGGGTTGACAAGCGCGCGCCGGCCGCCGAGCTCCAGGATTCCGTCGCCGCGCGGCCGGACCAGCTCGACGCGGTCGCCGTCCTCGATCCATGCGACCGGGATGTGGGTATGCCCGTGGAGCCCGACCGGCGACGTGAGGATGGCGAGGTTCGCCTGCGCGATGTCGCGCGAGATCACGTACTCCCAGAGCGGCTCGCGCGGGCTCCCGTGGACGAGGTCGTACTCCTTGATCGTGCGGCGCTCCGGGAGGGCGGCGAGCCACTCGCGGGTGGCCGGTGCGATCGCGGTCCGGGTCCACTCCATCGCGCGGCGCGCATCGGGGTTGAACCAGTCGATCTCGGAGCCGCCGGCGGCCGCCGCGTCGTGGTTGCCGCGCACCCCGACGGCCCCAATGGACCGCAGCCGATCGACGACGCCATCGGGATCCGGTCCGTAGCCGACCACGTCGCCGAGGTGCCAGACCGCATCCACGTCGCCGGCCGCCGCGAGCACCGCATCGAGGGCCGGGAGGTTCGAATGGATGTCGGACAGGACGGCAATCCGCATGCCGAGCGAGCCTAGCAGGGGTCCGACGCGCGTCGGAGGCGGTCCCCGATGTCAGGGGCGCCGCCTCCGGCGTCGTCGTTCATCGCAGCCCGGGCCTCGGTCTGGCGCGCCTCGCTCGGTTCGCGGTCGGGTTTCCCCGGACCCCTCCCGAAGCGCGCTCCCCGGAGGTGTTTCCGGTGCGGATGCCGGATGGTGCCCCCGTCGGCAGGGAGCGTCAACCGGGTTATCCACCGATCTGCGGGCGACTCGGAAGCTCGTGGATAAATAGGCCCTGGGAGCGGGTCGCGCATCCTCGGACCGATGGCTAGCGGGGCGTCGCCTCGGTCCTCGGAGAGTTACGAGCGGGTCGCGCTCCGAACTGGGCGGCCCAGGGTTCGCCGCACGACGTCGACGACCTCTTCGATGTAGCGGTCGGCTTCGCCGTTGGCGGCGGCGGT
>DHWF01000023.1:8372-71500 GCA_002413045.1 Chloroflexi bacterium UBA5189
GTCTGCTGGAGGATGTCGACGCAGTACTCCTCGCGCTCGATCATCCGGGTGATCCCGCGGACCTGGCCCTCGATCCGGGCGAGGCGCCGGACGAGCTGCGACTTGTCGCGGGTGTAGCTATGGCGGAAATGATCCGCGGCGTCGGCGGGCTGCGTGTCGGGTGTCGTCATCGACCCGATCATACCCCCGGGGGGTATCGCCGACAAGCGAGCGTCCGCGAGGGCGGCCGATCGGTCGACCGGGTACACTGCCCCGTGGATGGATCCGCTGGACCACCTCCTGGCGCTCCCGGACGGGCATCGCTGCTCCGTCTGCGAGGAGCGCGTCCCCGTAGCTCGAGTGAAGCTCCTCGCCTGGCGCGACGATCTCGCCTTCCTCCAGATCGACTGTGGCTCGTGCTTCAGCTCGACCCTCGGGTTCATGCTCGCCGGGCGCACCGACGAGCCGTCCGAGCGACCGGTGGCGGCGCCGATCAGCGCGGATGACGTCCTCGACATGCACCAGCTCCTCGCCTCGTGGCGCGGCGACCTGACCGGGCTCCTCGCGAGGGATGGCCCCGGCAGCGCCGAATCGAGCCGGTGACCGGCGGCAGCCAGGAGGCGACAGGAACGCCTCGATCCCCGGGAGAGACGGGCTTCGACGTGCCCGGGCTGCTGGCGGACATGGACCTGCTCCCGTTCGAGCTGCCCGCCCCCGCGGACGCGCCGACGACCCCGCCCAGCGCCATCGACGCGACCCGCTTCGCGCACGCGAGCGAGGCCGAGATGGCCCGGATCCTCGACTTCTACCAGGTGCGCTGGGAGTACGAGCCGACGACGTTCCCGATCCTGTGGAACCTCGAGGGCGCAGTCGTCGAGAGCTTCGCGCCCGACTTCTACCTGCCGGACCTCGAGCTGTTCCTCGAGATGACCACCCTGCGCCAGCGCCTCGTGCGCAAGAAGAACCGCAAGCTGCGCCGGCTCCGGGAGCTCTACCCGGACATCCGGATCAAGCTGTTCTATGCGCGCGACTTCCGGGCGATGATGCTCAAGTACGGGCGGCTCGGGCTGGCCGAGTCGCTCTCCGGGACGCCCGGCCAGGTCGTTCCCGAACGGGTTGCACCGGTCGAGCTGTCGGCGGCAGCCGCCGACTTGCTGGTGGAGGCGCCTGCGGAGATCGAGCGTCCGGACGTCGACACCCCTGGGCAATCGGAAGAACGGCCCGCGCCGGTTGTTCGGCGGTCCGCCGAGCGGACACGCGCGTCGCGACGGCGGCGGCGGGCGCGGATCACCAGCGAAGCCGGGGCTGAACGGGAGGCCGGGGCATGAGGACCGTCGTGGACCAGGGCGCGGACATCGGGGAGGTGCTCCTGACGGAGGACCAGATCCAGACCCGCGTCGCCGAGCTCGGAGCGGCGATCTCGGCCGACATGGCCGGACGCCAGCTGACCCTCGTCAGCGTGCTCAAGGGCTCCCTGCCGTTCATGGCCGACCTGATGCGCGCGATCTCGCTCCCGGTGCGGATCGACCTCATGGAGGTCTCCTCCTACGGTGGCGCGACGACCGAGTCGTCCGGGCTGGTCCGAATCCTCAAGGATCTCTCCTCGAGCATCGAGGGCGAGGACATCCTGATCGTCGAGGACATCATCGACACTGGCCTCACCCTCAACTACCTCGTCCGCTACCTGCGCGGCAAGAAGCCGGCCTCGCTCCGGATCTGCACCCTCCTCGACAAGCCGGCGCGACGCCTCGTGGAGATCGACGTCAACTACACCGGCTTCACGATCCCGGACCAGTTCGTCGTCGGCTACGGCCTCGACTATGGCGAGCTCTATCGCAACCTGCGCTACGTGGGCGTCCTCAAGCCCGAGGTCTACAGCCAGGCGTGATCGAGGCTCGGGCATGACGATGCATCGCCGCCCCGTCGGGCGGTCGCGCCGCCTCGTGGCGATCGGCGCCCTGGTGGCGCTCGTCGGCTGCTTCCTGCCGTGGTTCACCCGCGGCGGAGTTGACGGCCTGCCTCCATACACGGGTACGGCCTTCGAGTCGATGGGCATCCTCGTCTTCGCCGCGGCGATTGCCACCCTCGCGCTCGTCACGCTGCCGTACGCCTCGGAGCGCCCGGTCTCCGCCGATCGGTGGCCGAGCTACGCCCTGATCGCGGCGTTGGGCTGGTTCGGGTTTGCCTACCGGATTCTCGAGCTTGCTGGCATACAAGCCTTCAGCTTTGCCCAGCCTGCGGACATCGTGACCAGGATCCCGGGCCTGTGGCTGTGTGCCATCGGCCTCGCGATCATGGCGCGCGCCACGTACGAGATGTTGCAGGAGCCGCGGCTCCGCTGACGTCGCCAGCCGCTCCTACCGCAACGCCCCGGATGGGCTTGGAGTTGGGGATGGGGGGAGGATGGTGATGTCGGCGGCGAACCACGCTTCCTTGGTGGTGGCGCTGTCGAAGTAGCGGAAGACGACGTCCTCGGTGGACCAGCGGGTCAGCGGGACGTAGAGGGCGGCGATCGGCGTGACGCCGTCGGTGGGTCGAACCTGGCGTAGCGCGAGCGGCTCCGCCGCGCCATCGTGGATCGTCCAGGCGGTCACGATCGCGGGGCCGATGGGCTTGTCCGTGCCATAGGCCGGCGCGCACCAGCCCAGCGCCGTCAGCTGGATCGCGACGATCGGGACCGACGGAATCGCCGGATCGAGCGGTCCGGTTGCGTCGGTGATCGGCTCGATGGCGCGCCAGACCCGGACGTCCTGCGTCTGCCACGTCTCGAGCGAGGCGATCCGCCAGGCGCCCGTGCCGAGGCAGATCGGGAGCGCCAGCCCATCGGCGGTCCGGTCCTCCGTCGGGATGGGTGTGGCGGTGATCGGTGCGGCGGTCGCCACGGAAAGGCGTCCGGTCGGCTCGGCCGTGCCGCCCGTCCACGGCTTCAGGATCGCGACCACGAGCAGCACGATGACCAGGCCGAGCGCCGAGGCGAGCTGGTTTTCGTCGATCGGCGGCTGCACCGGTTCGGTGGTGAGTCGGGCGGCGGCTCGCTCGTCTTCGAGCGGATCGCGATCGCGTCGGATCATGGTCAGGCCGGGGCGGCCTCCCGTTGCTCCGGGTCAGTCCTCGCCGAGGTAGGCCTTCCGGACGGTTTCGTTCTGGCGCAGGTCATCGGCCATGCCGGAGAGCACGACCTCGCCGGTCTGGAGGACGTAGCCCCGATGGGCGATCGACAACGCCTGGAGCGCGTTCTGCTCGACGAGCAGCACCGTGGTCCCCTGGCTGTTGATCTCCTTGATCGTCTCGAACACCTGGGCGACGAGGATCGGCGCGAGGCCGAGCGACGGCTCGTCCAGGAGGAGCATGCGCGGCTCGGACATCAGCGCGCGACTGATGGCGAGCATCTGCTGCTCGCCGCCCGAGAGCGTGCCGCCGAGCTGGCCCGTGCGCTCCCGGAGGCGCGGGAACAGGTTGAACACCCGCTCGATGTCGGGCTGGATGTCGGCCTTGGGGCGACTGAAGGCACCCATCTGGAGATTCTCGAGCACGGTCAGGCGCGAGAAGATCCGGCGACCCTCCGGCGCATGCCCGATCCCGCGCTCGACGAGCTTGTGCGCCGGCATCTTGGTGATGTCGTCGCCCTCGAAGCGCACCGAGCCGGAACGGGCGTGCAGGAGGCCGCTGATCGTCTTGAGGGTCGTCGTCTTGCCGGCGCCGTTCGCCCCGATCAGCGTGACGACCTCGCCCTTGTTGACCGTGAGCGTGATGCCCTGCAGGGCGTGGATCTGCCCGTAGTACGTGTGGACGTCCTTCATGACCAGCATCGGCTCGTCCGCGCCGCCGGTGGCCATCGCGGCGGTCATGCCGGCGGGGTCCCGAGATACGCCTCGATGACCTTGGGATCGCGGCGCACCTCGTCCGGGGTGCCCTCGGCGATGCGCTCGCCGTGGTCGAGCACCGTGACCCGGTCGCTGATGCCCATCACGACCCGCATGTCGTGCTCGATCAGCAGCACGGTGAGACCGAGCTCGCTCCGCAGCCGGCCGATGAGCCGGGTCAGGTTGGCCGTCTCGTTGGGATTCATGCCCGCCGTCGGCTCGTCGAGGAGCAGGAGCTTGGGGTCGGATGCGAGCGCTCGGGCGATCTCGAGCCGCCGCTGGTCGCCGTAGGGCAGGTTCTTCGCGACCACGTCGCCGCGGCCCTTGAGCCCCACCAACGTCAGCAGCTCATTCGCCCTGACTCGCGAGGTCTTCTCCTCCCGCCGGTCGCGCGGCGTCGAGAGCAGCGCGTCGATCCAGGTCGTCTTGAGCCTGCTGTGCATGCCGACGAGCACGTTGTCCATGGCCGTCATGTTCGCGAACAGCCGGATGTTCTGGAACGTGCGGCCGAGGCCGGCCACGACCATGTCATTCGGACGCGCACTCCGGAAGATCCCGAACCGACGGATCGCGCGCTGGTAGGCGAGTGGACGAGACACGCCGGTGACCATCGACCCCAGCAGGGTCAGGATCGTGAACACGATGCCGAGGCCGGTCAGGACCTGGTTGCCCGAGGTCGAGATCGCGAGCGTGATCAACAGCAGGATGGCCGGCGGCGTCAGCCACAGGAACGGCTCAAGCCAGGCCCGGCGCGCACGGGCGATCATGTTCTCCCCGTGGAAGTCGATCGAGCCCGCCGTGGGGTCATAGATCCCCGCGATGATGTTGAAGAACGTGGTCTTGCCCGCGCCGTTCGGGCCGATCAGGCTGACGATGGAGCCCTCCGGGATCGTGAAGTCGACGTCGTGGACCGCGACGAGGCCGCCGAAGCGCTTCGTGATCTTGGTGGCGTTGAGCACGTCGGTCACGAGCCGCCCTCCGAGCCGCCGGTGAGCTCATCGGAGCCGGGCGCCTCGCCAAGCGCGCCGACCAGCGCTGGATCGTTGGCGCCGAGATCTTCGGCAGCATGCAGCTCGGCGCGGCGCGCCTGGCTCGGGAAGAGGCCCTCAGGCCGCTTCAGCATCATCAGCACGAGCGCAATGCCGAACAGCAGGTACTGGTAGTCGGTGAAGTTGATCTTGGCCAGGTCGAAGTGGATCGGGCCGAGGTCGAGCGCAGGCAAGTTGATCGTCTCGGCGATCGTGTTGAGCTGTTTCAGCAGGACGACCTGGATCAGGTACACGATGAACGCGCCCGCCGCGACGCCCCAGATGTTGCCCATGCCACCGACGATGACCATCGCCAGGACCGTGAACGACACGGAGAACGAGAACTGGTCCGGCGAGACGATGGTCAGCTTCGATGCGTTGAACACGCCGGCCAGGCCGGACGTCGTCGCACCCAGCGCGAACGCGAGGAGCTTGGTGAGCACCGTGTTGATGCCGTTGGCCGCCGCAGCGAGCTCGTCCTCCCGGATCGCCATCCAGGCCCGCCCGATCCGCGAATCGTGGAGCCGGTAGAGCAGCATCATCGCGACGGTGACGATGAAGATCATCACGACCATGTAGTTGAACGAGGTCAACGGGCTGAACTCGCCGAAGAACGGCAGCGCCTCCGGCCGGTAGATCCCGCCGATGCCGTTGGTCCCGCGCGTGTACGGATCGCTGTTGACGAACACGATCGGGACGATCTCGCCGAAGCCGAGGGTCATGATCGCCAGGTAGTCGCCGCGAAGTCGCAAGGTCGGCGCGCCGAGTGCGATGCCGAACACGGCGGCTACGGCCGCGCCAACGAGGAGCATCGGGAAGAACGGCAGGTCGAGGCCGGAGAACGGCGAGTTGCTGTAGGCGTAGGTGTACGCCCCGATGGCGAAGAACGCGGCGTACCCGAGGTCGAGCAGCCCGGCGAGCCCGACGACCACGTTGAGGCCCATCGCCAGCAGCACGAACACGCCGGCATTGGCAAACGCGTCGTACCACGGATTGGCGCCCTGGATCGCGTTCAAGGGCGGAATTCGCGGCAGGAAGATCAGCAGGATCGCCGCGATCAACATCGTGATCACGATCGTCGCGGAGCGGTGGTGCTCTGCAAACGTGTGGGAACGGCTGCGGAATGCTGTCCAGCGCGCTCGGAGCTGTTTCATGCCCGGTCACCCAGCTGCTGGCCGAGGATGCCCGTCGGCCGGAAGATGAGGACGAAGGTCAGGATCAGGAACACCAGGAACTCGGACCAGCGCGAAAAGCCGAGCGCGGAGGCGAGATTCTCGGTGAACCCGATGAAGAACCCGCCGAGGGCGGCTCCGTTGATGTTGCCGATGCCGCCGAGGACTGCCGACGTGAACGACTTCAGGCCGGCGTTGAAGCCCAGGTCCTGGCGCACGTAGCCGAATCGGAGGCCCCACACCACCCCGGCCGCGCCCGCCAGCGCCCCACCGAGGAGGAAGGTCAGCGCGATCGTCTGGTTGAGGTCCACGCCCATCAGCGAGGCGGCCTGCTGATCCTGGGCAGTTGCCCGCATTGCCCGACCAAGGCGCGTCTTGTTCACAAACAGGTTGAGCGCCACCATCAGGCTCACCGCGAGCGCGAAGATGAAGATCGACAGCACCGAGATCTTCGCCTCGCCGAACTTGATCTGCCATTCCAGCGGGAAGACCTGCGGCGCACCCCGGTCGCCCGACCCGACGAACACGAGGGCGAGGTTCTGGAGGATGAACGACACACCAACCGCCGTGATCAGCGGCGCGAGCCTCGAGCCGCCCCTGAACGGCCGATAGAAGATCCGCTCGATCGTGACGTTCAGGAGGCCGGTCAGCGGCATGACGATGATCAGCGCGGACGCCAGCAGCAGGATCAGGAATGGGATGTCCGTCACGCTCACGCCGACCGTCTGGCCGAAGATTCCGAGCGTCACGAACATCGACAGGAAGGCGCCGACCATGAACACGTCGCCGTGGGCGAAGTTGATGAGCTCGATGATCCCGTAGACCATCGTGTAGCCGAGTGCGATCAGCGCATAGATGGCGCCGATGGACAGGGCGTTGATCGTCTGCTGGACGGCGACCGGGAAGGCCTGGTCGGCCGGCAGGGCGCTGGTCCCGACGAGCCAGGTCTGCTGCAGCGCGATGAACAGCACAAGCTGGTAGATGACGATCGCGACGACCGCGAAGAAGGCGATCCGGAGAAATCGGCTGGCCGGGTTGGAGCGCCTGCCGGCGACGGCAACGGTGGTCATGTCCTACCTGACGAATCGAGGCTGTCCGACGTTCGACGGCATGACCCGCGCACCCTGCGTGCCCGCCACCGGCTCAGGAATTACGGAGTGATGTGATGAGGCCGGGGATCTTGCGATCCCCGGCCTCATCGCTACCGGTGACTACTTCGCGGCGTAGTCGACCTGCGTTTCGAACTTCCAGTCCTTCGCCGTGGGGTCGAACGAGTAGATCGAGACGATCTTCTGGCTCGTGTCGCCGTCAGCGTTGAAGGTGATTGCACCCTGGATCGTGTTGTAGGTGTGGGTCGTGTCCGTCGCGGCAACACGGACCGCCTCGCGGAGGGCCGTCATGTCCGCGGGGTTCGTCGCGCCGGCCCGGCCGAGCGCGTCGATGAAGACCTGTGCACAGGCGTAGCCCTGGGCTGCGTAGCCCGTGGCAGCGGTGCCGTACGCGGCGAGGTAGTCGGCATCGAACTTGGCCTTGCCGTCGAACGTCCCGATGCCGGCCAGCGTGCTGAACGAATGTGCAGCCTTGTCGCCGGCGAGGTTGAGGAACGAGTCCTTCGTCACGGCCGAGCCGTCGTTGATGCCGTCAGGACCGACGAACGGCACATCGCCGAGGCCAGCCTGGGCAGCTGCGAGCAGGATCCGGGCACCGCCGGTGGCGGTGACGCCACCGAAGTAGATGGCATCCGGATGACCCGATGCGGCGGCCGTCATCAGGGTGACGTAGTCCTGGGTGGTCTTCGGGGCGCCGTCGTGCTTGGTGACGGTGCCGCCGCGGGCCACGAAGTCCTTCTCGAACGCATCCGCGACGCCCTTACCGAAGGTCTCGGTGTCGTCGATGATGTAGACCGAGTGCTTCCCGAGCGTCGTGTAGATGTACTGCGAAGCGGCCGGACCCTGGACGTCGTCCGTGGTGACGACGCGGATGTAGTTGTTCGGCTTGCCACCGCGGAGCTGGGCCGCGGGAGCGCCCTTGGTCAGGTCCGGGTTGGTGTTGGCCGGCGAGCACTGCGCGAGGCCGGCTGCGCTGGTGATCGGGATCTCGGCCTGGGCGACGCTCGAGTTGAGCGGGCCGATGACCGCGATCGTCGCGGCGTCAGCCACGACCTTGCTCATGTTGTTGGCGCCGGTCTGCGCATCGTGGGCGCCGTTGAGGGCGTCGTCATAGATGGCGGACTGCGGGATCTGGATCGTGTAACCGCCAGCGGCGCCGCCGGCCTGCGTCACGGCGAGCTTGATGCCGTTGATGATCGGGTCCGACGCGGCCTTCTCACTGCCCTGCTGCGGCAGCTCGATGGCGAACGTCACGGTGCCCTTGTTCGACGTGCCACCGCTGGCGGCCGGCGTGTTGTTGCACGCCGAGAACGCCATCGCGGCCACTGCCGCGAGCACACCGAGGTTTTTGAGCTTCATCCAGTACTCCTCCTGCATTTCGATCGCCCGATGCCGGGTCGATCCCCGGTCGTGTCCTCTGCGACAGTTCGTGAGCCGGTCTCCGATGCGGTACCGCAGCCCGTTCCGATGGTCCAAACCGGTGGTGCCTCGACTCGGGGTCGAGATCGGTTGGGACACGGTTCGGTGCGCGCGATGACCGCGGATCGCGAGGCGGCTCCGAACGGCGCGCAGGTGGCCGCCGAAGCGATAGCGTATGATAGGGGTCGGCGCACCGATTGCAAGGCCGGTCGTTCGTGACCCGGGATGGTTTCAGACGCGTCTCAGATGCGTCTCCCCCGTGCGGTCCGCGAGCCCGCCGGTCCGGTCGGCTCAGGTCGCGACGACCCGAGACCGAATTGGCGCCTCCGACAACGAGGGAGCACCCCGGCGCGTGGAGTACAGGGTCCGAGCGGCCCGGATCACGGACATCGAGGCACTCATCGCCCTCAGCGGCGAACGCCTGGGTGACGGCGCGTCCGGCACGCTCGGCGCCGCGGACATCCTGCGCCAGCTCGTGTTCCTGCCCCACGCGACCGTGCTCGTCGCCGAGCGGAAGCGCGACATCGTGGGGGGGGCTGTCCTCGCGATCCGGCCGTCGGTTCGCGCCGGCGGCTACGTCGGAACCATCGACCTGCTCGTCGTCGACCCGACGAGCGAACCGGACGCCGTGAGCGACAGCCTCATCGAGGAGTGCCTCAGATCGGCGGCCAACAAGGGATGTGCGTCGGTCGAGGCGCCGCAGCCGGACGACCCGGCAGAGCACCCGCGCTGGGTGCGCCAGGGGTTCGTCGACGAACAGCCGGTCCTCCGGCGAATCGTCGATCCAGCCGGGCGCCGGCGCGTCTAGACAGATGGGCGCGCGCCGAATGACGGCGCCGACGCTCAAGAGATAGGAGACAGGGTGGGCAAGAACGTCGCCGTCTTCGTTGACGTGGCGAACATCTTCTACGCGGCCAAGGCGGCCGGCGTGGACATCGATTACGTCACGCTGCTGAAGGCGGGGAGCGCGGGCCGGGACCTCGTGCGCGCATACGCGTACACGGGCCTTGACCCGGATAACGAGAACCAGCGGAACTTCCACGAGTTCCTGCGCCGGCACGGCTACAAGGTCGTCAGCAAGGACATCCGCAAGTACGGGGACGGCAAGGTCAAGGCGAACCTCGACATCGAGCTGGTCGTCGACATGATGAAGACCGCCCGGAACCTCGACGTCGCCATCGTCGTGTCCGGCGACGGCGACTTCGCTCCGGCGATCCGCGCCGTCCAGGAGATGGGGGTGCGCGTCGAGGTCGTGAGCTTCCGCGGCAACACCTCGTCGGACCTGATGGACGTCGCGGACCTGTTCACCGATATCACCCAGATCGCGAAGGTCGAGAAGGGCTCGTCCCGCTCCGGCCGCCGCGTCGCGGACGACGAGCAGGACCTGTCGATGACCGAGGTCCCGGACAAGCAGTCCGAGGGCACCGGCGAGCGCGGTCGCGGGCGCGGCAGGACGCGTCGGACCCCGGTCGCGGCGGTCGCCGCCAGCCCGGCGCCGCGCGGTCGAAGTCGGGTCACCCCGGTGGAAACCGGCGATGCGCCGCTGATCGTGCTGCCGGGCGAGAAGCTCTCCCGGGCCGCCGTCGCTGCCGTCGGCATCGATCCGGAAGCTGCAGAGTTTGACGAGGCTCTCGAGGGGTTCGAGACCGCCGAGGGCGAGCTACCCCAGGGTGGTGATGACGCGAACGCCGAGGATGGCCCGCGCCGACGCCGCCGTCGGGGCGGTCGTGGCCGAGGCCGAGTCCGGGGTCGAGAGGATGGCGCGTTCGCTGACGCGCCGGACGGCGTTGCACGCGAAGGTGCCCGCAGCGCAGCCCCGACAGACGACGACGCCGACGACGCCGACGAGATGCCGGCCCCGGCTCGCCGCGCTGCGTCAGCCTTCGGCTCCGTCTGGGATTCCCAGATCGGCATCCCGACGAGCGGGCGTGGGAAGCCGGTGGTCGACGACGAGGATTTCGACGAGCCCGCAGTCCCCGAGTACCTGATCGCCGAGCGGCGCCAGCGCGACAACGCGCGCGGTGGCATGCGCGGTGGCGGTGGCGGTGGCCGGGGTCGGGGCGGCGCCTACGCCGCGGCGCTCGATCGCGAGCGGTTCGGCGGCGGCCGGGGCAGCACCCCGTCGCGCTTCCAGCAGCCCGCACCGGGTGTTCGTGAGCCAAACTTCAACCGGAGCGACCGTCCCGAGCGCATCGAGCGCGGCGATCGACAGCCGTTCCGCCAGGCACCCCGGCCTGCCCCGCGGCCGTCCGGTGACGAGCCCTGGAGCGAGGTCCCGCCGGAGATCGAGGCGATGCTGCGCGCGCAGCTCGGCTCGCGACCGGCGGCTCGCCCGGAGCCGGCACCGGCCCGGTCCGAGGCCCCAGCAGCCGGCACCGAGCCGGCGGCTCCGGCACCTCGACGTGGTCGCCGACCGGCAGCAGCCGGAGCGCCGAGGGCCGAGGCGGTCGCCGCCGAGAGCGGCGCCACGGCCGATGCGGCACCGAAGGCGCGACGGACGGCAGTTCGCCGGCCGAAGGTTGAGGCAGCTCCTGTGAGCGAGGCCGTCGAGGCCGAGGGGCCGGCGAAGAAGCCGGCCCGCACCTCCGCGAAGGCGGCGCCGCGAGCCACGGCGAGCCGGTCGAAGGCGAAGGCCGCAACCACCGCGGCCGACGCCACGCCGTCCTCGGACGACACGGCCGATGCCGCCGCCCCGAAGCGACGCGTGACGCGCCGAAAGGCCGCGTCGGAGTCCTGATCCGGCGCGCCGGGTCGTGATGGGTGCCGGCGTGTTCCGCACGCGCGGCCAGCCGGCGGCCGTCGAGGCCGTCCGGGCGATGCTGCTCGGCGGCATGCCGCACGCGCTGCTCCTCGTCGGGCCGTCCGGCGTGGGCAAGGCGACGCTCGCGGATGACATCGCGGCCGGCCTTCTGTGCCGTGCCGAGGACCCGGGCGACCGCCCTTGTCGCGAATGCCGGGCGTGCCGCGCGCTCGAGCACGGCAACCACCCGGACGTCCACCGGCTCGGACCGACCGGCGCTGGCCTCGTGATCCCGATCGGTGGGCGGGACGAGCGCGGGGTTCGCGATCTGGTTCGGGACCTGTCCCTGCTCCCGGTCGAGGGCGGCGCACGCGTGGCCATCGTGACCGATGCCGATCGCATGACCGAGGACGCCCAGTCGGCGTTCCTGAAGACGCTCGAGGAGCCGCCCGCCGGAACCGTGCTGCTTCTCACCGCGACCGACGAGGAGCGCCTCCTCCCCACGATCCGGTCGCGCTGCAGCCGGATCCGGCTGGGGCCGGTGACGCGCTCCGAGGTGGAGCGGCTGCTCGTGGAGGCCGGCCTGGCCGATGCTCCGCTCGCGGCGCGGCTCGCCCGTCTCTCGGCCGGTCGACCCGGCGACGCGGTGGCAATGGCGCGCGCGCCCGAGTCGCTGACGATCCGTGGCGAGGTTGGCCGCACGCTCCTCGACCTCGCATCGGCGACGCGCGCCGACCGCCTGCGCCTCGGACGGGATCTGCTCGCGCGGGCCGGCGAGATGGCAGCGGGCCTGCGCGCCGCGAGCCGGTCGACGGCCGTGGCCGACGCGAGCTCGTCCGCGCGGGGGACGCGCGGCCGGCGTGCGAGCGCTCGCTCAGCCGCGCCGGGGGCCACAACCGACGCCGGCCAGGCGACCGAGCCCGATGCGGACGCGCTGCCTGGGGCGACCAGGGTGCCGGCGGCGGAGCGACGGGCGGCCGCACTCGCCCTCGTTGTCATCTGGCGCGACGTGGCGCGCGACCTCGCGATGGTCGCGCTCGGCGAGCCCGCGGACGTACGCCAGCTCGACCTCCTCGACGACCTGGATGCGGCTGCACGGCGCCTGCCCTCGACATTCGCCGCGGCGCAGCTGCGGCGCCTGGACCTGGCGGGCGAGCGCCTGGAGGGCAACGTCAGCCCGGAGCTCGTCGTGGATGCGCTCGCGCTTGGCTGGGCGGCGTGAGCACGGGCAGCGTGAGCGCGGGCCGTATGCGCGTCCTTGCCGCGCGGCTGCATGCCTGAGGCGGTCCGGCTCGAGGCCGTGGTCCACGGCCGCGTCCAGGGTGTCGGGTTCCGGATGCACGTCGCGGATGCGGCGCGGCAGCTGAACCTCGTCGGCTGGGTGGCCAACGATTCGGCGGGCACGGTCCACTGCGTCGCCGAGGGACCTCGGGACGACCTGGAACGCCTCCTCGCAGCATTGCGCAGCGGGCCCCGCGGGGCCGACGTGGACCGGGTCGACGAGGCCTTCTCGGCCGCGACCGGCGCCTTCGCGCGGTTCGAGATCCGATCCGGCTGGCACCCGGGGGACTGACCCGAACGGCGTCCGGACTGGTACGAGGGTCCCGTGTCAGGTGAACCAGCCGGCCCCGATGCTTGAGTCGTGGACGAGTCGCCGATCTCCGAGATCCTGCCCGGGCTGTACCGCGCCGTGCTCGATGCGGTCGCCAGCCTCGAGGCGCACGACCTGCGGCGCGACGCCGCGGCGATCCGGGCCGAGGCGACCCGCGTCTACTCCCGGGCGTGGACCGCGGACGCGGCCCGCCGGCTCAAGACCCTGCGCCTTCGCGCCGATCGCCTTCGGGACTCACGACGACCACGACGCTATGAAGCGGTCCTCGAGACGCTCGGCCGGCAGGCCGACCCGGAGCGCACGACCGCCTGATCGCCGCTCGGGATAGGCTTCCCCGAGTGGACGCCGACGCGCCGATCACGCCCCTCGATCCCGGGCTCACCGGCCAGGACGCCCGCCCTGTTCCCGGCGTCGGCAACGGCTACCTCGCCGGTTACCGCGTCCGCTTCGACGAGGCCGGACCGGATGGGCAGATGCGTACCTCCAGCCTCCTCCGGTACGCCCAGGACATCGCCTGGCGCCACTCCGAGCACCTCGGATTTGATCGCGGCTGGTACCTGGCGCGCGGTCTCGGGTGGGTCGTTCGCGGCGTCCAGCTGGAGCTGGAGGCGCCGGTTCCGCTCGGCCACACGCTGCGCGTGACGACCGCGGTCGTCGGGCACCGTCGGATCTGGGCGCGCCGGCTCGGTGAATGCCGGCTGGCGGATGGGCGCCTAGCGGCCCGCGTCACCACCGACTGGGTGCTCCTCGACGGGCGCAACCGGATCGTGCGCATCCCGGACGACTTCGGGGTCGCCTTCCTGAACCCCGAGACGGACAGCGAGATCCTGCGGGTGCCGTCTCCCGCCGGTGCGCCGGTGGCGTCCATCGCGCTCGCGGTTCGGCGGACGGACCTCGACCCCCTCGACCACGTCAACAACGCGGTCTATGTGGACTGGCTCACCGAGGCCCTCGACAGCGCCGGCTGGCACGCCGCGGGCGAGGTGACGGATCGAACGATCCGCCTGGAGTACCTGGCATCGGCCGAGCACGGCAACGAGGTCGTCGTCGAGCTGTTCGGCGAGCCAACCGCGTGGGGCGCCCGGATCCGGCGCTCCGATGGCGCGGAGCTGCTTCGCGCCCAGGGAACCGGCCCGACCTAGGGTCAGGCGACCGACAGCCTCCGGCTGGTGGGCCGCGCCCCGGCGACCTGGGCGGCGAGCATGATCGAGATCTCGTCCGCCGGGAGCGCGCGGGCGAAGAAGTAGCCCTGCCCGAAGGTGGCGCCCATCGCCCGTAGATCGGCGACCTGGGTCGCCTCCTCGATGCCCTCGGCGACGGTCTCGAGATGGAGCGTCTCGCCGAGTCGAAGGATCGCGTTGACCACCGCCCGCTGCTCCTGGCCGTCGGACAGGCTGGCGATGAACGAGCCGTCGATCTTGAGGACATCGATCGGGAATCGGCGGAGGTAGCCGAGCGACGAGAACCCGGTCCCGAAGTCGTCGATGGCCAGGCGCACGCCGAGGCCCTTCAGCTGCGACAGCGTGGCCGCGCTCTGGGCGCTGTCCTCGATCAGCACGTTCTCGGTGAACTCCAGCACGAGCCGGTCCGGCGAGACGCCGCTCTTGCGGAGTGCCTCCGCGACGACCTCGACGAAGCCCGGCTCCGCCACCTGCCGTCCGGACACGTTCACGCTCACGGACAGACCTGCCTCCGGCGCCTCCTCGTCCCATCGGCGCGCCTCGCGGCAGGCGGACTCCAGGACCCACTGGCCGAGCGCGATGATGAGGCCGGTCTCCTCGGCCAGGGGTACGAACTCGCCGGGCAGGATCAGCCGCTTCGACGAGGTTCGCCAGCGCAGCAGCGCCTCCACGCCGTTCATCGCGCCAGTGGCGAGATCGACGATCGGCTGGTAGTGGAGGACGAACTCCTGGCGCTCCATGGCGCGCTCGAGGTCGCCCTTCAGCGCGAGGCGGGCGAGGGCCGCTCGATGCATGCCCGGCTCGAACAGCACGACGCGGTTCTTGCCGCGGCTCTTGGCCATGTACATCGCGGCGTCCGCGTTGCGGAGGAGGTCCTCGGCCGTGGTCTTCTGGCCGCGGACGACCGCGACGCCGACGCTCGCGTGCACGAACAGCTCCAGGCCGGCGAGCTGGAACGGGGCCTGCAAGGTATCGAGGAGCCGCCGGGCGATGTCCTCTGGAGTGCCGATCGCCGAGGTGTCCTCGACGAGGATCGCGAACTCGTCGCCGCCCATGCGGGCGAGGGTGTCGCCGGCTCGGAGGGCGCCGCGCAGCCGCTCGGCGGTGGCCACCAGGAGCTGGTCGCCCTCGCCGTGGCCGAGGCTGTCGTTGATCGTCTTGAAGTCGTCGAGGTCGAGGAAGAAGATCGCGAGCCGCTCCTTCGTCCGGCGGCCGCGCACGAGCGAGTGCTCGAGCCGGTCGACGAACAGGCCGCGGTTCGCCTGCCCGGTCAGCGTGTCGTGGAAGGCGCGCAGCCGGAGCTCGTCCTCGAGCGCCTTGTGCGCGGTGATGTCGCGGTAGTTGGCCACGATGCCACCCACTGCCGGGTCGTCGAGGAGGTTCTTGACGACGACCTCCACGGAGCGCCATGACCCGTCGGCGTGCCGGGCGCGGAGCTCCGTCGAGGCCTCGGCGTTCGGCTTCCGGGCAACCATCAGGAAGATCCGCTCGAGGCGGCGGCGGTCCGCCTCGTCGATGAACTCGAGGGCGGGCTTGCCGACGCGATCCTCCGGCTTGTAGCCGAGGACCCGCTCGACGGCGGGAGATTCGAACAGGATGGAGCCGTCCGCGGCGAGGATCATGTTCACGTCGACCGAGTTCCGGACGAGCGATCGGAAGCGCTCCTCGCTTCGCCGCAGGTCGGTTGACAGCAGCTGCTCGGTCACCGCCTGGTCCTTGAGCCGTCGGTTCTGGAGCGTGAGCAGCCGCGACGATCCGGCGAAGGCGACGAAGATGAGCCCGAGCAGCGCCATCGCCATCGCGCCCACGAAGAGCACGACGTCGCGGCGGGTCGCGGTCACGTCGGCCTCGATCGGCGCCGCGTCCTCGTACATCTCGTAGGCGCCGACCACCTGGCCGGACGCGCTCCGGATCGGCAGATAGATCGACAGGAAGCGGCTCGCGAGGCCACGCTCGAACTCGTTCTCGGGGTCCGTGCCATCGGTGAACGACGTCGACGTCTGGCCGGCGATTGCCGCGCCGAGATCATCATCGACCGCGAATTGCGTGCCCTGCAGGGCCGGCAGATCCGAGAAGGCGATGTGACCGTCCGGTGTCCAGACCTTGATCCGCAGGATCTGCTTGGCGCTCACGAGCTCCGCGAGGCGTCTGCTGACGCCACTGGCCGCCGGGCCCGTCGGATCCGCGAGCGCGTCCGCGATCGTCTCGGTGCCCATCGATGCGACCAGGACGGACTCGGCCGCTCGGATCGCCTCGTTGATCGCCGTCTGGCGCAGGTGATCGGAAACGCTCAGGGACACGGCGACGGCGGTGACGAGGACGAACCCCATCGACAGGAGCAGCACCGCTGCGCGAAGCCCGGGGCTCGGAAGATTCGGGGTCGATGGGGACGGCATCGATCGCTTTCGGGATGGTGGCAGCCCGGTCAGGCACGCTCGAGGCGAGACGCTACGTGGTACTGGCGGGCCCGACTACGGGACTTTCGTCCCAGGTGCGCGCGGGCAACGTAACGCGCGAGGGATCCGACCCCCCGGCTAGCTCCCCGAAACGAGCCTGCGGCCGTCGACCCAGCCGGTCCAGCCATTGGAGGCTCGGACCTGCGCCCAGTCGGCGACCCGCGCGACTATTTCGAGCGGCAGCCCGCCGGCGAGTGGCGTGCTCGGGCCAGCGGGGTCGGGGCTCGCCCACGCGGCGAGGCCCTCGACTGGCGCCCGGTGTGTCGGCGCGAATACGGTCGGCGGCGCCTGCGCCTCGGCTGGGCTGCCCCCAACCGGCAGTGCCGCGAGCTGCGCCCGGAGCCCGCCGATGAGCTCGCGGTTCGCGGCAATTCGCGCAGTCCGATCTGCCTCGGTCCCGGTCGAGGCGATCGCGAGAGCGATCTGTGCGTGCTGGAGGCGTGCGACGAGCCGCTCGCCGGCAGGACCGGTTCGGGCCCCGACTGCCTTCCGCGCCGATCGCCGCGCGCGCAGCGATTCCAGGACGTCGACCTCCTGCGCCGTCATCACGCCCGCGGCGACGTCTTCCGCGAGGGCCTCGCGGACCCACCGCTGCTCGCGCCGCATCGCGAGGCGGACGAGCACGCCGAGGAGGATCAGGAACGGCAGGCCCTTGACCGCGGCCCAGGCGATCCAATCGGTCGGGCCGGGGCTGTCGCCCAGGATTCCGTCGAGGAGCGGCGAGTTCCAGACGAAGTGCGCGGCGACGCCCGCCGCGTACAGGAGAACCGCCACGAGCACGCGCCGGCTCCTGGCGACATCCGGTCGGGTCACGTAGAACGCGAGGCCCATCCCGGTGAGGCCGGTGAGCAGCACGTGCGAGTACGGGCCGCCGACGATGATCCGCGTGAAGAAGCCCTCGAATAGCCCGCCGAGGTCCGAGGCGCCGGCCTGCCCCACGAAGTGGGCGAAGAAGTAGTACATGTCCTCCGCGACCGTGAACCCAAGGCCGACCATGGCGCCGTACACGAAGCCATCGAGGACGTCGTCGAACTCGGCGCGGGCGATCAGGTAGATCACGACGACGCCGAGGAACTTGAGCAGCTCCTCCACGCCCGGCCCGATCAGCGCGGCGCCCCACGTCCGGGTGAACTCTGCCCCGAACACCTTCTGCAGGATGCTTGCCCACTGGTCGTTGATGTGGCCGGCGAGGAACGTCGCGATCACCGCGCCCCACAGCAGGGCGCCGATGAGCAGCGACCGCGGCTCGCGCTCGAACAGGTCCACCGCGTTCACCAGCAGGTAGACCGGGACGGCGTAGAGCGCGAGCAGCACGAGCCCGACGAGCCAGGCCGTCGTCGACGCGTTGGCGAACGACAGCTGCTCGTTGACGAACGAGACGCCACCGATCAGGAGCAGGACGGCGAACAGCCAGAACGCCGCCTGGCGCGGCTGGAAGATCGAGATCTCCTCGGTCCAATCGGTCGGCCGGGCGGCAGGCGGCGCCGGCGGAATCGGCATGGCCTGCCCGGTCATCGGGCCGCCTCGATCGACTCGAGCATCTGGTGGATCTCGCCGAGGGCGCTGCCAAGGTCGCCCTGACTGGACCAGGCGTCGGCCACGACGCCGTGGCCGCCGGCGACGATCGACGTCACCTCGCCCTCGATCGCGCCGTCGGCCTCCTGGAAGATGCCCTGGTACGAGAACCGCACTGCGGGGCCGCCCGGCTCGGTTGCGGTTTCGATGTCGCTTGCCGTGAGCTGCGTGGCGTTGGCCTTCAGCGCCTGGTCGAGGTAGTCCTGGGCGAGCTCGCTCGCCGAGTTGGACGGCTCGGGGAACAGGTCGACGACGACAACGCCCTGCTCGAGCCGGATGCCGGACCCGCTGTCGTGGGTGCTGGCGACCCAGCCATCCAGCGGGGTGATCTGCCAGCCATCCCCGATCGGCACCGCGTCGCCGGCGGCCGTGGCGATCTCGCCGGGCGAGGCCGCGGCCGGGAGCGCCTCGTCGAGGACCTGGGTGCCGAAGAACAGGGCAGCGAGGATCGCCGCGACGATGACGGTCTGGCGGCGCGTCGCTGGGTCGAAGGCGCCGCCGACACGACGCGCTACCTGCGCGGCCGCCGCGGGCGGCGCTGGCGGCGGGGTCGGGTTCGATGCCTCGGTCACGGATGAGCCTCCGCGGGGACCGTGCGCGGCTGGTCTCGCCCAGCCACCATCTCCCGGATGATCGCAAATCGAAGGCTGCCGTAGGCGACCAGGTCGATGACCAGTCCGCCGAGGCCCGCGAGCTGGGAGCTGTAGAAGACGAAGACCTGGGTGATCAGGATCCAGACCAGGGTGCCGCGAAGGAACCAGCGGTAGGCGACGGTGCGCGAGGTCGGGAGGCTGATCACGCCGCGGGCGATGAGCGCGGCGCCGGCGATGGTGGAGCCGAGCTGGATGACGACGGACCCGGTCGAGGCGTCCGTGGCGCTGCCGCTGCCGCGGGCAGCGATCGCGACGAGCCCCACGCCCATGACGGCGAGCACGGCGTAGCCGACGACGCCGATGGTCAGAGCGCGATCGGCCCAGGGGCTCTCCATGATCGTCTCGTAGCCCTGGGCCAGGCGCTCGCGGGCGTTCTCGATGATGCTCCGGCGCTCGGCGGTGGAGGGCAGATCGGCGAGGTATTCCCTCGCGAGCCGGGTCCGCTCCGCCTTCGGGTCGGCGAGCGCGAGGAGCCTGGAGATCCGCGCTCGGTCGTCCGGTTCGATCGGCCCGTTCGCGAACGCCGCCAGCTGGTGGAGCGCGTTCGCGATCGCTTCCCGCTGCGTGATCTGGCGCTGGCCGACGAACGCGCGGGCCACCAGGAACACGATGACGAACGCCGCATACACGAGCGCCACGGCAGGTCGATAGAAATAGTCGTTGTCGGCCGTGACGAACTTGCCGATCTCGTCGATGAATGTCCCGAACCCGAGCCCGGCAACCACCGCCGCCAGGTACCCGACCGTGCGATCGAGGAACGCAACGAGCAGGAGCACGGCGACGATCAGCAGCAGGCCGCCCCACAGCATGTGGGCGATGTGGAGGCCGTTCGCCCCGAGCTGCGGGTAGCCGGTCAGGGCAAGGAACCAGCGGATCCCGAGGAACGAGGCGACCGCGGCCACGAAGAAGCTCTCGATGAGCCACGGCGCGTCGGTGTTGCGCGTGAGCCGCCCGAGCCCGAGTTTGGTCATCGGCGCGAGGATAGGCGCCGAGAACTCTTCGCACGCTCCTGTGCAGGCCTTCGGCCGCCCTATTCCCGATGTAGGATCACCCCGCACATGGCCATCGACGCATCGGTCGGGTGACGGGCGCGGCCAATCGGGCCCACCGGCGAACCGGCGCGGTCCTCGCCGCCTTGGTCGCCTTCTCGGACGAGAACCTGCGCGAGGGCTTCATCGTCCTCGCGCGACACCCGCCGCACGGTGATGCGATCGCGCCCCGCCGCTTCGGTGCCGCCGAGGCCTTCCCGAGCGGTCGCCAGCTCGCCTACTTCAATCCCGTCATCATCCTGGCTCCGGCCCGCGTCGACGACATCGTCGAGGCCGTGACCTGGCTCCGCTCCCTCGACATGCCACTGACGCTTCGCGTCCGTATCGATGTCGACGACGACCAGGTGGCCGAGGCGGCGGCCCGTCTGGGCCTCGAACGCGACACGTGGGAAGAGCCGGCAATGGCGCTCGCGCCGATCCCCGAAGCAAGGCCGCCGCTGCCTGCTGGACTTCGGATTGATCGGGCCGACGTGGCTGGTATCGAGGCCTGGTACGCGGCCCAAGCGGCCGGCTTGGACATCGCGGCAGGTCGCGCCTTCGCCGCTGACCTAATCCCTGCGTCGATCGCGGCCGACCCGGGCGTGCAGCTCAATGGCGGCATCCTCGAAGGCGTGCCGGTCGCGACGTCGATCGCGATCCGCAGTGAGCATGCGGTCGGGGTGTACGCGGTCGGAACCGCCACGTCCGTCCGCAGACGCGGGATCGGCACGGCCCTCACCTGGGCCGCGGTGGCAGCCGGGCGAGGGTGGGCCTCCGCGGCAGCGGTCCTCCAGGCGAGCGAGATGGGCGATCCGGTGTACCGGGCCATGGGGTTCGTCGAAGTCAGCCGCTACGTCACCTATGCCGAACGCGGTTTAACGGCATCGGCCGGCTGACCGAGCCAGCCTCCGCGCACGAGTGGCCCCGGACCTACCTGAAAGGTTGAAATGGCGCGCCCGACACGGATTCGGACGCGCGTTAGCTTGCGCCGCACCCAGCCGGCTCGCGTCTAGCGACGATCTCCACGTGGGCCCAGCTTCAGGGCGCGGGACCCGGGCACAAATGGGGACTCGCGGGGAACCGATACCCTCCCGTGATGCGGCCTGAAACGAAATACGCGCGATCGGGCGACGTGCATCTCGCGTATCAGACGGTCGGCGACGGACCGATCGACATCCTCCTGCTCGACCAGTGGTGGAGCAACGTCGACACGCAATGGGACGTCCCGCCGCTGGCGCGGATGCTCGAGCGGGTTGCGTCGTTCAGCCGGCTGATCCTGCTCGACAAACGCGGCACGGGCCTGTCCGATCCCGTCTCGGTGGGCGGCCTGCTGACGCTCGAAGAATGGATGGACGACATCCGGGCCGTCCTCGATGCCGTTGGCTCGCAGCGCACCGCGCTCGTCGCCGGGATCGGCGCCGCGTATCTCACGATCCTCTTCGCCGCCACATACCCGGAGCGCACCTCTGCGCTCGTGCTCGTCGATGGTTACGCGCGGCTTCTTGGCGCGGAGGACTACATGCCATCGCTTCCGCGCGCGTTCCCACCCGAGGAGGGCGAGCACATCCGCGCCGGCTGGGGGCGCGGCATCCTCCTCAACCGCCTCGCACCGAACGAGGCACTGGATCCCGCGATCGTTCGGGCGTTCGGCGCCTACGAGCGCCAGTCAGCGAGCCCCGGTACTGGACTGGCGATGCTGAAGATGCTCTACGAAGGGGACGTTCGCGCCGTGCTGCCCGCCATCCGCGTGCCAACGCTTGTCATTGCCCACGCTGCGTCCGCGCGAATTCCCATCGCCCATTCTCGGTACCTGGCCGATCACATCGACGGTGCCCGCTATGTCGAGTTGCCTGGAAACGAGAACCTGCTCTGGGCCGGCGACCAGCAAGGGCTGTTTGCGGAGGTCCAGGAGTTCCTGACCGGTGTTCGACCTCGGGAGGAACCGGATCGCGTCCTCGCGACGGTGCTTTTCACCGACATCGTCAACTCCACGCGCCGGGCATCCGAACTCGGCGATCAGCGCTGGCGATCACTGCTGGCGGCGCATGACCAGGCGGCGCGGGCCGAGCTGGATCGATACCGCGGCCGGGAGATCCACACCACCGGCGACGGCTTCCTGGCCGTCTTCGACGGACCAGCCCGGGCGATCCGGTGCGCGGCGGCAATCCGCGAGGCGGTGCGGGCCATCGGCCTGGAGATGCGCGCAGGGCTGCACACCGGCGAGGTCGAGCTGACCGATGCCGATGTCAGGGGGATCGCGGTCCACATCGGGGCACGAATCGCGGCCCTCGCGGGGCCGGGTGACATTCTGGTATCGACGACGGTCAAGGACCTGGTCATCGGTTCCGGGATCGCCTTCGAAGACCGAGGACTGCACGAGCTCAAAGGCGTGCCCGACGAGTGGCGGTTGTTCCGGGCGCAGGTCTAGGGCCGCGTCGAGGCTGGCACTGTTCCGTCTCCCGACGCACCGGCGAGTAGGTGGCGCGCCCGACAGGATTCGGACGCGCGTTAGCAACCTACACGATCCCGATCGAGGGTCGGGAGGAGTGGGAAGCGGCAGCGCGTAGAACCCTGGCGTGACTGCACGACGACTGCGCGGGAGAGCAGTTGAGGGGGCAACTCCGCGACAGATATCTGCGCTCGGGGCCTATGTGGAAGCCGCCGGATCCGTCGCAGACGCCGCGGCACTGTTAGGTGTGCAGCGGAGCACGCTCAAGAGACATCTCGCAGACCTTCGAATGAGAATGGGACTCTCGACGGAGCAACTGATCTATGCGGGGCGGGCTGCCGGCTGGCTGGAGGTACCTGAGCTCGAGCCTGCCCATCGTGAAATTGAATCTCCAGAGCGGTAGCAGCTAGTCCTTTAGCGCAAGTTTCCTCGCTAGGGGATTGAGCAGCAGTTGGTAGGGCCGTTCGGCTAGGACCTCCTGGGCCTTGACCGCGATGAGGCGCCTGCCATCAAGGTCGGGCAAGTAGAAGACATGTCCCCGAAGCTTGTTCGCAACATAGCTACGGACCCAACCAGCAGCCGGCATCAGCTCGCTCAACGATGCGACGCTTCCAGCCGCCAGTTCCACCTGACACTGGTCTGCCTCACGGTCTACATCAGGCGGGCTGGGCGAGTCGATCCAGAGCGATTGAGTGTTCCACGTCTGATTGGCAGGTAGCCGCCTAATGACTTCAGAGTTGAAAGCCTCCTGCTCATCCTTATTTCGCAGGAGGATCATTGTCGTCTCGATCCGGCCTCGAGCTGGCTCCGTGACGGTGTTCTTGTCCAGCACAAGACATCTCTTGAGCAAGCGGCGATCCAGGATGTCTCTGAACTGCGAAAGCTCCACGGGCATCGTCCGCGCGGCGGACAGCACGTCGAATTCGTTCAGCCTGAGCCAGCCGCCCAGCGTCGCCGGCTTGGGGAGAGGTCCGTCACTCGGAAGGTTGGCAAAGAACGCGCGTGCCATGCACTCCGTTGCGCGGACTTTGTGATGGTGATACAGCGCCGTGTACAGGGTCAATTTGGCGAGAACGATCTGCTCGAGGTATGTCGTCGCATTCCCGGCGACCGCAAGCCGTCCATCCCACGCACCGCTGAGGATTCGAAGGCTATGAATCAGGCGGCTGGTATCGACCTCCGTCTGGATCCCCGATGCTTGCGAGTCTCGCATGATGTAGTCGAGCTTGTCCGCATCAAAAGAGCCGTTGATGATCTGAGTTGCCCACACCGAGTCGCCTGCAGCTGGACGCCCGATGATCATCCGCCCAACGCGATGTAGGTCGACCTTCGATAGTTCAGCTCCGCCGTCGCCCGTCGGAACTAACGGGACAATCTTGTTTCGAAAGACATCCTCGAAGACCTTGGAATTGATGATCAGGTAGGAGAGGATCTCACCAAGACTCGCCTCGTCAAAGTATCTCGGCGAGCCCTGGTATGTGCCTCGCCGTAGGTCGATCTCGAGGTTCGGAAGTGCGTCTTGCATGATCGTCTCGCCCAGGTGCGAGTAAAGGATGTGGCCGGTGTCGTGGAGGAGCGCCGCGAGCCGAACTTCGACGTGCGTGAGGGGATCCACTTTGGCCGGGTATCGCGTTGCCAGCGCGAGCACCATTCGATCGGCAATGTGCATGACGCCGATGCTGTGCTCGAAGCGCGTATGGGTGAGACCCGGGTAGACGAGGTACGCCAGGGCGTTCTGTCGAATGTACCGGAGGCGCTGAACAATCGGCGTGTCCCACACCGCAACCTCGTGCGCCTGA
Source organism: Chloroflexi bacterium UBA5189 (assembly GCA_002413045.1). Taxonomy (GTDB): domain Bacteria; phylum Chloroflexota; class Limnocylindria; order Limnocylindrales; family CSP1-4; genus UBA5189. Next base: position 32,436 of record DHWF01000023.1, read on the forward strand.
AGCCGGACGAAGTCATGTAAAGGGTCACGGACCACCTTGGAGTCAAGCTCCACCGGCGGTTCCCAATGCTCGAATAGCTCCGCGACCCAATCCTCAACCTGGGCCACGAGCGGGCCGATGTCAGTGGGGCTGCCAGGAGCTACGCTCACTTTACGCCTCGAGCTGGCTAGACGCCTCTAGCTCAGTGAAGCGTCCACAAGGTGGCCGTCCTGCAGGGCCGTCGCGAGGTCCTTGGCCGCTTGAAGGGCGAGCGCATATCGAGGGTTGTCGCGATAGGGATCGAGAAGATCGCGTTGGACTTCCGGTTTGATCTGCAGGACTGCATAGTCAGGGTTGCCAACGCGAACATTGCGACCCCATTGGACGTACGTCAGGAACTCACTAACGTCGCGCGAATAGGGCTTCGTGTCGGGCGCCTGGCGATAGGTGAATCGCTCGAACAGGTCCGGGTACTTGCGCTCGAACTCATCCCGTACCTTGAGCAAGGCTTTGGCCCAGTCCGCGGCATCTGCCGAGTACATCCGGTTCATGTCCATGAACCCTAGGGTCATCGTGAGCAATTGAGAGGGCAGGACGTGGGCCTGCGCGGGTTGCTCCGTGCCGGCCGCATGCATGGTCATCTTCGCCCTCCTAATCGAACAGGCGTTCTATTGTAACCCGAATCGGAGGATCAGGAAACCCTACTCTCTTCCCACCTTCTGGACACGGCTGCCGCTGGAGCGGGTCGAAACTGGACGCTAGCCGGGGCGGTCTCATCTACGCTAGCGTAGCTACGCAACAACATGGCCGCAAGCGCCCTTGTCTCGGGAGTCTCGGTGGACGCAATGACGTTGATCCAAGCCGGTCGGGTATTAGGCTTGGCCCCCGCGACGCTTCGCGCCCAGATTCATCGAGGCAAGTTGCTCGGCACGAAGGTCGGGCGGGACTGGCTTCTTGCCCCCGACGAAGTCGAACGGTATCGACGCGATTCGCTTCGCCGCTCGAGCCATCAGCGGCTCCCCGAATCGGGCGACGCACGGCCTGGGTCAACCTCGAGCGCACGAATTGCTCATACGAACCCACTCGGGGAGCGGCGTCATCGCGCACCGGCATCAGTCGACGTCGGGGTCGAAGGTGGTCGACGGAAACGCCCCCTGGACCCACCCTGATGTCGGAGTCGGCGCGCCTCGCGGCTCCTCGAGGCCAAGGTACGACCACTCGTCCGGAGGCGGGCCTGCAGCTCCCTTTCCGAGGACCCAGCCGCCGATCGTCCTTCGCCACGTGAACCATGCCCGGTCCTTACGGGCGAACGTAAGGTTGATCTCAGCCTCCGGAAACGTCTTGGAAAGCAGGCCGCTGACGATCGACAGGATGTCCGTTCGGTAGCGGCCGTTGTCGGACTGAGCGGACTGGAATGTGTGGAGCTGGTCGAGGGCTTCCTTGGTCTCGTTGAATTCGCGCTCGTCGAAGGGCCGGCCGTCCCAGTCGGTCCCCGAAACGCCCGCGTAGCGAGCGGCACGAGCGGCCTCCATGGTCTCTTTGGCGTTCGATAGGCGACTTTCTGCGCGTTGGAGGGCCACCACTTTGCGCGCGTCCGACCACGTCTTCGCATCCGCCAGGTCGGAGATCGCGCGACCGGCGAAGCCGTCGAGCTCGTGATTGTGGAAGTTGTAGCCGAGCACCAACGCGAGCTTGGCGCGACGGCGAGCCTTGGCGTCAGCCCGGTTGTGGAAGCCCAGGCGGACGAATGCCGCCTCGTAGTTCGAGTACAAGCTGACCGCATACACGGCTGGAAGCGAGGCGACGGTGAGCCAGATCGGCAGGAGAAACGTCAACAGGAGTTGGCGCTGGTTGAGATTTCCCCAGTTACTCGTCACATAGATGGCCGTGGCCACCACGATGGTCAGGCCCAGGATCGACGCGATCGCGTCAAACAGGCGCTTGACGATTCGGTTGGCCGGGTTCATGCCGGCGACTGCTGACATCAGCCCAACGAAGACGGCAACTGGTATTAGGAGCGGTTCTGCCCACAGGTCGAACGACCCGACACCGATGTAGAACTCGACGAAGGCCGTCAAGCCGACGGCACGTTTGACGGTGCGACCGACGAAACCGCGCTTGGCGGCCTTCTGGAAGCTAAAGAGCAGGAAGAGTCCGGAAACAAGCAGCCAGACCACGGTTTCCTTGACCAGGCCGGTGTTCCACAGGCCGACGCTCTGGGCGGACCAGACGACGCCGATGACGTACGCCGCGAATGCGAGGTAGATCGCGAGGAGCCGACCCCAGAAGGCCCGCAATATTGAGATGACGCTCTCGCGGATCTCGCGACGGGATAGCGCCCACGCCAAGGCAATTGAAAGCCAAATCAGGGACGCGACGTCTCGATTCGACAGGGCAGCCTCTTTCATGGTGTTGGGTGAAATGCCGCGCCACCGGGCCCGTGGCGAACGCGCGACGGTTCGACCGAGACGGCTGAATTGTCAAGGCCCGAGCACTCAGTATCGCTCGCGGCCGAAGGCCGACGAGGGTGGCGTCGGGGAGCCGGTCATCCGCCCCAGAGATGACTATTCGTTGTTACTAGGCCTTTGCTCGCCCAGCCTGCTCCACCAAAGAGGCCAGAAGGTCGAATGCGAACAGGAGCTTCGTCGAGTTCTCTTCCGTGCCGTACCCCGTTGAGCGGCCATGAAGTATCAAGTGCCGGTTGAGCTGGGGGCCGGACGCCCGGACTTGGTCGAACTCGTAGCGAGTCCAGAGTTTCGTGGCAGCATCGACGATTGCCTCGCCCATCAGCTCGTCGTAGGTGCCGGCGGCTTCGGTCACGACGGCCGGGACCTTCGTCCTCTTGGTGCCAGGGGCGAAAGCCGCCATTGCGATCCCCTCGAGGTGGGGCAGCAGGGTCGGAATGCTGACTCTGTAGCGGCCCCGCTGGTGGTCGGCTAAGCCGTCGAGGATAAAGCGCCGGCGATCCGCGAACACGGGGTGACGCATCCAGCCATTTCGCACTTGGCGGGCGAACGAGCGCGAATGCGACGACTCGGTCATGGCATGGCGTACGGCCGTTCGATCGCCGGTGAGCGCCAGCCGCCGGACCTCCGTCACGAAGCTGGTCATGGCCGAGTGAGGCATCCACCAGCCCATCTCGAATAGGGCTTGGGCGGCCTCGCGTTCGCGAGCGTCGGCTGCCAACCAAGCTTCCGACACGCTCCTCGCTGCCAGAAGGGCGAGGGGCCTGACGCCCGCCGCCAGATCTGTCCCGAGCTTGGTCATCATGCCGCGGATCTGACCAGTGAATCCGCCAAAGAGCGCAGCTTTGGTCTTGGCTGCGTCAATGCCAGCAAGTCCGGCAAAGCCGGCCATCTTGATGGCGGCGATGCTCCGGCTCATATCGGTAGCGACCAAACCCGAGATCTGCGGCTGTCCTGCGAGCAGCCTCGCCCGCCAATCACCGACCAATGTTTCCGAGAGGGTGAGTCGTGGCGAGACCAGGGCCAGCTTCGAGAAGTCGACCCCTGAGAGGGCCGAGCCGAAACTTTGCTTGGTGAGACTCAGTTGAATGGCCTTAAGCGCATTGGCATCGAGACCGGCGACTGGCCGGTCCAGCGCCGCGGCGCGAATAAGGTCGCCAACCGTGAGCCCCTTGCGCGCTGGAGGCTTGTCGCCAGGTTCGTCTACGTCTGCCAGATTGCCTTCGTCTCGGTCGTCGTCGGACTGCACTGCCACGATTGGAACGGTACTCGCAGCGCACCTGGCGGACGGGACCAACCTTGGGAGCACGCGTAGGACCGTTGCGTGGCTGCGCGTCCAATTGACCGGCCTTCGGCCCCTAAGATCTGGTCGTGGAGGCCGAAGACCGGACGACGCGAATCCTCAGGTGGATCGTCACGAACGTCCCGCCACGCGGCATTGGACTGCTGGCCGGCCTGCTCTACTTCGGCGTCGGACTACTCATCCCAATCGGTCTCAGTTTCCCCACCCTCGCCCTCGTGAGCTTCAACTTCATGGGCACGGTCCTAGCCGGCTCGCTGCTCCTGTTCTGGTTCGGCGTTCAGCTCGAGGCGCGCGATCGCCGGAAGCTCCTCGAGTGGACATCGGACCTGCGCCTGCTCGACTCGCGCGAGTTCGAGTTCTTCGTCGGCGAGGTGCTTCGTCGAGAAGGCTGGACGGTCACCCAGCGTGGTCGCCAGGAAGGCCCCGACGGCAACGTCGACCTTGAGATCCGGAGAGGGACCGAGCGGCGGATCGTCCAGGCGAAGCGGTGGCAGTCCTGGCTTGTCGGGGTCGATGAGATCCGTATGTTCGCCGGAACCCTGGCTCGTGAGGGCTTGGCAACGTCGGACGGGATCTTCGTCACGCTGTCGGACTTTGGGCAGCAGGCTCGCGCCGAGGCCAAAACGATGGGCCTCGAGCTGGTAGATGGCCACGACCTCTACGAGCGAGCCGAAAAGGTTCGGAGCCCGGTTATCTGCGAGATCTGTGGCGGCCGCATGGTCCTGGACCGATCCGTGCATGGCTGGTGGTATCGCTGCGTGACCGCCGGTTGCGCCGGTAAACGAGACCTTGGCGCCGATCCGGTGCGTGCCCTCGCGCTTCTGAATGAGCCGCGTTGACGCGCCGCGCCGCCGGCGATCGTCGCGTAGCCTGCTGAGTGCGGAGGCGCTGCCCGTCAACTACGTCGGCGGCGGTCGCGGTCCGCTGCTCGACGCTGTTGTCGATTCATCGGGGACGGCGACACAAGACTGGTAGGTACATGGTCTTCGGCAACGGCCGCCTCTGCCTGACGGCGAACGTCCCGGCTGCGGGCTTGGATTTCGAACTCTTCGGCGGTCTGGAGGGGGTCGAGGCCGATGTATGCGGAGCGCGCCGCGCGGAACGCTTCTGGTCGGCCAACCCGTGCAGCATCGTCATCCTCGACAAATGCCACGCCGTTGGGGTTCTCGGCAGCGCCGATTACGGCACCTGCGAGCGTCCTCGAGAGCCAGTTTGCCTCGTGGAAAAGGCTGAACAATGTGTCGAGGTTTGCCTCGGTAACCGGGAGGACGATCTGACTCGACGTACCTCGGACGACCTTGTCATCGGCCACAATCAATGCACCAGCGGCGACTTGATCCTCGAGCCAAGCGTTGTCCGCCGCATCTGGCACCTCGAAGACCAGCGCAAGATCGGCGTCGAGGAGCGGGGCCAGGTGCTTCCGCCTCATGGCGAGCCGGTGAAGTTCAAAGCCGTAGTTCTGCGTGACAACGTCGAGGGCCTTCCGCAAACGCGAATCTGCCAGCGCCAAGGCCGCGCGTATCAGGTCGGCGTCGTCGGCATCGAGTCTGGAGGCCGTTCGGCCGGGTCGTTCCGCAGATCGAGCCCGAGACGGGCGTTCGGGCCGGGCTGAGCTTGGCGAGGTCACCGCCGACTTGGCTGTAGCTCACCTGCCAGCCGGTCGGCGTGGCCGTCGTCGCGCCGGCCCAGTACGAGGCCCGGGCGACCCCGATTACCGGTGGGTCCGAGCGCGACCGCCTCTACGCCCAGCACGCGACGACCTTTCCGGGCTTCCTCGACTACGAGCGACAGAGTTCCCGCGTCATCCCGGTCGTGGTCCTGCAGCGCATCTGACACGCGTCCGCCTGGCCCCGCGCCGGGCGATTGCCCCGACCCGACCGCGCTGCTGGTTCGCGGGCTGGGCGACACAGCCGAAACCCCGCGAGGGTTTCTTGAGCGGTGGCGCACCCGACAGGTGTTGGACACGCCCTAACAGCCTATCGGATGCCTATCGAAGGCCGCGATGAGTGGCTCGCGGCGGTCGAGCGATTGGCATGAGAGACCGTCCCGCAGGATGCGCGACCGACAGAGAGGTCGGTGTCGTCGCCGCGGTCCTCGTCGCCGGGTCACAGAAGGCGGCCGCCCACCGACTCGGCCTGTCGCACTCGACCGTGAAGCACCACCTGGCGAATGCGCGGTCCAAGGTGGGAGCAACGACCACGGCGCAGCTCGTGTGGATCCTCGCCCCGCGCCTGCCCGAACCCCGGGATACGACTCAACCAGACGAGTAGCCCCTGCTCGAAGGATGTTGGGTCTGCCCCTGGGAGCTCACCCCGACCCGCGGGGAGCCGCGAGTCGGCTGGATGGCCGCCCTCCCGGTTCGAATAGTTGCTGGACCAGCGCGCCGCTCGTCCAGGCGATCCACTCGGCGTGCGTCCAGCCACGCTCGATCACCAACGCCCGATACGCCCCGGGGCTTGCGAGGAACAGCAGCAAATCGGTTGCGCGCTCCTTCGTGAGGTCCTCGGGCAGCGGACACTTGCGGACGAGGAAGTCGACCATCTCGCGGTAGCCGTCCATCCGCATCCCCTCGTTCCGGGCAAGGAAGGCCGCGGCCTCGGGATCGGCCGCGGCGGCGGTCCGGACCGCGTAATCGAGCGGGGCGACGCGGCGAAGGATCTCGCTCACGCCTTCGACCACGAGTCGCACGGCGATCGTTACGTCGGGCTCGGCGACGGCCTGCCGGTACCAGGCTTGATCCTGCGGTACGGCCGGATCGTCCTCGCCCATGACGGCCAGGCTGTAGGCGCTGTCGAGGACCTCGGTCTTCGTGTGGAACACGAAGTACACGGTCTGAACGGCGAAGCCGGCAGCGGCGGCGATGTCCGCCATCGTGGTCCGCGTGTAGCCGCGGTGACGGAACAATTCGGCGGCGGCTTTCGTGATCCGCAGCCGTGTGGCGCGGGCGCGTTGGCGGCCCGGCGGTCCCGCGGGGGTCGAGAGCTTGACAGGATCCACGGCGGGGTCGAGATTACACGAGCTAGCGACTAGAGTCACCCTCTAGAGCATTAACACGGTTCCGGAGGTCCGCAGTGATCAAGCTGGAGAAGAGCACCGTCATCCATCGACCGAGCGACGAGGTCTTCGCCTTCGTCGCCGACCAGACGAACGCCGCCAGCTGGCAGTCCGGGATCGTCGAGGTCCGGCGGCTTACGGATGGGCCGCCTGGAGTCGGCAGTCGGCACACCTTCACCCGCACGCTCATGGGCCGGCGGATGACCGGTGAGAATGAGTACGTCGAGTTCGAACCCGGGAAGCGGGTCGCGTTTCGCACCATGTCAGGACCCGCGCTGCTCGCCTCCTACGCAGTGACGGCGATGCCGGAGGGTACCCGCCTCACCGCGACGATCGAGCTGGACGTCTCCGGGATCATGTCGCTGGCGGAGCCGCTTGTCTCTCGTGCGCTCAAGCGGGATGTCGTCGGCAACCTCGCACGGCTCAAGTCGATCCTGGAGTCGAGACCGGCCACAGCGTCGGCCGGCACCCTCGGAGCCGGGCAGCTCTGACCCGGCCATCCGGCGCGCCATGGCGGGTGCGCGTTGGCTGGAGCCGGTACGACACGGTTCACTCGACGCAGGCGACGACCGACCTTGCAGCCGGGCCCCGCGAGGTCGAGCCTACCCGGGCGCCAGCTGAGCCCGAGGACATGACCCAAACGGCCGAATAGCCACCGCGGCCCGCCGCCCGCAGGCTTGGGGGCATGACGGCGCGCTGGTCCGATCCACACTGGCTCCCGGACTCCCCTGCCTGTTGCGACCCCGGGTACGCCCGCGCCGTCACCCGAGCCCGATGAGCGGTGACGACCCCGGCGTGGTCGGGATCACGCAGCGGGAGCTCCTCATGGAGATGCGCGACGACATCCGCGCGCTGCGCTCCGTCGTGGACTCCGTGGCCCGTGACCAGGCGCTCTCGGTCGAGCGCCGGGCGTCCATGCAGCGGGTGGCCGACACGATCACCGCGCGGCTGGACTCGCACGAGAAGGCGATCCTCGATCTCCAGCGGTGGCACGACGAGGCGGCCGGGGCGATCCGACTCGCCCGCTGGGCGCTGGGTACCGAAGGAGAAAGCAGATCTGATGCACGCCATCCACGAGCGGATCACGGTCGCCGGGCCCGAGATCGTCGGGGTTCGGCTTACCGCGGCGGCCTATGCGCACGGACTGGCGCTGGCGCTACCCGAAAGGTTGTAATGGCGCGCCCGACAGGATTCGAACCTGCGACCTTCGGCTCCGGAGGCCGACGCTCTATCCACTGAGCTACAGGCGCTCGCGCCTCGATGATACCGGCCCACGCTTCCTGCGGCGTCGGGCCGGTGGTTCGACGGCTACGGCCGTAGAACGGGACCTCAACCGCTAGATCAAACCCACGGCCGGCTGGGGAACTCTGGCCAGGTCCAGCGCTTCCTTAACCGAAAGGCCTCGTCCCGTCCCTGTCGCGGTCTCGAGGTCGTCCGCTCCCAACTGGGCTTTCGCTCGATCGACGTATTCGCGTCCTGGATCATCGTCCGAATACACGTTCATGATGCCTTCCTCGAGGGCAAAGACTTCGGCTGCTGCCGCGATCTGCACGGCCCGCAATGCCCGTCCCTCGGCCGTCTCGACTGCCGCCAGCCCGATCATCGAGGTCCCGACGCCGCGGACACTCCCGATATCGAGGTAGGCCGCTGCCGACTCGAAGAAGAACCGGCGCGCCGCCGTCTGATCGTCGAGCGCGAGATGTGTCCAGGCCATCTCGTTCAGGATGCGTGCCTCCTCGGCGCGGTCACCGATGGCCTCAAAGGCAGCCAGCGACTCCTGATACAGCTTGATGGCCTTGCCGCGATCGCCGCTCAGTGCCGCGAGTTGCGCCAGACCGCCCAGCGAGAGGCCTGAGCCCTCCTTGTCGTCGAATCGTCGTTGGCTGGCCAGGGCCTCGGTGTATCTCGACTCGGCCATTGCAGTGTCGCCCGACACGGTGTTGAGGATCCCGTCGAAGCTCAAGGCGAACCCCAACGCCAGCTGGTAGTTCTGCGCCCGGCTCCGCTCAATCGCCTCGCGCGACCAATGGACGGCCTGGTCCACGTCGACGGTCAGGTAGAAGATCACGAGGAGGCCCGCTGCGAGGGCCATCTCTGTGGCTGCGTCGAGGTCTCGCGCAATGCGATAGGACTCCAGACCCTGTTCGATGGCTTCTTCGAAGTGGCCCAGCGACCATGACGCCAAGCCTGCCGTGCGAAGCGCGTTCGATCGGCCGAGGGTCGGTCCGCAGCCGAGAGCTGTGCCGAAGAACGCGCGCACATAGTCACGAGCGCTCAGGTGCTTCGAGCGGATGTGCCAGTAGAGCCACAGCGATCCACACGTCCGCATGCCGAGCTCGGCCGACGTCGGATCCCCTTCCATCGCCCTGTGGAGGAGGAAGTCGAGTCCGGCCTGTAGATCCGCATCTTCGACGACACCTCGCTCGATCGATCGGACCTGATCGTCGCCCTCGATCCCCGTTCGGATCTCCTCGGCGACCTCCACGAAGTGGGCCGCGTGCCGTAGGCCCATTTCGTCAGCTTGTCCCGAAGCCAGGAGTTCCTCGCGTGCATAGTCCTTGATCGTCTGAAGCATCTGGAACCGGTCTGCGGGGCCCGCGGCCTGGACCAGGCCCTTGTCGACCAGCGACTCCAGATCGTCGAGCACTGACTCCGAATGCTCGGAGCACACGGCTTCGATGCCGTCGAGCGAGCATCCACCGGAGAACACCGACATCCTCCGGAAGAGCTGCTTCTCCGATGCCGTGAGCAATGAGTGACTCCAGTCAATCGTCGCTCGTAGCGTCTGCTGCCGGTCTGGACGGTCTCGCTGCCCGGTGGTGAGAACGTCGAGGGCGTGGTCGAGTCGCTGGAGCAGGGCTTCCGGCGACAACAGGCGTATCCGGGCAGCCGCGAGCTCGATGGCGAGCGGCAGGCCATCCAGGCGCCGGCACATCGCCACGACCGCGGGAGCGTTCTCCGCGGTGAGTTCGAAGCTGCTCCTGGCCACCTTCGCCCGCTCGACGAACAGGGCGATGCCCGGAAAGGCCATCAGCGACTCCGGGCTTTCAACCGTCGCCGGTTGTGGCAGCGCCAGCGGGCTGAGGGCATATCCCCGCTCGGCCTCGATCCTGAGCAGCGTCCGGCTGGTGGTGATGATCCGCAGCTCCGGGCATCCGCTCACCAGCGCGGCGATCTCGGGCGCCGCCGAGACCACCTGTTCCAGGTTGTCGAGCAGTAGCAGGGCCTGCTTGTCGCCGATCAGCGCAACGATGCCCTCGGCCTGGCTCCTGCCTTCTGCCTCCTTGACGCCCAGCGCATTGGCCAGGGCGGGCATGAAGGCGGAGGCATCGGTAACGGCGGCGAGCGACACGAAGGCGATCCCGTCGAGGAATCGTGACGCGAGGCGATGGCACACCTCGATCGCCGTCCTGGTCTTTCCGATGCCGCCCGGACCCGTCACCGTGACCACGCGGTGTTGCTCGAGCAGGCCGATCAGCGCGGTGAGGTCAGCGTCTCTCCCAAGCAGTGGCGTTGCAGGATCGGGCAGGTTGCTCGGCAGGCTCGCGAATCGCTCACCCTTGCCCAGCAGGAGGTCCGCGGCCGGGACCGCCAACCCGCCGGCGGAGACCGCGTAGATCTCGAACGGGCGGCCGACGTTCTTGAGCTTGAACTTCCCCAGGTTCACGAACCCAAGTTGCGGTTGATTCCTGACCTGATCGTGAACGGAATCGGACACCAGGACTCCACCGGCGACCCCGAAGGACTCGATGCGAGAAGCGATGTTCACCGCGTCCCCGATCAGACCGGTGGGTTCGACGATCACATTGCCCACGTGGATGCCGATCCGCACGGGGACGTCTGGAGGTTGGCGGAGCTCCTTCTGAATCTCGATGGCACAGCGGACGGCGTCCAGCGAGTTGGGAAAGATGGTCAAGGCGCCGTCCCCGTAGTACTGGACGATCTTCCCGCCGAACGCCTCGTGCTGCGCATTGAGCACGCTCGCGTACCTGGCACGTGCCCGCAGGGCGAGCTGCTCGTCCTCCTGCATCAAGGCGGTGAAGCCGACCATGTCGGCGAACATCACCGCTGCCAGCTGCCTGTCGAGGTGCTCACCCATGGAAACGAGCCTCAGCCGTAAAGGGGAGGGTGGCCCTGGCGCTGCGCACGTGGAGATCCTCGGGTTTCGGAGTATCAGTATCGCAGGCGTCCGGTCCTGGGTAGGGCTGCGTACGTCACACCTGGGTCTTTCCGTCTACCGTCGACAGCTTCGCTCGCGTGGCACCCGCGGCGCGGCGAGCTCGTGCAATGCCGCCTCGGACGAAGAGCCGGGCTCCGCCGAATACGGAACCAACGTGATTCAGAGGCATTGGCGTACAGCGCAAGACTCGGTGCGGTTCGCTCATCCGCTATGCGCTCCGGGCCCTGCGCTGAGGCCTGGAGGCTCCAGAGGCCGACGCTCTATCCACTGAGTTACAGGCGCGCGAGCGGCCGTCCTATCCGTCGGCCGATGGCGAGGCTCACGGCCCCAATCGGACGAGCGTTGCGCCTCCGGATGCCGTCGCAGCGGCAAGCACGACCGTGTTCTGTGGAGCCGCGACCGACAGGTAGTTGAGGGCGGGCGGCGGGGCCGGTGCCGGCTGCCACTGGACCGCGTCCGTCGAGCTCCAGACCATGGTCGTTGTCGGGTCGCCGTTCGTCGAGAAGCCGGCCAGCACCACGCCGGCCGAGCCGGATGCGATCGACGGCCCGCCCTCCAGGACGCCCTGTTCCGGCACGGGTGTCGGCGTCCAGGCCAGCCCGTCTGCGGACGTCGCGAGCACGGAGTTGCCACTGCCGTCCGTCCCCAGCGCGACGTAGCCAGGTCCGCCCGGGAGCACCACGTCGAGCGAGATCCAGCCCGCCGGTATGCCCGTCGCGAGCCGGGTCCAGGCGCGGCCGTCCGGCGAGCTCCATGCGGCGGCGGCGCTCTGCGTCGGCCCTGCGACGGATCCGACGGCGACGAGGCCGCCCGCGCCGGCCGCGATCGACGAGATGCCTGCGCTCGCTGGGAACGTCTTGTCCGGGAGTGCGACCGGTTGCCAGGCGATCCCATCCGGTGAAACCCACTCGCAGACACCAGGCGGCACGTCGACCTCCGGAGCGTCCGGGGTCTTGTTGCCGAAGGCGACGAACTCGGAGCCAAGTCGGGCGACCTGGGACATGACGCCACAACCGAGGTCGCCCGTCGAGCGCGTCCACGAGAGGCCGTCGTGGGATGCCCACGAGGCCGCGGCAAATCCGTTGGTCGTGTCCTGGCCGGTGGCCACGACGAGACCGTCGGCGGCCAGCAGCGAATAGACATCGGCATGCGCGAGGGCCTTCGGAGCGCTCACCTGCCAGATGTGCCCATCGGGGCTGACCCAGATCAGGCTGGGCGAAGTCGTGTGCGCACAGGAACCGAGTGCGAGCAGGCCCGGCCCGAACTCGACCGCTCGAAGGTTCTGCAAGCCACCCTCATCAGTTGAGCAGGGTGCGACGCCTTCGGGGAGCGGCAACGAGGTCACCGCCCACTGGCCGGGACCAGCAGCCAGCGTCGCCGGCGCAGCGGGCGAAAGCGCGGGGCTCGGTTCGCCAGCGGCCTGGCTCGCGAGTTGGGTCGGCGCAGGTGACGGACCCGTCGAGCACCCGCTGATCGCGACAGTGATCGAGACAACCGTGGCAACCGCTGGACCCCATCGCATCGCGGCCTCCTGGCTCGAGCCTTATCGATGAGCGCTTTGCGCGGCCAGGTCGGCAGCGATCTCGCTGCGCGCCTGCTCCACCGCCGCGCGCTGCGATTTCGGGCGGCGGGTGGCCTGGAGGCCGAGGCCGCGGCCAATCTTGAGCGACACGTCGACCTCGATCCACGAGCCTGCGCCGTACATGCCGCCGGCGTACGGCGACGTCGCGTCGACAGCGACGCGGGTGATATCCGTCCACGGCAAGTGGCGGGAGCGTCCGACGTAGGGCACGACATCGACGCCTTCGGCGGTGACCCTGACAGCCGCACGACCCGAGACGAGGTACCCGGCGATCAGCGCGATCCAGAACAGGCCGCCGATGACTGGACCGAGCGGGATGTCTCCCGGGTTCGACGGCGTGGCCGAGCCACCGGCCATCCCACTGACGAACGCGAATGCGAACGCGCCGACGAACACGACCACGATCACCATCTGGAACGACCACAGCGCGCGATCGAGCCTCGACGGCCGGTAGGTCCGCGGCGTCATTGGCCCGGATGATATCGATCGCGCCCGCGCCCGCTACGAGGTTCGATGCGCTTCGCGGGTCCCCATGGCGATTGACACGATGACGCCGGTCATGCTTGGGCGCGAGCGCGACCTCAAAGGCGCGATCATGGCGCGGTGAGCAACCGCGTCGCCCAGGTCATGGAAGACGCGATCGCTGCCGGTGAATACGCGGGTGCCGCCGTCGGCGTGGCCGTCGGAGGCGGCTTCGTGGTCGAGCACTATGCGGGCGAGGCAGCGCCAGGAACGCCCGCTTCGGCCGATTCGATCTGGCCGCTCGCCTCGATCTCGAAGTGCTTCACCGCCGCGATGGTGATGTGCCTGGTGGAGCGGGGCGACCTCTCGCTGGAGACGCGGGTCCACGACCTGCTGCCGCGGTTCCGCGGCGACGGGCGGGAGGAGATCCGTGTGCACCACCTGCTCGGCCACACGTCCGGCTTGCGCTACGAATCGCCCCGGCTGGAGGAGCTGCTCCTCGCCCAGGTGCCGCTCTCGTCGATCGTCGAGGAGGCGATCACGGCGCCGCCGCTCTACTCGGCCGGCACGCGGTTCAGCTACAGCGACGACGCGTATCTGCTCGCGGGGCACCTTGCCGAGATCGTGACAGGCGACCGGTACCCAGACCTCGTCCAGTCGCTGGTCATCGAAGCGATGGGTCTCGGCGCCAGCTGGGTGGTGCCGCCGCTCGCCGTCCTCCACAGGATTGCGCGCGTCCGCGGTGTCCTCGCCGAGGGCACCGATGGCGCGATGTACAACTCGGCATACGGCCTCTCGCTCGGCCATCCCGCATTCGGCGTCGTGAGCAGCCTGCACGACTTGATCCGATTCGTCGCCCACTTCGCACCCGGCGGGCCGCGGATCCACCGAGACGCAACGGTGTCGCTGCTGACGACGGCGCAGCCGGCCCTGCGCGGACGGCACATCCTGCGGCCGGACCTTGGCGACGACGTCCCGATCGGCTGGGGCCTCGCCTTTGAGGTCGAGATCGGCACCGGAACGAACACCTTCCTCCATGGCGCGCCGGTCGGTGCCTTCGGGCATCCCGGCGCATCGGGCTGCCGGATCATGGTCGAGCCCGCGACGGCGACGGTCGCGGTGGTCCTGACGAACACGCACCTGCGCACTGGTCTTGAGGCGTGGGTGGCGCGGCTCGACGCCCTGACCGATGCGGCGTTCGAGGACGCCCGGGCGTCCGCCTGATCTCAGCCTGAGAAGGCCGTCACCACGAGCACGACCGACATCAGGACCAGCAGCCCGGTCACGGTCCACCCGAGCGCCAGGTTGATCCGGCCGCTGACGAGGTTGCCCATCAGGCGCTTGTCGCCGGCGAGCTTCATCACGAACACGAGGATCACCGGCAGCAGCAACCCGTTGATCACCTGGGCGCTGAACATGACCTGGATCAACGGCAGGCCCGGGATCAGCAGGAACACGGCCGCGAACAGGATGAAGAACGCGAGCAGGCCGTAGAACGCCGGCGCCTCGCGCCAGCGCCAGTCGACGCCCTGCTCCCAGCCGAACGCCTCGCACGCCGTGTACGCGCTCGCGAGCGGCACGACCCCGAGGCCCAGCAGCGACGCCGCCAGGAGCCCGATGGCGAACATCGTCGAGGCAACGTCACCGGCGAGCGGCTTGAGCGCTGCGGCGGCCGCGCTGGCGTCCTGGATGTCGCGGTGCCCGGTGGTCCACAGCGTCGCCGCTACCGCGATGACGATGAACGCCGCGATGACGTTCGTGATCGCGACGCCGATGAGCACGTCGATCCGCTCGGCGCGCAGGTCCTCGGCGCGAAGGCGCTTGTCGACGACGTACGCCTGGATGAAGCCCTGGCCCCACGGCGTGATCGTGGTGCCGACGGTGCCGACGACCGCGAGCATGTACGCACCGTTGAACGTGCCGTGCGGGATGAACAGCGAGTTCGCCGCCCGCGGCCAGTCGGGGTGGGCGAGGATCGCCGACACGATGTAGGCCGCCGAGACCAGCACGCCGATCCCGACGAAGAAGTACTGGACGCGGCTGAAGCTGCCGCGACTGATCAGCGTGATCACCGCGATCGCGGCAAGGGCGGAGCTGACGGCCACCGGAACCCCGAACAACGAGAGGGCCGCGCTGATGCCGGCGAACTCGGAGACCGTCGAGCCCAGGTTCGCGGCGATCATCGTCAGCGCGGCGAACGCGGCCCACCGAACGCCGAACCGCTCGCGGATCAGGCCCGTCAGCCCCTGCCCGGTCGCCAGCCCGATCCGCGCCCCGATCTCCTGGGTCACGAACAGCGCGATCTGGGTGACGAGGATCACCCACAGCAGGTCGTAGCCGAACTTCGCGCCGGCGAGCGAGTAGGTCGTGATGCCGCCCGCGTCGTTGTCGGCGAAGCCGCTGACGATGCCAGGCCCGAGCACCGCGAGCGAGGCCGCGAACCGGACCCGGCGGCCCGGCATGCGGCGAGGAGGGGAGGGTCGCTTCGTCGCCGAGATCGGCGACGCCTGGCTCACCGGCTGCTCCGGGAGAACGGTCGGGGCAGGCGGCGCTTCCAGGAGGTCGGCAGGAAGGCATCCAGCGTGTCGTCGACGGTGACGATGCCCTCGAGCCGGCCCTCGTCGTCGACGACCGGCACGGCGAGCAGGTTGTAGCGGGCGACGACCTGGGCGACCTCGTCCTTGTCGGCAAGCACGCCGACCGCGACCGGCTCCTTGATCATCACGTCAGAGACCAGGGTCGTTGCCTTCGCCACGATCAGGTCGCGCAGCGAGAGGACGCCGACGAGCCGCTCCTCGGTGTCGACAACGTAGACGTAGTAGATCGTCTCGGCGTCGGGCTCGAGCTCGCGCAGCCGGTCGATGGTCTGCTCCGCGGTCAGCGTCGCGGGCACGGCGACGACCTCGGTCGTCATGATCCCGCCGGCGGAGTCCTCGGGGTAGGCGAGCAGCTCCTTCACCTCGGCTGCCTCGTCGTGCTCCATGAGGGCAAGGATCTCGTCGCGCGCGGTGTCGGACAGGTCGGCGACGAGGTCGGCCGCGTCGTCCGGGCTCATCTCCTCGAGGATGTCGGCGGCGCGCTCCGGGTGGAGGTCCTCGAGCACCTCGACCTGCGTGTCCGGCTCCATCTCCTCCATGGCGTCGGCGACGGCCTCGTCGTCGAGCGAGGCGAGGACGCCGGCGCGGTCCTTCGGCGCCAGCTGGTCGATGATCGAGGCGAGGTCGGCCGGGTGGAGCTCCGCGAGCGCGCCGTGCGGCACCCGAAGCTTCACCGACGCGATCGAGCTCTCGACCGGGTCGACGTCCTCCCAGTCGATGTAGCGCTCGGGGAGCGGCACCTTGAGGTTGCGCCCCAGCGTCCGGAACGGCCCCTCGATGCCGAGCCGCCGGAGCAGCCCGGCCGCGCCGACATCGACGGCGACGAGCCGCATCGAGCCCTCGACCACGTCGAGGCTGATGTCGTTGACCCGGACGACGCGCCGGCCGTCGACATCGACGATCTGCTTGTCCATGAGGTCCGCCCGCAGCAGGATCTCGTCCGTGCGCTGGGCGAACTTCGTGATGTCCAGCATCGAGGTGCGCAGCCGCGCGCCAGTGATGTCCAGCGATTCCACCGACGTCCACGGCAGGAAGATCTGGCGCCCGTCCGTCGAGATGACGAGCCCGGTGACCGGCGGGTAGCGCTCGCCGACGGCCACGATCAGGTCGGCGACCTTCCCGATCGGGTCGCCGTTCTGGTCGCGCACGGGTCGGCCAATTGCCTGGCTCAGGAACAGCATCTGCCACCTCGGCGGACTGGTCGGCCAGCGCGCGTGGCACCGACCCGACCTCGGCGCGGGCGCGCTCGATCAGGGGGCGTGGGGCGTTGGGCCGCGGCGAGTCTAGCCCGCTCGACCGGCGGCATCAATCGCCAACTTCGATCAGGAAATACGCGCCGACCGCCCGGACGTGCGCGCGGGCCAGGCGATAGATCAGGTTGCCCGGGAAGACGTGCTGTCCGGTCGCGGCGATCGCCCGATCACGGAGCTCGCCGGCCTCGAGGCGGCGCGCCTTGATCGCGATCGCCGTCGGCGGCCGGAACACGAGCAGCGCGGTACCCGCGGCGGCGAGGTTGAGCGTCCACGGAACGTCACCGTTCGGGTGCCCGAGGAACCACCGGTCTCCATCGCGCAGGAGGCCCAGGAGCACCGAGCGCGTCATGCCGGTCCGTCGGCCGGCCACGCGCAGCTCCACGACGTTGCCGAGCCCGAAACCTCGCCACGTCGTCCGAACAAGCGGATCCAGCTGCCTGATGAGGCGGTACTGGATCGGCAGCCAGCGATTCCACCCGGCCGAGTACCGCGGTGCCGGAAGCCGGTCGCGCGTCGCGGGCATGCGCCGAGAATAGCCACGTGGAACCCGCAATCCGCGCCTGACGGCCGGCTCCCGCAAACTACGCGGGATGACCACCGCCGACGGACTCTCCCTCGCCACCCGCGGCCTGCGCAAGAGCTACGGCAAGCGCCTGGCGCTCGACGGCCTCGACCTCTCGGTGCCTTCGGGCGTGGTGTACGGCTTCCTCGGCCCGAATGGCGCCGGCAAGACGACCACGATGCGGCTCTTGACCGGCCTCCTCCACCCGGACGCGGGCACGATCGAGCTGCTCGGGAAGCCGTTCCGGCGCGGCGATCGGAAGCGCCTGTTCCAGGTCGGCGCCCTCGTGGAGTCGCCATCGTTCTACCCGTACCTCGACGGCCGCCAGAACCTGCGGGCCCTGGCCTCCGCCGGGGCAAGCGTCCCGGCGGGCCGCGTCGAGGAGCTGGTCGGGCTGCGCGATCGTGCCCGCGACAAGGTCGCCGGCTACTCGCTGGGCATGAAGCAGCGGCTCGGGATCGCCGGAGCGCTCCTCAGCGACCCGAAGCTGCTCCTCCTCGACGAACCCGCGAACGGCCTCGATCCGGCGGGCATCGTAGCGATGCGCGAGACGCTCCGGAACCTCGCCGCGAGCGGCAAGACCGTGTTCGTCTCGAGCCATCTCCTCGCCGAGGTCCAGGTGCTCGCCGACGTGGTCGGAATCATCGCCGCGGGCAAGCTGGTCCGCGAGGGGACCCTCGACGCCATGCTCAACGACCAGGGCGTGGTTCGGGTGCGCGTCGCCCCCGCGCAGCTCGACGCGGCGCGCGCGCTCCTCGAGCCGATGGCCGCGGTCGAGCGCACCGGGTCGCTCGACGGCGATCCGTGGCTGACGGTCCACCTCGAGCCGGCGCGGGCCGCCGAGGTCAACCAGCGCCTCGCGTCCCAGGGGATCTTTGCCTCCGGGTTGGAATCCGGCACGGATCTGGAGATGCTCTTCCTCGAGCTGACCGGCGGCGAGAACAAGGGCTCGTCCGAGGGCACCTTCCGCGCGATCGACATCGCCGGGCAGGGGCAGGGGCAGGGCGCCGGGCAGGGGCGGGGCGCCGCATGAGGATCTTCATCTCGGGGCTGCGCAAGCTCATCGGCCGGCCCGCGTCGTTCGTGTCAGTGGGACTGTTGGTCGGACTGCTGGCGCTGATCCTCATCGCCTCGGCGACGGCTGGGCAGAGCAGCGGAGCACGGGGCGCCGCAGCGGCGCGCCAGCTGCTCACGTTCCCGGGGTCCTACGACTTCGTCCTGTCGTTCCTGTTCGGGTTCGGCGGCCTCGTCGCGGTCACCTTCGCCGCGGCGATCGCCGGCTCGGAGTGGAGCTGGGGCACGCTCAAGAACGCCGTCGCGCGCGGCGAGAGCAGGGCTCGGTACATGCTGGCGCTGTTCGCGGCGATCGCGGTGATGGTCGCGGTCGGGCTGGCGATCTCGTTCGCGCTTGGGATCGGCGTCGCGCTGGTCGCGGCGAACATCGCCGGGATCTCGACGGCGGGCGTCACCGACTCGGACACGCTCGCGCGGCTTCCCGCCATGGTTGCGCGCGGCTGGTTCGCGGTCGTCGAGCAGGCTGCGCTCGGGTTCGCCATCGCAACGCTGGCCAGGAGCCAGCTCGCCGGCATCGGCGCCGGGATCGCGTTCTACTTCGGCGAGGGCTTCGCCCAGATCTTCCTGCCGGACATCGTCAAGTACATGCCGTTCGCCGTCGCGCGGGCATCCGTCGACACGGGCGCTGCCGGCGGCGGTGGATTCGGGGGCGGCGCGGCCGCGGCGGGCGCGCTCTCGCCGGACACGGCGCTCGTGCTCGTCGGGGTCTGGCTCGTCGGCTCGCTCGCGGTTGCGGTGCTGTTCACGGAGCGCGCCGAGATCACGGGCTGAACCAGCCGGAAATTGTTCGGAGCGGCTCCCGAAGGAGCCGCTCCGATGCTGTCCCGGTGAAGGTATCCGTCCGAAAACGGACGCTTCTGCCACGCGTCAAGGGCATCTATCACGTCGGCTGCACCGACTACCCTGACCCAACCTACCCATGACCTTGCCGCTGGGGCAGCTGACCCTGCGCGAACGCAGTGCACGGTGGAGTCTAGTCGAATGGGGCCTCGAATCCAAGGGTTTTCGTCACAGAATTGGTAATAATCCCTTAACGGTTCATGCTTGGTGAGCACGAAATGGCGTTACGGGAGCGTTACAACTGCGCTCTGGCTGTCCGGTCGGGTCCGGCGCTGCCGCCGCTCGCGGCGGCGCCCGTCAGTCCTCGGTGATGGTCACCTTCGTCATCGCCACCGGCGAATCTGGCAGGTCCCGGCTGTTCCGCGGGGCGCCGACGATCTTGTCGACGACGTCCATCCCCTTCGTGACCTGGCCGAAGATCGTGTAGTTCTTGGGCAGCCGTCCGGACAGGTCGGCGACGCAGATGAAGAACTGGCTGCCGTTCGTGTTCGGCCCCGCGTTGGCCATCGCCAGCGCGCCGCGTACGTAGTCGCCCTTGATCGGCTCGTCCTCGAACTTGTAGCCCGGTCCGCCGGTCCCCACGCGGCCCGCGTTCAGACTCGCCCTCTTGCCGTGCTCGCCGTCGCCCGCCTGGGCGACGAAGCCCGGGATGACGCGATGGAAGATCACGTCGTCGTAGAAGCCCTTCTTCGCGAGGTCGATGAAGTTCTTGGCGGCCTTCGGCGCCGCCTGGCTGAACAGGTCGACTTCGATGTCGCCGAGGTCGGTGGCGATGGTGGCGCTGGTCATGGTTGGCTCCTCTTGGTTACTGGGTGGGGGCCGGGGCGGTGGTCGTCGGGGAGGCGCTTGCCGGCGCCGTAGTCGCGGGTGGCGCGCTCGCCGGTGCGGTCGTTGGCGGTGGCCCGTCCGTGACGGTGACCGAGTCCATCGCGACCGGGGTCGTGGCCCCATTACCGGCAGCGTCGCCACTGTTCGGCATCGCGGCGATCGCATCGACCACGTCCATGCCCGTCGTGACCTCGCCGAGGATCGCGTAGCCGGGCGACGCGCCCGCCAACGCGGTGTTGGCGCTGTCCGACAGGACGATGAAGAACTGCGAGCCCTGGCTGTGCGGGCTGCTCGTCCGCGCCATCGCAACCGTGCCGCGGTGATACGTCGTGGTCACCGGATCGTCGGCGATGGTGTAGCCCGGGCCGCCGGAGCCGTCGCCGTTCGGATCGCCGCCCTGGATGACGAACCCGGGCACGAGCCGATGGAAGACGATGCCGTCGTAGAAGTGGCACTGGGCGAGGGCGATGAAGTTGCCGGTCGCGATCGGCGCGAGCGCCCCATCGATCTCCATCACGATCGTGCCCTGCTGGGTGACGATCGTGACGGTCTTGACGTCGGTGGTGTTGAGCGACGCGGGCTGCGACGTGGGGCAGCTGCCGTCGCCGTACAGCGGGATCGACGCCGAAGGGCTCGCCGCGGGCTTCCCGAACGGGTTGCCAATCAGGATCACGGCGGCAGCGATGGCCACCGCGCCGATCGCGAGGACGATGAGCCCGGTGTTCGAGCTCTGCTTGCGGCCGCCGGATCGGCCGCCGCGGGCACTGACCTTGGGTCGGACGCCGGTCGCCGCCCGCTTCGCCGCACGGTTCGCGGAGCGGCTGCCCAACGGCCGGTCGGAGGACGTGACCAGCTCCGCATCGGTCCCCGCGTCGGCCGCGGACCCGGGCTGGCTGGCGGCGGACGTCGTGTACTGCTTCGGGGGAACGCGGCGGCCTTGACGGCGAGAGCTCATGCGGCAGCCTCACGGGCGGTCTGGTAGTCGATCGCCCCGGACAGGAGCGCCTCGCCGAGGATGATGCCCGCTGCGCCGGAGTCGCGCACGCGGCGGACTCCGGCGAGGTCCGTCACGCCGCCGGCGACGAGCAGGTCGGCATCGACGGTGCGGGCAATTGCCGCGATCTCGGCAACCTCGGCGTCCCCCGTCGCGTGCCCCAGGACGAACCGTCGGACTCCGCGACCGGCGAGCTCCGACAGGAGCCCGGCGAGGGTCGGCGGCGCCGATCGATGCCAGCGGAAGGCCGCCAGGCGGTCCGCCCGGGCATCGAGCCCCACGGCCAGCCAGTCGCCCGCAACCTCGAGGCAGCCGCGCAGCAGCGCGGGGTCGTCCGCCACGGCGAGCGTCGTGACGACCCGGGTGGCACCGGCGGCGAACGCGACGCGAATCGCCTCCGGCGAGTCGAGGCCGCCGGCCAGCTGGAGCGGCGTTGCGACGCGCGAGGCGATGGCACCGATCACGTCGACGTTGACCGGCGCGCCATTCCGGGCGCCGTCGAAGTCCACGATGTGGATGAGCGGCGCGCCCAGGCCCACGAAGTATTCCGCGATCCGGTCCGGGCGATCGCTGGGCGCGCCGGTCCCGGTCGACACGCCGGGCCAGAAGACGATCCTCGAACGACCCTTCTCGACGTCGATCGAGGGAATGACCAGCACGCGATCAGGTCGCGGCTGGCGTCGAGGTGCGCGCTTCGCGCAATGCCCGCCGGTGGAAGCTGATCGGCAGCGACCCGCCGCGCAGAAGCGCGTCGTGGAAGGCCCGAAGCGAGAACGCCGGCCCGAGCCGGCGCCGTTCCTCGTCGCGCAGCCCGAGGAGGAGCACCTTCCCGAGCAGGTACGACAGGTTGTACGTCGGGGTGTAGGTATAGCGGCGAGCCTCGGCGAGGGCATTCGGGCGCTCGAAGCCGGTCTCGGCGACGAGGAACTCCGCGGCTTCGTCGATCGAGACCTCGCCGCGGTGCATCCGGACGTCGAGCACGATCCGCGCGGCCCGCCAGATCGCGTCGGTGGCGAGCGCGACGCGGAACTCGGGGCCGTCGTCGAAGCCCTGCTCGCGCATCATCTGCTCGCTGTACATGCCCCAGCCCTCCTCGAACTCGGGGGCCGAGACCTGGGCGCGGGTCAGGGACGGGTGACGGGCGGCCAGGGCGAGCTGGAGGTGGTGGCCCGGGTAGGCCTCGTGGATGCTCGTGTTGCTGATCGACGCCCGGTAGTGCTCCCGCATCGCGCCCGGATCGCCGTCGACGTCGGGGGTGACGACGTACACGCCGACCGGCGACGGATCCCAGCGGGCGGGCTCGAAATAGGCCGCGAATGGCAGCGTGCCGCGCAGGTACGGTGGCGTGGCGATCACGTCGACGCGCTCATCCGGCGGGACCGTCGCGATCTCGTGGTCGATGAGGTACTGGCGGGCCCGGGCCATCGCGATCCGATAGCCGCCGAGTGCCTCGTCGAACGTCGTGGGATGGTCGTCCTTGACCCGCTCGAGGACCTCCTGCTCGGAGGCGCGAGGGTCGATCTCGAGCGCCGCGGCGGCGCGATCCGCGTGGTTGCGCTCGAGCTGCTGCCAGCCGATGGCGAGGATCGCGTCGGCGTCGAGGCCCTCGAACGCGCGCAGCCGGAGGAGCTCGTCGTAGCGCTCGCGCCCGAGCTGCCACTCCGGCACGGCGCCGGGCTGGATCTCGCGGATCCACTCGGACTGGTCCTCGATGGCGACCTTCGCGCGTTCGGTGGCGCGGACGAGGCGGGCGTGATCTGCCGCAGGCAAGTCGACGCCCGGGGCCTCGGCCGCCGCCACGATCTCGTCCAGAAAGCGAGGCACACTCCGGCTGGCCGTCAGCTCGATGTCGAGCCACGGCGCGACCTGGGGGACGACCGCCCGGGTGCGATGGCCGGCAAGGAACCGCGGCGCGGCCTCGAGTCGGGCCGCGATGGCGACGAGTCGCTCGGCAAGCGGGGCGTAGTCGTGGGTGAACAGCGGGAAGAGGGCGTCGCCGAGGGCCGAGGCGCCTGTCGTGCGGCGCTCCCACGTGCGGACAGTCTCGGCGCGATACAACGCGAGCCGGAGGTGATGCAACTCGAGGTCCCGCTCGAATCTCGCCTCCGCGCTCAGCGAGTCAGGATCGAGGGCCTCGATTGCCGCGAGGTGGCGCTTGTCCGCCTCGACCTCGCCGAGGTAGCGCTCCCGCGACGGATCGGCGAGGCGGTCGTCCCAGGCGTGGATGCCGAGATGCGTGGCGTACGTCGGCTGGTCCTCGACGACCCGCCGGAAGCGCGCCTCGACGAGGTCGTACAGCCGGTCGTCGAGCGGGCCCGGGACGGCCGCCGGGGCGGCACGAGTGAGCTCGACGCCGCCGAAGGCGCGGTCGGGCACCGGCGGCAGCGGCAGGGTTCAGGCGGCCGCGCCGGCGAGGTTGCCGGCGGGCGGGTCGGGCTGAGGGGGGACGCCCGCGATCTCGGCGAGCGCCTCGCGGGCGGCCTGGATCGTCGTCTCGATGTCGGCTGCCTCGACGCCATAGTGGGTGACCGCGCGGATCTGGCCGTGCGGGAAGGCAACGACGAGCACGCCTCGGCGCGCCATCGCGTCGATGAACGCCGCCCGATCGGGCTTGACCTTGAACAGCACGAAGTTCGTGGCGACACGCGCCGGATCGAGGCGTCCGGGCGCCGGCTGCGCGATGTCTCCGGCAGACACGATGCCGTCCATCTCGGCCAGCGTCTCCGCCAGCCGGCGCGCGTTCGCGTGATCGTCGGCCAGCCGGTCGATCATGCCCGCGGGACCGTCGCGCAGGGCGATCAGGCCGGGCGCCGCGAGCACGCCGACCTGGCGCATGCCCCCGCCCAGCAGCTTGCGTGCGCGGCGGGCGCGCGCGATGAAGTCCTTCGACCCGACGACGACGCTGCCGACCGGGCAGGCCAGTCCCTTCGAGAGACAGAACGTGACGCTTTCCGCCGGCCCGGCGAGCTCGCGCGCGTCGGCGTCCAGCGCGACGACGGCATTCCAGAACCGCGCGCCGTCGATGTGCAGTGGCACGCCGCCGTCACGGGCGACCGCCGCGATCTCCTGCGTATACGCCACGGACAGCGGCTGGTTCATCGTGTGGGCGTTGGCGTTCTCGATGGCGACGAGCCCGGTGATCGGCTCGTGGATGTCGCGGGGATCGCGGAAGGCCTCGCGAACCGCCGCGAGATCGAACGTGCCGTCCGGACGCTCGGGCATGACGCGGACCGAGGCGCCGACGACGACGGCGTGGCTGGCCGCCTCGTCCAGGACGATGTGGCTCTGCCGGCCGGCGATGAGCTCCTGGCCGCGCGCCAGATGGGCCATCAGCGACACGAGGTTGCCCTGCGCGCCGGAGGACACGAACAGCCCTGCGTCCTTGCCGAGCAGCTCCGCCGCGCGCTCTTCCAGCGCGATCACCGTCGGGTCGTCGCCGAACACGTCGTCGCCGACTTCGGCCTCGGCCATGGCCCGGCGCATCTCTGGCGTGGGCTTCGTTACGGTGTCGGAGCGGAGGTCGATGATGGGCATATGGGCCGCGAGGATAGCGCGGAACAGTCTGCTATCCTCCGCCTTCGTCGCTTGGACCCGTGGTGTAGCGGCCCAACATGCCAGCCTGTCACGCTGGAGATCGCCGGTTCGAATCCGGTCGGGTCCGCCACCATCTCGAATGCTTCCGACGCCCCGTTCGCCCGCCCGAACGGGGCGTCACCTTTTGCGTTTCAGGACGAGGGCGTCGCCGGTAGCTCCCGCCGGAGCGCGACGAGGGTGCGGCCTGGTGGCATGTCGGCGCCCGTGTAGAGGCCGTACGCGGCCGGATTCGTGGTTCGGTCGTTCCAGACGAGGACGTGCCTGGCGCCGTTCGCCCACGCTCGGTGCTGGACCTCCTTGACGACCGCGTGGGCGAGGCCCAGCCGGCGATAGTCGCGGTGCGTGCCAAGCGGCTCGATCTCGAGCGTCGCCGATCGCTGGTCCATCCAGCCGATGCAGCAGGCGGCGACGGTGCCGTCCGGCGCGATCGCGATCGTGACGAGGTCCGGACGGAAGCCCGGCATGCGCTTCACCGCGTCGTGCAGCTCACGCCGGTACGGTGACGGGCGTCTGTCAGACCACGCGGCGCGGTGCCCGTCGATGTACGCGTCATCCGACACATCGCGCAGCGATCCGAGCCGAAAGCCGTCGGGTAGCGGCGCGTGTTCGGGCTCGCGGCTCGTATCGGCGAGCAGCTCCAGCTCGGTGCCGCTCGGTTGGTAGCCACGTTGCTGGAGCACCTCGCGGATCGGGTCGCCGTCGGCAACGTGGAACTCGATGGCCGAGCGACCGCTCGCCTGGAGCTGCCCTTCGAGCCAGGCGACCTGATCGATCGTCGTCGGGTCGTCGTCGATGCGTTCGATGACGACGAATTCGCCGTCCACGAGCGCGAAGGCGCCGAGCGCAGGTCGCACTGGGGATCGATCGGGCGAGGCTGCATCACGGGACCCCGAACGATAGCGGTCGGGTGAGCCGACCCGGTACCTTCGTCGGGCGGACGACGGTGGTGCGTGGGCGCATCCTTCGCCTGTTGTGATCGGCTCGATCGGTACGCGACTACGGCTCGTCCTTCGGCAGCCCGGGCCGTCGCTGCGCGCGGCCGCCCTCGACTCGACCGGACTCCCCGAGATCGACTTCGTCGCGTACTCGACGAGCGAGCGCCTCTCGGGCCGGGTGCGGCTCGACAGCGCACGCCTCACCGACATGCTCAACGCCAACGAGGAGTTCGTCCTCGTCGACGCGCTCGCGGAGCGGCTTCCCGACGGCGGCTCGATGGTCGTCCCGGAGATCCTCGTCCGGCGCAACGAGCTCGCCCTCGTGCGCGCGGGCGGGCCTCGCGGCAATCGCGCCCTCCGGATCCCGACCACGACCCATCGGCTCGTCCTGCGCACCGGCCGCTATCTCGTCGCCGGCCGTCTTCACAGCCGGTTCGGCCAGGATCCCCTCGCCGCGCTCCGAGCGCGGGACCCGATGGTGCCGCTCACCGACGCCGCGATCATGTTCCGCGTCGGGCCCGACATCATCGAGGAGCCCGGCGGAACCATCGTGGTCAATCGCGACCTGGTCGAGTGGGTGAGAAAAGGCGAGCTCGACGCCCGCAGCTTGGATTTGCCGGCTTCCTGACCATCGCCTGCGATCGCCGTGCTGGCGACCCACGAATCCTCGAGCCGATGGCGAGCGGGGCGTCGCCTCGGGCCTCGGAGAGTTCCGGGGTCGATGGACTGACCTTCATGATCGACCCCGGCGAATACCATCGGCGCGTGGTGACGCCGAACCGGGGCCCGCTCGCTGGAATCCGCGTGATCGACTGTTCCACCGTGCTCGCGGGGCCGTATTGCACGATGCTGCTCGGCGATCTCGGGGCCGACGTGGTCAAGGTCGAACCGCCCGAGGGCGACGCGACGCGCGGCTGGGGCCCGCCGTGGGTCGGCGATATTGCGGCCGGAGCCCGCACCGCGGCGTACTACCTCGCGGTCAATCGCAACAAGCGGAGCATCCGGCTCGACCTGTCCGGTGACGATGGGCGCGAGGTCCTGCGGCGGCTGTTGCGCGGCGCCGACGTCGTCGTCGAGAACTACCGCGTCGGCGGCTTTGCGCGGCTCGGGTTCTCCGACGACGAGCTTCGGGAGCTGAATCCGGCGCTCGTCCATCTCGCGATCAGCGGCTACGGCACGCGCGGCCCCGACGCCGCGAAGCCCGGCTACGACTTCGTGATCCAGGCCGTCGGCGGGCTCATGTCGATCACCGGCGAGCCCGACGGGCGCCCGATGAAGGTCGGCGTCGCGATCAGCGACGTCGTCAGCGGGCTATTCGGAGCGGTCTCCGTGCTGGCGGGCCTGCTCGCGAGAGATCGTGGCGTGGCGGCGACAGGCAGCAGCGGCCAGCGCATCGACGTCTCGCTGCTCCAGAGCACGCTTGCCGTGCTGGTCAACCAGGCGCAGAGCGCGCTCGTGACCGGCCGCCAGCCTATTCGGCGCGGCAACGCCCACCCGAGCATCGTTCCGTACGAGACGTTCGCGACGGCCGATGGCGAGATCGCGATCGGGGTCGGCAGCGAGCGGCAGTGGGCAAAGCTCGGGCCGGTCGTCGGGTTGCCGGAGCTCACCGCCGACGTGCGATTCGACACCAACGGCGAACGCGTGGAGCATCGGGACGAGCTCATCGCGATCCTTGCGGGCCTGTTCCTGGATGGGTCGAGCGCCACGTGGCTCGCGCGCCTCGATGAGGCCGGCATCCCCGCCGCTCCGATCCTCGATTTGCCTGCCGCGTTCGGCTCTCCGCAGGCGATCGCGCTCGGCGCGCGCGTCTCGCTCGAGCACCCCGCCCTGGGTCCGGTCGACCAGGTCGGCATCCCGTTCGAGCTCTCGACTACGCCCGCCTCGATCCGCACCCCGCCGCCCCTCTTGGGTGAGCAAACGGATGAGATCCTCGCTGAGGTGGGCTACGACGAGGATGCGATCGCTGGCCTGCGACGAGGCGGAGTCGTCTAGACGCGGCGCAGTGTCCTTGTACGTGTACGAGTTCGACGAGGTTGACCGGCGGCCGAGTCGATTCACCGCGTCTGCGACCACTTTCTCGTCGATTCCGATCGTCGCAGCGCGCATTTCGACCAGGTTTGCGGTTCGTCACGAGGAATCCCGGACAACCTCGTCAAACTGGTACAGGTAGGTGAACATCCACCGTCTGGCAGCCGCTTCACGTGGGCCGGGGCGCGATACCGCTTGCTAGACTCGCGCCGCAACGCCGCACGGAGGACCCGATCCAGATGGCCGATTCCCGAGAGCGCTGGGCGCTCATCCTCGGCGCTTCGTCGGGCATGGGCGAGGCGACGGCTCGAGCGCTGGCCGCGGCCGGCTACAACATCGCCGGCATCCACCTCGACTTCCGCGCGGCGCTCCAGCACGTCGAGGATCTCAAGGCGGACCTTGCCGCCGAGGGCCGCGACGTCCTGTACATCAACATGAACGCCGCCGATGACGAGAAGCGCGCCAACGCGCTCGCGGAGCTCGGCTCGCGCTTCGAGGCCGCGCGCGCCGCCGGCCGCGACCCGTACGTCCGCGTCGTCATGCACTCGCTCGCGTTCGGCAGCCTCGTCCCGTTCATCAGCGACGACCCGAAGGGCGCCGTCGATCGCAAGAAGATGGAGATGACCCAGGACGTGATGGCGAACAGCCTCGTGTACTGGGTCCAGGACCTGTATCGCGGCGGCTTCCTCGGCCAGGGCTCGAAGATCTACGCGATGACCTCCGAAGGCTCCACCCGCGTCGTGCCGTCATACGGCGTGGTCTCCGGCGCCAAGGCCGCCCTCGAATCCCATATCCGGCAGCTCGCGATGGAGCTCGGTCGGCTCGGCAGCGGGATCACCGCCAACGCGATCCGAGCCGGCGTCACGATGACGCCCGCGCTCATGAAGATCCCCGAGCACGACATGATCATCGCCTCGGCCACCGCGCGAAACCCGACCGGCCGGATGACCACGACCCAGGACGTCGCGAACGCGATCGTTGCCCTCTCGGGCGAGGGCACCGGGTTCATCAGCGGCGAGGTGATCGGCGTCGACGGCGGGGAGTACGTCACCGGCTCGTGAGCGCGAGCGCGGCACGCAGATGACCGATTCGATCCGACCCTTCTACGCCGACTGGGCCGGCTACAACCGACGCACCGTCGAGGCGATCGCGACGCTATCGCCAGCCGACCTCGCGCTCGAGATGCCCGGCTCGGATCACTGGCCGATCTGGGCGCTCCTCGCCCACACCGCCGGCACCCGGGTCTACTGGCTCTGCCACGTGTTTGGGGAGCCGGGCGCCGAGACTACCCCGTTCAACGACCCGAGCGGGATGGGCTGGGAGGACGACCTGGCCGCGCCACGCAGCGCGGCGGAGCTGGTCCACGCGTTCGAGTCGAGCTGGCGCATCGTGGCGGGCTGCCTCGATCGGTGGACGCCGGCCATGCTCGGCGACACGTTTCGCCGGGAGGGCAGCGCCGGCACCCAGGTCCACACCCGGCAGTCAATCCTCCTCCGCATGATCAACCACGACGCCTATCACCTCGGCGAGGTGAACCTCATCCTGGGTGCCAACGGGCGCGAGATGATCGATCCGTGGCCGACCGCCGACTGGCTCGAGAGCGCGCCGGTCGCGCGCCGCGAGGGCTGACCCGGGCCTACCTCCAGGGAACGGCCTCGGCTCGAACCCAGCTCGTCTGCTGGCGCGCAGCTGGAGTCATCGATAGCTCGCCCGCGTCATCGACCCACCATGCCGCGAGCCCACGCCGGCGGGCGGCGGCCGCGATGCCCGCGGCGCCTACGAGAAACAGGCTCTTGGACCAGACCTCGGCCCACGCGGGGTCCGGCCAGGCGACGGTCACGGACGCGAGCCCCGCGCCGCCGGGAAGGCCGGTTCTTGGATCGATCAGGTGGTGGACCGGCCGGCCGTCCGTGTCCAGCCAGCGCCCCAGCCGGGTCGACGACGTTGCGACCGCCTGGTCGCGCTCGAGGACGCAGACGGCCACCGGAGCAGCGCCGCCGGTTGGGTCCTCGATGCCGATGGACCAGCGCGCCGCCCCGAACAGCCCGTGCGACGCGATGTCGCCGCCCGCTTCGAGGAGGAACCCGCCGGTCATGATCGCCGCCGCACGGCGCACCGCCCAGCGGAGTGCGAGCCCCTTGCCGATCCCGCCGAGGTCGACGGGCGCCCGGAGTCGAAGTTCGCCTCGCCGTCCGCTCCGACGCAGCCATCGAGTCGCCGCATCGACGGGCTCGGATGCAATCGGGCGGGTCGAGTGCGTGGGGCTCTGCCGAACGCCCATCGAGCCGAGCCGTTCGAGATCGAGCAGGACCCGAGCGTCGAACACTCCGTCGGTGATCCGACCGGCGCGGTCGGCCGCGGTGAGGGCGGCGACGAGACGGCGCGACGGCTCGGCGAGAGCGCCGGTGCGATTCAGTCGCGTCAGCTCACTGTCCTCGCGAAATCGCGACATCGCACGGTCGACGGCGTCGAACTCAACCTGGATCGCTGCCCACGCCGCATCGATCGCGGTTGCGTCCAGCCGTCCCGCGACCGTCAAGCGAAGCGGCGAGCCGAGGGCCCGGCCCTCGCGACGGGCAAGCGCGGGCTCGATCGAGGCAACCGGCACGTGGCGTCTCAGCCGCCGGATGCGCCCGTGGTGGACTGCGTCGACGGATTCTGCACCGACCCAACGGACGTGTGCATCACCGGGAGCTTCACGATGGCCGGCATCGACCGGCTGACCCCGTCGATCTCGCCGACGAGCGTCGATAGCACGGCCAGTTGCGAGGTCAATGCGTCAAGCGACCCGCCCGCTGCCGCGTAGGCCGCAACCGTCGCGTTGTAGTCGGCCTGCGCCCCGTCCAGGCGGGCGGCCAGGTCATCGTGGCCGGCCCGCAGCTGCGCCACCCCATCCAGCGCGGGTTGCCTGGCGGCGGCGAGCCCGGCCTCGGCACGTGACTGGACCCCCGCAACACCCGCAAGCATCAATCCGTAGCCGGCCGTCGAGGCAGCCAGGAGGACCACGACGTGGGTCGGCAACCCGAGGTAGGTCCGCGCCTCGCTCGCCGCCGGGCCGGCTGCCGGTCGGTCAGTCGTCATATGGTTCGCCGCCGCCGCTCGACTGGGTGGTCGTCGTCGATCCCGATCGCGATGCCTGTTTCGCGGCGGCAGCGAGCGATGCCTCGAGCTTGGCGAGCTTGTCCTGCGCCGCGGTGAGACTTGCCCGAAGCTCCTCCGCCGTCGACTGGTCCGCGCCGGCCCGTGTCTGTGCCTCGACGAGGGCTCCGGAGAGTTGCGCGGTGGACGCCTGGAGGGCTGACAGTTGGCGCTCGAGATCGGCCGATCTCGATCGCTCCTGGTCGAGGGCGGACTGCAGGCTCTCGACCGACACCGGCGCGACCGTGAGCGGCGCCTGGGTTGCGGCCCACAGCGAAGCCGCCCGAATGGTCGCCCCGGCAACCAGCAGGGACCCGGCAACCCCGAGGGTCACGAGCAGGCGCCGGAACGACGGCCGGCTGGTGGCGCGCACCTGGCGGGCGACGGCGGGTGGGGTGACGGTGACGCTGGTCATCGTGAGGCCTCCTCTGCGAGTGAGCTCGAGAACGTCGGGCGTCCGCTGCGGAACACCCAGTAGCGATACGCGGCGGCGATGGCGACGCCGACGAAGGTGCTGCCATAGATCGCCATCGCGTCGAAGGTGTCGGTGCCGGACAGCATTCCGTGCATCCAGGCCAGCCCGAGGACCACGAGGCTCAGCCGGTGGAGCTTCAGCCACCAGCCCGCGGGCAACAGGCGCGTCATGCGGGCCGTGAGCCCGGTGATCAGCAGGGCGTACATCGACAGTGTTCCGAGGGCGACCGGCACCGTCCGGAACTCGGACAGGCCGGGCACCAATACCCCGATCACGCCGACCTTTGCGAAGTGGTCCATCGCGATCGAGACGACGTGGACCGCACCGAACGCGATCGTGAACACCCAGGCGTGCTCGTGCCACGGGAACAGGCGCTTCGAGAGCCGCCAGGTCGACTTGTTCGTGGGATGGCTGAGCACGAGCCCGACGATGACCTGGAAGGTCAGCAGCAGCAGGGCCATGAACCCGGCGGCTCGGCTGCCCAGCCAGATTCGGAGCTGCGCCTGATGGTCCGAGGTCGCCGGCAGGACCTGGTCGGTCGTGAACACGATCAGCAGCGCCGCGGTCGCGGCGAGCGCGGTCATCGTGCCGCCGCTCAAGCGGGTCGAGCGGCTCGTCCGGCCCGCCGCCGGGGCGGCGCCGGGATGAGCTGTTGCCATGCCGAGACCTCGTGCGACCGTCGACGTATCTCCTGAGGCATCTAACCCGGGGAAGGTTTCACGGGCAACGGCCTCTTCGGTTGTCCGACACATGTCCGATGGTCCCGGCTCGGACGGTCGGTTCGGCACTACGCCCGCACGTCCGCCACATCGATGCTGACCTCGCCGGCCCCGACCGGCCGGCAGCGCGCCGGCCGGCACGGCCGCGCCTCCTCCGCCAGCCGAACCGCCGCCACCGAGGTTCCGACCGAGATGACCCGCGAGACCGTTCCTCCGATCAGCCGCCGCGAGCGCCGGGCGCAGGCACGGTTCGAACGGCCTGCCGCACCGAAGCGCCGCTCGACCCGGCGCGCAGCTCGCCCGACCTGGCAGTCGCCGCTCGTGCTCGTCACGGTTGCGGCGCTGCTGATCGGCGTCGCCGTGATCGCGTTGGCGCGGCCTGCGACCCGGGGCGGCACAACGGAGCTCGTGACCCCGCCAACCTCCTATCCAGCGGCCCTCGTCGACGGCGAGGTGGTCGGTGTGGCCGCGGCGCCGGTCGTGATCCAGCTGTACTCGGACTTCCAGTGCCCCGCCTGCAAGCTGTTCGTGACCACGGAGCTGCAGCGCCTGGTGACCGAGTTCGTCGTGCCCGGTACGGTCCGGATCGAGGCGCACGACATCGACATCCTCGGCAAGGGCACGCCCAATGAGTCACTCGAGCTGGCTGCCGGCGCCGCCTGCGCCGCGAAGCAGGGCCGCTACTGGGCCTTCCACGACCTCGTCTTCTGGAACCAGGGTCGCGAAAACCGCGGCGATCACGACGCCGCCTTCATCGCGCGCGTCGCCGACGCGGCGGGCGTCGATCGGGGCCAGTGGGACACGTGCTTCGCCGCGAACGACGTTCGGCAGCCCATCGTCGCCCGCTCCTCCGGCGCGGCGAGCGCCGGCATCAACTCGACGCCGACGCTTGTCGTGAACGGGCAGCGCCTCGTCGGCGTCCCGAGCTACGACCAGCTCGCCGCGCTCATCCGCCAGCTCGCCGCGGCTCCGACGTCGTCGGCGACTCCTTGATCCGCCGCCGCGCTCGCGTCCGGCCGATCCTGGGTGTCCACCCCGGGCTCATCCTCGCGGTCCTCGACATCATCGGCCTCGCGATCGCCCTGTACCTGTCGGTCGTCGAGCTCAACGGCGGCGTCCCGGTTTGCGGCCCGCTCCACGGCTGCGAGGAGGTCGCCCGCAGCGAATACAGCCGGATCGCGGGCATCCCGGTCGCGGTGTTCGGGGTCGGCCTCTCGCTCGTGCTGCTCGCGCTCGCGATCGCCTGGTGGCGGACCGACCTGTACGTCCTGCTCCTCGTCCACTACGGCCTGTCGCTTGGGGGCGTGCTGTTCGAGGTCTATTTCCTGTACCTGCAGGTCTTCGTGATCGGCGCCGTGTGCGTCTGGTGCACGAGCTACGGCTTGTCCCTGATCGCGCGCTTCGTGGTGGCGCTCGGCGTCTGGGTCCGAGGTGCGAGCGCGGCTGTCGATCGCGGTGATCACGGCGCTGGCGAGCGGGAGGTCGCCGCTGCTTCCAGCGACAGGTAGACGTCAGCCTCGGCCGGTGTCATCGGATGCGCGAAGTAGAAGCCCTGGGCGACGGCGGGGCCCGCCCGTACCCGGCGCAGCCTCAGCTGCCGGGCAGGCCGTAGCGGGTGATCTCGACGTAGGCCCTGCCGATCTGCCCGTTGTCGTTGCCGGCGGCGGCGAGCGTCGTGACCCGTTCCGAGCCCTCCCAATACGCGACGCCGGTGGTGGCACGCGTGTCGAGCTCCTGGTCGGCGACGGTCGGGTTGAGGAACAGGAATTCCGTGCCATCAAACTCCGGCAGGCTCGGGATCAGGTTGGGTCCGCGCAGCATGACGCTCCAGACCTTGGGATACGTCACGCCGGTGTGTGGGCTCTGCCATCCGAGGCTGCCAACCGTCCCAATCGCGAAGTCGTCCGGCGAATGCAGGGCCAGCACCTGACCCGACGGACGAACGAGCGTGCCGTACTCGAGGATCGGATTTGAATCTTCGTCGAGCACGCTCGAGATCGTGATGTCCGTGCCGTCGTCGAGGTTGATCGCGAACCAGTCCCAGCCGCCTGCGCCAACGGACACAAAGTCGCCCCACTGGTGGTCGAACCAGGCGATGCCGGTCACCTTCAACGTCTCGCCGTTCAGCTGCAGCTCGCCATTCGCCGAGAGCCTGGTGCGCGAGTAGTAGTACGACGAGCCGGCCGGCCCGAAGTCGATGAACCCATTGCCCTGGTGGATGGCGGGCGGCTTCAAGCTGCGCAGGTTGAGGTCCAGCCCGAATGCAGCGCCCGACGCCGCGGCCTCCGCAGGCGCCAGCGCCGCCTCGATGCGGTCGGTGCCGTTCGAGCCGGCGATGTGCCAGGGCGTCGCCTGCGCGGGTGCACCGGCAGCGACGAGCGTCGGGCTGAGGCCGGCGACGTCGAGGTCGAAGCCCGAGGGTGTGCCATCGGCAGCGCGCGGCGAGCGATCGACCTGCGGCCCGATCTCGCTGCGCTGCGCATAGAAGAACGTGTCCCCGCCCTCGTCCGTGAGCGCCAGGTGCGACGCCCAGGCGACGGGCACGGAGCCGCGCTCGGCGCGGAACACGACCGCCTCGAAGCCGAATGTCCTGCCGTCCGCGGCCTGGAGGTGGCCGGTGTAGTACCACCACTCGGTCAGCCGATCGTGGGGGCCGTCGTCGCGCGGGAAGGCGATCGGGATCGGGTCGGCGGGTGTCGACGCGGCCGGGCTGGCGGTGGGCGGCGAGGGGAACGCGATCGGCGGATTGGCCAGGATCGGTGCGCCCGAGCAGCCCGCGACGATGATCGCCGCCGCGGCCAGTGCCGCGCAGCGCCGCAGCCTGGTCATGCCGGCTCCTCGCCGGCCTCGATCGCCGGGAGGCGCCGCGCCACGATGTCCGGCAGCCACCAGTTCCAGCGGCCGAGGAGGCGCATCGTGGCCGGGACGAGGAGCGCCCGGACCACGGTCGCGTCGAGCGCGACGGCGATCGCGATTCCGACGCCGAGCGCCTTGATCAGCACGATGTCGGCGAAGGCGAACGATCCGGCGACCACGATCACGATCAGCGCCGCCGAGGTGACGATCCGCCCGCTGCGCTCGAGGCCGTGCGCGACCGCGGTCGGATTGTCGTGCGTCGCCTCCCAGCTCTCGCGCATGCGCGTGAGCAGGAAGACTTCGTAGTCCATGGACAGGCCGAACAGGACGCAGAACAGGATCACCGGCTGGGTGGTCTCGACGAACCCGAGCGGCCGTGTCGCGAACAGCATCGACAGGTTGCCGTCCTGAAAGATCCAGACGAGCGCCCCGAACGAGGCGAGGATCGACAGCGAGTTCATCGCGAGCGCCTTGAGCGGGAGGATCAGCGACCGGAGGAGCAGCAGCAGCACGAGATAGGTCGTCACGAGGATGAACACGGCGGTCTTCGGGAACTCTGCCGCGATCCCCGTGACGACATCCTCGACGTCCGCCGCGCCGCCACCGACGAGGACCGAGACGCCCGGCGGGGGCGCCAGCGGCCCGGTCTTCGACCGGAGGTCCCGGACAAGCTCGCGCGCGATCGCCTCGTTCGGGCCGTACGGAGTCACCACGGTGAACGCGGTCAGGTCGCCCTGGGTGGTCGCGTGGAGCACGCCCGAGACGTAGCGATCCGGCGGCCGGCCGTCCGGGCGGTACAGGAGCTGGTACTGCGCGAGGGTCATCCGTCGGTCCACATCGACGAGGCTGTCCACCGTCGTGATCCGCGGGTCGGCGGCGAGCCGGCGCGAATAGTCGTACAGCTCCTCGAGGTTGGCGGGGTCGATCGCCGGGCCGGTCGTGCGAACGGCGAGGACGAGCGGGGCAAACGGGCCCGGCCCGAACTCGGTGGCGAGCAGGTCGAACGAGGCCCGGGACGGCGCGTTCTCGGGCAGGATCCGAGCATCCGGCGCATTGAACTGGACGTGCAGGAACGGCGTGCCGAGCAGGAGGAGCACGCCGAGCACTGGGACGAGCACGCGCACCGGGCGCTTCATCACGGCCCACGCGAGCCGCGACCACGCCCCTTCCGCATCCGGCCGCGGTTTGACCCGGCGCACCCGGAATCGCTCGAGGTTGACCCCGACGATCGCGAGCACGGCCGGCAGGAGGGTCATCGCCGCGGTGAGCGCGAATGCCACCACCACCGCGCCGGCGATCCCGACCGAGCGCAGGATCATGAACCCGAAGAGCACCAGCCCGCCCAGGCCCAGCAGCACCGTCAGGCCGGAGAAGAAGACCGCCCGCCCGGCCGTCCGCGCCGTCGCGCCGACCGCATCCTCGACGGCGTCGCGCGCCCAGCCCCGCGCCGACAGCTCCTCGCGAAAGCGGCTCGTCATGAGCAGGGAGTAATCGACGCCCAGGCCGAGCCCCAGGAGGGTCGCCAGGTTGAGCACGAAGATGCTCATCGGGGTGAGGCCGGCCACGACGAAGATCGCCGCGAGCGCGACCACGACCGCCGAACCGCCGACGATCAGCGGGACCGCAGCCGCCACGACGGACCCGAAGACCAGCAGCAGCGCGAGCGCCGCGAGCGGCAGCGAGATGAGCTCGCTCCGGCGGAGATCGGCCTCGGAGACCGCCTGCACGTCCCCGTAGAACGCGGGGCCGCCGGACAGGCCGACCTCCAGCCCCGGCGCGTCGTGCAGGGCGGCACGCAGCCCGGGCAGGGCCTTCGGCGAATCATCGGCCGAGAGGTCGAGGAGGACGATGTCGAACGCCGTGTGGCCGTCGGCAGAGACCTGGCGGGTCGAGAGCGTGTGGGACAGCACGGTCCGCACGTACGCAGCCTGCGGAACGTCCGTCATCGCAGTCGCAGCGGCCGCCTCAAACCCGGGCTCGCCGGCCTTCGCGGTGTCTGAGTGGAAGACAACGACGACCGCCGCCTGCGCCACGCCGATCTCCGCCTCGAGCACGGCCTTCGCCTGGGCGGATTCGAGGTCCGGGCGGATGAAGCCGCCGGCGCGCAGGACCGCAGGCGCCTGCAGCGCGAACGGGACCGACAGGGCGACGATCGCAATCCAGCTGCCGACGACGATCCACGAATGGCGAGCACACCATCGGCCCAGCCGCTCGAATCGGCTCACGGCCGGGGGTTCTGCATCGGTTCGATCATGCTAACCCTCTGCTAGCATTTCCCCGCTTCCGGCGGACGCGCGCACAGAGGATCCACGCGTGACGATCTTCACCCTCTGGTTCGACGATTTCCCGAACAAGCTGCCCGCGCTGATCATCTCGGCCGGGGTCGCGTTCCTGTTCATCTTCATCCTCGCCAAGGCGGCGTTCTCTGCCGAGGGCCGCTCTCGCTGGGTCAGGCGCATCACCGGCCCGAACGGCAAGTGGTTCTTCGGGATGCTGTTCGTGCTGTGGGCCGTCGTGTTCGGGGTCGGGCTGCAGCTCGTCCCCCACGAGGGCGCGAACTCGCCGTACGGCGGCCTTGGGCTGATCGCCCTGTTCTCGGGCTTCTTCATCTCGATGGGCTTCATCTGGAGCGTGATCGGGGAGTAGCCCGGCACAGCCTCACTCGCGCTTGCGCGCGACCCAGACCTCTTCCGTCGGCCATTGCCGCGCCCAGTCCCGCGTGGCCATCCCGAACGGGATTTCCTCGTCCGGCATCGCGCCGCCGCCACCGTGCCGAGGCTCGGCCGGCGCCTGGAGCTCCACGAGCCGTTCGACCTCGAACCCGGCTGACCGCAGCAGGTCGATCGTCGCTCCGTGCGTCAGGTGGAACTCGACGGACGTCTCGTCCGGCCACGTGTACTTCGGTTCGTGGAAGTACGGGCGGACGAACTCCTCCTTGGCCGGGGAGTCGGCCTCGAGGTCCGGCGTGACCAACATGAAGATCGGGTGGTTGGTCAGGTAGACGAGACGGCCGCCGGGCCGGAGCAGGCGAGCCGCCTCGGGGATCCAGCGATAGGGATCTGCCCACAGCGCCGCGCCGTATTCGCTGATCGCAAAGTCGAATGAGGCGTCCGGGTACGGCACGGTCTCGGCGTTCCCGAGCAGGAGCGGGAATTCGATCTTGAACTCTGCCTGAAGCTGCCGCGCCGTCTCGAGCTGGGCGGGCGAGTTGTCGATGCCGACGGGCCGCGCCCCGAGTCTGGCGAGCCATGCCGACACGTAGGCCGTCCCGCAGCCGAGCTCGATCGCGTCCATGCCGGCAAGGTCATCCGGCAGCAGGTGGAGCTCCGACTCGGGGACGTTCCAGATGCCCCAGCCCGGCTCCGTCGAGGCCCACGCGCGCCTGCCACGCGGGACGAATTCGGGCGCCCAGCGGTCCCAGGCCTCGCGGTTCGCAGCGACATGCTCGGGCAGCATGATCCGAATGGTAGACGGCGCCGATCGGCTGGACCCGCCCCGGACCCTCGCGCTATGATCCGCCAGCTTGCAGAGTGCATAGACTTTATGCACTCGCGCACCGCCGCCGTTCGCAGACCGGAGATCGAGACCGCGTGGACGCCCAGGAGATCAAGGCCGCCGTCGCCCACCAGAACGCCGTGACGGCCGCCGCCGAGGAGCCGTTCGTCAACCGGCGAGACCCGGCGCTCGCACTCGGGCCGGACGGCCTCCCGGCCAGGAGCCGGCGCGCCCCGATGTGGGCGGACGTTCCCGATGAGAAGTGGGACGACTGGCGCTGGCAGCTCAGCCACCGGATCAACTCGCTCGAGGAGGTCGGCGCGGTCCTCAACCTGACCGACGAGGAGCGCGCGGGGCTGACCGCGGACGACAAGTTCCGGGTCGACATCACGCCCTATTTCGCGAGCCTGATCGATCCCGACGACCCGAACGACCCGATCCGCCGGCAGGTCATCCCGCTCGGCCGGGAGCACGAGGCGTTCACCGCGATGATGGAGGACTCGCTCGCCGAGGACCGCCACTCGCCGGTGCCGGGCCTGGTCCACCGCTATCCGGATCGCGTCCTGATGCTGGTCACGACCCAGTGCGCGAGCTACTGCCGGTACTGCACCCGGTCGCGGATCGTGGGCGACCCGACCCAGAACTTCAA
>DHWF01000023.1:71779-87798 GCA_002413045.1 Chloroflexi bacterium UBA5189
ATCGAGATCATCCGGATCGGCTCGCGGGTCCCGGTGTTCCTCCCTCAGCGCATCGACGACGAGCTGTGCGCGATGCTGGAGAAGTACCACCCGCTCTGGATCAACCTGCACTTCAACCACCCGAACGAGATCACGCCAGAGGTCAGCCGGGCAGTCGACAAGCTGACCAAGGCCGGCCTGCCGGTCGGCAACCAGAGCGTCCTGCTCGCCGGCGTGAACGACTGCGTCCACATCCAGCGGGCGCTGGTCCATCGGCTCGTCGAGAACCGGATCCGGCCGTACTACCTGTACCAGTGCGACCTGGTCGAGGGCTCGGGACACTTCCGGACACCGGTTGGCAAGGGCCTCGAGATCATGGAGGGCCTGCGCGGCCACACCTCCGGATACGCCGTCCCGACCTATGTGATCGACGCCCCCGGGGGCGGCGGCAAGATCCCGGTCATGCCCAACTACCTGATCAGCTACTCGGACCACAAGGTCGTCCTGCGCAACTACGAGGGCTACATCACCACCTACGAGGAGCCCGAGACGTACCAGCGCCACGACCAGTCGACGTGCCGCTACTGCCAGCACGAGCGGCCCGAGGCCGGCCAATCCGGTGTCCTCGGCCTGCTGGAAGGCGAGCGGATGTGGATCGAGCCGAAGGGCTTCGAGGACGTGCACGCCCGCGGCAACACGGAGCAGCATCGGCTCCAGGATCCGTCGAAGTGGGTGCCCTTTGGCGTCGGGGCGATCGAGGGGTCCGCCTCGCGGCCTCTCCGGGTGCTGTCGGGCGGCGAGACCGACAGCCTCGATGACGGCACGCGCGCCGCGACCGAGACGAACGCCGGCATCGTCGAGCTCGGCGACCTCGAGCCCGATGAGGCGCGCAACGGCCACGGCGCGAAGCGCGAGTACGGCCCGGGCGAGGAGCCGCGGCCGCGCGAGGGCGAACCGACCGCGACGGCCCACGGAGAGATGCTCTGACCGACGCGGGCAATCTCGGGGCCCTTCGCCCGCAGCCTCTCGGGATGCCGGACGACCTGCCGAGCCCACCCGTCATCGCTGAATCGGGCGATCCGTTCACGGCCCTGCGGGTGGTCGATCTCGTCGCACGCCTCGAGCGAGGGCGCCCGATTTCGCTGGCCGCGATCGTGGACCGGCTCAACGCCACGTACCTGGACTGGCTGTTCGAGGCGCGAGTCGTTGCCGATGCGCTCGTCCAGCTCCAATCGAACTGGCTCGCGGACTACCGGAACGCGAGCGGGATCGTGCTGGAGGAAGGGCCAGGTGGCGCCACCCTCACGATCGAGGACTCGACGCGTGTCGATCCGTGGATCGCGCGGCAGGCCGCCCGGCTCGCCGCCGAGTGCCGCGAGGCGCTGGCCGCGTTCAGCCGGCGGGAGCGGCGAGCGGGCGAGGGCTGAAGCCGGCGTCGGCTGAACCCGGCGTCGTGGTGGCCCGCGGCGGGCCGCCGATCGGTCGGCCGATATGATCGGGCGGATGCACGACGAGCCATCCCGCGTCGAGGCGACCCACGCGCCTGGCATTCGCCTGGAGGAGCACCCGGAGCTCGCCGGGCTCGCGCCGATGGATCTCGCCGAGCGCTTCCGCGACCTGCCGGGCCTCGTGCTGCTGGAGAGCGCCCGGCCCGGACGAAATGCTCGCTGGAGCTTCCTCACGGCCGACCCGATCGCGGTGCTCGAGGCGCCCGCAGCGGGTCCCGATGTCTTCGCGAACGCGCGCCGCCTGCTCGCACGCCTGACCCCCGATCCGGTCGCCGACGCCTCGGCTCCGCCGTTCCTCGGCGGGCTGGCGGGCTTCCTCGGGTACGACCTCGGGCGCCGGTTCGAACGGCTGCCCTCGCTCGCGTTGGCCGACCAGGAGCTGCCGGTCATGCGCCTCGCGTTGCACGACTGGGTCATCGCCTGGGATCGTCGCGACGGCCGAGCCTGGCTCGGCGGCCGGGCGGTCGACGAACGCATCGCGCGGCTCGACGACCGCCTCGCCGAGGTTCGGGCGCGACTGGTGGCCCCGCTCGCGCGCGCCGGGTCGACCGACAACGGCGGCGCGGCAATCGAGCTGCGTTCCGGCCTCGATCCACGCGCCTACGAAGCCGGCGTGGAATCGATCCGGCAGTTCATCGCCGATGGCGAGCTGTACCAGGCCAACCTCACCCGCCGGCTCGAGGCGCCGTTCCGGGCCGACCCGTGGCCGTTGTATCGGCGCCTGCGGACCGGTGATCCAGCCCTCTTCTCCGCGTTCCTCGACCTCGGCGCGAACCCGCTGACCGGCGCGCCGCGCGCGATCGTCTCGGCCTCGCCGGAGCCGTTCCTGTCGGTCACGAGCGGCGGCGTTGTCGAGACGAACCCGATCAAGGGCACCCGCCCACGCGGCCGGGACCGTGACGACGACCGCCGCCTCGCGCGAGAGCTCCTCGCCTCGGCGAAGGACCGGGCCGAGAACGTGATGATCGTGGACGTGCTCCGCAACGACCTCGGTCGCGTCTGCCGCCCGGGGAGCGTGCGCGTCCCGCGATTGTGCCGCCTCGAGCGAACGGCGGCGGTCCAGCACCTCGTCAGCACGGTGACCGGCCAGCTCCAACTGGGGAGCGACGCGTTCGACCTGCTCGCGGCCTCGTTCCCCGGCGGCTCCATCACCGGCGCCCCGAAGATCCGGGCCATGGAGCTGCTCGAGGGCCTCGAGCCGGTCCGCCGCGGCCCGTACACGGGGATCGCGGGCTGGCTCGGGCCGGACGGCGCGATGGCGAGCTCCATCCTGATTCGCACCTTCGTCGCAGACGGCGAGCGGCTGAGCCTGCACGTCGGCGGTGGGATCACCTGGCGCAGCGACCCCGCGGCCGAGTGGGATGAGACGGTCGCCAAGGCGCGCGGGCCGCTCTCCGCGATCGGGGCGCGCGAGGTCGCGTGAGCGGCACCGAGCTCGCCGGGCGCCACGTCTGGATCGACGGCGCACTCGAACCCGCCGACGCGCGCCACCTGTCCGCGTTCGATCGTGGCTTCCAGCTCGGCGATGGCGTGTTCGAGACGCTCCGAGCGCGGGCCGGTCGCCCGACCGAGCTCGCCGAGCACCTCGCGCGCCTGCGCCGCTCCGCCGCCGGCCTCGACATCGAGCTCAGCGGTTCGCTCGAGGCGGACGTCACCCAGGGGATTGCGGCGCTCCTGGCCGTTGATGGGCTGGAGGGCCCGGCGGGGGACGCCTCGGTTCGGATCACGGTGAGCCGCGGAACCAGCGCCGGGCGCGGCCTGCTGCCGCCGGACCGGCCGATCACGACCGTCGTGATCCAGGCGTGGGCCGTGGCGCCGCCGCCGGCGGGCCATCTCCAGCGCGGGCTGCACCTGATCGTGAGCGCCGTCCGGCGCGATCCGGAGAGTCCGCTCGTCGGGCTCAAGACGACGAGCCGGGCCGATTACGTCTACGCGCGCCTCGAGGCGCGTCGCGCCGGTGGCGACGACGCGCTCTTCCTGACGCCAGACGGCCACCTCTCCGAGGCAACGAGCGCGAACATCTTCCTGGTCCGGGGCGGCGAGCTGGCCACGCCGGCCCTCGAGTGCGCGATCCTGGCGGGCACGACGCGAACGTGGATCCTTCGCTGGGCGGCCGGTGCCGGCCTACGGCCGGTCGAGGGCTGGCTGGTCACCGCTGACCTCGCGGGCGCGGACGAGGCGTTCCTGTGCTCCAGCGTCGCGGGCGTCCTGCCGGTCACCCGCCTCGACGGCAGGGTGATCGGCACGGGGTTTCCCGGCCGGTGGACGCTGCGGGCGCGCGAGGCACGCGAGGCGTTCATCCGCGATCCGGCGGGCAGCCGCGATCCGGCGGCCCGAGGCGCCGAATCGGCGTGACGCGCGACGAGCTCGTTCGGAGCACGCGGCAGCTGATCGACGAGGGCGACCGGCTCGTCGGGAACCCGAACCTCGGTGCGCTCAAGGTCTGGCTCCAGCTCACCGACGACCTGCTCGCCCGCGCCTGGGGCTCGATGGACCGCTACCACCTGGCCTGGCTCTCGGTCGGGCGACCGAGCGCGAGCATTCGCGGTCGCGCGATGACCGACGACGAGGAGTCCGGCTACGTGCGCGACGTTGCCTCCGCGAAGACCGCGGTCCTCCGGATGAGCGTCGAGGCGCTCACCCGCCATGGCATGCCGTTCGTGGGCGAGAGCCGCGACTGACCGATCAGACGGTTCGGACCATGATCGTCCGGTCCTCGCGATCGAAGTCGTACGCGGCGATGGCGGGGACGCCGTACAGGTTCTGCGTCCCGGGTCCCGTCTGGACCTCGAAGCCTATGGCCCGGTGGAACGCGATCGACGTCTTATTGCCCGGCCACGTGATGGCATGCACCTCGTGTCGGTCGGCCTGTCGGGCGTCCTCGAAGAACCGCTCGTACAGCGCCCGCCCGAGGCCGTGCTGACGCAGGTTCGGGTTCGTGCCGATCAGCCGGCAATAGGCGACGTTCGACTGGTCCGGCGAGTGGAACCCGATCAGGAATCCCGCCAGCGCGCCGTCCGTTGTCTCTGCGAGCCAGGACGTTCCGGTGAAGTGCTGGAGCCACAGCCGCGGCAGCAGGAAGTCCATCTTCCGGCCGCCCCACCAGTCGTCGATCACGCGAACGACCGTCGGGTAAT
Source organism: Chloroflexi bacterium UBA5189 (assembly GCA_002413045.1). GTDB lineage: Bacteria > Chloroflexota > Limnocylindria > Limnocylindrales > CSP1-4 > UBA5189. The sequence goes on from DHWF01000023.1 coordinate 76,404, forward strand.
CGGCCTCGGTCGGTCGGCGAAAGATGATCCCGTCAGGCGCGTCCATCACCGCTGGACGGGACCTGCCGCGGCACCCCACCACGCGGTCGCCGCAGCCACGAAGGCGACGCCGGGAACGAACAGCCCGAACGTCGTCCACAGGTAATCGAACGGGCCGAGGACACCGCCCTCGCTCTGGGCGAACAGCCACAGGCCGAGGTCGCCGAGGACGACACTACCCAGTGCCAGGGCCACGGCAGCGCGAATCACTGTCCGGCGCGGCACCGGCGTGGCGGCATCGTCCCGGACCGCGGCGCGGGCCGTCAGCAGGCCGATGACGGCGCCCGCGATCCCGGCGACGAACGGGAGCCCGAACGGATACGCGAGCACGCCGCCAACGCCGACCAGGGCGATCGCGCCGAGCACCGCGACGATCGCAGCGCGGGCGACCGGCCCGCGGAGCGCGGAACGCGACCCGGATCCAGTGGCGGCGCTGCGGCTGCCGGGACCGGCTGGGCGCCGGGCGAATCGTGCCGACGGCGGCTCGGGCAGCGGGCGCGCGCGCGGTCTCGTCGCGGATGGGATGCGGTCGCCCGGATCGGTGCCTGCCACGGGGGCATCGTACCGGCGTGGGCCGGATGCGCACGGTAGACTCCCGCTCGTGAGCCACCCCAGCCTCGGCCTCCCGCCTCGTGACATGTCCGCCGGCGATCCGGCAGCCGCCGCGGCACTTCGGAGTGGCGGCGCTCGCCTCCGTGGCCGCGCCTTCGCGGCGGCGCTGGACCTCGATCCCACGATGTCCGACCGCCACGACGAGGTCGTCCGGGCGGCGCTCCTGGCAGATCTCGAGGCGTTCGTCGATCGCCTGATCGTGGCGATCTCGAGTGGCGACCCGGGGGCGATGGCCACGTTCGCCGATCTCGTGGCGGTTCGGTACCGCAAGCGCAAGATCCCGATGGACGACGTGATCACGCTGTGCGAGGGGCTGCGGCGCGCTGCCACGTCCGCGGTCGAGCCGAACGCCGAGCGGGCGGTCGATGCGTCGATCGACGCCGCGATCGTCGTGTTCAAGTGGCACCGCCGGCTGGCCGGCGACGCGCGCAAGCGGAACCCGTTCCTGGCCTACATCTACAAGGGCGCGTGACGTGACGATCAAGTGGGTCGTGTCGGACCCGCTGGTGATGAACGGCGAGCCGTTCTGCTACGGCACCCGCCTCACCGTCCGCAACATCCTCGAGCTCCGGAGCGCCGGCTACACGCTCGGCCGCATGCTCAAGGACCATCCCGAGCTGCGGCGCATGGGCGTCGCCGCGGCCTACGAGTACGCCGGCCGGAATCGCGACCGGTATGCCGACTTCTTCGAGAAGGACGGCTCGCTGATGGGCCCCGGTTACTCGGAGGCGGAGGCCGACGGCCTCCCGAGCCAGTACCGAATTCCGGGCGTGGTGATCAAGTCCGCCTGACCCGCGCCACAGGATCTCCATCGCGCCTTCACACCCGGTTCATGACTCGCCACGAGGCTATGGCCATCGACCTTCCACCAAGGAGATGACCACATGAACGGGCGATCGTTCGCCAGCTTCCTCTTCGGCCTCATCGTCGTCGGCATCCTCGTCGCCGTCGGTGTCGGCATCTACCAGGCCGGCGTGGCCCAGGGCGTCATCGACGCCGGGCGCTTCCCCGCCGGCGCGGCCGTGCCGGTTGCCGGCTACGACGGCTACCACGGCGGCGGCGGCTTCGGGTTCCTCGGACTGCTGTTCCCGCTGTTCTTCCTGTTCCTGATCTTCGGCGTGCTCCGGGCGATCTTCGGGCATCGACGCGGCTGGGGCCACGGCTACGGCTACGGTCGCGGCTGGGACCGGGGCCCTGGGGACCGGGAGCAGTTCGTCGCCGAGATGCATCGCCGCCTCCACGAGGGCGATGCAGGCTCCGGCACCGCCCCCGGCTCCGGCACCGCCCCCGGTGGCACCGGGCCTAGCGGCACCGGCTCCGGCAACCCGGGCGCGCCCGGAACTCGCTGAGCCACCCCCGGCTCCACTCGGGGCCGGCTTCCTCCCTCCCTCCGGCGGCCGTCGATCCTCGACGGCCGCCGCTTCCGTCCCTCCCGCACGAGCGGGCACAGCCACCCCCACCGCCCGACTAGAGTGACCCGCGATGCAGACCGTCCTGGTCGTCGACGATGAACCCAAGATCGCCCGACTGGCGCGTGACTACCTCGAGCACGCCGGCTATGCCGTGCTGACGGCGGGCGACGGCCCATCCGCCGTCCAGGCGGCGCGAACTCGCCGACCCGACCTCGTCGTGCTCGATCTCGGGCTGCCCGGCCTGGACGGCCTCGAGGTGCTGCGGTCGATCCGGACGACCGGCTCGATGCCGGTGGTCGTCCTCACCGCGCGGGACACCGAGCTCGACAAGCTGCTCGGCCTCGAGCTCGGCGCCGACGACTACGTCACCAAGCCGTTCAGCCCGCGCGAGCTGGTCGCCCGGGTCCGCGCCGTCCTGCGTCGCTCCGAGCGGGCGCCCGAGACCGGCGACCGGATCGCCGTCGGCGACCTGGTCCTCGACATCCCCCGGATGCGCGCGACCGTCGCCGAGCGGCCGATCGAGCTGACGCCGACCGAGTTCTCGCTCCTCGCGACCCTCGCCCGCCATCCCGGCCGGGTGTTCACCCGGTCGCAGCTCCTCGACGCCGCGCACGGCGAGGCCTTCGAGGCCTACGAGCGCGCGATCGACGCGCACGTGAAGAACATCCGACGCAAGCTCGAGCCAGAACCGGCCCGGCCGCGCTACCTCCTGACCGTCTACGGCGTCGGGTATCGCCTGGCGGAGCCGGAGTGACGCAGCCGCCGGGCCGGCCGCCGTGGTGGCCGGAGGACGAGGCCTGGCCGCCACCCGAGCAGGCTCGCCGCTGGTCCGGGCCGCCGGACTGGGAGGCACGTCGACGCGAGTGGCGCGCGCGGCGCATGCGGTACGGGGTCATGCGCTACAGCGGCATGCGCCGCGGGTTTGGCTGCCTCATCACGCTGATGGCGACGCTCGTCGTGTCGATCGGCGTCCTCGTGCTGTGGCTCCTCGGAGGGCTGCTCGGGCTGTCGACGAACGAAGGCTTCCTCGCCTCGCTCGCGCGCCCGGCCGGGCTCGTCGTGCTCGTGGTCGGGATCGTTGCGCTGGTGATCGGGATCCGGATCGCGCGGAGGGTCGGCGCGCCGCTGTCCGATCTCGTGGAGGCGGCGGGGCGGATCGAGGCGGCGGATTATTCGGTGCGTGTCACCGAGCCAGCCGGGGGCCGCGGCGAGCTGCGCGGCCTTACCCGCGCCTTCAACGAGATGGCGGCTCGGCTCGAGGCCGAGGACGCCACGCGGCGGCGCCTCCTCGCCGACGTGAGCCACGAGCTGCGGACGCCGCTCGCGGTGATCCAGGGCAACCTCGAGGCGCTCCTCGATGGCGTGTATCCGCCGGACGAGGTGCACATCGGCCCGATCCTCGACGAGGTCCGGGTCATGGAGCGGCTCGTCGACGATCTGCGGACGCTCAGCCTCGCCGAGGCCGGCGCGCTGCCGCTGCATCGTGAGCCGACCGATCCCGCCGTCCTGCTCGAGGACGTCGCGGCCGCCCATCGAGCGCGCGCCGACGCGGCGTCGATCGCGATCAAGGTCTCGATCATCGGCACGCCCCCGGTGATCGACGTCGACCCCGTGCGGATCCGCCAGGTCGTCTCGAACCTCGTCGACAACGCGATTCGTGCGATGGCCGGTGGCGCGGCCGCAGCATCGGGCGGCACCATCACGCTGTCGGCGGCCGCCGCCGACCGATCGCTCGCGATCGAGGTGGTCGACGACGGACCCGGGATCCCGCCGGACCTCCTGGGCTCGGTGTTCGACCGGTTCGCGAAGTCCCCCGAATCGCGCGGCTCCGGCCTCGGCCTGTCCATCGCACGGGCGATCGTCACCGCCCACGGCGGCACGATCGTCGCCGAATCCCCACAGGGCGGCCGCGGCACCCGAATGCGGATCACCCTGCCGCTGTAATCCCCACCTGCCCGGTCGGGTATCGGGCGACCTTGGTGTACCCTGATCGTGATGACCGACACCGCCGATCCCGCCACGACGACCGAGGCTCCGGTCCCGCCGCTGTTCGACGCCGAGCGCCGTGCGACCGAGCTGGCGATCCTCGACGCGCTGCGCGCCGTCGTCGATCCGGAGATCGGGATGAATGTCGTGGAGCTGGCGCTGATCAAGCAGATCCTGCTCGGAACGAACGAGACCGAGATCAAGATGATCTTGACCACCCCGTTCTGCCCGTACGCCGGCTCGATGATCGCCCAGGTCCAGGAGCAGGCCGAATCGGTGGTCGAGCATCCCGTCAAGGTCACCCTCCTCGCCGAGCGCTGGGACCCGCGCGACGCCGGCTTGATGTGGTGAGCGGCTGCCCCAGGTGAGCGGGCGCAGCCCGATCGACTCGGTCGTCGCCACGACGAAGGGCGACGACGGCACGACGGGACTCCTGTACGGCGGAGCACGGATCGGCAAGGACGACCCGCGCGCCGAGGCCTACGGCACGATCGACGAGGCCGTCGCCGCGCTTGGGCTGGCCCGCGCCAACCTCGGCGTCAAGCGACGCACGGGCACCCTCGGGCCGTCCATCGGTGGCCTTGCGCCCCTGATCCTGCGCATCCAGCGCGAGCTGTTCGTGGTCGGTGCGGAGCTCGCGACCAACCCCGACGCCTGGGACCGGCTGCGCGACGGCCAGACCCGCGTCTCCGAGGCGATGGTCCGCGACATCGAGCGCGACCTCGTCGAGCTGGAGCGGAACATCGAGATGCCGAAGGAGTTCGTCGTCCCGGGCGAGACGGTCACGAGCGCCGCTCTCGAGCTCGCCCGCACGATCCTCCGCCGCGCCGAGCGGCGCGCCGTGGCGCTCCAGCGCGATGGTCTCGTCCCGGGTCCGTACCTCGTCCCGTACCTCAATCGCCTCGCCGACTTCGTGTGGGTCTTGGCCCGCGCGGCAGAACGTGCAGAATCACGAACGGCGACCCCGGCCCGAACGCCGGCCGCCGCGACTCGAAGGGAGACAGCACCGTGACGCTCCAGGGCAATCAGGGCGACACCGGCATCGGCGGGCCGACGCCCGGCACCATCCGCATCAACGGGGTCGACGTCCGAACCGACGCGCAGACGAAGGGCGCCTACCTCACCCACGCCTTCTTCTGGATGTTCGCGGGCCTGCTGCTCACGGCCGGCGTCGCGGCGTTCGTCCAGACCAACGAGAGCCTCCTCGCGTTCGCGGCCCAGAACTTCCTGCTCCTCATCATTGCCCAGTTCGCGCTGGTGCTCGTGATCCAGTTCGGGATCACCCGATTGAACGCAACCGCCGCCCTCGGGATGTTCTTCATCTACGCGGCGAGCCTCGGGATCACGATCGGCCTGATCGTGTCGTTCTACACCGGCGAATCGGTGGCGACCGCGTTCGTGTCGGCGGCGGGGATGTTCGGTGCCGCGGCGCTGTACGGCTTCGTCACGAAGCGCTCACTTGCCGGGCTCGGGAACCTCCTGTGGATGGGCCTGATCGGCGTGATGATCGCGATCGTCGTCAATGTCTTCGTCGGGTCGAGCACCCTCAGCCTGATCATCTCGGTGATTGGCGTGGGCCTGTTCACCGTCCTGACCGCGTACCACGTCCAGCGGATCTCACAGGGCAACCTGGCGACGGCGCTCGGGTCGAGCGAGAAGGCCGCCGTGATCGGCGCCCTGCTGCTCTACCTGGACTTCATCAACCTGTTCTTGTTCCTGCTCCGGCTGACCGGCGGCCGTCGCTGATCCGCGCGCCGATCGAGGCGCCGGCTGACGAAGGCGCCGATCCGGACGGGATCGGCCGGGTGGGCCCAGACGAAGCCCTGGCCCATGTCGCAACCCAGCTCGCGGAGCCGGCGCGCCTGCTCCTCCGTCTCGATGCCCTCGGCCACGACCGTGATGCCGAGCCCGTGGGCGAGTGACACGACCGCGCGCACGATGCCCACGTTCGGGTCCTGGACGTCGAGGTCGGTGACGAACGAGCGGTCGACCTTGATCGTGTCGAGCGGCAGCTGGCGCAGGTACGCGAGCGAGGAGTAGCCGGTCCCGAAGTCGTCGAGGACGACCCGGACGCCCAGCGAGCGGAGCTGCTGGAGCACGGCCAGGCTCGATTCGGAGCGGTCCATGACGCTGCTCTCGGTGATCTCGAGCTCCAGGGCGCATGGCTCGAGGCCGCTCGTCCGCAGGACCTGCCCGATCCCGTTGGCAAGGTCCGGATCGAGGAACTGGCGGGGCGACAGGTTCACGCTCATGACGAGGTTTTCGTCCGGCCAGCGCGTCCGCCAGAGCTGTGCCTGCCGGCACGCCTTCTCCAGGATGACCCGCCCGATCGCGACGATCAGCTCGGATTCCTCGGCGAGGGCGATGAAGTCCACCGGCAGGACGAGCCCGCGCGACGGGTGCTGCCAGCGCGCCAGGGCTTCGAAGCCGACGACCCGGGTCGTGCGGAGGTCCAGGATCGGCTGGTAATGGACGAGGAGCTCGTCGCGCTCGAGGGCCGACCAGAGCTCGGCCTCGACGTCAAGGCGCTCGCGGGCGTGGCGGCTGCTGAGCGGATCGAAGCGGGCGATGCGCTGGCTCGGGTTGCGCTTCGCACCGACGAGCGCGATCTCCGCCTCCTGGAGGAGATCGCCGCCGCCGGCGCTGCCCGGCACGCCGCCCGAGACGCCCATGCTGGCGCTGATGAACCACGTTCGGCCGTCGAGGTCGAACGGCGGCTTGAGCTCGAGCTGGACGCGTTCGGCGACGGCCATCGCCGCGTCCGCATCGGTGTTCGGCAGCAGCACGGCGAACGTATCGCCACCAAACCGCGCCACCGAATCGTTGGGTCCCAGGGCGCGCAGGATGCGCTGGCCGACCTCGCGCAGGACGCGATCGCCGGCCGCGTGGCCGAGGCTCTCGTTGACGATCTCGAACCGGTCGAGGTCCAGCAGGAGCACCGCGACCGGCAGTCGCTCGGCGCCGACGATCGGCAAGGCGAGGGCGTCAACGACGCGCTGGATGAGCGTCTCGCGCGTCGGCAGGCCGGTCACCGGATCGCGCGGTGACAGCGCCTGCTCGTGGAGGCGGGCGTTCTCCAGGGCGATCGAGGCGAGCTGGGCGAACTTCGTGAGCGCGTCGACCTCCGGCTGGCGGAAGACCCGCTCGGTCGTGCCCGAGGCGAGCCCGAGCACGCCGACCACGCGGCCACCAACCGTGAGCGGGACGCCCACGCCGGCGCCGATCTTGCCCTCGAAGACCGCCGAGTGGCCCTCGAACGCGTCGTAGTCGTCGACGACGAAGGGCCGCCCGGTCCGGAACACCTGGCCACCGACGCCCCGATCCAGCGGCATCTCGAAGCCGAGGTAGTCGGCCATCACGCCGATCGCCGCGCGCACCGTGATGTGGTCTTCGCCAGGCTCGCCGAGGTAGACGTAGCCGGTCCGCACGCCGAGCAGGCGAGCGGCGCGGTTCAGGATCGAGTCGAGGAGCTCCTCCGCGCCGAGGCCGTCGAGCAGGCCCATGGCGGTCTCGTCGAGGGCGGCCACGAACTGGTCGCGGGAGTTGCGGAATGGCGCGCCCTTCGCGAGGAACAGCGCCTGGTCGGCGGTCTCGACGAGGGTGTCCTTGTCGGTCGCGTCCTCGGGATGGCAGGCGATGCCGATGCTGATCGTGACGTGCGGGCCGCCGCTCTCGTCGGGGATCGCCTCGATAGAGGCGCGGATGCGGCGCGCGACCTCCTCGGCCGCCTGGCGACCGACGTCGGGCAGGATCACGGCGAACTCGTCGCCGCCGTACCGGTAGGCGCGATCGCCCTGGCGGATGCACGACTCGATCGCGCGGCTCACCGCAACCAGCAGGTCGTCGCCCGATGGGTGGCCGTTGCGGTCGTTGTAGCCCTTGAACCGGTCCAGATCCATCATCAGGACGGCGACCTGGCGGGTCGGCCCGCCGACGATGAAGCCCTGGAGCTCGCGCTGGAACGCGCCGTGGTTGCGCAGTCCGGTGAGCGCGTCGCGCTCCGCCTGGACCTTGACCTCGTCGTGGGCGTCGGCGTTGCGCAGGGCGATGGCTGCCTGGGCCGCGAACAGCTTGGTGAGCTCGAACTCGTTCTGGCTGTAGTGGGACTCCGCCTCGCCCATCCGCCCGATGTTGAGCGTGCCCAGGACCTCGCCATCACCCATCAGCGGGACGATGACCATCGACTCGGGCTCGAATGGGGTGCCCGGGATCTGCACCGAGCGTGGGTCCAGGTGGGCGTCGTTGGCCAGCACCGGCTCGTGATGGTCGACCGCCCAGCCGGTCAGCCCGGTCCCGAGCGGCGCGTCGTAGCCCAGGATCAGCTCGGCGAACCGGTCACGGGCGATCACCGGGCGGCGCACGCCGCGATCCTTGTCGATCCGGTAGATGGTCAGCGAGTCGTACTGGACCACGGTCTTCAGGGAGTCGGCGATCATCTCGAGGACGCCGGTCGGGTCGAGGGTGGACAGCAGGCGCTCGTTGACCGCCATGAGCCGGCGCTGGCTGACGAGCTGGTGCTCCAGCTCCGCCTGCTGGGTGCGCAGCTGCTCCAACCGCTCGGCGTTCACGAGGGCCTGTGCCGCGGCGCCTGCGAAGATGCTGAGCGTCGTCTCGTCGTCGGGACCGAACCGGTCCCGCCCGAGACGCGATGCGACGACGATGCCGTGGACGTGGCCCTCGTGGGTCATCGGCACGACGAGCATGGATTCGGGTCCCGACGTGTCGCCGACGATCAGGCTGCGCGCGTCGGCGTGGGCGTCGCCCAGCAGCACGGGCTCGCCATGCTCCGCGACCCAGCCCGTCAGCCCCTCGCCGATGCGCACTCGAAGCATCTCCGGCTCGGGGTCCGGGCGGCCCATGAAGACGCCCTGGAACGCGATCGGCTCGCACCAGCCCGTGGCGTGATCCACGCGGTACACCCGCAGCGTGTCGTAGGTGATCAGGTTGTGGGCCTCGGCGACGATGGTGTCGCCGATGCCGCGGGTGTCCTGGATGCTGGAGAGCCGCGCGGACAGGTCCTGGATCGCCCGCAGTCGCGCCGCGAGATCCTCGACGGAGGCCATGAGGCGGGCATTGCCGATGGCCGTCGCCACGGTGTCGCCGAAGCTGCGCGCCAGCGCGACGTCGTCGTCGGTCCACTCGTATGGGTCGTGGTGGTACAGCACGAGGAGCGCGAGCGGGGCGCCGCGGAAGACCGCCGGGACGAAGCACAGCGAGGCGATCTCGTTCGCGGCGTACAGCTCGCGCATATCGGCCGTGAGGCCGGGGTCGGCTGCGTCCGGGTAGACGATGACTTCGCTGCGTCGAAGCGCCGCGAAGCCGGCGAGGTGCGAATCATGGGTTGCCGCGCTCACCCGCTCCTCGATCGCGGACGGGAACTCGCGTCGCGCGACGAGCTCGAGCGGGTGCTCCCGCGTCGCGTGCCACAGCCACAGGCCGGCGCGATCGGCGTGGAACAGGCGAATCGAGTTCTCGAGGACCTCCTCGAGGACCGGCTGGAGACCCTCGGAGCCGGACAGCTCCGAGGCGAGCCGGCGCAGGGCGTCGGTGCTCGTCGCGGCGGCGGTGCGGATGGGCTCGAGCTGTCGGAGGGTCGAGCTGATGCTGGTGGGACCCTTGGCGCTGGTGGGGCGACTCGGAGCGCCGTCCGCCGTGCGTCGCTCCCGCCCTTCGAGCAGGCGCTGGAGATCGCCTCGGCGCAGCCGGACCTCACGATGGGGACCGTGCCGCAGGGACGGCAGGTCCCCGCGGGCGCACCACGCTCGAACGGTGTCCCGGTGGACGCCGGCGAGCCGGGCGGCCTCTGACAGCGTGATCAGCTCGGCGGCCGGCGGGGCCGGTCGCGCAGCGAGTGCCATCGGGCTTGGCGCAGCTCCCTGGTGACACCGGATCGCGGTGCCGATGGCGCGGTGCGGATGTGCACCCCGCCCTATTCCGGAACCGTACGGTGTGGTTCGGTCGGGAGCGATAGGAAAGGAGTACCGGTCGGCGCCGAATGCCCGATCAGTTCGGCGCGCCGGGCGCGAGCTCCGCGACCGAGCTGAGAACGGCGTCGGCGAGCGGCGCGAGGTCGTCCCGGTCGGCGACGCCGGTCAGGACGCCGATCGTGCGTGCGGCGCCGGCCGCGCGGGCCATGCGCAGGTCGGCCGGCGAGTCGCCGACGACGGCGGTGCGCTCTGGCGGCACCCCGAGCAGGCGGCACAGGTGGAGGACCGGATCCGGTGCAGGCTTGTTCGCGATGCCGTCGTCGGCGCAGACGAGCGCCGCCATCTCGCCGGCGATGCCGAGCGCGGCGAGGGTTCGTTCGGTTGGGTCGCGGTCGTCGCTGGTCGCGACGGCGAACAGGGCGACCCGGGGCCGGAGCCTCGCGAAGAGCGCCTTGAGGTCGGTGACCGGCTGCGCAAGCGCCACCGGATCAGGCGCGTGCCAGGCCGCATCGACGGCGGCCTCCGCCTGCTGCGGCGGGACGCCGGACTCCACGACGTAGGCCTCGACGAGCTCGCGGATGCGCGACATCGGCGTTGCGGCGAGCAGGCCATGCGCGTGCACGAGGCCGGTCTCCGGATCAACACCAAGCAGCGAATACAGGCCGCCGCGGAGTGGTCGCCCGCCCTCTGCCTCGAGTCGGCCGGCGAGCTCGTCGACCCAGACGCCCCACATCAGGTGGAACTCGATGAGCGTGCCGTCCTTGTCGAAGATCAGGAGGTCGATCCCCTCGAGGAGGTCCGGCGGCCCAGCTCGATCCATGCGTGCGGTGTCGGACCGGCCCGGACCGCCGAAGGGGATGTCTTGGTCGGCCTACTTCTCGGCGATGAGCGCCTCGACCGAGTCGAGTGGCGCCTTCGCGTCGAGCACGAGCGGGCCGTCTGCCGGGAAGCTGACCGTCGCCGTGTCGCCGAGGTTCGGCAGCTTGAGCGTCGGCTCGTTGAACTCGTCGAGGATGACCGTCGGCCCGCCGTCGCCGAGCGCGATTCGGAACCGCACGATCGAACCGAGGAAGCTGACGTCGCTGACCTTGCCGGTCAGCCGGTTCTCGCCGCCGGCGGCATCGCTGCCGAGGGTGACCATCTCCGGCCGCAGCGCGACCGTGACGTCGCGCCCGAGACTGCCCTCGAACGCGCGGCCGATCCGAACCGGCTGGCCGGCGATCGTCAACTCGCCCTTGGTCGCGTCGGTGACCTTGCCGGGCAGGACGTTCAGGGTGCCCACGAACGAGGCGACGAACGCCGTCGTCGGGAAGTTGTAGATCTCGAACGGGGTGCCGACCTGCTCCATGCGGCCCTCGCTCATGACCACGACCCGGTCGGAGAGCGAGAGCGCCTCCTCCTGGTCGTGGGTCACGTAGA
>DHWF01000004.1 GCA_002413045.1 Chloroflexi bacterium UBA5189
GGCATCCCGCCGCTCGCCGGCTTCTTCAGCAAGGACGAGATCCTCGGCGAATCGTTCAAGAACGGGTTCACCTGGGTCTGGGCGATCGGCATCCTCGTCGCCATGATGACCGCGTTCTACATGTTCCGGCTCATCGGCCTGACGTTCTGGGGCAAGAGCCGCGTCGACCCGACCGTCGAGCCGAAGATCCACGAATCGCCGCGCACGATGACGGTCCCGCTGGTGCTGCTCGCGATCCCGTCGGTGTTGCTCGGTATCGTGCTGAGCTGGCCTGGCCCGCCGCTCGGGCCGCTCTTCGGGATCAACGGCCAGCAGGGTCTGCTGACGAGCTACCTCCAACCGGTCTTCGAGCTAGGCCAGCAGATGCTCGGGCGCACCGAGGCGACGTTCGCGATCGGCGGCATCGACGGCGTCCTGCTGCTCATCAGCATCGTGGTCGCACTCGGCGGGATGCTCGTCGCGTGGCGGCTGTTCGGCGTCGAGATCGGGCCATTGAACGGCGCCGGGCGGCCAGCGGTGGTCCAGGCGCTCACGAGGCGCCTGGCGTTCCTCTACCGCGCCTCCGCAAACAAGTGGTGGTTCGACGACATCAACAACCTGCTGTTCGTCGTGATCGGCGGCCGCTTCGCGAACGCGCTCGCCTGGTTCGACCAGAACGTCGTCGATGGGATCGTCAACGGCATCGGCGCGGTCGTCCGCCGGAGCGGCACCGATCTCGCCCGGGTCCAGACCGGCCGCGTCCAGAACTACGCCCTCGGCATCGCGCTCGGGCTGATCGCCATGGCCGGCTCGTACTTCCTGATCCTGGGGCGGTAGATGCTGCTGACCGCTGTTGTCTTCCTGCCGCTCGTCGGGGCGGTGATCATCGGCTTCTCGCCGGCCCGCTGGGCGCGCATCCTCGCGCTCGCCACCGCGCTCGCGACGTGGGCGATCTCGCTCTGGATCGCGGCCAATTTCCATGCTGGGATCGTTGACACCACGGGGAAGCCGCTCCTGCCCGGTAGCCTGGGCGGGGGCTTCCAGATGGTCGAGGCGATCAACTGGATCCCGATCTTCGGCATCCAGTACAAGCTCGGCATCGACGGGCTGTCGCTCGCCCTGGTCGTCCTGACGACGACGCTGAGCTGGATCAGCATCCTGGCGAGCTTCGCCCCGATCCAGACCCGGATCAAGGAATACATGATCTCGTTCCTGATCCTCGAGGTCGGGATGACGGGCGTATTCCTCTCGCTCGACACGTTCCTCTTCTACATCTTCTGGGAAGTCGTCCTCGTCCCGATGTACTTGATCATCGGCATCTGGGGCGGCCAGAACCGGATCTACGCGACGATCAAGTTCGTCCTGTACACGCTCGTCGGCTCGCTGTTGATGCTGGTGGCGATCCTCGCGACCGCGTTCGCCTACCAGGGCGCGCATGGCGGGGTCTGGGCCGGCGCGTTCGACTTCGAGGCGTTGCGCGCCTACGCCGGCACGACCGGCTTCAGCGACGGCCTCCAGCTGCTCGCGTTCGCGGCGTTCTTCCTCGCCTTCGCCATCAAGGTCCCGATGTTCCCGTTCCACACCTGGCTGCCCGATGCACACACCGAGGCGCCGACGGCCGGCTCGGTGATCCTCGCCGGCGTGCTGCTCAAGCTCGGCGGCTACGGCTTCATCCGGTTCAGCCTGTCCCTGTACCCGGAGGCGTCGCACACCTACGCGCCGCTGATCATCGTGCTCAGCCTCATCGCGATCATCTACGGCGCGATCGTGGCGATGGTCCAGCCGGACCTGAAACGGCTCGTCGCCTACTCCTCCGTGAGCCACATGGGCTTCGTCACGCTCGGCGTGTTCGTCTTCCAGGAGCAGGGCCTCGACGGCGCCGTGCTCCAGATGATCAACCACGGCCTGATCACCGGCGCTCTGTTCCTGCTCGTCGGCGTGATCTACGAGCGGACCCACGACCGGACGATCTCGAAGATGGGGGGATTGGCGGCGCTCACCCCCGTGTACGCCGCGGTCTTCGGATTCTTCGTGTTCGCCTCGGCCGGGCTGCCGGGCCTGTCCGGCTTCGTCGGCGAGTTCCTGACGCTGCTCGGCTCGTTCACCACGAACCCGTGGGTTGCGGCGGTGGCGACGTTCGTGATGATCCTGGCCGCCGCCTACCTGCTCTGGATGTTCCAGCGCGTCGTGCTCGGCGAGCCGTCGGCATTCCTGCTCGGGCTCAAGCACCACCTCTCCGACATGAACGCGACCGAGATCTTCACGCTGGCGCCACTCGGTGCCCTCGTGGTCGTATTCGGCCTGTTCCCGGGAATCCTGCTGAACCTCATCCGGCAGCCGGTCCAGAGCACGCTTGCCGCCGTCAGCAACGCGACCGCGATCCCGGTGGATCCGCTGTTCGTCTCGATCGGGCTGGGGGTCGTCGCCGCGGTGATCGCCGCACGCCTCCTCGCCCTCCGGCCGCGCGGGCCCGCTAGTGGTGACTCGACCGCGGTGACCACGGTCGAGGGCGCCGCCTCATGAGCAACGACATCCTGGCCCTCGGCCCGTTCATTGCGGGCGTCCTGGTCGCGATCGGGGTCCTGCTCGTCGACGTGGTCGCCCCCGGCAAGCGCGCGCCCGTCCTCGTCGTTGCCCTGGGTGGCCTGGCGATCGTCGCCGCGCTCACCATCACGACCGGCTCGGCAGTAGCGGGTGGGAACGGCACCGCGCAGATCCACGCGTTCGGCGGCGCCTACGTCGTAGACGGGCTGACGACCTTCCTGGACCTGATCTTCATCGGCATCGTCGCGCTGACGATCGTGTTCGGGCCTGACTACCTCGATGCCCGCGGCCTGCCGCTCGCCGAGTTCTCGATCGTCCTGCTGTTCGCGATGACCGGCGCGATGCTGATCGCCGGCTCCGCGGACCTGCTGGTCCTGTTCATCGCCCTGGAGCTCATGGTGCTCCCCGGCTACATGCTCGCGGGTTACCACAAGAGCGACGGCTACTCGACCGAGGGCGCGATCAAGTACTTCCTCCTCGGCTCGTTCAGCTCGGCCATCTTCCTGTTCGGGCTGGCCTTCGTGTGGGGGACGACCGGCACGACCAACATCGATGGGGTCTCCACCGCGCTGCAAGCCATCGTGGCGGGCACGAAAGCGGTTTCGCCTGCCCTGATCCTCGGGCTGGGCTTCCTGACCACCGGCGTGGCCTTCAAGATCGCCGCGGTCCCGTTCCACTACTGGACCCCGGATGCGTACCAGGGCTCGCCGACGCCGGTCACGGGCTACCTGTCGGTCGGGCCGAAGATCGGCGCGTTCGCGCTCATCCTGCGGCTGTTCGTCGACGCGCTCGGGCCGCTCCGCCTGGACTGGCTCCAGGTGGTCGTCGTGCTCGCGATCCTGACGATGACCCTCGGCAACCTCGTCGCGCTCACCCAGAACAACGTGAAGCGGATGCTCGCGTACTCGTCGATCGCGCACACCGGCTACATGCTCGTGGGGCTGGCCGCGTTCGCGGCCGGCATCCCGCTCGGGCTCCAGGGCCTGCTCTACTACGGGGCGGCGTACTCGGTGATGAACCTCGGAGCGTTCGCGGTCGTGGCGGCGATCCAGCGTCGGGCGGGCGTGACGTCCGGCCTCGACACCTTCGCGGGGCTCGGCCGCAGGGAGCCGTGGCTGGCGATCCTGATGACGCTGTTCCTGCTCTCGCTGACCGGGATCCCGCCGACGACCGGCTTCTTCGGGAAGGCGATGGTCATCCTCGCCGCGGTCCAGGCCGGCCAGGCGGGCTACACCGCCGTCGGGATCCTCGCCGTCGTCGCGGTGATCAATGCCGCGGCGGCCGCGTTCTACTACCTCCGCGTCGTCGTGTACATGTTCATGCGCGATCCACGCTCCGAGGAGGTCCCGCTGGCCCACGGTCGGCTCCTGTGGGGCGGGCTGGCCGTGGCCAGCGTGCTGACGGTCGTCCTGGGCCTCGTCCCTGGGCCGTTCCTGACCATCGTCAACCAGGCTGCGCACGCCATCGGCGGGTAGCACGGGCTCCCGGCGACCCGACGGAACGGGGCGTCGACCAGCCGCACCGCCAACCGGTGCTAGAGTCGAACCGATGGATACGGTCGGGCGGCGGCTGCGGCTGCGCCTGCTCCCCGCGCTGCTCACCGCGCTTGGCGTGGTCCTGCTCGCGAGCGGCCTCATCTCGTACTCGACGGCGGTCGAGCCGGCGCCGACGCAACAGGCGCTGGCCTCGTACGACCCGCTGCCGACGCTCACCCCCGGCCTTGCACTGCCGAGCAGCGGCAACGGCACCGCAGCCGCCCCGACATTCCCGCCGGATCGAGTGGCGACGCGCGTCGTCATCCGCCGTCTCGGGATCGACCTGCCGGTGATGCTCCAGACGGACAACTACGGCCTGTATCCGCTGTGCGACGTGGCGCTCTACCAGCCGTTGCTGGGGCAGCCCGGCGAGGGCCGCGCGACGTACATCTACGCCCACGCCCGCGACGGCATGTTCCTGCCCCTGCTGGTGGCGTCCGAGGACAACAACGGGGCGAAGCTGATCGGCATGACCGTCGAGGTCTACACGAGCGATGACTGGCGGTTCCTGTACACGATCTCCGAGGTCCGCCGCCACGCCCTGAGCCTGGACGACGCATTCGCGACCACGACCGAGCGGCTCTGGCTGCAGACGTCCGAGGGACCGCACGGCACGATCCCGAAGCTCCAGGTCGTGGCCGACTACCTGTCCTCGGACAGGGTCGACGCGGCGTCCGCACACCCAGCGGCGCACCCGCGGATCTGCGACTAGGTCATCCAGGGCGCCTAGGGCGCCGCGACCACTCCGCGCGCAGCACCCGCGGCCAACCCCTCCGCGGTCCCCGGGCCGGTCACCTCGACCCGGCCGCCTCGTCGCCCCATCACCAGCGCCGGCAGGACCGCCACGGCCATGACCGCTGCGGCAATCAG
Organism: Chloroflexi bacterium UBA5189; assembly: GCA_002413045.1. Lineage (GTDB taxonomy): Bacteria > Chloroflexota > Limnocylindria > Limnocylindrales > CSP1-4 > UBA5189. The sequence goes on from DHWF01000004.1 coordinate 4,929, forward strand.
GAACACGCCGACGAGGATCTGCGCCGCCTCGGTGCTCGCCCACTGCTCGAGCGCCTGGACGACGAGCCCGTCGTTGAATGGCCGGCCCTGGAGTGACGCGGGGATGAACGCCTTGTAGGCATCGGGCGTGGCGCGGATCTCGGCCCATAGCTGGTCGATGACGGTCGAGCCGAACGCGGTGAGCGCCGCGAGGCCGAGCGCCATGCCGATCATCCGGGCGACGGTCACCGCCGCCGACGCAATCCCGAACGCCCGCTCGCCGAGCGCCTCGACCGCCGCCGCCGAGCGTGGCGTCACGGTGAGCCCGAAGCCGAGCCCGAACAGCGCCAGCCACGCTGCGGCTTCCCCGATCGAGGTAGCAGGCGACCAGGCGGCCATGCGAACCAGCGCGGCGATCGCGGCCGCCAGCCCGACGAGGGTCGTCAATCGCAGCCCGATCGCGCGGAGCACGAGGCCGGACCCGAGGGCCCCGACGGCGGTCGCCGCGGCGAGCGCGCCGAGCGCGATCCGCTGCTGGTCCGGCCCACCGTAGAGCACCCGGTCGACGAAGACGGCGCCGCCGATGATCGCCGTCGCGAAGCCGTAGCCGGTCAGCAGGGATACGAGCACCGCCGACGTGAACGACGGAGACCGGAACCAGGCCGTGTCGATGAATGGCTCGTCGCGGCGCCGGCCGATGACCACCGCGGCGCCCAGGAACACGACGGCCACGATTGCCAGCACCGCGGCGAGCACCGACGGATCCAGCGGGAGCCCGGGGATCGGCTCGCTGCCCGCGAGGGTGACACCGAGCAGCAACGCCGCGAGGCCGATCGAGGCCGCAGCGGCTCCAGCCAGGTCGAGCCGGGTCGCGCGCCGTGGCGTCGTCCAGCCGGTCGTGGCTGCCCAGCCGAGCGCGAGGAGGGCGATCCCGATCGGGACGTTCAGGTAGAACACGTACCGCCACGGCGCTCCGAGCGCTGCGAGCAGCCCGCCGCTCACGCCGAGGCTCTCGATGGCCGCCGCCGGGTGGATCGACTGGATGATCCAGGCGCCGGCGAACGGTCCCGCCGCCATGCCCAGGAACGTCAGTGCGCCGACGGCACCGAGGGCACGCGGCCTCGCAGGCCCCTCGAACAGGTGCGACGCGGCGGCCGTCGCCACCGGGACGAGCGCGCCGCCGCCGAGCGCCTGGAGCAGGCGCGCGGCGATCAGGTCACCGAGGCCGGTCGCGCGGCCTGCGAGCGCGGAGCCCGCCACGAAGATGACGAGGGCCCACAGGAAGACCCGGCGCACGCCGACGCGATCGGCGAGCTGCCCGGCGATCGGCATCACCACGATTGACACGAGCAGGTAGCCGTTGATGATCCAGGACGCCGGCCGGAGCTGCGTCCAGTCCGCCAGGTCGACCACGATCGCGGGCAGGGCGACGGCCGTGATCATGAGCTCGAGCCCGGAAAGGAACGCGCCGGCGCCGAGGACGCCAAGCAGGAGCAGCGCCGTTCGGCGTCTCATCCGGCGGAGTGTAGGTGCCACGCCATGCGGGGCTTCCGCAATGCGGCCGTCGCTGGCGCGGTACCCCGCGCTTGACTGGGTGCAACCTTCCGGGGCGCAGCCTCCCAAGCGGGCCTACCGGCGCCCAAGGGAACGTATAGCTCAAGGGCCTCATGTTTGACGGCACCATGACCCATCCGTGGCAGCTTTTCGCACTCGGCGTCATCGCGGCCGGGTTGCTGGCGGTGGGCTGGCTCCTCCTGCGGCGCGAGCCGCGTCAGGCGTGATCCGTCGAGCGAACCGGCGGCGCCTTGGCGTTGGGCTGCTGTTCTTCGGGGTGACTGGCGTCGTTCTGGTGGTTGCGGCCGGCGTGCTGGTGCTCAGCTCCCTCGCCGCAATCGGCGATGCCGCGAGCGGCTTCGAACGGCAGCGCGCCGAAGCCCTGTCCGTGCTCGGACCCGCGTCGGACGCGCTCAAGCACGCGGCCACGAGTGCCGCGAACGCGAGCGCGAGCCTGACGGAGACGAGCGCCGCCGCGGACCAGGCCGCGCAGCTGACGGCGCGCCTTGCCGACTCGTTCGATGGCCTCGCTTCTCTGGGCTCGTTCGACATCCTCGGCAACCACCCGTTCGGGCAGCTGTCGGGCCAGTTCGGCGGCGTCGCATCCGACGCCCGGACCCTCTCGACCGACCTCACCTCGGCCGCCGCGCGCATGCGCACGAACGTCACCGACAGCGCGGCCGTCGCCACCGACCTGCGATCCCTTGGCGATCAGCTCGATCAACTGCGGGCCAGCCTCGGCAACGGCGCGGGCGGGGCTGGCGCGAGCGGCGGCGGCGGCGTAGCCCAGGGCGCGGCCATCTCGGTCGATGCCGCGCGCCTTGTCCTCATTGGCCTGCTCGCCTGGTTCGCCATGCCCGCGCTTGCGAGCCTGTGGCTCAGCTGGCGCCTCCTGAAGCCGGGGGCCGCTGAAGCTCGGGGCCGCGCGATGATTTCCGGTTGACATGCGCCCCGGATCAATGCATATTGATATAAACCACCGTTGATCCGTCGGCGCGGGAGGCACGCGCTGCGGACCTGCTTCCAGCACGAACGACCCTGATCGGAGCCCCACGCTTGGCCCCATCCCCCGCCCACATCCGCTCGACCATCGCCGCGGTCGTCGATCAACCGGATGAGCTCCGCTCGCTGCGGATCGTCCACAAGGCGCTCGCCGACGTGAATCGGCTACGGATCGTCCAGCGGCTCGCCCAGGGCGAGGCGTCGGTCTCCGAGCTGATCGAGCGCGTGGGGCTGAGCCAGCCCCTCGTGTCGTGGCACATCGGCCGGCTGCGCAGCGCGGGGCTCGTCGCGACCCGGCGCGTCGGCCGCGAGACGGTCTCCCGCCTCGTCCCCGAGGCATTCCACGCCTTCGTCGAGTACGAGCGCCGCGTCCTGGGCATCCGCGCGGCCACGGAGCGGCCGGCCCCTTGAACGGCTCCCTGGTATCCCCCGCGACACGCCAGCGGGTCCGCGACCTCGCCACGCCGATCGCCCGCGGCCTCGGCCGCCTCGGCCTCACGCCGAATGCCCTCACCCTGATCGGCTTCCTCGGGACGTGCGTCGCCGCGTACGCCGCGGCGAACCAGGCCTGGGTCGCTGCCGGAATCCTCGTCCTCGTGTTCGGCATCTTCGACCTGTTTGACGGCGCGCTCGCGCGTGCGACAGGCCGAGCCACGAAACTCGGCGCGTTCCTCGACTCCACCTTCGACCGAGCCGGCGAGGCGATCGTCTACGTCGGCATCGCGGCGGGCGCGATCGCATTCGATGCGATCTCGCCGGTCCTGGCGGTTGCCGCGGCAGGCGCAGCGTTCATGGTCAGCTACACGCGCGCCAAGGCGGAGAGCCTTGGCTTCTCGAGCGGGACGGGCATGGCGGCCGTGGGCTTCGCGCCGCGAGAGGTGCGGACGCTCCTGCTCGGCTTCGGCCTGATGGCAACCGGCATCGCGGGCGGCGCGGTCGACTGCGCGAAGGTGGGACCGGACCTGTTTCGGGGTTGTATCGAGACCGCATCCAGCAAAGCTGGTCCGGCCATCCTGGACGGGACGCTCGCATTGATCGCGGCCCTGGCCACGATCACCGCCATCCAACGCATCCTCCACGTTCGCGCCCAGTCCAGGGAGGGCTGACCCGGCGCGCCATCGCCCTCGCCGGAGGGCCCCCCACCCACCTTCGTATTCCGCCAACGCGCATCGGTCGCGCTGATGCCAAGCAAACCCCCGAAACCGCGAATACCAACCCCGAACCAGCAAATAGAACCGAGCAAGGAGCGAACCACATGGCAACGAACGGCAAGAACGCCAGCAAGAACGGCAAGTCCCACGAGAACACCTGGGCGGGCGCCGGGCGCCGCGGCGACGGCAAGATCCGCGTCGCGATCGTCGGCGTCGGCAACTGCGCGAGCAGCCTCGTGCAGGGCCGGTACTACTACGAGGACGCCAAGGAGGACGACTTCGTCCCCGGGCTGATGCACGTCAACCTCGGCGGCTACCACGTCCGCGACATCGAGTTCGTGGCCGCCTTCGACATCGACAAGAACAAGGTCGGCAAGGACCTGTCCGAGGCGATCTACACGAAGCCGAACAACACGTACGTCTTCAAGAAGGTCCCGCACATCGGCGTTACCGTCGAGCGCGGCATGACCCACGACGGCCTCGGCAAGTACCTCAGCCAGATCATCGAGAAGGCCCCCGGCCCGACGGCCGACATCGTCTCCATCCTGAAGGAACGCGAGGTCGACGTCATGGTCTCGTACCTGCCGGTCGGCTCCGAGGAGGCGACCAAGTGGTACGTCGAGCAGGCCCTCAAGGCTGGCGTCGGGTTCGTGAACGCGATCCCCGTGTTCATCGGCCGTGAGCCGTACTGGCAGCGCCGGTTCGCCGAGGAAGGCCTGCCGGTCATCGGCGACGACATCAAGAGCCAGGTCGGGGCGACGATCACCCACCGCGTGCTCACCCGCCTGTTCATGGATCGCGGCGTCCGCCTCGATCGGACCTACCAGCTCAACTTCGGCGG
>DHWF01000050.1:0-245 GCA_002413045.1 Chloroflexi bacterium UBA5189
CTCGAACGCGGCCTCGGCGCGCGCCTCGCTCAGCAGCGGCGCCGCGTCACGACGCTTGCGCGCGGCTCGGTGGAGCGCGAGGAGCGACGCGCGATCCTCCGGGAGCGCCGCAGCCTCGACCTTGGCTTCTGCATTCGTCTCGGCGCTCGCGGTCGCCTGTCTGGTCGCGCTCTTCGTCGTCACGCCGAGAGCGTACCGCTCCGACCCGACCTACGGCTCGACGACGGCGAGCACGTCGTCGCGCG
>DHWF01000050.1:444-7268 GCA_002413045.1 Chloroflexi bacterium UBA5189
CTCCATCTTCATCGCCTCGAGGGTCGCGATCGGGTCGGCGGCCTCGACGGCCTGCCCGACCGTGGCGTGGATCGCGACGATCGAGCCGGGCATCGGCGCGACGACCTCGACCGGCCCGCCGCCGTGCGCGCCCGCAGCGGCTCGAACCGCGCGATCGACGTCCGGCGCCGGCGCCAATCGGAAGGGCACGCTGCGCCCGGCGACGTCCACGTGCGCCACCCCGGCGGCGACCGCCACGTAGGCAGCCCGCGCGGCGCCGGCGTCGAGCGCAATCGAGCGTTCCTCGCCGTCCGTGGCGAGCCGGACCCGCGGCGCGCCGTTGAGCCGCCAGCCACCGAGCCAACCGGCGCCGGCGAGCGCGCGTCCCGCCGCCTGCCAGGCCGCGTCCGGGGTCTTCGCCCGGGCAGCCCAGTTGTCCGGCGGCCAGATCCGCGGGAGCGTGTCGATCCGCATCCGGCCTTCGCGCACCGCGGGCTCGCGCACGAGCCAGCGCAGGAATCGCAGGTTCGTCGTCAGCCCGAGCACGACGGCAGCGTCGAGCGCCGCCGTCAGGCGATCGAGGGCCTCGGCGCGGTCCGCGCCGTGGGCGATGATCTTGGCCAGCATCGGGTCGAACCGGGACCCGACGATCGAGCCTTCATCGATCCCGGCGTCGACGCGGACCCCGGCGCCGATCGGCCAGACGAGCCGTTCGACCCGACCCGTCGCCGGCAGGAAGTCGTCCTCGGCATCCTCGGCGTACAGCCGCACCTCGACGGCGTGGCCGCCGCGTTCGAGCGCGGCATCGATCTCCACTTGGGTCAGGTCGAGCGACCGACCCTCGGCGATCCGGAGCTGCTGCTCGACGAGGTCGAGGCCGGTCACCGCCTCCGTCACCGGGTGCTCGACCTGGAGGCGCGTGTTCATCTCGAGGAAGAACACCTCGCCTCGATCGGTCAGGAGGAACTCGCACGTCCCGGCGCTCCGGTAGCCCACGGCGCCGGCGAGCTGGAGCGCGGCGCGGGTAAGCCGCTCGCGGATCGCCGGCGTGACGGCAGGCGACGGTGTCTCCTCGAGCACCTTCTGATGGCGCCGTTGCGTGGAGCAGTCGCGTTCGCCCAGGTGGACGCCAGTGCCGGCGCCGTCGAAGAGCACCTGCACCTCGACGTGGCGCGGTCCCTCGACGAACCGTTCGAGGATCACGCGGCCGTCGTCGAAAGCGGCCGTGGCCTCGCGCCGGGCGCCCTCGAGCGCGGGCTGCAGCTCCGCGGCAACCCGAACGGTCCGCATGCCCTTGCCACCGCCGCCGGCCGCAGGCTTCACGAGGAGCGGGTAGCCGATCGCCGTTGCCGCGCTCGTCAGCGCGGCGTCGCTCTGCTCGTCGCCGTCGTAGCCGGGCACGACCGGGACGCCGAGCTCCGCCGCGAGCCGTCGTGCCGCGCCCTTGTCACCCATCGCTCGAATCGCGCTCGGCGGCGGCCCGATCCACGTGATGCCCGCAGCCTCGACTGCCTCCGCGAAGGTCGCGTTCTCCGCCAGGAATCCGAACCCGGGGTGCAGCGCGTCCGCGCCGGCGGCCACGGCAGCGGCGACAACCGCCCCGACGTCGAGGAGGTCGATCGCAGCGGCGCCATCGGTCTCCGGCTCGATGACGGTGATGCCAAGGCGCTCGGCGGTGCGCCGAATGCGACGGACGATCTCGCCGCGGTTCGCGACGAAGAGCCGGCGGATGCCATTGGATCCCGTCGACGCCGGTGTCAGTGCACCTTGACGCTGTCCGCTTGCCGTGAACGCGTCTAACGCGTCAGACGCGACACGCCATCGACCACCGACGCGTCGTGCAGGCAGCCTGCCAAGCGAGATCCACCGCTGGACCGACCGGGTCGTGGTCCCAAGGCGCTGAGCTGCCTCGCTCGGGCTGATCTCGTCACGCATCTGTCGTGATTGTCGCGATCGTTGACGCGGAAGGCAAGCGGGGGATCAGTGCCCTGCATCCGGGTCCCAGCCCGGCTTGCGCTTGCGGCTGAACGCGGCGAAGCCTTCCTGGGCCTCCGCGCTGGTGCGCTGGCGCGCGATGACGCGCGCGGTGTGCCACTTGGACGACCCGTGCCCGAGGCCGCGGACCTCGCGGACGATGGCTTTGGCCGCGCGAACCGCGGTCGGCCCCGAAGCCAGGATGTCCGCGATCGCGGCGTCGACGGCGAGGTCGAGTGCCGGCTCGCCCTCGACGACCTCGTGGACGAGCCCGATGCGCTGCGCGCGCATGGCATCGAAGCGGCGGCCGCCGGGAAACAGGGCACGGGCGTGCGATTCGCCGATCTTGGCAATCACGAACGGCGAGATGACCGCGGGCAGGATGCCGAGCCGCGTCTCGGTGAACCCGAAGCGCGCCCCCGATTCCGCGATGACGAGGTCAGCGACGGCACACAGCCCCATGCCGCCGCCGAGCGCTGCCCCCTGGACCCGCGCGATCACCGGCACCGGGCATGTGTCGATCGCCTCGAACATCTCCGCCATCGCCATCGAGTCCTGCTCGTTGCCCTCGACGTCGAGCTGCATCGCGGCACGCATCCAGTCGAGGTCCGCGCCGGCACAGAACGTCTGGCCCTCGCCGGCGAGCACGACGGCTCGCAGGTCCGTCGGCGAATCTCGCTCGAGTGTCGCGAAGGTCGTCCGGAGCTCGGCGATGAGCGAGGCATCGAATGCGTTGTGCCGCTCCGGCCGCGCCAGCGTGACCCGCGCGACGACCCCGCCAGGTCTGGTTCGTTCGACCCGCAGCGCCTCCGTCACGCTCGGCATCCTACGCGTCGAGTCATCCGAGTGATTCGACGACCGCGGCCCACGGCCCGATCAGGGCCGCCCGATCGTCGTCGCCCAGCTCGTCCCACAGGATGAGGCCGACCACCGCCCGCTCCACCGTCGCGAGGAACCGCACCCGATCCTCGGCTCGATCCGGCAGCGACTGGAAGAGCAGGAACGTGTCGGTCAGGCTCATCCGGCGTGCGTACGCGTGTGTCCCTTCGTCGACGAAGGCGTCCACGGCGGCCCGGATCGCGTCACGGCGGCGGCCCTTCCCGACCAGGTCGATGGCGCGAGCCTGTGCCTCCAGGACAGCATCGGTCTCGACGGTTTCCGTGAAGATCGGGTAGCTCGAGGCGTCGACGCGCTCGAATGCCTTGGCAAAGCGCTCGAGCCTCGCCCGTTCCGCGCTCGTCAGGCCGGCAAGGGCGTCGATCCGATCTGGCACGTCAGGACGTTGCGGCGGCCGCAGCGGCCGGCTCGAGCACGCGCGCGTCGACCTCGACCTTGTCGCCAACGGTGATCGGTCCCGGCACGAGCACCTCGCCGAGGACGCCGAAGTCGATCTTCTTCTCAGGGTCGTCCGCACGGAAGCCGCGGTAGCGGATCAGCGTTCGCAGCGTGTCCAGGTCGCGCTCGCCGGTGTCGGGGTTCTGGGTGGTGATTGCGCACCGAGCGTCGGGCTTCGTGATCGAGAGTTCGGCGCGGCCGATCCTGACGCTCCCGCCGATCCAGGTGTCCTCCTCGTGTGCGGCCGCACCCTCGAGCTCGACCAGCATCCGGAAGCGGCGCCCGTCGACGGCCTCGACGCCGAGCTCGCGGGCCAGCTGGCGCAGCGAGCCGTCCGAAACGAGGCTGACCGCGTTCCGGACGTTCGTCTCGCCGGCGCGGATCCGGGTGCCGCCGGGCTTGTCGCATCGAACGAGCAGGACTGGTCGATGCGCGTACGGCGTGAGCGCCGCCGCCCACGGGCCGCCGACGACGTGCCCGATTGCATGCCGGCCGTAGATGTCGGTCGCGACCGGCTCGTCGAGCGCGACATCGCCCTCGATCACGGCGCCGTCCGGGAAGGTCATCCGGAGCCAGGTGGCCTCCGGGTTCGTCTCGGCGGCGACCTGGACCAACCCGCCGGCGAGCAGCCGGTCGACCAGCCGGCCGTGTTCGTCCACGAGGTAGAACCGGCGATCCTCGAGGACGCCGCCGTCGACGACGTCGATCGACGCGGGGTGCTGCAGGGCGAGGCCGCGAACCGGGGCGATCGAGAGGCGGGCGACGCGGGCCATCGCCGGCATGCTAGCCGACCAACGGCGCCGCTCGGACCATCCGCTCAGGCGGTGCGGATCAGCTCCACCCGGTCACCAGGCGCAACCGGGCCCTCCTCGATGACCTTCGCGTACCAGCGGGCGTCCTCCGGATGCCGCAGCATGGAGATACGGCTGATGTCGCTCTCGATGAACCACCGCGCCTGGTTGGAGCACGGCGTCGCGTCATCGGTCAGCTCGAGCAGCGGCCCGTTGCCGCCGATGCGCAGGCGATCGCCGCCGCGAAGTCCGCCCCAGTCGATGCCGGCCAGCGTGAGGTTCTCCCCGTACGCGCCGGGGAACGACGTGTGGCCTTCGCTCGCCACTCGCTCGATCGACTCGACGGAGTACAAGCACACGGCCTGCAGCGGTCCGCCGTGGTGCTTGAGATCGGCGTGGGCGTCGCCATCGAGGCCGAGCTTGCGGATGCGGGTGCCGGCGATCGGGAGCTTCGGGACACCGCCGGGCGACACGTTGACCGAGACCAGGAGGCCGGTCGACGGGCCGGCCGGGATCGCCTTCGGCCGCGTCCAGAAGATGTCCGCGCGATACGGCAGCTCGATGACCTCGGCGCCGGCGGTGTCCGGGTCGGTCGCAAGCAGCTCGCGGACGGCATCGAGCACGATCGCGCGGCGGTCGGCCGGCATCGCCGCGACGTAGCTGATCGAGGCGACCCGATCGACCATCGTCGCGACGTCGCCCCGCTGGATGTGCGCGAAGCGGGCCGTCTCGAGCGGGTCGAACAACGCAGAGATGTCGAACGCCGCGCGCCATGCATCGCCTCGATAGCGCGGCTGGCCCGCCGCCGCGCCGTCGATGATCTCGTTCAGGCGCTCGATCCAGGGGCGCGCCGCGTCCCGGGACTGCCAGATCACGCCGAGCGCGCCCGTGGGCTGGAGAACCCGCCGGATCTCCGAGATGGCACGAACGCCATCGAACCAGTGGAATGCCTGCGCGACGACCACCGCATCAACCGAATGGTTCGGAAGCGGGATTCGCTCGGCCGTTCCCTCGAGCGCCTCGGCGCCCGGGACGGCCGCGACGAGCCTCGCACGCATCTCCGCCACCGGCTCCACAGCGACGATCTCCGCGCCGGTGTCGACGAGCTGCCTTGTGAGCTTGCCGGTTCCGGCCGCGAGGTCCAGCAGCCGCGTCCCTGGACCGATCTTCAGCTCCCGAACGAGCGTTGCTACGGCCTGCTGCGAATAGTCGGGCCGCCCACGCTCGTATGCATCGGCGCCCGCCGAGAAGCCCTTCGCCGCCGATTCATGGATCGCCATCGCCTAACTGTATGAGGCGACGTCCGAGTCGATGTTCCGGCAGCCGCCTAGCGGACGACGATGTTCACGATCGGGAGGCTCGCGCCCGGCTCGAACCAGGCGACGTCGAACGTGATCGTCGCGGCGACCTCCTCGACGTCGGAGAGCCAACCGTGCTCGTACAGGTTCCGGAGGGGGTCGCCACCTGCGGTCGGTCGCACCTCGAGGCTGACCCCGCTCCTGAGCAGCACGTTGGACGGCCACGGATCAGCGAGCGAGAAATCGGCTTCGGCAAGGTATCCATTGGGGAGCAGGGCTGTGCCGACCAGGATGCTGTACGGACCGGTGCTCGTGATCGATATCGGCAGGCTCGCGACCTTCAGCGGCCGCGCCATGGCGACTGCGGCCGGCTCGAGCGACGGGAACGGCGTCGCGTTCTCCGGGGTATCCGTGTATCCGCCGCCGCCCTCGCTCCCCCTCGGAAACGAGAGCGGCACGGTCGGGAGGGCCATGCACGGCGGGTCATACGCCCCTGCGATCCCAGGGCAGCTGATCACCACGTCGTGGCGTGACCCATCCGCGAGCGCGATCGAAAGAAAGGTCCGATGGGCGAAGTCGATCTCCTCGGGGCTCGGATTTGGAACCACGTCAATGGCAAGGACGTGGTCGAATCCGACGCCCAATTGCGTTGCCGCGGCGAATGCGAGCGCCTGGCATCGATCAGCCGAGAACGTCGAGGCGCACGTGCCGGCAAGGACGTGCAACTGGCCGACGGACGTTGGCATCGGCTCGTCGCCGGCTCTGTCGACACAAGGAACGGGCTCGGGGACCATGCCGCAGTAGCCCGTCGTCGGCGACGGCAGCGCGCCCGATGTCGAGATCGGTCCCGGTGACGTGGCGGCTCCGCCCGGCGACACCGCTCCGCCGTAGCACCCGGCCAGCAGCACGGCGGCGAGCCCGCCGGCCAGAGCGATGCGTGGTCCAAATCCCATGCGCCGAGCGTATGGACTGGACTCTGCTGTCCGGTTACGGACTTCTCCGCAACCTACATCCGGAAGACGCCGAACTTCGTGTCGGGGATCGGGGCGTGGAGAGCCGCGTCGAGGCCGATCGAGAGGACCTGGCGGGTATCGAGTGGATCGATGATGCCGTCGTCCCACAGTCGGGCGGTTGAGAAGTAGGGCGAGCCCTCGCGCTCGTAGGTCTCGAGGATCGGCGCCTCGAACGCCTCTCGAGCGTCATCGGAGGCCCAGGTACCACCCGGCTGCGAGGCCTCGGACACCGTCGACAGCACGCGTGCCGCCTGCTGCCCACCCATGACCGAGATGCGCGAGTTCGGCCAGGTCCACAGGAATCGCGGCTGGTACGCGCGACCGGCCATGGCGTAGTTGCCGGCGCCGAAGCTGCCGCCGATCAGGACGGTGAACTTCGGGACCGCTGCGGTGGCGACGGCGGTCACGAGCTTGGCGCCGTCCTTGGCGATGCC
>DHWF01000019.1 GCA_002413045.1 Chloroflexi bacterium UBA5189
ATCTCCTTGAGCATGAACGTGTCATAGCCGCCCTTCTCGGCGGCCTCGACCGTCCACTCGATCGTCTCGATGACGCGCTCGACCGGGCGCCCGTCGACGTCGGTCACGACGATCCGATCCGGCGTCAGGTCGGCGACGTCGCCCTCCTCGAGGAAGATCACGCGGCGCGTGTCGCCGAGGATCGCGGCCACGTCGGACGCGAGGAACGACTCGCCGTCCCCGACGCCGACGATCAGGGGTACGTCCTTGCGGGCGCCGACGATCCGGTCGCGCTCGTCCCGATGCATGATCGCAAGTGCGTAGGCCCCGTCGAGCTGGCGCAGTGCCGCACGGGCCGCGTCGGCGATGTCGCCCGCGTAGGCTTCCTCGATCAGGTGGGCAATCGCCTCGGTGTCGGTCTCGGAGACGAGCCGATGGCCGCGGGCCTCGAGCCCGTCCCGAAGCTCCTGGAAGTTCTCGATGATCCCGTTGTGGATGACGGTAATCCGGCCCGTGCAGTCGACCTGGGGGTGGGCGTTGACGTCGTTCGGGCGCCCGTGGGTCGCCCAGCGTGTGTGGGCCAGCCCGACGGCCGCGTGCGGCGTGCGCTCGGCGATGGCGGTCCGGAGGTTGCCGAGCTTGCCGGCCCGCTTCTCGACGAACAGGTCGCCCTGGTCATCGACGAGCGCGATTCCCGCCGAGTCGTAGCCCCGGTACTCGAGGCGGCGAAGGCCCTCCATCAGGATCGGGCCGGCCTCCCGCGGCCCCGTATAGCCCACGATTCCACACATCAGGAAGTCAGTGTAGGCGCTGCTCTGCGAGGGCCGACAGGCCGTCGGCCAGCTCCCGGACGATCGCGGCGTCCCAACCCTCGACCATGACTCGCAGCGCGGGCTCCGTGCCGGACGGACGGACGAGCACACGGCCCCCCTGGCCCAGCCGTGCCTCGGCATCGGCGATGGCGCGGCGGAGGACCGGATCGCCCTCCCACTGCTCCTTGTGGCGGACGCGCACGGCGCGCTGCTCCTGCGGGAGGAGCGGAATTTGACTCGCCAGGTCGGCCAGGGAGCGGCCGCTCGTGGTGACGACCCGGAGCACCTCGAGCGCCGTCACGAGCCCATCGCCGGACGTGGTGTGCTCGCGAACGATCACGTGGCCGCTCTTCTCGCCACCCAGCCCGGCTCCCGAAACCTGCATGCCCTCGAGGATGTACTTGTCGCCGACCGGGGTCCGGATGACGGTGCCGCCGGCCTGCTCGACGGCCTGCTGGAGCCCACCGTTCGAGAGCACCGAGACGACGAGCGTGCCGGTCGCCGGGTCGTCGGCACGGGCGCCGTTCCTGGCCAGTCGTTCCAGGGCGAGGACCCCGATGATCCGGTCGCCATCGACCACCGTTCCGGATCCGTCGACCGCGACCAGCCGGTCGGCATCGCCGTCGAGCGCGAAGCCGAGGTCCGCGCCGGTCTCCGCCACCCGCGCCGCGAGTGCGGCCGGATCCGTGGCGCCGCAGTGCAGGTTGATGTTCGACCCGTCGGGCTGGTCGTTGATGACCTCGACCCGCGCCCCCGTCGCCGCGAGGATGCCCGGCCCAACCGTGGATGCCGACCCGTTCGCGCAGTCGAGGATGACGTGGAGTCCTGCGGCGTTGACCGCCGATGCGAGCCCGATCCGATGGGCCACGTACCGCGCGATCCGGTCCCGCGCGTCGACCACCGTCCCAAGGGCCCCGGGCGCCGCGCCGGCGAGCTCCTCCGAGCGCCAGATCAGCTGCTCGAGCTCGTCCTCGACCGCGTCGTCGAGCTTGAGCCCATCCCGATCCAGGACCTTGAGGCCGTTGTCCTCCGCCGGGTTGTGCGAGGCGGAGACCATGATCCCCGCGGCGTCGTCGCCGTCCGCGGCAAGGAACGCGAGCGCCGGCGTCGGAACGACACCGACCACGTGCACCGTGACGCCCATGCTCGTCGCGCCCGCCGCGATCGCGGACACGAACATGTCGCCGGATCGGCGGGTGTCCTGGCCGACCACGATCGAGCCGTCCAGCCCCACGAGCCGGTGCGCGGTCGCCCGCCCGAGGGCGAACGCGATCGTCGGCTTCAGGTCGACGTTGGCGATCCCGCGGATGCCGTCGGTTCCGAACAGGCGTGGCACGACTGGATCTTCCCTCGGGTACTGGAGTGGGCCGCGGTCAGGGGGTCGGCGACGGAACCGGGGAGGGGGCCGGCGACAGGGCTGGACTGGTAACGGTCACCTCGATCGGATTCGGGCTTGCCGCGACGAGGGTGAGGCCCGTCGCGAGGTTGGCCGAGACCGGAACGGTGGACGTGCCGACCTGGAGGCCCGTGACGTCGACGCTCAGGACGAGGGTGACGCCGGACAGCCGGTCCAGGTCGGCGAGCGAGCCGCCGATCGTGACGAGGACGCGGTCGGTGGAGAGCGTGTAGACGAGATCCGGGCGCGCGCCGACCAGCGAGAGCCCGGCCTCGAAGGTCCGCGTGCCGGTGATCGGCCGGAGCGTGATCGTGACCTGGACGGTCCCGCCCCCGAGCGCCTGCACGCCGTCGGGCAGCGCCAGCCCGCCGCTCTGGACGACCTGGGACGACGCGCCGGCGATCGAGATCGGCTGCGTGTCCGCGTGGTCGAGGCCCGCAAGGTCGTTGGCGTCGCCCTCGACCGATACGACCGGCGGCGACACCTCGATGGAGGCGACCTCGAACCCGGCGGCGGGCGTGCCGACCACGTTCGCCCGGACGGGCAGGGTCTTCGTCCGCAGGTCGGTGAAGACCGCGAGGCGGACGTGGACCGTCGCCGGGACCACGTCGACCTTGTCGAGCGACGCGCCCAGGGCGTCGACCGGCGTGAGGTCGACATCCTGGTTGACGTCGACGCCGGACGCATCGATCGGGATGAACGCGTCGACCGCCGCGACCTTGGCGACGATCGACTGGGGACCCGTCACGGTCGCCGTCGTGCCATCGACGACCGGGTCCCCGACCGTCAGGCCGGATGGGACGGGCCCGACGACGATCGCATGGATCGGGACGACCTTGGAGCCCACCCGATCGAGCGTCACCGTGATCGCGTGCGGGTCGATGTCGAGCACCTGGATGCGTGGATCGGCAGCCTCGACGGTGACGGTGAGGGTGACCGGGCCGCCGGTCGGGTCGACGCCGGCGAGGTTGACGGCGGCGTGGAAGCTCGTGCTGTCGATCCGCAGCCCGAGATCGGGCGGCGCGGCGTACTGGATCCGGGTCACCGAGCCGAGCGTCGAGAGCACGACCACGTCGGATGGCCCGTTCTCGATGCCGATCGGCACCGGGCGGGTGAACGTCTCCGTGTTTTGCGAGACCACCAGCCCGCCGTAGAGCAGCGTCGCAAGGCCGATCGCCGCCAGCTTGAGGGGCCAGTTGTGGACGACGAATGCGATCGCCCGGGTCATTCCGTGCGACCGCCGGGCGTGTCGGCGGGCACGCGGGCGTTGCGTGGCCCGGGCGCCGCGCCGTTCGTCGACGGCTCGACCGGTTCTGGGACGGCCGCGTTCTCTCGCGGCTCGGCCGTGGGTGGCGCATCGGGGATCGGCGCGATGGTCGTCGCCGGCTCCGCGAGCATCGGCTCTGATGGCGGCATCGGCTCGGGGGGTCGGGCCCCGTCGCCGCGGCCGGCCCTGACCGCTCGCCCGATGTCGACGAGGCGCGGCGCTCGTCCCGCAGGGCGATCCCCGCCCGGCCCGAGCAGGCTCACCAGCGATCGCTTGAGCTGGGCTTCGCTGAGGTTGCGGACGATGCGCGCGCGCTGCACGAGGCTGACCTGGCCGTTCTCCTCGGACACGACGACGACGAGGGCATCGGTCTGCTCGGTGGTCCCGAGGGCCGCTCGATGGCGTGTCCCGAATCGCTCGGAGTGGATGGTCGTCTCGCCGAGCGGCAGGAGTGTCCCCGCGGCCAGGATCCGCGAGCCACGGACGAGCACGGCGCCATCGTGGAGCGGCGACTTTGGCGAGAAGATCGTGCGCAGCAGGTCGGCCGACAGGTCGCCATGGATCATCACGCCGGTCTCGGCGATCTGCTCGAGGCCCGTCTCGCGCTCGATCACGATCAGCGCGCCGTGGTTCTCCGCGGACAGCGCGGTGGCGGCGCGAGCCACCTCCGTGGCCACGAGCTCGGCCGCGCCCGCATCGGCGGAGACAAGCCAGGCGAGCGAGCCGACCCGCCCGATCCGATCGAGGGCACGGCGCAGCTCCGGCTGGAAGACGACGACGAGCGCGAACAACCCGACGACGGCGCCGGTCTCGAGGATCTGGGTGAGCAGGCGCAGCGACAGGATCCGCGCGGCGAAGTACACCGCGAACAGGACCGTGACGCCGATCACGAGGCGGACGGCGCTCGTCCCGCGGATGAGGCTGAACAGCCAGTAGATCAGGAGCGCCGTGATCCCGATGTCGAGGATGTCCGTCAGGCGAACCTGATCCAGGATCGACGCTAGGAGCTGCGGCATCGCCGGGGGAGTGTACCGCGGGAGTTCGGCCGAACGGCCGTACAGGCAGCCCGCAAACGGTCGTCAGCGAGTGGCGGCGGGGCTCATCGGCTCGTCGCGGAGCCGCTCGGATGCGAGGCCATGGACGTCCGCCTCGGCCTGCGTGTCGCCGGTCAGCGAGGTCAGCCGGAGCAGCAGCTCGATCTTCTCCGTGGCCAGCGCGGTCCAGCCGTGGTCGAGCTGGAGGTTGGCGATGGCGAGATGGACCTGCGGGTCGCCGGGCGCCGTCGTGAGCAGCTGGAGGCAGATCTCGAGGGCCGCATCCAGACGGCCCGCCGCGCGGTGGACCATCACGGCGGTGAGCATCAGGTCGCGGGCCGCGTGCACGTCGCCGGCGGCGATGAGGCCCGCGGCGTCGGCGAGCAGCGACTCGGGATCCGGCGGCGGGCCGACGATCGGCGGCGGTGGCGGGGACGGCAGGTCGACCGGCGGCCACGACTGCCCATCCGGCCCGAGGTCGCCCAGGGCTGCCCGGATCGGCGAATCCTCCATGTCCACCCAGGCCGGCTGGGTCCCCAGCTCGGCGAGGCGCGCCGCGAGGGCAGCCGAGATGGCGTCCGGGCGATCGCCGAGTGCCTCCAGCTCCCGGTCGAGCGACGGCACGTACAGGGTCATCTCGGTGGACCTGGCCGCGGCCGGCTCGTCGGGGACGTCCGCCGGCTCCATGGATTCGAGCCGCGGCTCGGCCATGCCCTCGTCACCGGCAACCGGTTCGCCGGCAGCGGCCTCGTCGGCAGCGGCCTCGTCGGCAGCGGCCTCCTCGGGCGGTTCCGGGCTGAAGCTGGCGCCAAGGTCCTGATCAGCGACCAGGCCCCAGCTGGATACCGGTGTCGCGCCTTCGGGCGGCAGCAGGTCGATGCGCAGGGCCGCGGTGCCGGCGAGCCGGTCCACCAGCGACTCTCGCGCGGCCGATGGCTCGAGGGCGACGGCGCGGCGAGCGGCGTCCGCCGCGTCGAGCGACCGCCCGGCGACGTCCAGGACGAAGGCAAGCCGCTCGAAGTCGCTGGCCGCGCCGGAGCGGAGTCCACGCTCCTCGCGCGCGACGGCACGCGCCCGCAGCGCCGCCTCGTCGTCCGGCGCGAGCTGGAGTGCCCGCTCGAAGGCCGCGGTCGCTTCCGGCCACCGATCGAGCCGGTGGAGGACGGTGCCCTGGCTGGCCACGGGCAGCGCCCGGTCGGGAACGAGTCGCGCGGCCCCCGCGTACGCCTCGAGGGCCTCGTCCAGGTTGCCCGCCAGCGCGGCGAGATGGGCGCGCCGAAGCGCCGCCTTGTACCTGTCTCTTATACACATCT
>DHWF01000017.1:0-4464 GCA_002413045.1 Chloroflexi bacterium UBA5189
ATCGGCGTGAAGGTCTGGATCTACCGCGGCGACATCACGCCCACGCGCACCGTCGCCCGGGATGCCGTGCCGGCCGCGATCGCCGGGCAGGTGGCCTGAGCCATGCTGCTGCCGCGCCGCGTCAAGCATCGCAAGGTCATGCGTGGTCGCATGTCCGGCGTCGCCAAGGGCGGCCACTACGTTGCCTTCGGTGACTACGGGCTCGCGACCATCGAGCCGGCCTGGATCACCAGCCGGCAGATCGAAGCCGCCCGGCGCGCCATGACCCGCTCGGTCAAGCGCGGCGGCAAGATCTGGATCCGCATCTTCCCGGACAAGCCGGTCACCAAGAAGCCGGCCGAGACCCGCATGGGCTCCGGCAAGGGCGCGCCCGACCATTGGGTCGCGGTCGTCAAGCCGGGCCGGATCCTGTTCGAGATGGCCGGCGTCCCGCACGAGGAGGCCACCGAGGCCATGCGCCTGGCCAGCCACAAGCTGCCGGTCGCGACTCGGATGGTCGTTCGCGAAGGCGCCGTCGAGGGAGGCGAGCGATGACCGACATCGCCAAGGTCCGCGAGATGAGCGACAAGGAGCTGCTCGAGGCCCTCCAGCAGGCCAAGCAGGAGCTCTGGAGCGCGCGCTTCGCCCTGTCGACCCGCCAGCTCAACGACACCAGCAGCATTCCCCAGACCCGTCGAACCATCGCCCGCATCCTCACCGTCCAGCGCGAGCGCGGGACCGGTCGCGTCGCGGCGAGCACCGGAAAGGGCGCGTAGACGATGACCATGACCGAAGGCACCGCCGCGGTGCAGGGCAAGCGCAGGACCAAGGTCGGGCGCGTGGTGAGCGACAAGATGGACAAGACGATCGTCGTGTCCGTCGAGCGCCTGACCCGCCACCGCCTGTACAAGCGCGTGATCAAGCTGACCACGCGGTTCAAGGCCCACGACGAGTCCAACGAGGCCCACGTCGGCGACACCGTCCTCATCGAGGAATCGCGCCCGCTCTCGGCGACGAAACGCTGGCGCCTCATCGAGGTCGTACAGCGCGCCGGCGACCACGGCGGCGGTGGAGCCGAGCTCATCGTCGACGAGGCCGAGGTCTCCGAGGCGATCCATGCCGCCGCGCACCCGGGCCGCAAGCACGACGATGACGACGCCACCGACGGCGACGCCAAGGACGCCGACGCGTGATCCAGGCCCAGACTCGCCTCAAGGTCGCCGACAACACGGGTGCCCGCACCATCCAGTGCATCCGCGTGATGGGCCGCTCGACGAAGACCACGGCCGGGATCGGTGACGTGATCATCGCCAGCGTCAAGGCCGCCATTCCGAACGCCGCCGTCAAGAAGGGCGACGTGGTCCGCGCGGTGGTCGTGCGAACGGCCAAGGAATACGGCCGCCCGGACGGCAGCTACATCCGCTTCGACGAGAACGCGGCTGTCCTCATCAACAACCAGGGCAACCCGCGCGGCACCCGCATCTTCGGGCCCGTCGCGCGCGAGCTCCGCGACCGCAACTACATGAAGATCGTCTCGCTCGCACCGGAGGTGCTGTGATGGCCCTTCGCCGAACCCACGTGCCCGAGATCCGCAAGGGCGACACCGTGCTCGTACTGTCCGGCAAGGACGCCGGCAAGCGCGGCACGGTCGAGCGCGTCCTGACGAACCCCGCCGCGCTGGAGCGGGTAACGGCGAACGGCTCCGCCAAGGGCCGGGAGAAGGCGCGCACCGGCTATTGGAAGCCGGCCTCTTCGCGACCCGCGTCGGTGGTCGTCGAGGGGCTGAACATCTCGAAGCGCCACACGAAGCCCCGCCAGACCCAGGGCCGCACGGATCGGACGCCGAAGATCCAGCAGGGCGGCATCCTCGACATCGCGCAGCCGCTCGACATGTCGAAGGTCATGCTCGTCTGCCCGAACTGCAAGGAGCCGACCCGCATCCGCCACACCGTCCTCGACGACGGCCGCCGGGTGCGTGTGTGCTCGCACTGCGACAAAGCCATCGAGGTGACGGCATGACCGATCCGACGATGGAGACCGACATGACCGACGAGCAGCCGGTGGCTGCCGCCGAGGAGCAGCCGACGACCCCGGAGGCCGCCGCCGCGCCGGAGGCCGCCGCGCCCGAGGCCGCCGCACGCGAGGCGCCGGCCCCGAAGGCATCGAAGACGAAGGCCGCCCCCGCCGACAAGGCGGACAAGCCGGCTCGGGCCGCGAAGCCGGCCACGGCCGACGCGCCCGCCGATGACGCGATTGCCGCTGCCGCCCCGGCGCCGGCCGCGCCCGCGCCCGCCGGCCCGCGCGGGCTCCGGGTCCGCTACGCGACGGAGGTCGTCCCCGCGCTGGTCAAGCAGTTCGAATACGCCAACCCGAACCAGGTGCCCAAGCTCGAGAAGATCGTGGTCAACGTCGGGCTCGGCGAGGCGCTCACCAACGCGAAGGCAATCGATGCCGCCTCGGGCGACATCGTCGCGATCACCGGCCAGAAGCCGATCGTGACCAAGGCCAAGCGCTCGATCGCCCAGTTCCACGTCCGGACCAACAACCCGATCGGGCTCAAGGTCACGCTGCGCGGCCAGCGGATGTGGGACTTCCTGGAGCGGCTGACGCTGCTCACGCTGCCCCGCATCCGCGACTTCCGCGGCATCCCGAGCAAGTCGTTCGACGGCCGGGGCAACTATTCACTCGGCATGCGCGAGCAGATCGCGTTTCCCGAGATCGATTACGACAAGGTGGACCGTCTCCGCGGGCTGGAGATCAGCATCGTGACGACGGCGAAGTCCGACGAGGAGTCGAAGCGCCTGCTCGAACTCCTCGGCATGCCCTTTGCCGGGTAGGGGAGACGATGGCCAAGAAATCGATGATCGCAAAGGCGAAGCGGACGCCGAAGTTCGCCGTCCGGGGTTACCACCGCTGCGTCGTGTGCGGCCGGCCGCGCGCGTTCATGCGTCGGTTCAACCTGTGCCGCATCTGCTTCCGGGAGCGCGCCCTGGTGGGTGAGCTGCCGGGCGTCACGAAGTCGAGCTGGTAGGTCCGATGAACATCTCCGATCCGATCGCCGACATGCTCACCCGCGTTCGCAACGCGTCCCGCGCACGCCACGCCGACGTGATCGTGCCGGCGTCGCGTACCAAGCGCGAGATCGCCCGCATCCTGAAGGCCGAAGGCTTCATCGCCGAGGTCACCGAGGAGCAGGCCGGTCCGGGCAAGGTGCTGCGCATCACGCTGCGCTACGTCGACGGCAAGGTGCCCGTCGTGTCGGGCCTCAAGCGCGTGAGCAAGCCAGGCCTCCGGGTGTACGCCGCCAAGACGGACATCCCGCGCGTCCTCGGCGGTCTCGGCATCGTCATCGTCAGCACGAGCCAGGGCATCATGACCGGCGCGCAGGCCCGCAGGGCCCAGCTCGGCGGCGAAGTCCTCGCGTACGTCTGGTAGCCGCTGATGTCACGAATCGGACGCCTGCCCATTGCCGTGCCCGCCGGGGTCGACGTGTCGATCGACGGCCATCACGTCACCGTCAAGGGGCCGAAGGGCACCCTCGACCGTGAGCTCCACGCCGAGATCGGCGTCGCCCGCGACGGCGACGCGATCGTGGTGACGCGCCCGTCGGAGGCCAAGACCCACAAGCAGCTGCACGGCCTGACCCGGACCCTCGTGAACAACATGGTCGTCGGCGTGACCGCCGGCTACCGGAAGCCGCTCGAGATCACCGGCGTCGGCTATCGTGCAGCGCTCGTCGGTCGCAAGCTGCAGCTGAACCTCGGCTACAGCCACCCGATCGAGATCGACCCGCCGTCGGGGATCAGCTTCGAGGTGGAGAACCCCACGAAGCTCGCCGTCGTCGGCATCGACAAGGAGCTCGTCGGCGAGATCGCCGCCCGCGTTCGCGCGACCCGCAAGCCCGAGCCGTACAAGGGCAAGGGTGTCCGCTACGCCGGTGAGGTGATCCGTCGCAAGGCGGGCAAGGCCGGCAAGATCGGCGGCAAGAAGTAACCCGCCGAGCGAGAGAACGAGGAACCACCGCATGACCGTATCGACCAGCCGCGGGGCCGCCCGCCAGAAGCGCCACGATCGCCTCCGCCTCAAGGTGGCGGGCGATGGTGCGCGCCCGCGCCTGGCCGTCTTCCGCAGCCTCAACCACATCTATGCCCAGGTGATCGACGACTCGGCCGGCAGGACGCTCGCCGCCGCGTCGTCACTCGAGGCCGAGCTCAAGTCGGCCAAGGGCACCAAGTCCGCCGAGGCCACCGCGGTCGGCCGGCTCGTCGCGCAGCGGGCCAAGGCAGCCGGTGTCGGGCAGGTCGTGTTCGACCGGGCCGGGTTCCGGTACCACGGTCGCATCAAGTCTCTCGCGGACGCGGCTCGCGAAGCCGGCCTGGATTTCTGAGGAGCCCACGTGCCACGAATTGACGCCAACAAGCTGACGCTCGAAGAGCGCGTCGTCCAGATCAACCGAGTCGCCAAGGTCGTCAAGGGCGGCCGGCG
>DHWF01000017.1:4611-14061 GCA_002413045.1 Chloroflexi bacterium UBA5189
CGGGCTCGGCAAGGCCGGCGAGGTGCCCGAGGCGATCCGGAAGGGCGTCGAGGACGCCAAGAAGAACATCATCAAGATCCCGATGGTCGGCACCACGATCCCGCACGAGGTCCGAACCGTGTTCGCGGCCAGCAACGTGCTCCTCAAGCCCGCCAGCCAGGGCACCGGCGTCATCGCCGGCGGCTCGGTGCGGGCCGTGGTCGAGGCCGCCGGCATCCGCGACATCCTGTCCAAGGTGTACGGCTCGACCAACCCGGTCAACGTGACCCGGGCCACGCTCGAGGGCCTGCGCAGCCTCCATTCCGCCGCCGAGCTGAGCGCCCGGCGCGGCGTGCCGGTGCGCCTGCACATCGCCGGGCAGCCGGCAGCGGAGGCCGCCAATGGCCGCTAAGACCGCCGCGGCTTCGCTCCACGTGACCCAGATCAAGAGTTCGATCAGCCACATCGCCCGCAACCGCGCCACCCTGAAGGCCCTCGGCCTGCACGGGATCGGCTCGTCGGTCGAGGTGCCCGCCAACGACGCGACCCGGGGCATGGTCCGCCAGGTCCGCTTCCTCGTGACCGTCGAGGAGTCGGCCGGCGCCGCCGCGGGCAACGAGGAGAAGAAGTGAAGCTGCACGACCTGAAGCCCGCGCCGGGCTCCCGCAAGGCGAAGCGCCGCGTCGGACGCGGCATCGCCGCGGGCCAGGGCAAGACCGCGGGTCGCGGCACCAAGGGCCAGAAGGCCCGGGCCGGCGGCTCGATCCCGGCCTGGTTCGAGGGCGGCCAGACGCCGCTGCACCAGCGCATCCCGAAGCTGCGCGGGTTCAAGAACCCGTTCAAGGTCCACTACGAGGTCGTCAACCTCGGTGACATCGCGCGCCTCGTCGAGCTCGGCGAGCTCGAGGCCGGCGAGATGCCCGGGTCGAAGGCCAAGAAGGGCGCCGCCGGGCCGATCACGGTCAACCAGGAGATCCTGCGCGCCGCAGGCCTCGTCCGCCGGCTCGACCGGCCGATGAAGGTCCTCGGTGCCGGCGGTGACGCCCTGTCGGCGGCCCTGTTCGTGGTCGCCGACGCGTTCAGCGCGAGTGCCCGCACGAAGATCGAGGCCGCCGGCGGAACGGTGTCGGTCCTCGAGGTCCCGGATGCCAAGCGCCCGGCCCTCGGCGCGGACGACGAGCCGGCGACGGTCGCCGAACCCGTTGCCGACGCGACCCCTGAGCCAGAGGCTGACACAGAGCCCGAGGACGAGTCGGCCGCCGCCAAGCCCGCACCTGCGGCGAAGGCTGGAACCGCCAAGCCGGCCGCGAAGACCGCCGCCGCCAAGTCGCCGGCCGCCAAGCCGGCCGCAACGAAGGCCGCCGCAACGAAGGCCGCCGCCGCGAAGCCGGCTGCCGCGGCCAAGGCGAAAGCGTCCGCGAAGCCGGCTGCCAAGCCCGCAGCCACCGCCAGGGCGAAGGCGTCCGCCAAGCCGGCCGCCCGCAAGCCCCGCGCCTCGAAGCCCGACGCGGACGCGTAGCGACCGTGTTCGAGTCGCTGCTCAACGCGTTCCGAGCGCCGGACATCCGGCGCCGGATCCTGTTCGTCCTCGGGATCCTGGTGGTCTACCGGGTCCTGGCGCAGGTTCCGCTCCCGGGCATCGACCGCGCCGCGCTCGCGGACTTCTTCAAGAACAACTCCGCGTTCGGCATCCTCGACCTGTTCGCCGGCGGCGGCCTGTCGCAGCTGTCGATCGTCGGGCTCGCGATGAACCCGTACATCAACGCGTCGATCATCATGCAGCTGATGGCGGGCGTCATTCCGTCCCTCCAGGCGCTCAGCCGTGAAGGCGAGTACGGCCGCCAGAAGCTGAACCAGTACACGCGCTACCTGACCGTGCCGATGGCCCTCCTGCAGGCGTTCGGCATCCTGTCCGCGCTGAACGCAAAGAGCGTCATCATCGGCGGCTTCGGCCTGGGCATGGCCTCGAGCTGGGTCCAGATGATCACGATGGTCGCCGGCGCCGTCGTGCTGATGTGGCTCGGCGAGCTCATCACCGAGAAGGGCATCGGCAACGGCATCAGCTTCATCATCTTCGCCGGCATCGTGAGCCGCGCGCCGGCCGGCGTGCTGGCCGTCCTTCAGCAGCCGTCGCCGCGCGACATCGTGCTATTCGGGATCCTGGCGATCGTCGCCGTCGCGGTGATCATCTACATCCAGGAGGGCCAGCGTCGAATTCCGATCCAATATGCGAGCCGGGTGCGTGGCAGACGGATGTACCAGGGCGGCCAGACGTTCCTGCCCCTGCGAGTGAACCTGGCCGGCGTCATCCCGATCATCTTCGCCATCAGCATCCTGGCCTTCCCGGGCCAGCTCGCCGCGTATTTCTCGTTCTCCAACGTGCAGGCGATCCAGGACGTGGCCAAGGCGATCGGGTCGTTCCTGTCGCCGACCTCGATCCAGTACTCGATCATCTACTTCCTGCTGACCGTCGGCTTCACCTACTTCTACACGGCATTCACGTTCAAGCCAGACGAGACGGCGGAGAACCTGCGCAAGAACGGTGGCTTCATCCCGGGCATCCGGCCGGGTCGGCCGACGCAGGAGTACCTGGGCCGCGTCGTCAGCCGGATCACCCTGGCCGGCGCCCTGTTCCTCGGCATCGTCGCGGTCGCCCCGGTCCTCGCCGGCGTCCTCGATAGCAGCCTCCAGGGCATCGCCATCGGCGGCACCGGCCTGTTGATCGTCGTGTCCGTCGTCGTCGAGACAATGAAGCAGATCGAGGCCCAGCTGATGATGCGCAACTACGAAGGTTTTATCCGCTAGACGCGGAGAACGGCGAGCCCATGACTGTCGCCATCCTTCTCGGCGCGCCCGGTGCGGGCAAGGGAACCCAGGCACCGCTCCTTGCCGCGAGCCTCGACGTGCCCGTGCTGGCATCCGGCGACCTGCTTCGGGCCGAGGTCGCGAGCGGCAGCGAGATCGGGCGCGAGGTCGACGCGATCATGCGTTCCGGCGAGCTCGTCCCAGATGGCCTGATGGCTCGGCTGTTCCTTGCCCGTCTCGATCGGGAGGATGCCGCGGGCGGCGCGATCCTGGACGGCTTTCCGCGGACCCGGCCGCAGGCGGAGGCGCTGGACGACGCGCTCAATGGGTCTGGCAGGCCGGTCGATCGGGCGCTCCTCATCGAGGTGCCGATCGAAGATCTCATCGGGCGCTTCGCAGGCCGGCTGATCTGCACGGCGGGCGGCCACGTCTACAACGAGTGGTTCAAGCCGCCGCGTGTGTGGGGCGTGTGCGACGTCGATGGCTCCGAGCTCGTCCATCGGGCGGACGACGCCGAGGCGACGGTGCGCGCCCGCATGGAACAGCAGCTCGGCCCCTTGCACGACGTCGCCGACTACTACCGCTCGCGGGGCATCCTGACGCCCGTCGACGGGCTGCGCTCCATCGAGGACGTGGCGGCATCGCTCCTCGAGGCGCTCGGCCGCCCGGCCAGCCCGGCGCAGTGATCACGAGGAAGTCGGCTGCCGAAATCGAGAAGATGCGGCGGGCGGGGCGGATCGTCGCGGAGGTGCTCGCGCTGCTCGAGTCTGAGCTCCGGCCCGGCGTGACCACGGGCCACCTCGATGCGCTCGCGGAGCGCCACATCCGTGCGGCCGGTGCGATCCCGTCCTTCCTCGGCTACCTCGGCAGCGGCCGTTACGGCAAGGGCCCCAAGGCATTCCCGGCGAGCACCTGCATCTCGATCGACAGCGAGGTCGTCCACGGCATCCCCGGCGAACGGGTGATTCGAACCGGCGCGCTCGTGTCGGTCGACGTCGGCGCGATCGTGGACGGCTGGCACGGCGACGGCGCGCGGTCGTTCCTGGTCGGCGAGGCGTCTGCCGAGGCCCGCGAGCTCGTCGAGGCGACCCAACTGGCGATGATGGCCGGGATTGCCGCGGCGCGACCGGGGAACCGGGTCGGCGACATCTCCGCGGCGGTCGAGGACATCGGCAAGGCCCACGGCTTCGGCATCGTTCGGCCGTTCGTCGGCCACGGCATCGGCACCGAGATGCACCAGGACCCGCAGGTCCCGAACTACCGCACCGGCTCTCGCGGCCCGGAGCTCCAGCCCGGCATGTGCCTCGCGATCGAGCCGATGTTCACCCTCGGCGACGGCGACGTCTACGTCGAGGCCGACAACTGGACCGTCTCCACCGCCGACGACACCCTCGCCGCCCACTTCGAACACACCATCGCCATCACGGCACAAGGCCCAGAAATCCTCACCACCATCCCCTCATGAGCACCGGCAGACCGCCCCGAGGGACCTGGTCGACGCGAGATGGCGAGGCAGTTGGAGTGGCCCCGATGGCCGAAGGCCGAGCAGCGGAGGTCGTCGACCCCGAGACAGTCGCGCACCGCAGTGCGCGTGGGACGAGCGGACGGCGACCGCAGCGGCTCGGCCGTTGCCACGATCAGGAACTCTCTGATAGACTTCGCTTTCGTGTGTCGGCCCCCTCGGGCCGGCATTCCGTGTGAGAAAGGGACCCAGCACCGCCCGTGGCGAAACGAGATGCGATCGAGGTCGAAGGTACGGTCACCGAACCGCTGCCCAACACCATGTTCGCCGTTGAGCTGGAGAACGGGCACAAGGTGTTGGCGCATATCTCCGGAAAGCTTCGGATGAACTTCATCCGGATCCTGCCCGGCGACCGCGTTCGAGTAGAGCTTTCGCCCTACGACCTGACACGCGGTCGGATCACCTACCGCCTGAAGTAACCCGTCCGACGAGGGCGGCCGCGAACACGAGGAAGCGTTGAAAGTCAGAGCCTCAGTCAAGGCCCGCTGCGAGAACTGCAAGGTGATTCGCCGTCACGGCAACGTGATGGTCATCTGCATCAACCCCAAGCACAAGCAGCGACAGGGGTAGCGGACCGATGGCACGAATCGCCGGCGTCGATATCCCCCGCGAGAAGCGGGTGGAGATCGCGCTCACCTATATCTACGGGATCGGCCTGCCGACGGCCCAGAAGATCCTCGTCCAGACGAGCGTGAACTCCGACACCCGGGTCCGCGACCTCACCGAGGACCAGGTGAACCGGCTGCGCGAGGTCATCGACCGCCGCTACAAGGTCGAGGGCGACCTTCGCCGCGAGGTGGCGACCAACGTGAAGCGGCTCCAGGAGATCGGCTCGTATCGCGGCCTCCGCCATCGGCGGAACCTGCCCGTGCGCGGGCAGCGAACCAAGACCAATGCGCGCCAGCGGCGCGGCCCGAAGCGCACGGTTGGCGCTCGGCGCAAGGCCACGAAGTAAGGCGGGGGTCGAACCGACATGGCTGAACGCAAGAAGGCCGTCAAGCAGCGGCGACGCGAGAAGAAGAACGTGCCGCAGGGCCACGCCCATGTCCAGGCGTCGTTCAACAACACCATCATCACGATCACGGACCTCAACGGTGCCGTCGTGAGCTGGGGCTCGGCCGGCGTGGCCGGCTTCAAGGGCTCCCGCAAGAGCACGCCGTACGCCGCGGCGCTGTCGGCCGAGCTTGCCGGGCGGAAGGCGATGGAGCACGGCATGCGCCAGGTCGAGGTCTTCGTCAAGGGCCCGGGCGCGGGGCGCGAGCAGGCGATCCGCTCGCTCCAGTCCGTCGGGCTGGAGGTCAGCGCCATCACCGACGTGACGCCCATCCCGCACAACGGCTGCCGCCCGCCCAAGCGGCGCAGGGTCTGATCCGATGGCCCGCTACACCGAGTCCGTCTGCCGCCTGTGCCGCCGTGAGGGCGGGAAGCTGTTCCTGAAGGGCACCCGCTGCTATTCGAAGAAGTGCTCGTTCGAGCGCCGGCCCACCCCGCCCGGCCAGCACGGCGTCCGCCGCCGCAAGATGGGCGAGTTTGGCATCCAGCTCCGCGAGAAGCAGAAGGTCCGCCGCGTGTACGGCGTCCTCGAGCGCCAGTTCCGGAACTACTTCCGGGAGGCGGAGACCCATGAGGGCGTGACCGGCGAGGCGCTGCTGCGCTCGCTGGAGACTCGCCTCGACAACGTCGTCTTCCGGCTCGGCTTCGCGTCCTCCAGGGCCCAGGCCCGCCAGCTCGTGAACCACGGCCACTTCGCGGTCAACGGCGTCCCCACGGACGTCGCGTCGTACGCCCTGAAGCCCGGCGATCGGGTGGAGGTCCGCGAGAGCCACCGCACCCGCGAGGCGTTCAAGGTCATCCGCGAGACGCTCCGCTCCCACACCGCCCCGGACTGGCTGGCGCTCGATGCGGCCAAGCTGTCCGGTTCCATCGCCAGCCTTCCCCGCCGTGACCAGATGCCGCTCGACCTGTCCGAGCAGCTCGTGGTCGAGTACTACTCGAGGTAGCCCGCCACATGATCGAACTCGAAACCCCGCAGATCGAGCCCGTCGAAGAAGTCGGCACGTACGCCAAGTACGAGGTCGGCCCGTTGCAGGCCGGCTACGGCGTCACCCTCGGCAACGCCCTCCGGCGCGTGCTCCTGTCGTCCCTCGAGGGCGCGGCGGTGACGTCGCTCCAGATCCGGGACGTCTACCAGGAGTTCTCCACGATCCCCGGCGTCAAGGAGGACGTGACCCAGATCGTCCTGAACGTCAAGAAGCTGCGCATGAAGAGCTTCGCGACGCATCCGGTCCAGCTCCGGCTGACCAAGAGCGGCGCCGGCCCGGTCCTCGCGGCGGACGTCCTCGAGTCGGCCGACGTCGAGATCGTCAACCGCGACCTCGTGCTGATGACCCTCGACTCGGACGACGTGACCATCGACATGGACATGACGGTCGAGAAGGGCGTCGGCTACCTCGGCGTCGAGCGCACCGAGGCCCTGCCGATCGGCGTCATCGCCGTCGACGCGATCTTCACCCCGGTACGCAAGGTCAACTACTGGGTCGAGAGCACCCGCGTCGGCCAGGTCACCAACTTCGACAAGCTGACCATCGAGATCGAGACCGACGGCACGATCGGGCCGGAGGAGGCGCTCAGCCGCTCCGCCTCGATCCTGATCGAGCAGTTCCGGCCCTTCGTCACGATCGGCCAGGCCACGATGGCTGCCGACCGCGGTGTCCCCGGCATCCCGCAGCTGCCGCCGAACATGCTCGACATGCCGATCGAGGAGCTCGACCTCCCGATGCGGGCGTACAACTCGCTGAAGCGCAACAACATCGTCAAGGTGGGCCAGCTCCTCCAGCTCAAGGACGAGGACCTGCTCCGGATGCGCAACTTCGGCAAGAAGTCGCTCGACGAGATGAAGGAGCGCCTCCGCATGCGCGGCTTCATCCTCCCGGAGACGGAAGCCTCCGAGTTCGACGGGGAGGAGTCCGAGGACGACGCCCCGTTCGAGGACGAGGACGCCTGACCGATGTCCTCGCACCGCATCGACGGCCGCAAGCTCGGCCGGAAGATGGGCCCGCGCCTCGCGCTGTACAAGAACTTGATGGTTTCGGTGCTGCGCTACGAGCGCGTCCGGACGACCGAGGCGAAGGCCAAGGAAATCCAGGGCCGCGTCGAGAAGGCCATCACGCTCGCGAAGCGTGGTGACCTGTCGGCGCGCCGCGCGATCATCTCGCAGTTCCCGAACGAGCCGCTCGTCGTGACCAAGCTGTTCGACGAGATCGGCCCCAAATATGCCGACCGCTCCTCGGGCTTCACCCGCATCGTCAAGATCGGGCCACGCTCGGGCGACGCCGCAGAGATCGTCCAGATCGAACTGGTATAGGCATGCCCGAGAGGGCGGCACGTGGGCGGACTGCTAGACGGTTCAGGGCCACGGTTGAATACGACGGCACGGAGTTCGCCGGGTTTCAGGCCCAACCTGATGCCCGGACCGTCCAGGGAGAGCTCGAGGCCGCGCTGGCCCGCCTGTCAGGCGGGATCCGCCAGCCGGTCATGGGCGCAGGCAGGACCGACGCCGGGGTGCACGCCACGGGCCAGGTGATCGCATTCACCTACCCGGGCAGCCTCTCGACCGAGGACCTGACCGAGGCGCTCAACGGGGTGCTTCCGCCGGATGTCGCGATCAGCGGCCTCCGACGGGCACCGATCGGGTTCAACCCACGTTACGCGGCCCGCTACCGGGAGTACCGGTATTCCATCTGGAATGGACCGCGCAGCCCGCTCCGGGAGCGCACGGCGCTCTGGGTGCGATCGGGCCTGGATGTCACCGCGATGATGCGAGCCGCGACGGCCCTCGAGGGTCGCCACGACTTCAGCGCCTTCGGCGGCACCGATCCGCAGCCGGTCCGGACCGTTTATCGGATCCGGGTCCGGCGAACCGGATCGCTGGTGACGATCGACGTGCGAGCCGACGCCTTCCTGCGCGGCATGGTGCGACGCATCGTCGCCACCCTGCTGGCGGTGGGCAGGGGTCGGCTCGAGGCCTTGGCGGTGCCGGGGCTGCTCGAGGCCGGCAGGCCGGCGCTGGACGGCGCGGCGGTACCGGCCCGGGGGCTGTGCCTCCGGCGCGTCGTCCTCGGACGACGGGATGAGCAACCGAGAACCGGAATGGACGCAGGACACGAGGAACGATGAACAGCAAGACGTATACCGCGCGAGAGAGCGAGATCGAACGCCACTGGTTCGTCGTGGATGCGACGGACCAGACGCTCGGTCGTCTCGCCACGCGCGTCGCCAGTGTCCTGACCGGCAAGCACAAGCCGACCTGGACCGCGAACCTGGACACCGGGGATCACGTGATCGTGCTCAATGCGCGGAAGATCTCGGTGTCTGCGGCCAAGCTCGATACGAAGCTGTACCAGCGTCACTCCGGGCACCCACAGGGGTTCAAGGAGGAGTCGCTCGGGAAGCTGCTCGAGCGACGGCCCGAGGAGGTCGTCCGACGGGCGATCAAGGGCATGCTCCCGCATACCCGGCTCGGGGCCCAGCAGCTGCGCAAGCTGAAGATCTACGCCGGTTCCGATCATCCCCATCAGGCGCAGCAGCCTGAGCCGCTCGCCTGACGGAGAAAGCCAGCATGCCGACCGCCCCGACTTTCAACTCCGGCACCGGCCGTCGAAAGACCGCCGTCGCCCGCGTCCGCCTCCTACCCGGCGAGGGCGAGATGGTGATCAACGGCCGCTCGTTCACCGAGCACTTCGGCGCGGCCATCGACGAGGCGGAGGTCCGGATGCCGTTCCGCGTCACCAACACCGACGGTCGCTTCAACGCGATGGTCAAGGTCGAGGGTGGCGGCGTAAACGGACAGGCCGGCGCCGTGCGGCATGCGATTGCCCGCGCGCTGCTCGAGCTCGATGAGGGCCACCGGCTCGTCCTGCGCCAGGCCGGCCTCCTGACCCGCGACCCGCGGATGAAGGAGCGCAAGAAGTACGGACAGAAGGGCGCCCGGGCCCGCTTCCAGTTCTCCAAGCGCTAGTCTGATGATTCCGGTAGAAGGCAGAAGGATGAAGGCAGAAGGATGAAGGATGAAAAAAATCGGCCTTATTCATCCTTCATCCTTCTGCCTTCATCCTTTAATTTAATCGGCCCAAACAAATCGAAAT
>DHWF01000046.1 GCA_002413045.1 Chloroflexi bacterium UBA5189
TGCCGACCCAGATGGGCTTCGACTCGGATGCCGTCGAGGCGGAGGGGGAGGTCGGCCGGGTCGGCGTCCCGATCTCGAGCCTCGCCGACATGGAGGTCCTCGTCGACCAGATCCCGCTCGGCGAGGTGTCGACGTCGATGACGATCAATGCCACCGCCGCGACGCTCGTGGCGCTCTACGTCGCCGCGGCGGAGAAGCAGGGCGTCCATCGCTCGAAGGTCTCCGGGACAGTCCAGAACGACATCCTCAAGGAGTACATCGCGCGGGGGACCTGGATCTACCCGCCCGGGCCGTCGATGCGGCTAGTGACCGACGTGTTCGAGTTCGGGGCGCGCGAGCTGCCGCGCTGGAACACGATCTCGATCTCGGGCTACCACATGCGCGAGGCCGGCGCGACGGCCGCCCAGGAGCTGGCGTTCACCCTCGCCGACGCGATCGCGTACGTCGAGGCGGCGCTCGCCCGGGGCATGGCCATCGACGACTTCGCGCCGCGCCTGTCGTTCTTCTTCGCGGCCTGGTCGGAGCTGTTCGAGGAGGTCGCCAAGTTCCGGGCGGCCCGGCGGATGTGGTCGCGGATCGTGCGCGACCGGTTCGGGTCGTCGAACCCCCGGTCGATGGCGTGCCGGTTCCACGTCCAGACGGCCGGCTCGTCCCTGACGGCCCAGTCGGTCGACAACAACGTCGTCCGCACGACCGTGCAGGCGCTCGCCGCCGTGCTCGGCGGTGCCCAGAGCCTGCACACGAACTCGCGCGACGAGGCGCTCGCGCTGCCCACCGAGGACAGCGTCCGGCTCGCCCTGCGGACCCAGCAGATCCTCGCCTTCGAGTCCGGCGTATCCGAGACGCCGGATCCGCTCGCCGGCTCGTACTTCGTGGAGGCGCTCACCGACCAGCTCGAGGCGGCCGCGACCGCCTACCTCGACGAGATCGACGCGATGGGCGGCACGCTCCGTGCGCTCGAGGCGGGCTTCCAGCAGCGCTCGATCCAGGAGTCTGCGTACCGGGTCCAGCGGGCCATCGACTCGGGCGAGCAGGTCGTCGTCGGCGTCAACGCGTACCGCGACGAGCGGGTGGCGGCGCCACCGACCCAGAAGATCGACCCGGACGCCGAGCGGCGCCAGGTCGCCGGCGTGCGCAGCGTGCGCGCCGAGCGCGACCCGGCGGCGTGGGAGGCCACGATGCGTCGGCTCGAGGACGCCGCCCGCGGCACGGACAACCTGCTACCGCCGATCATCGAGGCGGTCAAGGCCTACGCCACGGTTGGCGAGATCGCGAACCGGCTGCGAGCGGCGTGGGGCGTCCACCGCGAGCTGATCACGGTCTGACGAGCGGAGGAGGGGAGATGGCCGCACGTCGCACGGAGCGCACCGCAACGCGCTTCAAGCCGCCGGGTCGAGTCCATCACGTCGCGATCGTGGTCCGCTCGATCGATGTGGCGCTGGGGCTCTACCGCGACCTGCTCGGGCTGCCCCTCGAGACGGTCATGGACATCCCGTCCGACCGTGTCCGGATCGCCTTCCTGACGGTGGGCGAGTCGAAGGTCGAGCTGGTCGAGCCCACCGACGACACGACCGGCGTGGCACGCTTCCTCGCGAAGCACGGCGAGGGCTTCCACCACGTGTGCTTCGAGGTGGGGGACCTCACCGAGGAGCTGACCCGGCTCGGCATCGAGGGCATCGAGCTGATCGACAGCGCGCCCCGCAAGGGCGCCGAGGGCCCGGTCGCATTCCTGCATCCGCGCAGCTGCCACGGCGTGCTCGTGGAGCTCATCGAGGCGCCCGGTGGGCCGGCGTGGAGGAGCCTCGGCTATTTGGCCTAGCGCGGCCTAGAGGGACCAGGCGAGGAGCACGGCAGGAGCGCGATCGGCGGCGCGCGCGAAATCCACGATGTCGCGGGCGAAGGTGCGGATCGACGGCTTCTCCTCGCGGGGCAGGTCGCCGAGCTCCTCCTCGAGCAGGTCGATCCAGCGCCCGGCGACGGCATCGAGATCACGGTCGCCGAGCATCGCGATCGCGGTCACCCACGCGGGATCGATCCGCTCGACCGTCCGCTCGCCGGCATCGCCCGGCCCGTCCAGCTCGCTGCGCGCATCGAGGAAGTCGATCGGGTCGTCCCGGCCGGTGACCGTCCGCGCGGCGGCGCTGAACAGGTCCAGCCAGGTCGGGTCGATGGCGCCGCCGAACGAGAGGTGGGCGGCGAAGCGGGTCCGGTCGTCGAAGCTCGCCAGGTCGTCGATCGCGACCGCGAGCAGGATCTCGCGACTGTCCCCCGCGACCAGGTCCATGACGAGTCCCACGGCCGGCCTACACCCGCCGCGCGGTGAGCAGGAACATGGGATAGGCGCGGCCCTCGTCGTCGATCGGCTGGCCGTCACCGATCCGGACGTCGGTAAAGCCAGCGCGCCCGGCGAGCTCGGCCAGTCGACCGCGATCGAACCCGTGGTGGTGAACCCCCTCGGCGTCCGGGGAGTGGAATGAGCCGTCCTCGGTGTCGAGGTCGATGGCCGCAACCTGCCCTGCCGGGCCAAGCAGCCGGTACATCCCGGCCAGCGCGGCACCGGTATCCGCGACGTGGTGCAGCAGGAGCAGCGATAACACGAGGTCAAAGGGCCCGCCGGCGGGCGCGGCATCCCCTGCGAGGTCGAAGTGGACCACAGTCACGTCACCCAAGCCGCCCTCGCGGATCTTCCGTCCGGCTTCCGCGAGCATGCCCTGCGACGTGTCGGCGAGGACGAGGCTCGCGAAGTGCGATCGCAGTGCAAGTCCGAGCAGGCCGGTCCCCGCCCCGACCTCGATCGCACGGCAGCCATGTGGGATGTCGATGGCCGACTCGATCGTCCGGGCCGCCTCCTCCGCACGAGCGATGCGTCGCGGCGTGTCCCAGCCCGAGGCGCGCTCATCGAACGTGCGCATGTTGCTCGCGGCTTCAGGAGCGATAGCCGGCGTCGCGGAGGAGCTGCGGCAGCTCGGTGGGGGAGTTGGCGACCCGGAACCCGGCTGCCTCGAGCGCGCTGACCTTGGAGGCGGCGGTTCCCTTCCCGCCGCTGACGATCGCGCCCGCGTGGCCCATGCGCTTGCCCTCGGGCGCGGAGCGGCCCGCGATGAAGGCGACCTTGGGCATGTCCGCGAGGTGTTCCGCCGCCCACGCGGCGGCCTCCTCTTCGGCAGCGCCGCCGATCTCGCCGATCAGGACCAGGGCGTCCGTGTCCGGGTCCTCGGCGAAGAGCCGCAGGATGTCGACGAACTGGGTGCCGATGACCGGATCGCCGCCGATGCCGACACACGTCGACTGGCCGAGGCCGGCGTCGGTCATGGCCTGCACGGCCTCGTAGGTGAGCGTGCCGGAGCGCGAGACGACCCCCACGTGCCCCTCGCGGTGGATCGAGCCCGGGATGATCCCGACCTTTGCCCGGCCCGGCGACGTCGCGCCGGGGCAGTTCGGCCCGATGAGGGTGGCGCCCGCGAGCCGGACCTCCTCGACCACCGGGATCATGTCCAGCGCGGGGATGTTCTCGGTGATGCAGAAGACCGTTCGGATCCCGGCGGCAACGGCCTCGAGGATGGCGTCCGGGGCGCCCGGCGCCGGCACGAAGATGCACGAGGTGTTGGCGCCGGACTCGCGGACCACCGCCTCGACCGTGTCGAACACGGGCACGGTCCCGTCCAGGGCCAGCTGGCCGCCTTTGCCGGGCGTCATCCCGGCCACGATCTGCGTGCCATAGGCTTGCATCGCGCGTGCGTGGAACTCGCCCTCGCGCCCGGTGATGCCCTGGACGACGAGCCGCGTCTCCGTCCCGATCAGGATGCTCATGCGGCGCCTGCCCGCGCGGCCGCGACGGCCTTCGCCGCCGCTTCGTCGAGGCTCGCCGCGGTCACGAAGCGTGCCGCCTCGAGGAGCTCAGCCGCCTCGGCAGCGTTCGTGCCGACGATCCGGACGACCATCGG
>DHWF01000031.1:0-664 GCA_002413045.1 Chloroflexi bacterium UBA5189
GTCGTCATGAGCATGCCCATGGTCGCGACCGCGGTCCCGAAGATGCCACCGACGCTGTGGCCGTCCGCGGCGACGAGGCCGGACTGCTCGCCGAGCCAATGGCTCAGGAAGAGCGCGAGGCCGATCGTGATCGCGGTCACGAAGGTCGTCTCGAAGCCAACCGCGGTGCCCGAGATGATGTTCGTGGCGGGACCGGTCTTGGACGCCTCGGCGATCTCGCGCACGGGGCGGTACGAGCCGGCGGTGTAGAACTGGGTGATGTAGACGAACGCGACGCTCGTCGCGAGGCCGACGACGCCGGCGGCGAAGAACCAGACCCACACGGGCAGGCCGTTCGAGCTGCTGCCGTTCGTGTTCATCATCACGTAGGTGGTGATTCCCAGGCCGGCGACCGAGAGGATGGTCGTGACCCAGTAGCCGCGGTTCAGCATGTTCATCGGGTTCTCGGTCTCGCTGCCGCGGACGAAGAAGATCGAGACGATGGTCGCGAGGAGGCCAAAGGCGCGCACGACGAGCGGGAAGAAGATCCACGCCTCTGGGTGCGGCCAGCCCAGCGTCTGCGCGATGACGAACGCACCGACGCCCAGGATCATCGCGCCGATGTTCTCGGCGGCCGTCGATTCGAACAGGTCCGCGCCGCGACCGGCGCAGTCGCCGACGTTGT
>DHWF01000031.1:798-42416 GCA_002413045.1 Chloroflexi bacterium UBA5189
GTTGTCGCCGACGAGGTCCGCGACGACGCCCGCGTTCCGCGGATCATCCTCGGGGATGCCCTTCTCGACCTTGCCGACGAGGTCCGACCCAACGTCCGCGGCCTTGGTGTAGATGCCGCCGCCGAGCTGGGCGAACAGCGCGACGAACGAGGCGCCGAAGCCGTAGCCGACGATGAGGAACGGCGCCTGCGCGACGGTGTTGGCGTTCAGGCCGCCGAAGGCCACGAACATGCCGTAGACGCCGAGCAGCGACAGTGCGACGACGAGGAAGCCCGAGACCGCGCCGCCACGCATGGCGACCTGGACGGCCTCGACGAGGCTGCGGCGCGCGGCTGCGGCCGTGCGCACGTTCGAGCGGACGCTGATGAACATGCCGATGATCCCGGACGCCATCGAGCAGGCGGCGCCGACGATGAAGGCGATGCCCGTGCGCCAGCCCAGGTCGAAGCCGTTGAAGTCCGTGTCGGCAACCTGCTTATTGACCAGGGCGGTGATCACGACGGTGATCACGACCGCACCGACGACGGCGAGGATCGCGATCGTCGTGTACTGGCGTCGGATGAAGGCCACTGCGCCCTCGAAGATCGTGCCGGCGACGTCCTGCATCGCCTGGGTGCCCGTGTCGCGCGCGAGGACGTCGCGGGCGAGATACAGGGCGAACAGCACGGCGACGACGCCGGCGACGGGGATGATCAGTTGGAGCGTGCTCGCATCCATCAGGCTCGGTGGTCCTCCAGCGTCATGCGGTCAGTGCACGGCCGCCGGTGGGCAGGGCGTCGCACGTGCGTCTTGCTCAGGAAAGCGGCCGGAGTCTAGCACGAGCCCCGCCCCTATACTCCCGCTCCTGTGAGCCTGCGAACCCCCCGGTGAGTCAACGCCCTGCACTCGGCTGCCTGTTCGAGGTCATCGAGACCCTGGTCCTCACCGTGGTGATCTTCCTCGGGATCCAGACGTTCGTCGCCCAGCCGTACAAGGTCCAGCAGGAGTCGATGGAGACCACGCTCCTCCCCGACCAGTACGTCCTCGTCGACAAGCTGTCACCGCACTGGGCGCCCTATGCGCGCGGCGACATCATCGTGTTCGACCCGCCGGAGACGGTGACGTCGGGCGGCGGCGTGCCGTTCATCAAGCGGGTCATCGGACTGCCGGGCGACCGCGTCGAGCTCCGCGACGGCCTCGTCTACGTCAACGGCATCAAGCTCAATGAGCCGTACATCTACGAGGACAACGGCGTTCCCCAGCGGACGGATCCCGAGATCGGCGATCAGTCGCTCTGGTTCGTGCCGCCGGGCGACCTGCTGGTGATGGGTGACCACCGCGAGAACTCGTCGGATTCGCGAACGTTCGGGCCGATCGCGATCGACAAGGTCATCGGCCGGGCGTGGCTGCGCTACTGGCCGTTCGACACGTTCGGGATCATGCCAAAGGTCGGCTATCCCGAGCTGGATCACGGCGTCGCTCCTACCCTGAGCCCGGTCCCCAGCCTCACGCCGTGACCATCGCCCTGGTCGCGATCATCCTCGCGATCGGGGCCGGCGCCGTCGTTGCGGTGTCGACCCGCGAGCCGGCCGCGGCGGCGATCGGGCTCGCGATCGCGCTGGTCGGGTCGGCGCTCGTCGCGGATCCGCTGCCGTCCGCGGCGATCCTCGGTGTCCGCATCGTCGCGGGCCTGCTCGCCGCGACCCTGGTCCGCTCCGCGGTCGGCGGCAGCGAATCGCAGCCGTCTCCGCTCGGCTGGCCGGCTGAGGCGATGCTCGCCACCGCGGGCGCGGTCGCCGGTATCGGCGTCGCCCTCGCCCTCGAGGCGCTGTCGGGCGCCACAGGGCTCGCCGGCGGCCCCGATTCCGGGTCGGAGTGGCTCACCGTGATGGCGCTCGCGACCGGGGCGGGCACGAGCCTGCTGGTGCTCGGGGCGGCATCCTCGATCCATGGCCGCCCCGGCATGCGGCGAGCGATCGGGCTCGTGCTGGTCACCCAGGCGGTCCTGTTGATCCGAGTCGGGATTGCCGGGCCGGCGATCGACCTCGAGGAGATTGCTCGCGCCGCATTGCTCGTCGCCACCGCCGCGACCGGAGCGGCGCTCGCACGCGCCGGGGCGACCTCGGAATGAGCATTGCCATCCTGGCCGCCGTGGCGCTTGCTACGGGCCTCGGCACCGTGTTCCTCGAGGATCGCCATCGGAGCCTCGCGTTCGCGTTCGGGGTCGCGGGCGGCGTCGCGGTGCTTGGCATCGCGCTCGTCATGCCGCCCGAGGAATCGCTCGCCATCGGCGGCGGCGGGATCGTCGGCACGCCGCTCGTACGCTCGCTCGCGGTCACCTGGTCCGCCAGCCTGCTCATGCTGGCGCTCCTCGAGCTGGGCATCGGCGCCAGGCCGGCGGTCGTCGGGCCATCGTTGATCGGGCTGTCGGCCGCCTCGATTGCCCTCGCGACGAGCGACCCAGCCAGCTCCATGGCGTTCCTCGCCGCGGGCGGGGTCGCCGGCGTCGTCATCCCGGGTCTGAGCGGCTGGATCGATGGGCCGAGCTCGGCGTCGCGCCTGCCGACGACCGGCCGCGGCGCACTTGCGATCCTCGGCTCCGGCCTCCTCGCCCTCGCGGTGATCGCGTGGAGCGCGTCCGCGGCGGGCCCGCTCGGGAGCGGCGGCATCTTCGGCCAGGACGAGGGGTCGCTGCTGGGTACCGGGCTGGCGCTGCTGGTCATGGTCGCGGCCGTTGCGATCCGGTGCGGCCTGATCCCGCTCCACGTCTGGGCGGCGCGGTTCATGGAGGGCGTAAGCCCGCTCGCGGTCCCCGCTGCGTTCTCGTGGGGCGCCGCCGCCTTCATCCTGATTGCGCTGCCCTCGAGCCAGGTCCTGCTCGGCCCGACGGCGGTCGGCGACGTCGAGCGGCTGCTGATCATCGGCCTCAGCGTCGTCAGCCTCGTGCTCGGTGGCCTCGCCGCGATGGTCCACGACGACATCGAGCACGTCCTCGGCTACTCGATCCTGCAGGACGCGGGCATCGCGGTCCTGGCGTTCGCCTCGCTGACACCCGACGCGGCGGCGGCGGCGCGCGACTGGCTCGTCGCGAGCGCGACGGTCAAGACGGCCTTCGCCGCATGGGCGGCCGTCGTCCGATCGACGTACGGGGGGCACCGCCTGGCCGACCTCGGCGGCTGGGCGCGCCACTCGCCAGCACTCGGGATCGCCTTCGCGGGGATCATCGTCGCGGCCGTGGGGCTGCCGGGCACGGCGCTATTCGAGGCGCGGTCCGACCTCATCTCCGGCGCGCTGCCCGGGATCGGCCCGATCATTGCGCTGCTCGTCGCGCTGATGCCGCTGGTCTACCTCGGCCGGATCGCGCTGGCGGGGATCGCACCGGTGACCACCGCGATCGCCGCGGGGCCGTCCGGCCGTCCGCGACGGAGCGCCGGCCGCGCGACGGGCTGGTCGGAGGGCTCGCGGGTCCAGGCGATCCGACTGGTCCCCGCGGACCTTCGCGCCAACCGCGCCCCGCTGATGGCGCTGGGCGTCGTCGTCCTCGCGGCCATGGCGCTCGCGACCTCGATCGGCGGCGCCGGCGGCAGCTGATCCGCGGCTGATCCGCGCCGGCTACTCCGCCGGGGCGAGGACCCAGCGATCGATCTCGCGGTCGTAGTCGAGCAGCTCGCCCGGCGCGAACCACAGCGCGAGCTCGGCGGTCGCGGTCTCCGGTCCGTCCGATGCGTGGACGAGGTTCTGGGCGGTCTCGACGGCGAGGTCGCCGCGGATCGTGCCGGCGGCCGCCTCGTGCGGGCGCGTCGCCCCGACCATCGAGCGCACGATCGCGACGGCGTTCGGCCCATCGAGCGCGAGCGCGACGAGCGGACCCGACGTGATGAAGTCCAGCAGGCCCTCGAAGAAGGGCTTGCCACGGTGGACGGCGTAGTGCTCCTCGGCGAACGGCCGGTCCACCTGGCGCAGCTTGAGGCCCACGAGCTTCAACCCGCGCTCCTCGAACCGCCCCAGGATGCGGCCGACGAGCAGGCGCTGCACGCCGTCGGGCTTGATCAGGACGAGCGTTCGCTCGGTCACTAGCAGAGTCCTATACAATAGGTGGCAACGTGGACGAGCCGAAGGATAGCAAGGCGATCGCCTACCTCCGGCGGTCGCGCGTCGACGAGACGCGAACCGGCGCCGTCAGCTATGAGGCCCAGGAGGCCGCGGTGCGGACGATGGCCCGCCGTTGGGATGCGGGCGAGCCCGAGCTCCTGGTCGATTGGGGGCGCTCAGGCGGCTCGGAAAAGCGCCGACCCGCCTACTTGAAGCTCCGGGCGATGGTCGAGGCTGGCCAGGTCACCGATATCTTCAGTTACGACCTGTCGCGTCTGACCCGTTCGCTCGAGGAATGGATCCGACTGGCGACCCTCTGCCAGGAGCATGGCGTCCGGATCCACCTATCCAAGGAAGGCACGTTCGATTTCTCGACGGCTTCGGGCGAGATGCTCGCCAACATCCTGGCGTCCGTCGCGCAAGCGGTTCGCCGGTGGGCCTCGGAGCGATCGCGCGAGACCGCCACGGCGCTCCGAGCTCGAGGCGCGACGATTGGCCGGAAGCCGTACGGGTCGCGCCCGGGCGAGAACCTCGACGCGATCCGGACCGCCGTCGAGGATGCCGGCTCGTTCTACGGCGCGGCGCGCCTGCTCAACGATCGCGGCCTCTCGAACCTCAAAGGCCGGCCATGGACCGCGTCCACCGTCTCATTCATCGTCCGCCACCAGCTGGCCGATCTGGTCCCGGCTCGCCCCGGCACGGCTGGCCCGCAGCGCCCGAGCCGGTTCACCTTGCAGAAGCTCGTGCGCTGCCACTGTGGGCGGTTCCTGAGCCCGTACAGCTACCACTCGGGGCGCAAAACGTACACGACCTACCGCTGCAACGGCGGCAAGTCAGATCCGGTCCACGGCCGCCCCTATGCCGTCTCGGAGCCGGTCCTGCTCGATTGGGCCAGGGCGGAGGCCGCCCACCTCGCCATCCCGGCCGACCTCGTCGAGGTGCGTCAGGTGAGCGGCGCCGAGCACGGTGAGCTCGACGCGCGCCGCCTCAGGATCCTCGACATGTACGAGGCCGGGCATATCGACGTCACAGAGCGCGATCGGCGACTGGCGCCCGTCTACGGACGCTTGGAGGAGCTCGATGCGGTAATTGCGTCGACGTCGCTCGAGGCGATCCCCGCGATCGACTGGACGTTGCCACCCGGGCAGCTAAACCGCATCCTGCGGACGATCTGGACTCAGATCGAGGTCGGGCCCGACCTCCGCCCGGTTCGCGCCGAATGGACCGTTCCGGAGTGGCGCGCCGCTTGAGGGGTTAGCGAGTTCGCGCCGCGCGCGGCTTCGCGTCCCGTTTGCCGACTGGCCGGCCGGACGGGTTAAGCTCGTCGGCGAGCAGAGCAAGGGCGCGATCCAGCTCACGTAGGACCGCTTCGCGCGCTCGCGACACGTCGTCATAGGCCTCGGTTCCCGGAGTCGCCCAGGCGTCGTCGTGCTCGCCGTCGGGCGCCCAGAGCAACGGCGATGCGTGCCATGCGACTCGGCCATCGCGGTACCGCTCGGCGATCGCGCCCCGCGGACACGTGAGGGTCACGTGCTCGAGCCGACCGGCCGACCATTCGGCCTTCGCGCGGTAGCCGGCCCACCCCACCCTGAGGACATCCCCTAGGTGGAGCTCGCTGCCATCGCGAGGGAGCGCCCAAAAGACGACGCGCCACGGACGGCGCAGCCGACGCTCGGCCGCCGCCACCGACGCCTGAGACGGGATATATCCACCGTCTATTTTTGCGGCCGTATTTCTGGCGATGCTCACCTCGTGATTGTAACGAACGTTACCGGGGCTCAACCGTGGACCGGTCGCGAATTCCGCGCCGTGCGCGCCTTGCACCGGGTGCGGATCACGGACCTCGCACGCGCGGCAGGGATCAGCCGAAAGACGGCATGGGCGCTCGAGCGTTCCGGGGCGATGACATCGAAGTCGGCCCACGCCTACATCGACGCTCTCAGAGTTGCGCTGGCCAACCAGCCATGAGCGACGCGCGCCCCAACATCCGGGTTGTCCGCCTCCACGAGCTCACGCCGGCGCAGCGGGCCGTCGTCATGGCGCTCCTCAATGCCAAGGGCACGGCCGTGTCACCGGCTGCTGCCGAACGGGTTGGCGCCTCTCCCGTCAACCTCGGTGCTCGCCGCTCCGGCTCGGTGGTTCCTGGCCGAGCCGGAGCGGCTGGGCCGCGATGAGCCGACTCGAGGGGTTCGCGATCGCGGACGTCGACGTCAACGTCCTCAGCGACCTCAAGCTGCGCAGGTTGCGCGCCTCGCTCGACGAGGCCGAGGCGAACGCCACGACGCTCCTATACCTCGCCGTTGTCCTGTCCTCGTGGCGCGATGGTGAGCGACTGGCGGCCATTGAGGCGCTGTCGCCCGTAGCCGCGACGCCAGACCGGATTGCGATACTCCAAGTGGTCGGCCTGCTCGACCGTGACGGGCTCCTCCCGGAGCACGTCTGGGAGGGTTGGTTCCGGCCCGCCTGGGATCGGCGAGAGTCGAAGCGCGCTGGCGGCGTCGAAGGCAACAAGCGGCGTTGGTCAGCGAAGGCGCGTCCATCGCCCACCGAGTCGGCTAGCGACACGGCTACCGAGTCGCATCCAGACTCGGACTCCGTATCCCCGTCACTCCGTCCGTCCTCACCGGCTTCACCGGGCCGTCACGGCCGACCCGGCAAAGAAACCGTAGTGGTGTCCCGACCGAACGGCCACGCGCCGGCCGCTCCGTTCTGCGCTTGCGGAGCTCCGAACGAAGGACCGCACCGCAGCACCTGCACGCTAATCCCGGCGACGTCGACGCCATGACGCAACGATCCGGCGGGCCTGCGCTATGGGCCGGCCCGTGCCTCGATTACGACGCCCACCGCAACAGTCACCACCTGGTCGCCGGCGGCTGGATCTGTGACGCCTGCTACCCGAGCGGCCCACCCCCGAACATCAGTGGCGGGTTGGTCATTGCTCGCCGCGGTTCTCCCCTCCGGGCGTCGCGGGCTGACACCCCGGCGCCCGGAGTCAAACCCTCACCCGAGCGACGTCCGAGCGCGTGCCGACGCGGCTACGGCCGACCCTGGCGAGCGATCGTCCGCGATGCGATCGCCGTGCACGTCCGCGTCTACGGGCATACGTGCCCGGGCTGGGGTGTGCCCGCCCACTTCACAGCCGATCTGACCGGCGATCACGTGATCCCGGTCGCACTCGGCGGCCTGACGAGCAGGGCGAACGTGCAGATCTTGTGCAGGGCATGTAACTCGCGGAAAGGCCGGCAGCCGGCGACCCGAGAGCAACTGACGCTCGACCTCGCGGATGGGACCGGGGGTGGGAACCGGGAGAGCCGATTTCCCGACAGCCGTTCACCTCGCTCCATCCCCGACCAGGAGTCGAATGAGATTCGTCGGCTTGACGACGACGGCGGTACTCCGCGAGCGACCCCGATTCGATCGGGGCGGCGCCTCAATCGACCCTACGCGACGTGTCAAGGGGCGGCCCGATGACCGACCGAATCCCGCGCGCTCCGAGGCACCTTTCGGACGCCTCCCGGGCACTTTGGCGGCAGATTCTCGCCTCATTTGCCTTCGAGCCGCACCACGAACAGATCCTGAAACTGGCCCTCGAGGCAGTCGACCGCGCGGAGGATGCCCGCGCCGTGATCGAGCGGGACGGGGCATACCAGTCGACCTCGCGCGGCGGGGTCACGACCCACCCCGCAGTTGCGATCGAAAGAGATTCGGCCATTCGTGCCGCCCGACTGCTCCGCGAGCTCGGCCTCGACCTCGAGGACGGAAGGCCCGATGGGCGCCCGCCGAGCCGGTGGCAGTCGTGAGGTACCGAGTCCGCGCCCGCCGCGCGAAGGCGAGCCGCTACCGATACGACCTCGACGCGATGAATCGGGCGGGGTTTGCCGGCGGCTGGTCCGCGGCCGAGTACCAGGCGCTCCGGGACGAGCTCTTGCGCAAGGCAATCCGTCTCGATCTCGAGACGCCGTTCTGGGAGCACGAGCCGGGAATCCCTGACCATCTGCGAGTCGACTGGCTGGGACCGCTCACCACGTTGAGCCCGAGCGTCCCTGAATACCAGGCCGCCGAGCTCGCCTACAGCGCGACCCTCGCGCGGCGACGCGCCTGGTTGGCCAATCACCACGATCTGATCGAGGCGGGCGAGCCCTCATGAGGTACCGCGTGCGTGCTCGCCGTGCCAAGGCGTGTCGGCACGTCCTGACTCTCGACATGCTCAACCGCGTCGACTCGTGGAGTCGGGCCGAATACGAGGGCCTCCGCGACGAGGCTCTCCGCACCTTCGCCGATCGGCTCGACCTGATCGAGCCGTTCTGGAGGTACGAGCGCGACGTGCCGGAGCACCTCCGGATCGCGCCGCCGCAGCCGGACCCGCGGCCGCTCGTGCGGGGCCTTCCCGAGGACGTCGAGCGGTTCGAGCTCGAGCAGATCGCCCATGACGGCGTCATGGGCGGCCGCCAGGCATGGCTCGACGAGCACGACCC
The DNA here is from genome assembly GCA_002413045.1 of Chloroflexi bacterium UBA5189. Classification (GTDB taxonomy): domain Bacteria; phylum Chloroflexota; class Limnocylindria; order Limnocylindrales; family CSP1-4; genus UBA5189. The sequence continues at coordinate 9,345 of DHWF01000031.1, forward strand.
GCTTGGGGAGGACGCATGGACCAGTTGAAGGAGATCGAGCAGCTGCGCGCCCGCCTGGGCGAACTCGATCGCCGCGCTCGCCTCGGTCGTGAACCCGAGGAGCCGCCGGCTCGCTCGGACTTCAACGACATGCTGCGACGCGCGGCGGGCCGGCCGGTAGCGGACCGAGGAACCGAACCCGAGGAGCCGCCGGCTCGCTCGGATTTCAGCGACATGCTCCGCCGGCGCGGAGCGACCCCCGAAGGAGATTCCGACGATGCGTGAACAGTCCGTTATCCATGCCGAGGCGCTGCTTCGCGCGATTCCGCGGGTCTCGAAGGGCGTCCAGGACGCGCTCGACGCCCGCGATCGGCTTGTGGCATCGCTCCGCGAGGCCCAGGAGGAGCAAGCGAAGGCGGTCCCGGTGGCCGCAACACCCGACGACTGGCGCACATGGCGAGAGGCCCTCGCCGGCGCGGACATGGCCGCCGCGAGCCTCGCCGGCGTGATCGCGGCGATGGCGGAAATGGAGACTCCAGCCGACCTCGCGGTCGTTCATGCGATCGTCGAATCGGGGCCCGAGATCCACGGCATCCTCGTCGCCGAGCTCGCATCGCTCCTGGCCGATGCCGGCGAGGCTGCCCGGGCGTTCCGGGGCGCACCGATCCCAGGCGGCGATGCCGTTCCGCACCTCTCGGCGGCAAAGCAGGCGGCGTGGGGCGTCCTGGACCGCGCTGTAGGACGCTACGGCGCGGTGCGGGGCGGCGAATTCCATTTAAGGAAGCTCATCGGCGGCGGCGAACCTGACATGGCACTCGCCGAGTTCCGGGACGTGGCGCATCCGCTCCTGTGGGGCGGCCTCGATCAGTGGCGCTCCCGCAAGTTCACCGGCCATCGTCCGGGCCCGTCGAGCGATCGCCCGATCGACCGCATCGCCTGGCTCGCGACGCTGCCTGAGGGGCTCGTGTGGCTCCCCACGGCGGCAGAGGAGCGCGTCGCGTTCGATGCGTGGCGGATCAAGACGACGAGCAAGGCATCGGCGCTCGGCGCCTACGTCCCGCAGGGCTGAGCGATGTCAGGCACATCCAGGAAGGCCGGCAGCGGCTCATTCGACTGGTCGCCTGTCTTCGAAGGCGCCGCCGGAGTCGTCTTAGCCGATGCGGCAATCGAAACCGTGAAGGGCCTTATCGTTCGGCGGTGCCGCGCCACCTGCATTCGGTGCGGCGTAATGACCCCGAGCGGCTTTACCTCGCCTTGTGGGGAGGTCGTTTGGGCGGAGTGCGCCGTCCGGGGAGGGCCGTGTCGGGGCCACGTGTAGCGCTGCGACTGCGGCGCTACAACCCTCCCTTCCGGGTCGCCCGACCCGAGGATTACACGGTATCCACACTGTCCACAACGAAGGTCGGACCACGAACCGGACACCCGTTCGATCGGGCAGTGGACAAGTTCAGGTCCGAAACGGTGGTAAGTGGGTCGATCCGCCGCGGCCCCCACGTCACACTTGACCGTGTGCCCAGCCGAGTCGTCCGATGTCGTAATATCGAACGGGTGTTCGAATCTGCGCCAGGAACAAGCTCGCTCCGGGTGGTGGTCCGCCGTGGCCCTACCATGACGCCGACGCGCCCTGCTGGGGGCGCAGTGGGGGCCTCCGGGTGCATCGATCGCAGGTCGGCGAGCTCTTCTACATCTCGCACGTCGCGAACGTTGGCTCGATCGTTCGCTCGGGAATTCTCTCGCACAACCGGGCGGCCTCGGTCACTCACACGAAGGTCGACCTGGACACCGTTCAGGAGATCCGCAGCCACAAGCGCATCTCGCCGACGCGGATGCTCCATGATCACGCCAATCTCTACTTCTGTGGCCGGAACGCGATGATGTACCACGTCGTCCGGCACAACCCGATCGACGCCGTCTGCCTCATTCGCGTCTCCGCGGACGTCCTGGATCTGCCGGACGTCGTGGTCATGGACGGGAACGCGGCGCGGTGGGAATCCCGACCCTACGACGCGGCATCGGGGATCGCCGCCTTGGACTTCGATCGGATCCACGCGCAGTACTGGACGCACCCGGGCGACCCAGTCGCCCACTCGCAGCACATGCGCGAGAAACAGGCTGAAGTCCTCGTGCCCGACATCATCGATCCGCGCTTCATCACCGGGTTCATCGTCCCAACGGATGCCGCGGCAACGGCGATCGGAACGGGTGCCGGCCGTCGGCCGATTGCGAAGGCGCCGTACCCGTTCTTTCCGGCCTCGGTCTGGCGCCGCTGATGCCCGGCCTGGTCACGCCTCGCGTCGGCGACATCTTCGCCTCGTCAGCCCAGACATGGGTCAACACCGTCAACTGCGTCGGCATCATGGGCAAGGGGGTCGCCGCCGGGTTCAAGAAGCGATTCCCCGACATGTTCCGCGAGTACGCCCAGCTGTGTGGGCGGGCCGAGGTCAAGCTCGGCCGTCCATACCTTTGGCGATCGACGGTCCTCCCGTGGGTCCTGAACTTCCCGACGAAGGATGACTGGCGCCAGAACTCAAGTCTCGAGGCCATCGAGGCAGGGCTCGAGTACCTCCGTGAGCACTACCGCGAATGGGGGATCACGTCGCTCGCCGTGCCGCCGCTCGGTGCCGGCCTCGGCGGCCTCGACTGGCGCGTCGTCGGCAAGATCCTGTACCGCCACCTCGATCAGCTCGACATCCCGGTCGAGTTGTACGCGCCGATCGACGTCCCGAGCGACCAGCTGACGCTCGATTTCTTCCTCGCGAAGATGCCGACGGAAATCAACGGCAAGCCACGACTCGGCGGGCCGGCAGTTGCGATCGCGACCGTCATCGCCCGCGTTGCAGCCCAGCCATACGGTCCCGCAACGGGGCGCGTGTTCGTCCAGAAGGCTGCTTACTTCCTGACCGAGACAGGCGTCCCGACCGAGCTCGTCTACGAGGAAGGATCGTTCGGACCCTTCGCGCCCGGCTTCGCGGTGATGCGTCGCAATCTCATCAACCACCGAGTCCTCAGCGAGCGCAGGATGGGCGCGATGATCCTTGCCGAGCCCGGGCCTGCACTCGCAGAAGCGCAGGGGGCCCATGCTGACGAGCTCGCCGACTGGGAGGACCGCATCGAGCGGGTGGTCGACTTGTTCATGAGACTCCGCAACGGACGTCAGGCCGAGGTCGCCGCGACCGTCCATTTCGCCGCGAAGACCCTGCGCGAGAGCACCGGCGCGGAGCCGAATGAGCTCGACGTGCTCAAGTACGTCCGCCAGTGGAAGGCGCGTCGCGAGCCGCCGTTTACGGACACCGAACTCGCGATGGCCATCCGCGGGCTTAACGTCCTCGGCTGGCTCCCCATCCCTGCGAGCGAGGGGCTCCCGGTCCCGCCCTGATCCGTCGCGTTCTGACGGCAATGCGCCGTCGGACAGAGGGTCCGTTGACGCCGACGTGAGCTTGGGCGCACGATAGAGCGGCTCGGGTACTAGACGGGCGATAACCGGCGAAAGCCGGACACATAGACTTTGGAACGGCCGTCTCGGTGCTAGTACCACCGGGGCGGCCGTAGTCGTGGGAGGTGGTCTAGATGACCACGGACAGTCACGGGAACTGGTGGGATCGCGAGATCATCCGAGCGTTCAACGAGGGACGCGATTTGCCCGCTCAAATCGGGCTGCCACCCATGCCGCCGGAGGTGATCTTCCGCCTCATGCACGCGACGACCGTCGAGCCGCGGGGAGGCGAGGACCGCGAGACGCGGATCGCCCTCGCGACCCTCCGCAACTTGATGGCCCGCGATCGCGGGCGCGAGACGGGTCAACTGCTGGGCGATCTGTTCCTGCGCCGTGACGGCGGTGCGGCATGACCTCGGAAACCCGCGCCGTGATCCGAGTCCTGCTCCGTCACCGTGAGGAGATCGCCCGGTCTACTGAGCGGGCGTATCGGGAGCTTCGTCGTCTCGGCGTTCCTGACCCGGCGCTGCTCCTTGTCGGACCGTCCAAGCCCGTCCGGGATGCCCCAGGAGGCGAGGCATGACCGCGGCGCAGCTCCAACGCCTGTTCCGGCCCGACGTAGCGCCCGAGCCCATCGCCGAGCCGGTCGCGCGATGACGCCCCAAGAGGTGCTCGAGGACACGATCTCGGATCCGGATCTTGCCGCGCTTCGGCTGATCCACGAGGCCGCAGGGACCGGAGCGCCGGACGCCGTTGTCGGTCGGGCGGTGCGCCGCATCCTCACCGACCTCGCGACAGAGCGCGCGCGGCGCCTTGCCGGCGGGAGGCCGAGATCGCCGCGGCGCGTCGTCGCGTCATCGGACGTCGTCGACCTGATGGGATGGTTGGAGCGAAAGGCGACGTCCGGCGCGTTGAGCCCCCGATAACCCCGTAGCCCTGTCCAGAAGGCGAGACAGCCATGACCACCTACAACCTCGAGACGCTGACAACCGAGCAACTCGTCGCCGTCCTGAGTCGACAGATCGACGGACTCGTGGCGGGCGAGATAGCACCGGCCGAGGCCCGCGCGGTCACGAGCGCGGTCAATAGGCGACTGGCGGCCATTGCAGCGGCGACGAGAGCCGCGAAGCTCATAACCGACCCCGTGGCAACTCCCACAGGAATCTGAAACCCGTACACACCGCGCGAGGGGTCAGACGGCTGCCGAGGTCGCTGCCCTACGTGGTCCCCCCCCGGGTGGCAGGGATAGCCTTTCACCACGGCCCCGGCAACGGGCCGTCGCACGCGATCCCGGCTCTCGGGCCGGCCAGCGGAGCGGCGGGCGACCGGGGCCGTACACTCGCTCCATCTGCGGCTCATCGGGGAGGGGTCGGATTGAGGCGGATCCTCGCGATGGCGGTCCTGACGAGCGCAGTCGCGGCGTGTGGAGGCCCCGCCGTGACCGATGCGCCAACGCCGACGGACACACCGGCGCCCTGGCCAACGTATTGGGATAGCAACCTGTGTTCGGCGCAGGCAAACATCGGGTCGGCCGTTAGCGACCTGGGGGAGGCCTACACGGACGCGCAGAACTTCGACGTCGACACTGCGATAGCCGACGCCACGCGTGCGGCCGCCGAGGCGAAGAACGCCTCCCTGGCTCTGAATGACTCGACGCCGTGGAGCCCCGGCGCGGCGCTCATGACAGACCTGAAAACCGCGGCCACTGACCTCCAGAAGGCTGCTGGGCTCTTCAAGATCGGCGCCAAGTCGGTCAGCGCTGCGACCCTCAAACAGGCCAACTCGTACATCACCAAAGTCACTGCGGCGCTGAAGGCCGCGAACACCCAAGCCGCGTCGCTTGCGAGTCGCTACGGCTTGAGCTGCTAGGTAGATCGTCTCAGGGCGGCCGAGGTCCTCGACGTTAAGCCGGCGGTAAGTGCGGGCCGGTAGGCTGGCCGCGGCCTCGGCTACGGGTCGTCGCCTTCGATCCCGGCTCTCGGGCCGGCCAGCGGAGCGGCGGGCGACCGGGGCCGTACCAGTGCCGGCCCGTGGAATGGGCGCCAACCGTCATCGCGGCGATCGCAGCCGCCGTCTCCGCGGGAGCGGAGCGTCGACGCGGTCACGCGGTGGGTCCGGCCTCCCCGCCAGTCTCGGTCAATTTGGCGCTCTCTCGCGCCAGCTGATCTCTCTCCCAGAAGCTGAGATCTAGCGAGCCTGCGACCGAGAGTCGGTAGACGATCTCGGTGACGCGAGCCATCGCCCACGCAACATCGTCAATGGACGGGTCGGGCGCGCCATGGCGAAGGGTCCTTAGGGATCCGGAACCCCAGTTGGCTTCACCCAGGATCGTCTCCAGTCGCGCGAGCGTCGCTCGGCTTTGCCCGAGCGCAATCCTGCGGACCCATCGCTCGTCGCGCTGGACCGATTCGTGCAACTTTGCCAGCTGACCATCCACTGCCTTGGCGAGGGCCGACGTAGGGTCGCGCTGGAGGCCGCCGCCTGTGTTAGGCAGGGACCACCGCGACGAAGGGTCGCGCGACGGGAGTTCCGCGCGGTGGATTACGAGCGTGAAGGCACCAGACAGGTTGGTCGCCGCGCCAAGGTGGTCATTCGCCCTGAAGAGGTCCTCCGCGAGCTCGAGGTACTCGCGCAGACGCTTGTCCTCGATGCGCCGAGCAACCGCGCGCGTCAGACCGCCGCCGCCTGGTAGTGCCTCGAGGGCGACGACTAAGGGCAGCACGTCGAGAAGCGTTCGAGCGGTGAGTGCAGCCTCGGCCGCGGTGCTGTCGGCAACGGCTACCCCGCGGTGCAGCGCGAAGTTACGGACGTCGTTGAGGTTGATGAGCTCGCTCGGCAGGTGATCCGGCAGGGGCACACCCGGCGGAAGCGCATCTGTCGCTCGCTTCAGCAGCGCGTCGAAAGTCTCGAACCGCGGTCCCGGCCGGCCGGGACGGCGACTTGCAATCAAGCCGAGCATGACTTCTGTCGCCGAGTGCGCGCTGGCGACGGCGACGATGTTGAGCGCCCCGACCCTCGCCCTGGCGGCGTCCTCCGCGGCGGCAATGAGCGAGACGGCTCCGAGCCATCGCGCGACGATCGTCGATTCCTGGCGAACCGCCGAGACGGGCGGGCCTTCCGCACCGCTCACGCGCTATAGGACACTGCTACAGTTCGCTCGGTCACGAGACCTCCAGGCTCTCCGCGGCCGCATCGAAGGCGGCCTCGGCTTCGAGATGTCGGCCCAGCAGGCGCTGGGCGTCACCGCGCAGGAGCGCGGCGGTTGGTTCGCGCCGGAGATGCAGCGCGTCGAGGACGGACGGCGCGAGCGTTGGATCGTGGCGCAGGACGAGGGCGAGCCGCAGGAACGCCCGCTCGGGCCGCGTCTCCAGCTCCGCTTTGGCGCGGGCGAGCTCGGCGAGCGGATCCAGCTGGGCCTTGATACGCCGGGCCGCGGCGGGTGCGGGTCGACGCGGAGCGGCGGGCGCCGCCATCCCGGTCGGGCCTTCGTCGTCCGAGGCGCCGCGCGCCGGCGCGCGGTCGGCCGGGCGATCGATCGCCGGGCCGGGCCGGCCGGCATCGATCCGGCTCGCTGCCTCGCGACGGAGCTCGCCGAGGTCGGTCCGCTCGACCGGCGCCGTGGGCCAGGGCGCGCGACGGGGGAGGCCCGCGAAGATCGCATCGAGCGTGGCTGCGTCGGCGACGGGCAGCCGGTCCATCAGGTCGCGGGCGTCCGACGCGCGCCCATCGAGCGCCGCGGCCTCGGCCGCGATGCACAGGGCGACGTCGTCGGAGCCGCCGGCGTCGAGGTGGGCGACCGCCGCCTGGGCGGCCGCATCGCCATCGCCGGTGCGCCAGCGGGCCTCGGCGAGCACCGCCAGGCCGTTGCCATCCAGCGCGTCGCGCCGGAGCAGGTCCTCCAGCTCGGCGCGCGCGAGCGTGAGCTGTCCGAGTCGCAGATGGACCCGGGCGATCCGGATGTCGTCGAGGCGGCCGTCGGCCGCGAGGGCAGTGCGAACGGTGTCGGTGGTCATGCCGGCAACCGGAGGTGGCGCTCGAGGCCGCGGAGCGATCGGGCGGGCGCGACCACGGCAAGGCGCAGGAGGTCGTCCCGGAACAGCTCGCCAGCGAGCCGGGACAGGTCGGCGGAGGTCACCCGGGCCACCTCGGCAAGGGCCTCGTCGAGGGTGAGCACACGCTCGTGGAGGGCCTCCTGCCCACCGATCCAGGAGGCGAGGTGGCGCGTCTCCTCCATGCGTAGCTCGAGGCCCCCGGACAGGTACGCCTTCGCTTTCGCGAGCTCCTCGTCGGTGACCGGCTCGTCCCGCAGGCGCGCGAGCTCGCGCAGGATCGCCTCCAGCGTGCGCCCGACGCGCCCCGGATCCACCCCAGCGGAGACCTCGAGGGCGCCCGCGTCGGCGTACTCGACGACGCCGGATGACACGTCGTACGCCAGCGCATCGCGATCGACGAGGGCGAGGAACAGGCGGCTGCTCATCCCATCCCCGAGCACGCAGTTGAGGACGCTGAGCGCCCACGCGTCCGGGTGGTCGCGCGGCAGCGCCGGAACGCCGACGCACAACTGCGCCTGGGTCGTATCGCGGCGGCCGGTCAGGATGCGGTCGCCGGCAGGGAGCGCGGGCGCGGGCTCGAACCCGTGCAGCGCGCCGTTGCCGCGCCCGAACGCCCTCCCGGCCAGCTCGACTGCCTCGCCGTGCTCGATGTCGCCGGCAATCGAGATCACCGCGTTCGCCGGTCGATAGGTCGCCGACCAGAACGCCCGGATGCCGGACGCCGGAAGCGCGCGCACGTCGGACTCCTCGCCGCAGATCTCGCGCCCCAGCGCCGTCTGCCCGAACATCGCCTGCTGGAACAGGATCTGGGCCATCTCGGCTGGGTCGTCCAGGTAGCCGCGGATCTCCTCGACGATGACCTCACGCTCGCGGTCGATGTCCGCTGGGTCCAGTGCTGGGCGGCAGATCAGCTCGCCGAGCACCGTCATCGCCCGCTCCGTCTCGCGGCGCGGCACGCGGACCCAGTAGACCGTCGCCTCACGGTCCGTGGCCGCGTTGAACGAGCCGCCGACGCCCTCGATCGCCTCGCTCAGGGCGCGCGTCGATGGATAGGCGGCGGTCCCCTTGAACGTCAGGTGCTCGAGGAAGTGGGCCATCCCGGCCTGCTCCGGCGCCTCGAGGCGCGATCCCGCCCGCACATATGCCGCGATCGACACCGACCGCGCGGCAGGCAGTGGTGCGCTGATCACGCGCGGCCCGTCGGCCAGCGTCGTCCGTTCGAACATCGCCGGGATGGTACCCGAGGCGGCGTCCGTGGCCGCCCGCGAGCCCATCGCCGGACCGGGAATCGCAGCGGCCGGCGCCCGCTGGGCGCCGGCCGCTGCCGTTGCTCCGTCGATGGACGGTTACTTGGGCAGGATCGTCTGGATCCAGCTGTTCGCGAAGTAGATGAGGAATGCCAGGGAGACCACCCACATCAGCGGGTGGATCTCGGACATCTTGCCGCGCACGACCTTGAGGAGCACCCAGCTGATGAAGCCGGCCCCGATGCCGACGGTGATGTCGTAGGTGAGCGGCATGAGGATCATCGTGAGGAGGGCCGGCAGGCCGTCCTCGATGTCGGCGACGTTGATGTCCTTGACGAGCGTGAACATGAGGTAGCCGACCAGGACGAGGGCCGGGGCCGTGGCCTGGGCCGGGATCAGGCCGGCGATCGGCGAGAGGAAGATCGCGAGGAGGAACAGAACCCCGGTCACGACCGAGGCAAATCCCGTCCGCGCGCCCTCGGCCACGCCCGCCGCGCTCTCGATGTACGTCGTGTTCGACGACACGCCGCCAGCGCCGCCAGCGATCGCGGCGATGCTGTCGACGATCAGCACGCGGCCGATGCCGGGAACGCTGCCATCCGGTTCGGCGAGACCCGCTTCCGCGGCGATGCCGGTGACGGTGCCCATCGTGTCGAAGAAGTCACTGAGCATGATCGCGAAGATCGTCAGGACGGCGGTCACCACGCCGAGCTTGGTGAAGACCTGGAACGGGTCCTGGAGGCCAAGGCCGAGCGTCGAGAAGCTCACCGCCGCGGTGAGCTTGCTGGTGTCGACCGGCTGCACGCCGGCGACGATCGCGATGATCGTCGTCACGATGATGCTGACGATCAGGGCGGCCCTGATCTTGCGGGCGAACAGGATGAACGTGATCGCCAGGCCGATGAGGAACACGAACTGTGGCGGGGTGGCCGGGAACGCCAGCGTCACGAGGGTGCCGTCACAGAAGCCGAGGGTTGCCGAATCCGGCGCGCAGTTCGAGACGATCAGTCCGCCGTTGGCGAACCCGATGAACAGGATGAAGAGTCCGATGCCAACGCCGATCGACCGCTTCAGGGCCAGCGGGACGGCGTTCATGATCGCTTCCCGGAGCCCGACGACGACGAGGATCGTGATGGCCACGCCCTCGATCACGATGACGCCCATGGCGCCCTTCGCGTCGAGGCCCTTCGACGTCAGGCTGAAGGCGACGATGGCGTTGATGCCGAGGCCGGCCGCGAGGGCGAACGGGTAGTTCCCGATCAGGCCCATGGCGATCGTCATGATCCCGGCGATCAACGCGGTGCCGGCGGCCACGGCCACGGGGTCAAGACCGAGCGGCTTGGCGATGATGTTGCCGTTCAGGAAGATGATGTAGGCCATGACCATGAACGTGGTCAGGCCGCCTCGAGCCTCCGTCAGGATGTCGGTCTTTCGCTCAGCAAACTTGAAGTAGCTGGCGATCGCACTCACGGGGATGCGTCCCTCCTCCACTGGCGCGTCCACGCGCCCGGCGGGGCGCGAACGCTGCTCCCTCCATGCGGGTCCCCCTCGGCCCGTTGATCGCGGCGATGGTACGCCCGCCGTATCTGGGTTTTTGCCGATTCGCGCAGGCTGAAACCCGGCCGCGGATTACTCCTCGGCGGAGGCGGAATCGAGCCCCTGGAGCTCCATCTGGACGTACCCGGAGGTGTCGAACGAGAGCTGGTGCGGCTCGAATGGCGAGGTGCCGCCGTCGCCGCCCGGCGTGAACTCGACGACCACCGATTCGTCGCCCTGGACGAGGGTGTACACGAGCAGCTGGTCCGGCCGTGTCGTGAAGTCGAGGTGCTCGAACGAGTCGACGTTGAGCGTGATCGCGATGGGCGTGAAGTAGGTCGACACGTCGGGCTGGTCGACGACGATCCGCTCGACCCAACCGGTGCCATGCGCCGCCACCTCGCGCCCGCGCAGGTAGCGGTACGAGACCGTCTGCTTCAGGAGCGGCCGCAGGAGGTTGAGCATGTCCTCGCGGCTCGTGACCACGCCCTGGTTCACGAAGAACTTGGCCGGCGGCTGGCTGGGCACGGGCTCCTCCTCCGGGGCACGGCAGGACTGGAGGGAACGGCGCCGATGGTAGCGCGGGTCGGGCTGGTTCGGGCCACCGAAATCGGCCGCGTATGATCGGGCCATGCTCCTTGCGATCGACGTCGGGAACTCGAACGTGACGATCGGGTCGTTCCGGAACGGCTCGCTCGTGGCCGTCCGGCGCGCGAGCACGCCGCGAGGCGGTTCGGCCGACGAGCTCGAGCTGCTCGTCGAGGGCCTGCTCCGGCTCGACGACACGGCATTCGCCGACGTGTCCGCGGTCGTCGCGGCGTCCGTGGTGCCGGCCGTCAGCGCCGCGCTCGAAGCCGTGACGGCGCGACGCGATCGGCCGCTGCTGCTGGCCGGCGCAGGGACGGTCCCCATCCCGATTCGCGTGGATCGTCCGGGCGAGGTCGGGGCAGATCGGCTTGTCAACGCCCTGGCCGCGGCGCGCTTGTACGGGACGCCGGCGATCGTCGTCGATCTCGGCACGGCGACGACGTTCGACTGCGTGGCGCGCGACGGCGCGTTCGTGGGTGGCGCGATCGCGCCCGGGCTCGAGCTGGGGCTCGATGCGCTCGCGAGCCAGACCGCCAAGCTGCCGCGGGTCGAGCTGCGGACACCGGACCGCGCGATCGGCCGGGACACGGTCTCGGCCATCCAGAGCGGCGCCGTCCTCGGCTACCAGGCGCTCGTCGCGGGCCTCCTCGCGCGCATTCGCCGCGAGCTCGCCGACGCGGGCGATGTCACGCCCACGGACGTGCACGTCGTGCTCACCGGCGGCCTGTCGCGGCTTCCCTGGGCGACGGCGCTCGAGGGCGTCGAGGCGATCGATCCGGACCTGACCCTGAAGGGCCTCGCGATCCTGCACGCCGAGGTCGCCGGCGGGCAACCGCTCCAGCTCGAACTCTCGTGAGGGAGGGCCGCCTCTCCGGGCGCCTCATCGCGCTCGGGGTCACTGGTTCGATCTCGGCCTACAAGGCGGTCGAGCTGCTCCGGCTGCTGACCGCCGAGGGCGCGGACGTGGTCGTCATGCTGTCGCCGTCGGCGACGCGCTTCGTCGGTCCGCTGTCATTCGCCGCGCTGTCGCGGCATCCGGTCGAATCGGACGTGCTCGATCTGCTCCCGGACGGCCGGATCGGCCACATCGTCATCGCCGACTCGGCGGACGCCATCGTGGTCGCGCCCGCCACGGCGCACTGGCTGGCCGCGATGGCGAACGGGCTGTCGGGCGACGTCGTGACCGCCGCGGCGCTCGCGACGAGCGCGCCGGTCGTCGTCGCGCCGGCGATGGACGGCGACATGTGGACCCATCCCGCGACGGTCTCGAACGTGGCGCGGCTGCGGGACGATTTTGGCTACACGGTGGTGGCCCCGGAGTCAGGGCCGCTCGCGTCCGGGCAGACTGGCGTTGGGCGGCTCGCCGAGCTGCCGGCGATCGTCGACGCGGTGGTGGCGGCCGTTGGCGGCCGGCCGATCCGGCAGGCCTCGGCCGCGGCTCGCCCGCCCGTTGTCGACGCGGCGCCGCGCGACGCCGACCTGGTCGGGCGCCGGATCGTGATCACCGCCGGCGGCACCCGCGAGCCGATCGACCCGGTTCGCTACATCGGCAATCGCTCGACCGGGAAGATGGGAGTCGCGGTCGCCGACGCGGCGATCGCCCGGGGAGCCGCAGTCACCCTGATCGCCGCGGCGGTCGAGGTGGCGCTGCCCCCCGAGGGGCACGTGGTTCGCGTCGAGACCGCCGCCGGCCTCCGAGAGGCCCTGCGCGACGCGATGCCATTGGCCGACGCGCTGGTAATGGCTGCCGCCGTCGCCGATTTCACGCCGATGGCGCCGTCGGATCGAAAGATCTCGCGCGCGGGCGGCGGCCTGACGCTGGAGCTGTCCCCCACCCCGGACCTGCTCGCGGAGATCGCGGCACTGGGCGCCGGATCGGGCGACGGGCCGGGCACGGCAGCCCCCATCCTCGTCGGGTTTGCCGCGGAGACCGGCGGTCTCGAGCGGGCTCCGGAGAAGCTGCGCGCCAAGGGAATCGACCTGCTGGTCGCCAACGACGTCAGCGAGGCCGGCTCCGGGTTCGGGACGGACACGAACCGGGTCACGATCCTGGACCGTGGCGGCACGGTCGACGCACTGCCACTCATGACCAAGCGCGAGGTCGCCGATCGCATCCTCGACCGGGTCGCGCGGGCGTTGGACGCTCGCGACGCCGCGGCGCAGACTGCCGGCATGCACCCTGACATGCAGGAGGGACGACCCGCATGAGCGCGCCCAGCCAGGACGTCCGACGCCTGACCGTCTCCGACATCGGCCGCCTGTACGCCGACGGCGAGCGGATCCCGATGCTCACCGCGTACGACTACCCGACCGCGCGGATCCTCGACGACGCCGGCATCCCGATGATCCTCGTCGGCGATTCGCTGGGCCAGGTCGCGCTCGGCTACGAGACGACGGTCAGCGTGACGATGGAGCAGATGCTCCACCACACCCAGGCCGTGGTGCGCGGAACGAAGCACGCGCTCGTGATCGGCGACATGCCGTTCCTGTCGTACTCCTCGGCCGAGGATGCGCTCGAGAACGCCGGTCGCTTCATGCGTGACGCGGGCGCCCAGGCGGTCAAGATCGAGGGCGGCGTGCGTAGCGCGCGGATCGTCGAGGCGCTCGTGAAGGCCGGCGTTCCGGTGATGGGCCACATCGGCTGGACGCCGCAGTCGCAGCACGGCCTCGGCGGCAAGGTCAAGGTCCAAGGCAAGTCGAAGGATGCCGCGCGCTCCCTCCTGTCCGACGCGATCGCGATCCAGGAGGCGGGGGCGTTCGCGATCGTCCTCGAGCTCGTCCCCGAGCAGCTGGCCGCCGTCATCACCTCGCGCCTGCACATCCCGACCATCGGCATCGGCGCCGGCCCGAGCACGAGCGGCCAGGTCCAGGTCATCACCGACCTGCTCGGCCTCGGCACGTTCAAGCCGAAGCACGCGCGCGCCTATGCGGACCTTCAAGGCACGATCGCCGAGGCCGCCCGCGCCTGGATGGCCGACGTGGCTGCTGGAACGTTCCCCGGTCCCGCCGAAACCGTCCGCATGGACGACGAAATCCTCGACGAGGCCCTCGGCCGCCACGCCGACGATCGCGCCCCCGGCGCCGTCGATCGCTCGGTCGGCGCCATGATCCCGCTCGACCGCGACCTGTAGCGCGCAGTCCGGCTCTCGCCGTACGTCGTCACGCGGCCCGTCGTCGGCCGCCACATCCGTCAGCCGTCTGGGCCCCCGGTCGACGCATCGACCATCCGACGAACCGAGCTCTTCCCAGCCAACCATCGACCAGCAGCGGCCAGCGCATGTGGCCTGGAAGCGTGATGCCTCCCCACACAGCCTTCCGCTGCCATGGCCGCTCCGATCAAGACGTCGGCCAGGCGCAACTTCAGGCGAGGGCTGCGACCTCGGCGTGGCGGAAGCAGTCGATGGCGTGGTCGTTCACGAGGCCCGTGGCCTGCATGAAGGCGTAGCAGGTGGTCGGGCCGACGAAGCGGAAGCCGCGGCGTTTGAGGTCCTTCGACATCGCGGCCGATTCGGCCGTCTCCGCGGGCAGCTTGCCCGTCGTCGCAAACCGGTTCTGGAGCGCGTGCCCGCCCACGAACGACCACAGGTGATCCACGAACGGCGTGCCGGCGGCCTCGAGGGCGAGCAGCGCCCGCGCGTTGTCGATCGCCGACTCGATCTTCGCGCGGTTGCGCACGATCCCCGGATCCAGCATGAGGCGGTCGATGTCGTCCAGGCCGAGCGCAGCCACACGCTCCGGCTCGAAGCCCTCGAACGCCGCTCGATACCCATCGCGCTTGCGAAGGATGGTCGTCCACGACAACCCCGCCTGGGCGCCCTCGAGGACGAGCAGCTCGAACAAGTGCCGCCGATCGTGCGAGGGCGTCCCCCACTCCTGGTCGTGGTAGGCGACGTAGAGCGGGTCCGCCCAGTCACCCCAACCGCAGCGAGTTCGGCCGTCGTTCGTCATCGAGCGGCATCCTAGCGGCCATCGATTGGCGTAGCCTCACCCGGTGGTCACCCGCGAATCACCCGCCGCTCACCTCCAGATTGTCCGAACCCGGGAGGCACTCCGCGAAGCCCTGGCGAGAGCCCCCCGCCCCGTCGGCCTCGTGCCGACGATGGGCTGGCTGCACGCCGGCCATCGGGCACTGATCGCCCGCGCGCACGCGGAGACCGCAACCACCGTCGTCTCGATCTTCGTGAACCCGCGCCAGTTCGGCGACCCCGCCGACCTCGCGAAGTACCCGAGAAACGAGGCGCGCGACGTGGCGATCTGCGCGGAGGAGGGCGCGGATCTGGTGTTCGCCCCGAGCGTCGAGGAGGTCTACCCGCCCGGCTTCGATACGTCGGTGCGCGTCGGCGAGGTGGCCCAGCCGCTCGAAGGCGCGGCCCGCCCCGGCCATTTCGACGGTGTCGCCACGGTCGTCGCGATCCTGTTCGACCTGGTCGGCGCCGAGCGCGCGTACTTCGGCCAGAAGGATGCGCAGCAGCTCCTCGTCATCCGGCAGATGGCGCGTGACCTGGCGATTCCGACCGAGGTCATCGCCCACCCAACGGTCCGCGAGCCCGACGGCCTGGCGATGTCGTCGCGGAACGTCCATCTCTCCCCCGCCGAGCGGGCTGCGGCTCCCGCGATCCGGCGCGCGCTGCTCGCGGCCCGCGAGTGCTGGCAGAACGGCGAACGCTCGGCCGACATCCTCCGCGATCGGATGCGCGCCGAGCTGTCCGAGGAGCCGCTTGCCGAACCGGACTACGTCTCGGTCGCCGACGCAACGACCTTGCGAGAGCTCAAGACGATCGACGGCCCCACGCTCGTGTCGATGGCGGTCCGCTTCGGGGCGACCCGCCTGATCGACAACGAACTGCTCGATTGAGGCGGGTCCTCGAGACCGAGCGGCTGTCGCTCCGCGAGCTCGAACCAGACGACGTCGATGACCTGGCCGAGGTCCTGTCGGACCCGGTTGCCATGCGGTACTACCCGGCGCCGTTCGACCGCGAGGGCGTTGCCGCGTGGATCGACCGGGCGCAGGAGAGCTACGCGAAGCACGGCTTCGGCCTGTGGGCCGTCACGGACAGGTGGGACGGACGATTCCTGGGCGATTGCGGACCGATGCTCCAGCCAGTCGAGGGCATCCTGATCCCGGAGATCGGCTACCACATCGTCCCATCCGAGCAGGGCCGCGGGTATGCGACCGAGGCCGCCCGTGCCTGCCTGGCCTGGGTGTTCGAGCATGAGCCGTTCGACATCGCCTGCTCGCTGGTCGCGACAGAGAACGCGCCCTCGCGTGCGGTCGCCTCCAAGGTGCACCAGTCGATGCGCACGATCATCTGGGGCAGGCTCGACCGCGAGATGTGCATGTACTGGTCCGAGCGAGGTGGCGGTCGCGAGTGACGCCCTTCAGTCCCGAGTGACTGCCGTGAGGTTCATCGTGACCCGGACGCCGGGCTTCGGGAGCTCGCGGACGCCGATGACGGTCCGCGCCGGCCGGTGCGTGCCCATCTTCTCGACATAGGCCGCGTTCATTGCGTCGAAGTCGGCCATCTCGGCGAGGAACACGTTGACGTGGACCACGTGGGCGAGATCCGACCCGACCGATTCGAGCATCACGGCGAAGCTGTCGAGGATCCGGGCGGCCTGCGAGGCGACGTCCGGCCCCGCCAGCGCGCCGGTCACCGGATCAAACCCGGCCGTGCCACCGATCGTGATCCACTGTCCGACCTTCGCCACGTGGCTGTACGGCCCGATCGGGGTCGGCGTGCCGGGCGGCGTGCTGGTCTCGACCGTCGGCATCAGTCCGCTCCGAATCTCGCTTCCGTGGCGACGCCGAGGACCCGATCGATGTCCAGGTTCGCGGCGACCAGCTGCTTGATCAGCTCGATCTTCTCGACATCGGCGGCATGCGTCTTGACGAGGAGATCGTGGACCTCCGAGGCGACCGTGTAGGTGTCGTCGGGGACGAGCGTCGCGAACAGGTCCGCGCGGCGGATCGCCTCGATCGTGGACTTGCGCGGCCGGTAGCCGCCGGTGAGGACCAGTCCGATGGCGGCGCCGGCGTGGCCGTCGTCGAACGGGAGGGTCGGACGGGTGAGCTCCTCCGTCGTCGCGGTGCGCGGCGAGCCCATCAGGTGCGCTGTCGTCAGCGTCAGGATCACGTCCTCGCGGTCGCCCGGCACGATGACGAGCGTTCCCGGCCCCACGCGTTCCAGCATGTGCCCCGGCTCCATCGCGCCGATCGCGACGCCGTCAATGACCCGCTCGAGGTCCGGGCCTGGGTGGATCGTCTCGCCGTGGACGCCCTCGAGGATCATCTCGAGCGTCGGGTTGGACAGGATCGGGCGGACCGGGAGGATCCCGAGCAGCGAGATGCCGTACGGCGCGAGGCCGCGCTCGAGCACGCGCTGGATGCCGGGCTGCGCCTCGACGTCCACTTTGTTCACGATCGCGCCGGCAACCTCGACGCCGCGACTGGCGAACAGCGACGCGTTGAGCACGATCTCGTCGATCGGCCGGCCGACGCCGCCCTCGCTCACGATGATCGCCGGCGCTCCGAGCCTCGCGGCAACGGTCGCATTCGACAGCCCGATCACGGCGCCGACGCCGGCGTGCCCCGTGCCTTCGATGAGCAGCACGTCGTGGTCCGCGAACCGGGCGTGGGCTGCGGCGATTCGCGCGCCGAGATCCTCGACGACCTCGCCGGCGATGTACGCCTTCGTGAACCCGCGCGGGATGTGGACCGGGCTCAGCACCGAGTACGGTTCGGGGAGCTTGAACGTGGTTCGCATCAGGACGGCGTCCTCATCGGCCGGCTCGCCGTCGTCGATCACGGTCCGCTGCCCGACCGGCTTCATGAACCCGGCCTTCAGTCCGCGCCGGAGGAATCCCTCGAGCAGCCCCAGCGACGCCGTCGTCTTGCCGCGGTTCTGCCCAGTCGCGGCGAGGTAGAGGTGTCGCACGTCCTGGGCGAGCTCGTGCGCCGCGCTGCCGCGCGCGCTAGGAGTGCGAGGTGGTCTTGCGCTCGATCAGTGCGACGCCGTCGCGCAGGCGGGTGATCGTGTCCGCGTCGACGGCCTCGGTCTCGAGGTACGGCCCCAGGCGCTCCATCACGTCCGCGACGAGGCCCAGGAACACCGATGCGTCGGCGACGAAGAACTGGGGCTCGTTGTTGTAGCGGACGAGGGTGAGCCGACCCTGGAGCACGCGGCGCTCCTCGACGTGGGCGATCTGCGTCGCGAAGTTGTGGCCCTGGATGCCGTCGGGGTTGTTGAGGAAGTTCAGCGCGTTGTCGATCGCGAGCCCGAACCGGGCGCGCCAGGCCACGAGGCGCTCGTGGACCTCCGGCGGGATCCGGACCTCGGCGACCTCGTCGAACACCTCTGGCGCGACGGTCAGCAGCCCGACCAGCGTCGTCCCCGGCCGCGCCCCGAGCATCACCTGGAGGCTCCGCTCCAGCGTGAACACCTCGCTGTCGAAGCGGGGCGACGTGATGACGTCGGTCAGGAGATCCTCGACATTGTCGAGCGCCCCCGGCTCGCCGAGCGAGTTCGAGAGCGTGAGGATCTCTTCCTTGAACAGGAACTTCTCTTCGTGGTCGAGCACGGCGCGATCCTAGCAGGCCCGCTCGGCCGTCCCCGCTCCTCGCCAAAGCCTGCGGCCCGTCTTCCTGCCTAACGAACATCGCCGGGTAGTTCGACAGGTCGGGCGATCCAGAGGCGAGGCCCGCGCACCGTTTCGTGCCGAATCGCGGCGACGCTGAACGGGGGTAGACGTGCAGCGCCGGGCCTGCGTCGACGCTCGAGCATGCCCACGCGCCTCCGCGTCGCCCAACGACCCCCGGGTGGTAGTTCGACAGAAAGGCGCGCCCGGGACCTGAGCCACGCCCGCAACGGAGCCGCGACGGGACCCGAGCCGCGACCGGTTAGTCGCCTACTTGTTCAGGATGCGGTCGGCCTTGTGGTCGATCTTCTGTTCGTCGGCCTTGGACAGGTTGCCCGCCTTGACCTGCTGGGAGGCCCGCGCCTTCGCGTTGCGGGCGTGGGACTCGTCGGGCATCGGGTACTTGCGCTCCTCGGGCAGCCCGAACGTGGAGCTCTTGAGGGAGTCGCGCTTCTTCTCGGTCAGGTTTGCCATCGTCGGTACCTCGCGTACGGGCGGCTCTTCGCCGCCCCATCAGAATGACCCGTGCAGACCCGGGGATGCGACCCTGACCCGGCGGTCGACGTTGCGCGTGCGTGAAAACGAAGAGCCCCGGCCGAGGCCGGGGCTCCTGATCGGTGGCGAGGGGTCGATTACGGGTACAGGCCGCGCAGCTGGGTCGCGTCGGAGACGCGCTTGACTGCGAGCAGGTACGCGGCGGTGCGCATGTAGCACTGCTCGCGGCGGGCGATGGCGAGAGTCTCCTGGAACGCCTTGACCATGATCTCGCGGAGCTTGTCGTTGACGACCTGCTCGCTCCAGTGGTCGCGGTTCAGGTCCTGGACCCACTCGAAGTAGGAGACCGTGACGCCACCGGCGTTGCACAGGATGTCCGGGATCATGAACTTCCCGGCCTTCCAGAAGATCTCGTCGGCCTCGGGGGTCGTCGGGCCGTTGGCGGCCTCGGCGATCAGCTTGGCCTTGACCTTGCCGGCGTTGCGCTCGGTGATCTGGTTCTCGAGGGCCGCGGGGATCAGGATGTCGCACTCGACTTCCAACACCGCCGCGTTCGAGATGTCCTTCGAGCCAGGGAAGCCCTGCACGGTGCCGTGCTCCTGCTTCCACTTGATGACCCGCGGGATATCGAGGCCGTTCGGGTTGTGGATGCCGCCGGTCGAGTCGGAGACCGCGACGACGGTCGCCTTCTCGGCGGTGATCAGCGTGGCCGCGATCGAGCCGGCATTGCCGAAGCCCTGGATCGAGACCTTCGCCTTGTCGAGCTCGACGCCGAGGTGGCGGGCCGCCTCGATGATGCAGTAGACCGTGCCGCGCGCCGTCGCCTCGTTGCGGCCCTCGGAGCCGCCGAGCGAGATCGGCTTGCCGGTCACGACGCCCGGGACCGTGTAGCCCACGTGCATCGAATAGGTGTCCATCATCCAGGCCATGACCTGGGCGTTCGTATTGACGTCCGGCGCCGGGATGTCCTTCTCCGGCCCGACCAGGACCTCGATCTCGGTGAAGAACCGCCGGGTCAGCGCCTCGAGCTCCTTCATCGACAGCTTCTTCGGGTCGACGATGACGCCGCCCTTGCCGCCGCCGTAGGGAATGCCGACGACCGCGCACTTCCAGGTCATCCACATCGCGAGGGCCTTGACCTCGTCGAGGCTGACGTCCTGGTGGTAGCGGATGCCGCCCTTGGCCGGCCCGCGGCCGAGGTTGTGCTGGACGCGGTAGCCGGTGAAGACCCGGACCGAGCCATCGTCCATCTTCACGGGGAAGTGGACCGTCAGCTCGCGGCGGGGCTCGCGCAGCACGAGGCGCATGCCCTCGTCCAGGTGGAGCCGCTCTGCGGCCAGGTCGAACTGCTGTTGGGCGACCGCCCACGGATTGATGTGGGTCGCAACGTTCTCGGTGGTCATGGAAGTGTGGCGTTCCTCGTCTGCGTGATTGGCGGGTTCGGCGGCCGAGTATAGCGGCGCTACCGTGCCGCAACCCTATCGCAACCTTGCGTCGGCGCCAGCGAGCCGAATGTCCCCCTGGCCAGTGCCGCTTGTCAGCGGAACGGCACTACGCCGGTCGAGAGGCCGCCGTGTAGAGCGCGACTGCGCCGACGCAGCCCGGACCGAGGTGCGGGCCGACGGATGGCCCGATCGTGTCGACGCTGACCTTCGAGGGGTCCATGCCACCCGGGATCTTCGGGAGGAGCGCCGCCACGAACCCGTCCACGTCGCCGCCCGGTGTGTGGAGGATCGAGACGCGATCCATCGGGCGGACGGTGAGCAGCTCGACGAGCTTCTCGCGCGCCTTGCCGTGGGTGCGGACGCGCTCGGCCGTCTCGACCCGGCCGTCCTTGATCTCGATGATGGGCTTGACCGAGAGCAGGGTGCCGATCGCGGCCTGGGCGCCGCTGATCCGGCCGCCGCGCTTCAGGTACTCGAGGGTGTCGAGGCCGAGGTAAACCTGGAGATCAGCACGGCGACCTTCGAGAACGGTCGCGATCTCGCTCGCCGATGCACCGTCGTTCGCCATCTCGACACCGATCTCGGCGAGCATGCCCTCGCCCATCGACGCCGACGTCGAGTCGACGATCTGGATCTCGCGGTCCTTGAACATGGCCTTGCCGACCTCGGCCGCCTTGATCGTGCCGGACAACGTCCCCGCGACATGGACCGAGACGATCGCGTCGGCGCCGCCGTCGAAGGCGCGCTGGTAGGCCTGCTGGAAGTCGCCCGGGCTGCACGCGGCGGTGGTCGGGAAGGGCGCGTCGGGCGCAGTCATCCGCTTCCAGAACTCGTCGGTGGACAGGGTGACGCCGGCAGTGAAGGCGTCCTTCCCGAAGTTCACGATGAGCGGGACGATCGAGATGCCGAGCGAGGCGGCCCTCGCGGGGTCCATGTCGGACGCGGAGTCGGTGACGATCGCGACGCGGCCCACGGGTAGCCCTCCCACAAACGCTGCCTGCGTGTCCGCGGATGATAGGGCCGCCGCTACCCTACCGAACGATGGATCGCTCGCTCAAGGCCGTCCTGATCGGCACGTTCACGCTGCGCTTCAGCACCGGCCTGACCGGCGCGATGCTGACGTCGTACCTCGCGAAGCTGCCGCTGTACCACCCGGACGCGGCGCCGGTCTCGGCGATCACGGTCGGCGTCTTCGCCGCGACGTTCTACGTCGGCGAGCTCGTGCTGTCGCCGGTCTTCGGGATCCTGTCGGATCGGCTGGGGCATCACCGGGTGATGCTGTGGGGACCCGTGTTCGGGGCGGCCGCGGTTGTGCTCACGGCGCTCACCGGCAACCTCGTGCTGCTCGGAGTGACGCGATTCCTCGGGGGCAGCTCGACTGCCGCCTCGATCCCGTCGATCCTCGGCTACATCGCCATCGCGACCGCCGGCAGCGAGGCGCTCCGGGGCCGTGCCGCATCGCGCTTCGAGGCTGCCACGCTGGCGGGCATCGGCGCCGGGTTCATCGTCGCGCCGAAGCTGTTCGAGGCGCTGGGGCCGCAGGCATTCCTGTTCAACGCCCTGTTCTACGGCGGCTCCTTCGCGATCTACTTCTTCGGCGTGAAGGACGCGGCGGCTGAAGCCGACAACCGAAGCGCGGGCGAGGCGAAGGCCAAGCGCGACGGGGACGGCGAGCCGATCGGCGAGGTCGTCGGCGAGGTCGTTGCTCACGAGGCGACGACCCTGCGCCGCTACTTCGAGCTTGTGACCCACGCCCACGTGTGGCTGCTCGCGCCGACGTGGATCGCGGTCAACGCGGCGATCGGGCTGTGGTTCAGCCAGTCGCTCTTCCAGTTCCAGCGATCCGACCCGCGGTTCCCGGACCAGTGGCTGCTCCAGGGCTTCAGCGCGAACCAGATCACGGTCGGGGCACTGGTGATCGCGGTCATCTTCGGCGCGGGCATCTTCTGGTGGGGCAACCGGTTCGACCAATATCGACGGACGACGATCATCCTCGTGGGGGTGGTCGGTGGCATCGCCCTGGCGGGCGCCGGCGTGGTCGTGAATCACGCGGCCTTCGGCGCGAGCTCCAGCGCGATCCAGGCGGGCCTCGTTGGCCTGTCGGTGGTCGTGGTCGCGGGCGGCCTGTTCGTGCTTGCCGGCGCGACGCCCGCGGCCGTGGGGCTGCTCGCGGATGTGTCGGAACAGTTCCCGGCCGATCGCGGCGCAATCATGGGCCTGTACTCGGTGTTCCTCGGCGTCGGCCAGATCGTCGGAGCACTCCTGGGCGGCATCGCCGCGGAGTGGCGGGGCATGGACGGGCTCATGGTCGGCACGGCAGCGATCCTCGCGCTGGCGCTGCTGCCGCTGCGGCAACTGCGCCGGACCGAGCATTACCTCGATGGTCCGAGCGGTCCGGTGGCTCTCGGTTGAGGGTCGCTCGCGGTCGCCGCGGCGCGGTCGTGGCGCCGCACCATCTCGCAACCGAAGCCGGCCTGCGGATGCTGCGTGCGGGCGGACACGCGGTCGACGCGGCGATTGCCGCGAACGCGGCGTTGGGCGTGGTGATGCCGAACGCCTGCGGCCTCGGCGGCGACGCGTTCTGGCTCATTTGGGACGTGAAGGGCACGCCCGGCGGCTCCGGCCGGCAGCTTGCTTTGAACGGCTCAGGGCGGTCGCCGGGCGGCGCAGATGCCGCGAAGCTTCGGCGCGAGGGACTCGAGGTCATGCCGATGCGGGGCGCACGCTCCGTGACGATCCCCGGCGCCGTCCGATCCTGGGGTGACGCCCACCGTCGCTTCGGTCGGCTGCCGGTCGCGACGCTCCTCGCACCGGCAATCGAGCTCGCGGCCGGAGGCTTTCCGGCGTATGACGAGCTCATCGATGCGGTCGAGGGCACCGCCGGCCACGTCCGGGACGCCCTAGGGGCTGACGCCGCCTTCTTCGAGATCTACCGGCCGCATGGGAGGGCGTGGCGACCAGGCGAGCTCGTTCGACTGCCCGCGCTCGCGAAGACGCTCGAGGCGCTGGCCGAGGATGGCGTCGATGCGTTCTACGACGGTCGCCTCGGGGAGCGCCAGGCGCGCCTGCTCGCCGACCTCGGCGCCGCGTGCGGTCCGGCCGACTTCCGTGATCACACCTCGACCTGGGGCGAACCGATCGAGACCAGGTACCGCGGGGTGAAGCTGACGACGCACCCGCCGAACTCGTCGGGCGTCGTCGCGCTGGAGCTGCTCAACATCCTGGAGCAGTTCGAGCCGCCGGCGCGGGCCTTCGGCGCGGACGGCCTTCACGACGCCAGCTGGGCGCACCACGCGATCGAGGCGGCGAAGCTCGCGATGGCCGATCGTGACGGCCACCTGACCGATCCGGAGACCGCCGACGTGCCGGTCGAGCGGCTGCTCGACAAGGCCCACGCGACGGCCCTCGCCGCGCTCGTGGACCCGCACCGGGCCTCAATTCCGCGAGCCGCAACGAACCCGCCCGGCGGCGGCACGGCGTACCTCGCGGCCGTGGACGGCGACGGCAACGCGGTTTCGCTCATCCAGTCGAACTACCTCGGCTTCGGGTCGGGCGTCGTCGATCCGGAGACGGGCGTGCACTACCAGAACCGGGGCAGCTACTTCTCGCTCGATCCGGACCATCCGAACGTCCTCGCGCCTGGCAAGCGGACGCTGCACACCTTGATGCCGTGCATGCTCTTTCGCGACGGGCAAGCGGGGCCGTGGATCGTGGTCGGCTCGATGGGCGGCGATGCGCAGCCGCAGATCCATGCCCAGTTCGTGAGCAACGTCGTCGATGGCGGGCTCGACATCGGGCAGGCGGTGGCGGCACCGAGGTGGTCGGTCGAGCCGCGGTTCCATTTCGATCCGCCGCGCACGGTTGCCATCGAGTCCGGCTTCGACCAGGGCTTCGTCGACACGCTCGTAGCGCTCGGCCACCCGCTCGTCGATGTCGGTGGGTTCGAGGCCGGCATCGGGCATCAGCACGCGATCGAGCTCGTCGACGGCGGGCCGGCTGCTCCAGGAGGTTCCGTCGCGGCCGTCACCGACCCGCGCAGCGTGGGTCTCCCATCGGTTTGGTGAGCTGGACGGCTTTACGACGTATGCAATACTCCCGGGCACCGGTGGCGCGCCGCGCTCACACGAAGCCGTCACCGGTCTTCCATCTCTCCTCCGACCGGAGATGCGCGTGACCTCGAACGTCGGCCAGAACTACCCCTATTCGAGCGAGACCGACGCCGATCGAGCGTCCGCGGTCGCCGCGCTGACGAAGGCGCAAGTGGGCCTGACGGACAAGTTAGCCGCCGAGACGACGCCGCTCGACGCGCAGGATCGCTGGTGGACCTGGAAGTGCCCGACGCCTGGCTGCCGGGGCATCCTCCACGCCGCCGGCTACGCCCACGACCTCCACGCGGTCTACGTGGTCTGCGACGGGACCTGCGCGAAGACGTTCCTGCGCTAGCGCGCCGGCGAATCCCCGCCGAATCCGAACCGTAACCATTCTTCGGCTCTGCAGCGGTTAGGGTTGCGGTGATGGCCGCCGGCACCTGGGACGTGCAGACCTCGCGACGCCGCCTGCTGAAGGATTCCGTCGGGATCATGGTCTCGGCGGGGGGCTTCGGGCTCGTGTACGGCCTCTCCGCTCGAGCGGCCGGGTTCTCCCCGATCGAGGCGGGCGCGATGAGCCTGTTCGTGTTCGCGGGCGCGTCGCAGTTCGTGGCGGTCGGCTACGTGCTCGGCGGCTTCTCGTGGATCGCCGTCCTCGTGCTGACGGCGTTCCTGAACGCGCGCCACTTCCTGTACGGGGCCGCTCTGGCGCCCTACCTCGCCGATGTGCCGCGCCGCCAGAAAGTCTTCATGGCGCATGTCCTCACCGACGAGGCGTTTGCGCTCGCGATCGCCCACTTCCGGCGGATCGGCCGGTCCGACGTCCGTGGCTACTGGATCGGGGCGATCGTCAGCACGTTCATTCCTTGGAATATCGCCACGTGGGTCGGCGTGACGGTCGGCGGCAGCATCCCCGACCCGGCGCGATTTGGGCTCGATGTCATCTTCCCCGCCGCGATGGCGGGCCTCGCGGTTGGGCTCATCGCGGGCCGTCGGGAGCTGGTCGCCGCGATCGCGGGCGCGGTGATCGGCGTCGCCGTCGCGCTGGCGTGGGACCCGGCCGCAGGCATCATCGCCGGCGGCGTGCTCGGGCCGCTGCTGGGCATGGTCACGCCGGCGAAGGAGGCGAGCGCGGCAGCGAAGGCGGCGTCGAGCCCGGCGCCCGAGGGCGATGCCTCGGCTGCCCTCGAGCCCGGACCCGATCCAGCGGTGGGCATTCCGTCGTGAGCACCGTTCTCGTGCCGCTCGCCTTCCTCATGGGCCTCGTCACGTACCCGTGGCGCGCGGTCCCGCTGCTGGCGCCCGGCATCAATCGGCTGCCCGCGCGGCTGCACGAGTACCTGCGCCTCGTCGGGCCGGCGGTGCTCGCCGCGCTCGCCGCGGTGGACACGATGGTCGTGCTCGATGCCGCGCGCCATCCGTCGTTCCACATCGGGCCGGAGTGGATCGCCGTTGGGTTGTGTGCCCTCGTCGTGGCGCTCAAGCGCGGCCTGTTGCTCGGGCTCGTGCTCGCGGCGGTGCTGATCGCCGTCCTCCGCGCGCTTGGGCTGGCCGCACTCCCCTAGCCGCCAGCGGACGCGCGTTGGGCATGGCCATGCACGAAATCGACGAGGTTCCACCGTCCGGGTGGACCGAACCGGGCAACGTCGTCGAAATGACCGTAGCGATGATCAAATTCGACGTGGAAACGGTTCCAGACGGGGCTCACGCGACCCAATTCGACCGTTGCGGCTCCAAGCCTCGTCGAACTCGGTCATGCAGACGACCATGCGACCGCGATGCTCGACGGATCAGCCCCGACAGGCGTCGACCTCGATCTCGACCAGGATCGTCGGGTCGATGAGCGCGGCGACCACGACCAGCGCCGATGCTGGACGGACGTCGCGGAACCACTCGCCGTGGATCTCGCCGACTGCCGCGACGTCGGCCAGATTCGTGAGGTACATCCGCGTCCGCACGACATCGCTACGCGCAAATCCCGCTTCCACGAGTGCCCGCTCGATGATCGCGAGCGCGGCGCGCGCCTGCCCCGCGGCATCGTTTGGGTGGAGGGAGTGGCCATCCGGGCCTGCATCGGTCGTCCCGGAGACGTGGCACGTGTCGCCGGCGACGATCGCGCGGCTGTAGCCGTAGCGCGCCTCCCACGGGCCGCCGCTGGAGATGCGGCGCCGGGCCTCCGAGCCGCCGCTCGCTCCCGAGCCGCCGCTCATGCCCTCGCCGGGTTTGCTCGCCACTCCGCCACGATCGGGTCGCGCGACATCTCAAGCAGGAGCGCCGCGACCAGTGTCGTTCGCGGCACGATCGAGTCGACCTCGAGGTACTCCTCCGGCGAGTGGTCGAGGCCGCCGATCGGGCCGAGCCCATCGATCGACGGGACGCCCATCCCGGAGGTCGTATTCGCGTCCGACGCGCCGCCGGTCGAGACGTCCTTCGTCTCGAACCCGAGCCGCGCCGCGAGCGCGATCACATGATCGGCGAGCCGCCCGGAGCGTTCGAGCTTCTCCATCGGCGCCCAGCCGGCCATCGTCTCGACGTCGATCGTGACATCCGGCACAGCCGGCGCTGCAGCCAGCGCCTGGATCGCCGCCAGGGCCGAGGCCAGGTGCCCGGCGGCCATCGCGCGGACGTCGACCTCGAGCTCCGCCTGGTCGCACACGATGTTCGGGCGTGTACCGGCCTTGAACACGCCGACGTTGGTCGTGACCTGCGGCCAGCGTCCGTTGAGCGCCTGGATCTCGCGCACGAGCTCGGCGCCGGCGAGGATCGCGCTGCGGCCCTTCTCCGGCTCGACCCCGGCGTGGGCGGCGCGTCCGTTGATCGTCAGCCGAATGTCCGCGATGCCCTTGCGCGCCGAAACGAAGTCGCCGTTCGCCCGCGCGCATTCGAGCACGAAGCACGCGTCGGCGGTCGCGGCGGCCTCCCGGATGTGGGGCGTCGACGACGGCGAGCCGATCTCCTCGTCCGGGTTCGCGATGAACGTCAGCCGCTCGAACGGCAGCGGTCCGCCGCCATTCGCGTCGCCAAACGCGCGCAGCGCGCCGACAGCGCGCAGGCCGGCGAGCAGCCCGCCCTTCATGTCGCTGACCCCGGCGCCCTTCGCGATCGCGCCATCGATCCTGAACGGCCGCTTCGCGACCGTGCCCTCCGAGAACACGGTGTCCATGTGGCCGATCAGCAGGACCCTTGGGCCGCCTGGGACGCCCTCGAACGTTCCGATGACGGTGTCGCCGTATCGGCCCTTCGGGTCCGGCCGGCGCTCGACGGACGCGCCCATCGATTCGAGCTCCGCCGTCACGAGGTCACCGATCCGGTTGACCCCGGCGGCCGTGTAGCTGCCGCAGTCGATGTTGCACATCCGCTCGAGGTCGGCCAGGAACCCCGGCAATCCGTCGGTGACGGTCGATCGAAGGGCATCGAGCTCGTGATCGGAGACGGGCATGCCCGAAGTATGCCCGTTGCTATCCTCGCCGGACCGTGCGCCTGATCGAGATCCGACTGCTCGAGGGTCCAAACCTGTACCGGCTCGAGCCGGTGGTCAAGCTCGAGATCGGCATCGGTCGGCGCCGCACCTGGTTCGGGCGCCGCGATCCGGAGCCGTACGCCCTCGTCAAGCTCGGGGCCGTCGTGCCAAAGAACGAGCTCCCCGGCCGCGTCGCGATGCTCGCCGACTGGGTCCGGCGGCTGCGCGCGGACCATCCGGACGGCGCGACCGGTCCGGTCAGCGTCCACCGCTCATCCGATCCGGGCCACTGGATCGTGGCGTTTCCCTGGGGGATGGACGACCGCGCGAAGGCAATCGCGGATGGCGCGTATGCGCTGGCCGAACGAGAGGTCCCGCCGGCCCACGGCCTGGGCCTCGGGCGTGGACGAGCCCACCTCCGTGACCGCGTGCTCGCCCGTGTGGCCGGAGTGGAGGGCTCGCCGCCCGGCTTGATCCGCGACGTGGACCGCCGGCTGCCGATCATCTCGATCAGCGGCACGAACGGCAAGACGACGACGACGCGGCTGATCGCCCACATCCTGCGAGAGGGCGGGAAGCGTGTCGGGGCGACGACGTCAGACGGCATTGTTGTCGGGACGGAGATGGTCGAGCCGGGCGACTGGACTGGCTTCGGCGGCGGGCAGACGATCCTCAAGCGCGATGACATCGACATCGCCGTCCTGGAGACCGCCCGTGGCGGGATCCTGCTCAGGGGCATGGGCTACGAGTCGAACGAGGCGAGCGTGATCACGAACGTCTCGTCAGACCACATGGACCTCCAGGGCATCCACACGCTGCCCGAGCTGGCCGAGGTGAAGTCGGTCGTCGCGCGGATCACGAAGCCCGATGGCTGGGTGATCCTCAATGCCGACGACAAGTACGTCGCGGCAATCGCGTCGAAGGTGCGCGGGCAGGTCGCCTTCTTCACGCTCGAGGGCGATCGCTCGACTCGAGTCCGACGCCACCTCCGAGGCGGCGGTCGGGCATACCTCGTCCGCGATAGCCGGATCGGCGAGGCCGAGGGCGACGCCTGGCGGCCCATCGCGACCCTCGCCTCCGTGCCGGTCGTGCTCGGCGGCGTGGCGCGGCACAACGTGGCAAACGTGTTGGCGGCCGTCGGCGGGGCGCGAGCGATGGGCGCCTCGCTCGAGAGCGTTCGCAACGGGCTCCGGTCCTTCGTCCCGACGACCGATGACTCCCGCGGCCGGCTCAACATCTTCCGCGACGAGCATCGGGTGGTCATCATCGACTTCGCCCATAACGAGGCCGGGGTCGCGGTCCTACTCGATGTCGTTGACGCGATCGCCAAGTCGCTGGGGACGCGCGGCCACCCGGCGCCGATCAGCGGCATCGTTGGCCTCGCGGGCGACCGTCCCGACGACACGCTCCGCGGCGTCGGCAAACAGGTGGCGCAGCACGTCGATCGCTTCGTCCAGAAGGAGATGCTCCACTACCTGCGCGGCCGCACGCGCGAGTCCGTGCTCGGCGAGATCCGCGCCGGCGCGCTCGAGGGCGGCTGGAAGGGCGACATTCCCGTGTATGGCGACGAGCCCGAGGCGCTCGGCGCCGAGCTCGACCGCACCGAGACCGCCGAGCAACCCGAGGTCATCTTCCTGCTCTGCCATGAAGACCGGGAGGGCGTCTACGACCTCATCGCCAGGCGTGGCCTCAGCCCCGTCGAGGACCCGAACGAGCTCGCCGCTCTCGTGACGTCACGCTGACGGAGCCGATCGATGACCGAACTGACCAAGGCCGCACCCGTGCCGATCGCTCCGCGGAGGGCCCTCCTCCGTCTCGTGGCGGTGGCCGTGCTTGCGGCGGCATGCGCGGCCGTGCCGTCAGATGGACCCGTTGCGCTCCGAACGGCTCAGCTAGGGCCGGTCTGCCAGGCGGCCCGACTGAGTGGAACCCTCGTGGCGGACTCGACATATGGCCTAGCACTCAAAAGCGGCGGCACGGTAACCGGCGTGGTCTGGCCGGACGGCTACAGCGCCAGCCGCGCGTCAGGGTTGGTGGCCCTCATTGATCCAGCGGGTCAGTTCGTCGCCAAGGAGGGGGATTTTGTTGTGGCTGGTGGAGCCGAGGGCGCGGACGGCCTGAGCCACCCGTGCTTCAACATTCACGTCGAAACCCCGCCGAGCAGCTGATCCGCACGTGTTATTCAGCGACGCTGAGCGAGGACGAGACCGGCTGAGGCACCCCGGATGATTCGGTCAATCGTTGGTGTGAGCTTCCTTCTCGTCGGCGCGCTCGGTGGTTGCCAGCCAGCCCCGTCGAGTCCGCCGGCACAGCCCTCACCGTCGGCTGCGTCGGCCAGGCCGACCGAGGGTTCCGCGCCTCCCACGCTTGCAACCCCGGTGCCGGGCTCCATTTCGAGCAATACAGAGGAACTCGCCGGTACGCTCCGCCCCCTGCTTCCCGACGAACTCCCCCTCGTCCGGATCACCGCCGCCGCTGCGGCCCGTACGGTGCTCGCCAACAAGGCAGCGACAGGATGGCCTGACCAGGACATCGCCTGGCAGGACGGTGGCTGCGTCCTTCTGGCGTGGTACGTCCCCCATGCAGCGAGCTATGCGCCCAATCCGGGCCCGCCATCCGCGGTTTTCGAAGTCCGTCTGGTCAGCAAGGCCGATCGGTCGCAGCAAACGTGGGTCATGATCGATGCGACGACGGGCGAGCTGGATTCCGCAGGATATGGGCCCCCGAGCTCGGACTGCCCGTGACTCGACGTGGGTAGTGGCGCCGATATTCGCGTGACATTCGACGACGCTGACTGAGGATTGCGTTCAATGCGAGGTGCGCCAGCGCTCCTGAGTGCCGTTCTTGTTGCGGCCTGCTCGCCGGCTCCGTCGCCGTCTCCCGTCGGGGCAATGGTGACCCACACGATCGGCGCAGCCATCGTGACGCACCCGGCGGACTGGCGGCTTGTCGCCGGGCCGAACCGGCCGGCGGACGGTCGCGCCGTGCCCGACGCCTACCTGGCCAACATCCCGATCACCGTCGTGCCGTGCCCAAGCTTCCGAGACGATGGGACCTATGCAGGCTGCGTGCCACCGACCGACGAGCTGCCGGCCGGTGGCGTGCTCGTGTCGCTATCGCCCAACCTCGGTTTGAGCGAGCTGATCCCGCCGCTTGTGTCAGTGACGGCGCCGACCGCGTCCTGCCAGTCGATCGGCGGCGAGCGATCGATCCTGGCCGTGGCCACAGGCTTGGTCGTGGAGGCCTGTCTGCGCGGTCCGGGGCTCGATCAATCTGAAACGCAAGTCCGCGCGGCCGTCGCCTCAATGGCATGGTCACCAGGCCCTAGCGTGCTCAAGTGACATTCGCGAACGCTGACTGAGCAGGTTCGCCCTCGCGGCGACCCAAAAAGCGGCGTGCAACGCAACCGCAGCCAGGCGCGGGTCCGCTGCCTATCCTTCTCCGCTCGTGCGCGCCTCGATTCGCACCTACCTCGGGCTGCTCCGCCAGGCTGACTTTCGCCGCCTGTGGCTGTCCATGTCCGTGAGCGCGCTGGGCAGCGAGGTGACGTTCCTCGCGTTGCCGCTGGTCGCGATCCTGGTGCTGAAGGCAAGCCCGGTCGAGGTCGCGATCCTCGGTGCGATGCCATTCGTCGCATTCGCCCTGTTCGGGCTGC
The DNA here is from genome assembly GCA_002413045.1 of Chloroflexi bacterium UBA5189. Classification (GTDB taxonomy): domain Bacteria; phylum Chloroflexota; class Limnocylindria; order Limnocylindrales; family CSP1-4; genus UBA5189. Next base: position 40,958 of record DHWF01000031.1, read on the forward strand.
CGGCAGGCGTGTGGGTCGATCGCCTTCCCCGCAAGCGGGTGATGGTCGTCGGCGACCTGGGTCGCGCGGCGATTCTCGCTTTCGTGCCCATCGCCGGAATCGCCGGCGTGCTGGCGATGTGGCAGCTGTACGTGATCGCATTCGGTGCAGGCGTGCTCACGGTCTTCTTCGAGATCGCCTACCAGTCGATCCTGCCGGAGCTCGTCGAACGCGACCGCCTCGCCGAGGGGAACTCGCGGCTCGAGGTCAGCCGTTCGGCAAGCCAGGTTCTGGGTCCCGGCTTGGGCGGCGCGCTCATCGGGCTCTTCGGTCCTCCGATCGCGATCATCGCCGACGCTCTTAGCTACATCGGATCGGCGGCCTTCCTCATCGGCCTCCATCCGAGCCGGCCGCGCGCGCTACGCACCGCGGCGGACTCGCGCGGGCTGGTTGGCGAGATCCTCGAGGGGCTCCGCTTCTACCGGCGCTCGCCCATCCTCCTCTCGGCGTCAGCCGCGGTCATCACGCTCAATGTCGGCTTCCACATGGCCGGCGCGATCGCGCTGATCTTCTACACGCGGGAGCTCCAGATGACGCCTGAGGCGATCGGCCTCGCCTTCTCGATCGGGTCGATCGGGTTCCTCGTCGGTGCCGGCGCGGGCGCCGCTGTCGGCCGTCGGCTCGGCGTCGGTCCCACGCTCATGCTCGGCTGCGGCGTCTCGTCGGCGGCGTGGTACCTGCTCGCGTTCGCGACCAAGGACTCGGCGTTGGCGCTCCTCGCCGTCGTCGGGATCATCCAGGGCCTCGTCCTGCCGCCGGTCTTCGTCAACAACGTCGCGCTCCGGCAGACGCTGACGCCGGACGAGCTGAGCGGCCGCGTCAACGCCACGGCCCGTTGGATGCACTGGACCGCGATCCCCTTCGGCCAGCTCGCGGGCGGGTTGCTGGCGACCATCGTGGGGCTGCGTTTCACGCTGGCGATCGGCGCAACCGTCGGGCTGCTCTCGGTGGTGTTCCTCGTGCTCTCGCCGATGCGTTCGCTGCGCGCGATGCCTGCGGCGGCGCACCCGATCCATCCACCCGGGCTCGAGCCCTCGCCGGTCAACCCGCTCGACGAACCAACCCTGCCCCTCGGCCAGGCGCCGATCTAACCCGCGCCAGGGACCTAGCCCTCGGGGGCCTCGAGCTCGCCGGGGTCGGCGAAGGCGGTCTGGCCGCCACGTTGGCCGGCGGAAGCCATCGCCTCGCGGTAGACCGCGATCGAGTCGTCGACGCACATGACCACGAGATCGCCGGGGTTCGCGCGTCGGAGTGCGTTCTTCACGGCGGAGAGCTCGTCGAGGATCTTGTCGACGTGGACGGTCCTGCCGGTGCCCTCCTCGCGGGCGCGACGGACGCCATCCGCGACGAGCGTCGCCGCGACGCCGGGGGCGCGGCCACGAAGGTTCCGGTCCTCGCGGACGATGATCTCGTCGAACGC
>DHWF01000031.1:42595-107699 GCA_002413045.1 Chloroflexi bacterium UBA5189
TCGACGTTGTGGCAGTAGTCGATGACGACCCGCACCCCGCCGACCTCGAGATAGTTGAGCCGCCCCGGGGCCTGGAAGAACGACGTCGTGAACGTGCGCAGACCCTGCCGGATGTCATGCAGGTGTGCGCCCGCCGCCCAGGCAGCCGCGGCCGCCGCCAGCGCGTTGGCCACGTTCATCCGCGCGCGGCCCCCGAACGTTGCCGGGATCAAGTGGGTGTACAGCAGCGGCATGATCCGCGGGCCGTGGCGCAGGACGATCTGGTCGCCCTCGGGCGTATGGCGGACGACGAACGCCGCGCCGCCCCGGCCCGTGTAGCCGTCCACGCGATCGAAGCCGCGCTCGCCCTTCTCGGTCTCCATCGAGAACAGGATCACCGTGCCGCGGCACTCCGACGACAGGCGCGCCACGTACGGATCGTCCGCGTTCAGGACGGCGGTCCCGTTGCGCGGCACGGCCTGGACGATGACGCCCTTCACGTCCGATAGCTGCCGGAGCGTGTCGATGCCGCCGAGCCCGAGATGATCCGCGGTCACGTTGGTCACGACCGCGACATCGACCCGATCGAAGCCGAGGCCCTCGCGCAGGATCCCGCCCCGCGCGACCTCGAACACGCCCGTATCGACCGTTGGGTTCTGCAGGATCATCCGCGCCGATCGCGGCCCGGACATGTCACCACGCCGGATCATCCGCCCGTCGACCACAATGCCGTCGGTCGAGGTCATGCCGACGCGCCGGCCCATCAGCTTCAGGATGTGGGCGATCATCCGGACGGTCGTCGTCTTGCCGTTCGTACCGGTCACCGCGAGGATCGGGATGCGGGCCGGGGCGCCGGCCGAGAACAGCAGGTCGATGACGCGCTTCGCGACGTACTGGGGCTCGCCCTCGGTCGGGTGGGTGTGCATGCGGAACCCTGGCGCCGCGTTGACCTCGACGATCGCGCCGCCGGTCTCGCGCACCGGCACCGTGATGTCAGGGCAGATGAAGTCGATGCCGGCAACGTCGAGCCCGACGACGCGCGCCGCCATCTCCGCAATCTCGACGTTGTCCGGGTGCGCCTCGATCGTCCGGTCGATCGAGGTCCCGCCGGTCGACATGTTGCCGGTCAGCGCGAGCTTGACTCGCTGGCCCTTGGGTGGGACCTGGTTCAGCTCGAAGCCTTGCGCTTTGACGAGCGCGTCTGCCGCGTCGTCCACCCTGATCCGGGTCAGGACCTTCTCGTGGCCGATGCCGCGACGGGGATCTGCGTTCGTCTGGTCGACCAGCTGGCGGACGGTCTGCTTGCCGTCACCGACGACGGACGCCGGCACGCGCTCCGCGATCGCCGCCACCTTGCCGCCGATCACCAGGCACCGATAGTCGTTGCCGGTCACGAAGGTTTCGACCACGAGGTCGCCGCTGCGGCTCTCGCGCCGGGCGCCCTCGAAGGCCGCTCGTATCTCCTCTTCCGTACGCAGGTTCAGGTGGACACCACGACCGTGGTTGCCGTCGAGCGGTTTGACGACGCAGGGCAGCCCGACGCGCTTCGCTGCCGCGACTGTGGCGTCCGCCGTGAACACGACCTCGCTCTTGGGCACCGGCAGGCCGGCCGAGTCGAGGAGGCGGTTGGTCAGGTTCTTGTCGCTGGCGATGTCGACCGCGATGCCCGACGTCCGGCTGGTCATCGTGGCGCGGATGCGTTGCTGGTGGACACCGTGCCCGAGTTGGACGAGCGAGTGCTTGTCCAGGCGCAGGTAGGGGATGTCTCTGGACGCCGCTTCGTCGAGGATTGCCTGGGTCGACGGACCGAACGCCTGGCGCTCGGCGAGGAGAATCAGGCGCTCCAGCTCCTCGAGGTAGTCGAGCGCCTGCGCGGGATCGTTGGGATCGACGAGGTGGTTGACGATCCTGACCGCCAGCTCGCCGGCGGCAATCCCGACGGCCTCCTCGCCGTACTCGAAGACGACGTTGTACTGGCCCTCGGGACCTGCCGCACGGGTCTTGCCGTGGTGGACCGGCGTGCCGGCGAGGTTCTGGAGCTCCAGCGCGATGTGCTCGGCGACGTGCCCGACCCACGTGCCGTCCTTGAGTCGCGTGATGAAACCGCCGCGGCGGTTCAGCGAGCAGGCGTGGTCCTCGAGGGAGGGCATCCACGCGATCAGGCCATCGACGAACCCCGGAATCTTGGTCGTCGGGAACTGTTCGAGCACTCCGAGATCGACCAGCATCTTCACGACCGGCTGGCGCGACCAGTAGTTGGCGCCTCTGAGGACGCGTGTGTCGAGGATCTTCAGCGTCGGCAGGGGTCGCGCCTCGGCGGCACCGTTGCCGCGCGCGCTCGACTTCGCGCGGGTTGCGCGCGGGGCCTTCGCAGCGGCGTCCGCGGGAACCTGCTTCGCCCGAGCCTTTGGGGCGGGCGAGGATCCGCGCGTCGCAGCGACCTTCGCCAATGTGCTCTCCCCTGTCCGATGGATCCCAGCGCGCTCGACCGGGCGTCGGCCTAAAGCCTATCCGACCGATAGCGGCGTGGCGACACGCTCGTATTCGTGGAATCGACGGTCAACTGGCAGATCCCACGGCGATGCGCGTTGGGGGAATACGAACGCCTACGGCTGGCGCTGCCATTGGCGCGCGTCGTCGATCGCCAGGCTTCAGCTCGAGGCGATGGTCTCGATCTGGCCGCCGGGGAGGGCCTTGAGCGGCGCCATGGGGACGCGCTCGCGACGGCGAAGGTCGAAGCGGTAGCCGGACGGGAGCGCGTGCAGGATCACGCCGCTGATCATCACGGGACGGTGGCCGTGGACCTCCCAGGCGTCGGTCTCAGCGGAGGCGCCGTCGATGATCGTGACGCTGCCGCGGCCGATGACCTCCATGACGCCGTCCGGCCCGACGACGCCGGCTGTGTCCTCGTCGACCCCGATCCCGAGCAGGCTCGGGTTCTGCGCAATGACCGAGAGCAGGCGGCCGTACCGATTCCGCTGCTGGAAGTGCTGGTCGACGATGACGCTCGGGAGCACGCCGAGGCCCGCCGCGAGCGCGGCCATTCGATGCTTCGGCGTCCCGCCCGTCGCCCCGAACGCGATCATGTGGCTCGACATCGCAGAGGCGCCCGCGGACGTGCCGGCAACGACCGCGCCCGCGTGGAACCGCTCCATCACGGCCTCCGCGAGGAGCGTCCCACCGATCGTCGAGGACAGCCGGAGCTGGTTGCCGCCGGTGAGGAAGATGCCGGTCGCGTCGCGGAGCTGGTGGACATACGCCTCGTCGTTGGCCTGCTGGCGGGTCATGGCATGGAGCGGTCTGACCGTGCCGATGCCCAGGCCGGTGAAGATCTCGCGGTAGCGCTCACCCGCCTCGAACCCGAGCGACGATGCGGTCGAGATGACGACCACCACCGCGTCGGCGCCGCCGGCCAGCGTCGCGAATCGACTCAGGATGACCCGGTCGCGGATCTTGTCTTCGGCGCCGCCGATGATCATGACCGACCCGTCGGTCACTTCGCGGCCGCTGCGTCTGGGTGGCACGTTGCGCGGGAGTTTACCGAACGCAACCCCGTGTTGTTGCGCCGACAAAAGTCCTTGCTTCGAAACGACGGTCAGGCTGCCGGCGCGGCAGCCTGCGCGGCCGCCTGCTCCGCCGCGAGCCGTTCCTCCCGCGGCGTTGGGTCGACGGGTCGCAGGAAGACGGCCGCGAGCGCGAACAGCGCGATGCCCGCGAGGAACGCCGCGCGGGGGCCGTCGCCGGTCTCGGCGACTCCGCCGACCTTGTCGATGATCGGGCCTGCGACGAGCGCCGCGACCGGCCCGGCCAGCCCGACGGCGAGATTGCTGATTCCCATGAATCGGCCGGACGAGGCCTTCGGGATGATGTCCGTCATCAGGGCCCAGTCGACCGCCAGGAACGTGCCCGACGCGATCCCGAGCAACACGACGCCCAGCACGAGGATCTCCGGCGTCGGGGCGAGGCCCGCGACGCCGAGGCCGAGCCCGCCGACGACGCACGCGATGTAGATCATCGGCTTGCGGCCGAAGCGGTTCGACGCGATACCGGACGGCAGCGTCGCGACCGCTGTCGTCACCCCGACGACGACGCCGATGATCGCGATCCACAGCCCTTTCTGTTCCTCGCTGAACCCGAGCGACCGGCCCAGGAACAGCACGTTGAAGCCGAGGAAGATGTTCACCCCGGCGAGGAAGAGCAGCCGGCTGACCAGCAGGAACGTGAAGTTGCGCTCCTTGAGGATGTCGGTCCCCCAGGCCGACAGGCCGATCGAGAGCCACGACTTCCCTTGCCGCGGCTTCGCCGCCTTACCCTCCCGCACGAACAGAAACGTGCCCGCGGCGGTCGCCAGCTCCACGACCCCGAGCAGGATCAGGAACACCGTGAACTGTCCGAAGCTGAACGCGAGCGAGATCAGGACAGCGCCGGTTACGAAGCCGACGGTCTGCATCGCGCCGACGAGTGCGCTGGCGAGGCCCACTTGCTCGGGCGGCACGAGATCCGGGATGTAGCCCTGGAAAGGGCCTTGCGCGAAGTTCGAGCTGAACTGGAGCAGGATCACGAAGACCACGAGCGCGATGAACGTCTGGGACGTGGCGAGCCCGATCAGGAACACGACGTCGAGCGTCGCCCCGATGACGATGTACGGCTTGCGCTTGCCCCAGCGCGTGATCGTGTAGTCGCTCAGCGCGCCGATCGTCGGCTGCACGAGGAGCACGACCGGCAACGCCAGCCAGCCCATGAGGTTCAGGTAGGAGCCGGCCTGGCCGGCCGGCGCGAGGTCGTCGACCCGTTGCTGGTTGAAGATCCCAACGCCGCCCCAGATCGCGTTGATGCCCAGCCAGTAGATCGAGATCTGGAGGAGCTGTCGGAGCGGCAGTCGGACGGTCGGGCGCGCGCTCGGGTCGTCCTCGAGCGCGAGCAGCACCGGAACCTCTGCGATCCCCTCGATCGCCATCCACGCCCTCCCTCGCCCCCGGCAGGCAGGAACCCTGCACGTCGGGAGACGCCGCTGTCAACGAGGTGTTACGTGGTCAGATCGTGGCGGTCGCCTCGAAGTGGACGAGCGCCCGGTTCGTCGCCTCCGGCGCCACGTACTTGAAGACCGAGCGATCGAGCGAGTACATGCCCGTGCAGGCGAGCCGGATCTCGCCGACGTTGAACGTGAACACGGGGTTCTCGTCGTTGCCGGCGTAGTGGTGGCCCTCGCCGGATCGGGTCAGCACGGCCAGGTTCGCATGCCCGCCGAACTCGTCATGGAGCTTGGTGAGCGCGTCCGGGACCGAGTCGGCGGCCGCCCAGTTGTCCTCCAGCCAGCGCGCACCGACCTCCGTGTCTGCCTTGCCCAGGAGCCGGCCGGCCTCGCGGTACTGCTTCTGGTGGACACGGTAGCGCTCCAGGTCGCCGTTGTGGCTGAACGCGTAGCGGCCGCTCGGGTCGTCGAACGGTTGCGTGTCCGGCAGGCCGATCGTCGAGAACTTCGACGGGCGCCGCAGGTGGACGAGCAGCGCTCGCGTCTCGATCTCGCCGATCTCGGCCCGGCGCGGGTCTTCGCGGAACGAACCGATGTCGCGGTACGAGGCGAGCTCGCCGCTTGCGTCGAGCCAGGTCGCGCCCCAGCCGAAGCCGGCCATGCCCCACTTCTCGAGGCGGTCGGTCATCGGCCACAGTGCGTCGACCCGAAACGGCACCGGCGCGACGGCGACGTACTGCTCGCACACCGTCCTACGCCTTGCCGGCCCCGGCTTTGGCGGCCGCCTTCGCCGCGGCTTTCGCGGGCTTGCCCGCGGGCGCCTGGCAGCTCGGGCACCAGTAGGTGGTGCGCGGCAGCTCGGTGCCCTGCGAGGCGACCTTGATGAGCGTGCCGCAGCGGTGGCACGGGCGGCCGGCGCGGTCGTAGACCCACAGGCGCGAGGGCGCGAGGCGCTTGCCGGTCTTGAGATCGACCGTCGTGGTGCGGCCGGCGGCGGCCTCGGGCCGGGCATTGGCTCGGAGATGTTCGCGGGCCGTCGACAGGATTCGCTCGATCATTTCCTCGTCGAGGGTGCCGACGAGCGCGAACGGGTCGACCTTCTCGATGAACAGGATCTCACTCTTGAAGACGTTGCCGATGCCCGCCACCGCGCGCTGATCGAGCACCGCCTCGCCGATGGCGGTCGCGGCGCGGGACGGGTCGCGGAGGCGGCGGATCGCCTCGGCCTGGTCGTACGACGCGTCGACGAGGTCCGGGCCGAGCATCGAGATGACCGGATGGACGACCTCGGCGCGCCGCTCGAACAGTTCGACGACCGGAGCGTCGAAGCAGACCGCGATCGCGCCCGGGACCTCGATGACCAGTGCGGCACGGGATGGCGGGCGGCGCCACGTCTCGCCCGGGCGGTAGCGGTGCCACGAGCCGTGCAGGCCGAGGTGGGTCCGCAGCTCGAGCCCGCCGTCGAACTTGATCAGCAGGTTCTTGCCGGCGGCGTCAACGGCATCGATCTTCTGGCCGACGATGCGCGACACCTGCGGCCCCGGCAGGCGCGCGCGGGCGGCCGTGACCACCCGCCCGGCCAGGTATGGCCGCAGCGCGATGGCGATTCTGGCGAGCGTGTCCCCTTCCGGCATCAGGCGATCATCGCCGGAACGCGGACTCTTCGCATGACGACTCCGCGATATCCCTGGATGAACCCGGCCCGCAGGAGCGTTTCGTACCACGGCGAGCGGCCCACGGGCTCGCCGTCCACCCGCGCGATGACGAGCTCGCGCCGGCTGCCGTCCGCCAGCAGGTTGCCCAGCGACGCGAGCGCGGCCGTCGCGACGGCCGGGTCGTCGAACGCGGGCAGGGTCTGGAGCGAGGTGCCGCCGCGGTCGAGGTACAGGGCGGCGACGCCGTCCACGAGCACGACCGACGCACCAGCCGCACGCTGGAGTGGGCGCCGGTCGGCCTCGCCCCGCCGGGGCCACGGCACCGCCGCGCCGTTTGGGTTGGCCGGGTCCGCTGCGGCGAGCAGGTGGACGACCGGCGCGTCGCCCGTTGCCGACGCTGGTTCGCGAACCGCGCGCAGGCGATCCAGGGCGCCGGCGAGGGCGAACTGCGCCGCGCCGAGGCCCTCGACGAAGTAGCCGCGACGGATCCGCCCCGCCTCCTCGAGCGCGCGGAGCATCGGGTATACGGCGGAGAAGCCGCCCTCCTGGCCCTCCGCCATGACCGATTCGCGGACCAGGACGCCATGTCGATCGAGGAGGGCGAGCGCCAGCTGGTGGAGCCGCTCGGTGGGGCTCAGCGCGGTCGGCGCAGGATCCCAGACCCCACTCCCGACGAGCGACCAGCGGCCGGCGGCCTCCGGAGGCCCCAGCGAGGTCAGCCGGCCGGCGCCCGGCCCGCGGGTTGCGCGGGTGCCGGTTCGCGATGGTCGCTTCCAGCGCAGCGCGCGCAGCGGCGCGAAGGTGTCATTGGTGACCTCGCCGGCCCACACGAGGTCCCACAGCGCGTCGAGGACATCGCGCTCGGTGGCGGTGCTGCCGACGCTGCCGACGCCGGTGCCCGAGTGGCCGGCTGCGGCCTGGATCGCGCGAAAGAACGAAGCGCCGCGGGTCGCGAGGTGGTCGCGGATCGCGCGGTGGAGCGGCTCGTCCGGCGGCGGTGTTCCATCGCCCGTCCCGCCTGGGAGCAGGAGCTCGCGGCCGGGCCGGTGGAGCACCACGCGGCCGTCGTCGCGGCCGAGGCTGCCGTGGCCGACCCAGGCGACCTCGCCGAGGGCCCCGAGCTCGTCGAGCAGGCGTGGCTGGTAGCCGGCGATCCGGGCCGGCAGCACGTCCCGCTCCAGCACGGAGGCGGGAATCGGCACTCCGGACAGCTGATCGACGACTTCGGCAAGCCGCTCGAGGGCGGCGCTCCCGCGGAGCGGGGCCGGGTTCGTGCCGACCGGGATGACGCCCTGCCACGCCGGCAGGAAGCGCCCGAGCGTCTCCGGATCGACGGGTTCGACCTCTCGGCGCAGCCGCGCCAGCGAGCGGCGGCGCAGCTGCCGGAGGACCTCTGGGTCGCACCACTCCCGTTCGGAGCCGGTCGGGCGGAACTCGCCGCGGAGGACCGTCCCCGCGCCGGCGAGGCGGCCAAGCGCGTCCTCGACGACGCCCAGCGGCAGCCCCCAGCGCGCTGCCGGCTCGGTCGCGAGAAACGGGCCGTGGCTCCGCGCGAACCGGGCGAGCAGCGACTCCAGCGCGCCATCGACGCGGGCAAGGAACGCTTCCGGCACGCCGGCTGGCGGCGACGCCCCGACCCCATCTCGATATCGACCGGAATCCTCGATCGCGATCCAGCGATCGTCGCCGGCGATGCGGATCGCGACCGCCCGGCGGGTGGACGCGAGCTCGCGGAGCCAGCCATCGGCAACGGCCGCGTCGCCCTCTGCCCGCGAGCCGATCTCCACCGCCGACAGGTCACCGATCCGGCGAAGCAGGTCGTGGAGGTGCTCGACGCTGTTCGCCTGGCGCTCTTCGGTCAGCGACTGGAGCGACAGCTCGAGATCGGCGAGCGCCTCCGGGTCGAGCAGCTCGCGCAGCTCCTCCTGGCCCAGGAGCTCCCGCAGCAGGTCGCGGTCGAGCGCGAGGGCGCCGGCGCGGCGCTCGGCGAGCGGCGTGTCGCCCTCGTACATGTACGCGGCGACGTAGTCGAACAGGAGCGACGATGCGAACGGCGACGCCTTCGCCGTCTCGACGCCGTGGATGCTGATCTCGCGCCGCTCGATCCCGCCGAGAATCTCGCGCAGTGCCTCGAGGTCGAATACGTCGGAGAGGCATTCCCGGTACGTCTCCACCAGGATCGGGAAGCTCCCATACCGCGACGCGACCTGGAGCAGGTCGGCGGCCCGCTGGCGTTGCTGCCAGAGCGGCGTTCGGGCGCCCGGACGGCGGCGTGGGAGCAGCAGCGCCCGGCCCGCGTTCTCGCGGAAGCGCGACGCGAACAGCGCCGACCCGCCGACGGCTTCGACGACCAGATCCTCGATCTCGTCCGCGGCCGGGAACAGCAGCGCCTCGATCTCCGCGAGCCGCGCCGCGCTCCCGTCGCCCTCGCCCTCGGGGAGGCGGACCGCGATCCCGTCGTCCGACCAGATCGTCTGTGCCTCGATGCCGAGCCGTTCCCGCAGGCGTGCCTCGATCGCGAGCGTCAGCGGCGCGTGGACGCGGCCCCCGAACGGCGACAGGATCACGAGGCGCCAGTCGCCGAGCTCGTCCCGAAACCGCTCCACGACGAGCCGTTTGTCCGTTGGCAGCGCGCCGGCGATCTCGCGCTCCTCGTCCAGGTAGGCGACGAGGTTGTTCGCAGCCAGCTCGTCCAGGTCGTGCTCACTCCGGAGGCGGCTCGTGAGCGCGCGATGGCCGCGCTCGCCGCGTGCCAGGTCGCCTTCGGCCTCACGCAGGAAGCCGCCGATCGCCCGGCCCAGCTCCACCGGCCGCCCGACCGCGTCGCCCTTCCAGAACGGGAGCTTGCCGGGCACGCCGGGCGACGGCTCGACGATGACCCGATCAGGGGTGATGTCGAGGACCCGCCAGCTGCTCGCCCCGAGGACGATCACGTCGCCGTGCATCCCGGCGCGAAGCTCGTAGACCATCTCCTCGTCGAGCTCGCCGACGCGCCGGCCGGGCGTCCCCGTCTCGCCCGCGAGGAACACCCCGAACAGGCCGCGATCCGGGATCGTGCCGCCGGAGGTCACCGCCACCACCCGCGCGTCGCGGCGCCCCTCGACGAGATCGGTCACCCGGTCCCAGACGACGCGCGCCTTCAGCTCGGCAAACTCGTCGGACGGGTAGGCGCCCGCGAGCATCCCGAGGACCGCCTCGAGCGCCTCCCGAGACAGCGTCTCGAACGGCGCCGCCCGGTTCACGACCTCGAGCAGCTCCGCCACCGTCCACGGATCCATGACGGTCATGGCCACGAGCTGCTGGGCGAGCACGTCCAGCGGGTTGTGCGGCATGACGGTCGTCTCGATGGCGCCCTCGTGCATCCGCTTGACCACGACCGCGGACTCGAGCAGGTCGCCCCGGAACTTCGGGAACACGATGCCCTTCGACGGCTCGTCGACCTGGTGCCCTGCACGGCCCACCCGCTGCAGCCCCGACGCGACGCTCGTGGGCGACTCGACGAGCACGACGAGATCGACCGCGCCCATGTCGATGCCGAGCTCGAGCGACGAGGTCGCCACCAGCGCCGGGATCCGGCCGGCCTTGAGGTCCTCCTCGATCTGGAGGCGCTGCTCGCGCGCGATGGAGCCGTGGTGCGCACGGACCAGCTCCTCGCCGGCGAGCTCGTTGAGCCGCTGGGCCAGGCGTTCCGCCAGGCGCCGGCTATTCGTGAAGATGATCGTGCTGCGATGCGCCCGAATCAGCTCGAGGAGGCGCGGGTGGATCGCCGGCCAGATGCTCGATCGCATGTCGCCGAAGGCGACCGGGCCGCCAGGCTGCTGATCGGGCGGCAGGACTTCGCCGAGCCTGGCCATGTCCTCGACCGGGACGATGACCTCGAGGTCCAGCGCCTTCCGGCTCCCCGCGTCGACGATCTCGACCTCGCGGCCCGGCCCGATCCCGCCAAGGAAGCGCGCGATCGTCTCGAGCGGCCGCTGGGTGGCCGAGAGCCCGATGCGCTGCATCGGCGGGGCATCCGCCGCGCGGAGCCGCTCCAGGCGCTCGAGGGACAGGACGAGATGGGCCCCGCGCTTCGTGCCGGCGATCGCGTGGACCTCGTCGATGATCACGGTCTCGACGCCGCGCAGCGTCTCCCGCGCCGCGCTCGTGAGCAGAAGATACAGGCTCTCCGGTGTCGTGACCAGGATGTCCGGCGGCCGCCGGACGAGCTCGCGGCGCTGCTCCTGCGGCGTGTCGCCCGTGCGCCCCGCGATCGAGATCCGCGGCTCCGGCTCGCCGAGCCGCTGCGCCGCTAGGGCGATGCCATGGAGCGGCGCCCGCAGGTTGCGCTCGACGTCGTACGTCAGCGCCTTGAGCGGCGAGACATACAGGACGCGGACGCTGCCGGGAGTCGACTTGGATGGCGGCGGTGACGGGTGGCGCGCGAGCCGGTCCAGGCACCACAGGAACGCGGCGAGGGTCTTGCCGCTCCCCGTCGGGGCGTGGATGAGGGTGTGGCGCCCGGTCGAGATCGACGCCCAGCCCCCGACCTGCGCCGGCGTCGGCGTCTGGAACGCGGATTCGAACCACGCCCGGACCGGCGCGGAAAACGGCGCGAGGGGGTCGCCGGCGGAGGCGCGGGCCTTCGTCGGGGTCGGCGTCGTGCCACGCCGCGCGGCTGGGCGGGTGATCGCGCTCACGGGCCGCGAATTCTACGCTGCCGTCCGTATTTCGATCAAATGTTCGATTCGCGGTCCCGACTCATACCGACCGACGGCACGGGCCGGTGGGCCGCAGGTCCCGCCCGGATCGGGCCATTGGACCCCTCCCCCGAGCCGGCCCCGGAGGGATAGTGACGGCAGTTCGGGAGCGTATCCCGCCAGTGATGGGAGCAGAGGCAATGTCGACACTTCGAAGGTACGTGGTGCCGCTGGGCGTGATCGCCGCGGCAATCGTCCTGTATCTGTCCGCGCCGTGGGCGCAGTTCGGCCTCGCGTCGGTCGCCCCGAGCACGGACGTCTACACGATCCTGTCGATCGTGTTCTGGATCCTGGCGATCGTGCTCGTCGTGACGCTGTTCGAGGACCGCAAGGCCCCGGGAGCGACGGCGGTCGAGGTCGAGGGACCCGCGTTCACGCGGTACCTCTTCAGCAACACTCGGGCCGGCCTGTTCTGGCTGCCGATCCGTCTGTTCGTCGGGTTCGCGTTCTTCGCGGCCGGGATGCACAAGCTCTTTCCTGACGGCAAGCCGATCGGCGCTGGCTGGCTGGATGGCGGCTCGTCGTTGCTGGGCTTCTGGAAGGGTGCCGTGGCGATCCCGGACGCTCCGGGCCACGCCCTGATCACCTACGACTGGTATCGCGACTTCCTCAACGTCCTGATCAACAACGGGGCGCAGAGCTGGTTCGCCTACATCATCGTGTTCGGTGAGATCGCGATCGGCCTCGGGCTGATCTTCGGGATCCTCACCGGCGTCGCCGCCTTCTTCGGGGCGACGATGAACATGTCGTTCCTCCTCGCCGGCTCCGCGTCGACGAACCCGATCCTGTTCTTCCTTGGCATCGGCCTCATCGTCGGCTGGAAGGTCGCGGGCTACTACGGCGTCGACCGCTGGCTCCTCCCGAAGCTCGGCGTGCCGTGGCACGCCCGGGTCGTCGAGGCCAAGCCCAGGCTGACCACCGCACCCATGACGAGCTGAGCTCGTCCAACCGGACCTGGAGGCTGGTCTGCACCGACACCGGCCTCCCTCGCTCCCCCGACCGCCCGGGCCCAAAGCCCGGGCGGTCGGCTGTTCCGCGTTTATCGAGCGTCGCGAGCGGCCAGCAGTGGGAGCGCGCGGCCGAGCACGTCCTCGGCGATGACCACCGCCCGCTCGTCGGCGTGGGCCTGGCTGCGCGAGTACGGCAACCCGGCGTTCGCTGGATCGTCGAGGGATGTCGGAATCGGCGCCTGGCCGTAGCGCTCGGCGTCGGCTGCCCAGCGGTCGCACCACGCCGGCGAGAGCTCGCCGATCGGGGTCATGTGGGACTGTGCGAGCCACACATGGGCCCACACGCGCGGGACCACCCGGTACACGTCGTAGCCGCCACCGCCGGTCGCCAGCCAGCGACCGGACGCGTGCTGGTGCGCGAGCCCGTCCACGAGCCGGGCCAGCCGGCCCATTGCCGTCGTGGTGACCAGCAGGTGTGCGAGCGGATCGAACGCGTGAGCATCGGCGCCATGCTGGGACACGACGACCTCCGGGCGGAACGCCGCGGCGAGCGGCGGCAGCGCGATCTCGAGCGCCTCGACCCAGCCGATCTCGCCGGTCCCGGGATCCAGCGCGATGTTGACCTTGGTGCCCTCGGCACCCGGTCCGCCGATCTCATCGGCGAAGCCCGTGCCGGGAAACAGGCTGAACCCTGACTCGTGGATCGACACCGTCAGGACACCGGGATCCGCCCAGTGGATCGCCTGGACGCCGTCGCCGTGATGCACGTCGAGGTCGATGTACATGACCCGGAGGCCGTCGAGCCGCGCTCGGGCGATCGCCAATGCCGGGTCGTCGTACACGCAGAAGCCGGACGCGCGCGCCGGCATGGCGTGGTGCAGCCCACCGCCCGGATGGAATGCGTGGAGCACGTCGCCGCGCAGGATCGCCTCCATCGCACGGAGGGATCCGCCCGCGACCGCGGCAGAGGCTTCGTGCATGCCGGCAAAGGCCGGCGTGTCACCCGGCCCGATCCCGGCCCGTGACGAACCGAGCGGCTGGCGCGAGAACGCCTTGACCGCCGCGATGTATGCGGGCTCGTGGATCCACTCGAGCTCGGCGTCGGTTGCGGGCTCGGGAGCGAGATACGGCACGGCCCCGAGCGTCTCGAGCAGCGAGATCCCTGTCCCGAACCGCCGCGGCGTCAGCGGATGCGCTGGCCCGAAGTCGTACGTCGCCGAGCGCGGCCCGTACACGAGGAGCGGCGGCTTCGCGGTCGTCGGCACGCCCGGCACGATAGCCCACGGCGGCGGCGTACCATCCTCGACGTGGACACCTTCCTGATCCTCATCGTCATCCTGATCCTCGTGCTGATCTGGCGCGGCCCCAAGACGATCCCCGAGATCGGGCGCATGTTCGGCCGGGGCGTCCGCGAGGCGCGGATCGAGGCGGCCAAGCTCCGGTCGGACGACGACAAGCCCGCCGACGGCGGTGCAACGGGCGCGTAATCCGGCCGTCGCGATTCGCAACGCCGCGATCCGGAGGGCTGGCTACCGTAGTCCCGATGGGCTCCGATTCGGGGGAGCCAGCACATCGTCGGAGGTGATCGGATGCGAGCCCTCGGACCCGGGACTGCCGCCCTCGCGGCGGGTGCCCTCCTCCTCGGCAGCCTGGTGACCGCCGGCGGCGCGGCCGCGGCGACCCTGCCCACCCACGTCTTCGCCCCGTATTTCGAGACCTGGACGACCGACGGCATCACCGCGACCGCGCAGGCATCCGGCGTCAAGTACTTCACGCTCGCCTTCCTCGAGACGACGAGCAAGACCTCGTGCACGCTCACGTGGGACGGCACGGCCAGCCAGCCCGTATCGGGCGGCCGCTATCTCCAGGACATCGGCAACCTCCGGGGGTTCGGCGGCGACGTCATCCCGTCGCTCGGCGGCTGGAGCGCGGACCAGGGCGGCACCGAGATCGGCGATTCGTGCAGCAGCGTGGCCACCATCGAGGCCGCCTACGAGCAGCTCGTCACGGTCTACGGCATCACGCGGATCGATATGGACATCGAGGGCCGGTCACTCACGAAGACGGCCGGCATCGACCGCCGGAACAAGGCGATCGCCCTGCTCAATCAGCGGATGCCGAACGTGAAGGTCTCGTACACGCTGCCGACGTCGCGATCCGGCCTCGAGGCGAGCGGCCTGGCCGTCCTCCAGAACGCGGTCGCGAACGGGGTCCGGATCGACTACGTCAACCCGATGGTGTTCGACTACTACGACCGATCGACCGAGCTGATGGGCCAGTCGGCGATCGATGCGCTGAATGGCCTGCACGCGCAGCTGGCCAACCTGCTGTCCAGCAAGACATCGACCCAGATCTGGGCGATCGAGGGCGCGACGATCATGAACGGCCTCGACGACTACCCGAAGAAGACCGAGTCGACCTCGCTCGCCGACGCCCAGCAGCTGCTGACCTTCGCCCAGAACAACGGGATGAGCAACCTGTCGATGTGGGCCATCGAGCGCGACAACGGCGGCTGCCCCGGCAACACTGGCGCGAACAACTGCTCCGGCATCGTCCAGAACACGTGGGACTTCAGCCACCTGCTGAGCCCGTTCACCGGCTAGGTCAGCCGAGGGCGCGCTCGAGGTCGCGCCATAGGTCGTCGGGATGCTCGAGGCCAACGCTGAGCCGGATGAGCGTGTCCGGCGTCCCGGCCGCGCGATCGGAGGGGTAGCGCGCCCGCCGCTCCATCGACGACTCGACGCCACCCAGGCTCGTCGCGTGGACGATCAGGCGAGTCGCCTCGCAGACGGCCTCGGCATCCTCGGCGGAGCCAGTCGTCTCGAACGAGATCATCGTGCCGGATCCTGGATAGCGAACGCGGCTCACGTTCGCATGGCGCCCCAGCCGTCCCGCGAGCTCGCGGGCCGTCGCCTGCGCCCGCTCGAACCGGATCGGCAGGGTCCGGAGCCCGCGCAGCGCGAGGAACGCCTCGAGCACGCCGGGGATGGACCCGGCGTTGTGGCGTCGGACGATGAGCCGCTGCTGCAACGCCGGATCCGCGGCGACGACGGCGCCGAGCATCAGGTCCGAGTGGCCGCCGATGAGCTTCGTGCCGGCGTGCAGGACGAGGTCGGCGCCGAGCGTGAGCGGCGTCTGTACGAACGGGGTCGCGAACGTGTTGTCGACGACGACCACGGCGCCGGCCCGCTTCGCTAGCCCGATCACGGCAGGCAGGTCGACGGCGTCGAGCATCGGGTTCGTCGGTGACTCGATCCAGACCAGCCCGGCGCCCTCGATGCTGGCGGCGAGGCCGTCGGCGGTCAGCTCGGCATGCGTCTCGAGCTCGATCTGGCCGGCCTCGGCGCGCTCCCGGAGCAGCTCGGCCACACCGTGATAGGTCCCCCGCTGCGCGATCGCCCGGGAGCCCTGGGGCACGACATCGAGGATCGCGCTGGCAGCTGCGAGGCCGGAGGCGAAAGCCACGCAGTGGCCGTGCTCGAGTGCGCCGATCGCGGCCTCGAGCGCCTCCCAGCCCGGGTTGCCATCCCGCCCGTATTCGAGGGCGCCGCCGTGATGGAACGTGGACGCGGGCACGATCGGCGCGTTCAGGGGAGCACCGGGCAGTCGGTCTGGTCGCCCCGCGCTCACGGCGATGGTCTCCGGATGCATCGACTCGTCGTCCATGCGGGTCTCCTTCGCTGGCGTGGTCATCCGACGAGTGCGGCGTCCGCGAGCTGGCCGCGGAGCGCGACGGGGTCGGTGACGGGGAGGCGGCAGGCGAAGCCGCGGCAGACGTAGGCGGCCGGCCGGCCCTCGACCAGCAACCGATCCTGGAGCAGCGGGACCGCGGTCGCGGCGCCCTCGACCGATGCCAGCGCGATAACCCGGTTCGGGGCGAAGCCGCTCGCCACGACTTCGAGGAGCGCCCGGGTGCCCGGGTGCAGCGGGTCGCCGACGATCGCGATCTCCGCAACCGGCGCCAGCGCGAGATCGATGGCCTGGAGCCACATGGCGAAGGCGGTCGGGTAGCGGGCGGTGAAGGCGGTGACCGTGGCGAGCGCGCGCTCGGCCGCGTCGCGGTAGCGGCCCTCGCCGGTGAAGGCGGCGAGTCGAAGCAGGACGACCGTCGCGACGGCGCCGCCGGACGGCGTCGCGTTGTCCTGGATGTCCTTCGGTCGGGTCACGAGGCGCTCGTGGTCGGTAGCCGTGTCGAAGAACCCGCCATCGGGGTCCGTGAAGCGATCGAGGATCGCGTCGGCGAGGGAGCAGGCCGTCGTGAACCAGCGTTCGTCGAACGTTGCCTCGTACAGGGCGAGCAGTCCCTCGGCGAGATTCGCGTAGTCCTCGAGGACGCCCTGGCCGGTGGCGCGGCCGTCCTTCCACGATCGACCGAGACGCCCGTCGGTACCGAGCAGGCCGTTCAGGATCACGCTCGCGGCCCGCTCCGCCGCCTTCCGATAGCGCGCTGCCTCGGGGGCGCTGTCCGGCGCGAATTGGAGCAGCCGCACCGCGTCGGCGAGCGCCCCGATCGCCAGCCCGTTCCAGGCGGCGAGTGCCTTGTCGTCGCGGGCGGGCTGCGTCCGCTCCGCCCGAATAGCGAGGAGCTTCCGCCTAGACCGCGCGAGCGCGCCTTCGACCTCGTCCTCGGTGATCCCGTACAGGTTCGCGAGGCTGGCGGAGGGGCGGACCCGCGAGAGGATCGTTGCGCCCTCCCAGTTGCCGCCCTCGGTGACGCCATAGGCGGTCGAGAACAGCGCCGCGTCGTCCCCGAGGGCATTCCGAATCTCGCCGGCGTGCCAGGTGAACGTCGCGCCCTCGACGCCATCGGTGTCGGCGTCCTGGCTCGCGGCGAACGCGCCATCGGTCGTCGTCAATTCGCGGAGCAGGTAGTCGAGGGTGCCGGTCGCAACCGAGCGGTAGCGCGGGTCGCCGGTGCGCGCCCAGGCGTGGAGGTACGTCCGAGCGAGCTGCCCGTTGTCGTACAGCATCTGCTCGAAGTGGGGCACCAGCCAGACGTCGTCGGTCGCGTAGCGGTGGAAGCCGCCGCCGAGCTGGTCCCGGAGGCCGCCGTCGGCCATCTTGTCGAGGGTCCGCCGGGCCATCGACAAAGCCGGCGAGTCACCGTCGGGCGCCCGCCGCAGCAGGAACTCGATCGTCATCGGCTGCGGGAACTTCGGCGCGCCGCCCCAGCCGCCGTTCGTCGGGTCGAATGTTCGCTCGATCGATGCGACCGCCGCGTCGAGCAACGCCGCTGTGGGTGCCGCGCCGCCCGCCGGGTTCCGCGAGGACGCCGCGAGCTGCCCGACGAGCTTCGCCGCCGACGTTTCGAGGTCGGCCCGCTGCTCGCGCCAGGCGCGGTCGATGCTCGCGAGCAGCTGGCGGAAGCTCGGCAGCCCGTGCCGCGGGGTGTCCGGGAAGTAGGTGCCGCCATAGAACGGCCGGCCCTCGGGCGTGAGGAAGACCGACATCGGCCAGCCGCCGCCGCCCGTCAGTGCCTGGACCGCGCTCATGTAGATCTGGTCGAGGTCCGGCCGCTCTTCCCGGTCGACCTTGATCGCGACGAAGCGCGCGTTGAGGTAGGTCGCCGTCGCCTCGTCCTCGAACGACTCACGCTCCATGACGTGGCACCAGTGGCAGGCGGCGTACCCGATCGACAGGAAGATCGGCCGGTCCAGGAGGCGGGCGCGGGCCAGGGCGTCCGGACCCCATGGGAACCAGTCGACCGGGTTATGCGCGTGCTGGAGCAGGTACGGGCTGGTCTCGCCCGCCAGGCGGTTCGCGGGCCGTGGGGACGCGCCGGCCTGGGTCACGCCTCGATGGTAGCGGGGGCCTCCCACGATCGGTGCTCGCCGCGAAGCAGCGAGACGCCGGCGCCGAGGATGCTGGCGGCGACGCCCGCCCAGAAGGCGATGTGCAGGGCATTGACGAACGGGACCATCGAGATGCCCGAGGCGTCGCTCGACTCCCCCGAGAAGATCCGGAGCAGCACCTGGGGATCCATTGCGGTGGTCACGAGGGCGATCGCGAGCGCGATCGAGATCACGAAGCCGGTGTTCTGGAGCATCATCCGCGCCCCCGAACCGACACCGCGCTGGGTGGGCGGCAGCGAGCCCATGACCGCGCTGGTGTTGGGCGAGATGAACAGCCCCGACCCGGCGCCGATGATCAGCTGCCAGAGGGCGAGCTGCCAGTACGGCGTATCGAGCTGGAGCGTCGTCAGCCCGGCCAGCCCCACGCCCGTCACGAGCATGCCGGCCGTCGCCAGTGCGCGAGAGCCGTAGCGATCGGCGAGCGCGCCAGAGATCGGCGAGAGCACGAGCAGGCCGAGCGCGAGCGGTGCGAGTCGGATCCCGGCCTCAACCGGCGATTCGCCCTCGGCGCCCTGGAGGTAGAAGACCAGCAGGAACAGGACGCTGTTCCTGGCGACGCCGTTGAGCAGGCCAGACAGATTCCCCATCGCGAAGAGCCGGATCCGGAACAGCGACAGGTCGAGCAACGGCTCCGCCGTTCGCGCCTCGACGAGCAGGAACAGCGGCAAGGCAACGACGAACGCAGCGAATCCCGCGACCACCCACGGCGTCGTCCAGCCGAAGATCCCGCCGAAGGCGAGGGCGACCACCGCGCCCGTGAGGCCCACGAGGTACAGCCCAGAGCCGAGCCAGTCGATGTGGACCCCGCCGCGGTGGGCGGCCTGCTCCACGAGGACGGCAAGGCTGGCGACCGTCCCCAGCAAGCCGATCGGCACGTTGAACCAGAACACGGTTCGCCAGCCGAACTGGGTGAGCCAGCCGCCGAGGATGGGCCCGAGGATGAGGCCGGCGCCGATGACCATGCCGTTGATTCCGAGCGCCCGCCCGAGCTCGCGCCGCGGGAACGCGTCCGTGACGAGCGCGGCCGAGGTCGCCATGAGCAGCGCGCCGCCGATGCCCTGGATCACGCGGGCGCCGATGAGGGTGAGCGCGGTTGGGGCGAGCGCCGCGAGCACGGAGGCCGCCGTGAACACGGCGAACCCGACCGTGAATGCCCGCGCGCGGCCAGTCAGGTCCGAGATCCGCCCGGCGTTCAGGACCAGCACCGTGACGACGAGCGTGTAGCCGACGACGATCCAGAGCAGCGCGAACAGGTCCGTGTGCAGGTCACGAAGGATGTCCGGCAGCGCGATGATCAGCGTGCCGCTGCTCAGCGAGGCGAGCAGGGCGCCGATGCTCGTGACCCCGAGCACCCACCAGCGGTAGTCGTCGAGGGTCTCGCCGGCCGCGTGCCGCGTGCGCGGCAGGCGCCAACTCCTGATGTTCACTGTCCTGAGCCTAGCAAGCACGCCCTTGCAGACCATTGCACAGCCGCCGGTCCCGACTACGAAGCGCGTTTCACCCTGGATAGCGATCGCACCCCTCTACCCTTGAAGGCGTGGAGGATCTTCGTGAGCGTCTCGCACACGTTCGCTGGCTGGGCGGCGGTTCCGGAGCGGGAAAGTCGACGATCGCGATGCGGCTCGCCGAGGCCCGCGGGCTTCGGCTGTACAGCAGCGATGAAACCCTCCGGCGGCACGTCGCCGTCGCGACGCCGGATCGCCATCCGCTTGCGACCGCCTTCGTTCGGATGAGCATGGACGAGCGCTGGCTCGACCGCTCACCGCCCGAAATGCTCGAGACCTTCCACGGGTTCCATGGGGAGCTCTTCGAGCGGATCGTGGCGGACCTCCTTTCGCTTCCGCCCGAGCCGCCGATCCTCGCCGAGGGATTTCGCCTGCTGCCGTGGCTCGTGGCCCCGCTGCTGCGATCACCCGACGGCGCGGGGCAGGCGGTGTGGCTGATCTCCACCCCTGCGTTCCGGCGGGCAGCGTTCGAGGCGCGCGGCGCCGAGTGGCACGGGGCGCAACGCACGCGCGACCCGGCGCGGGCCATGCGGAATCTCCTGGAGCGCGACGCGCTCTTCGCGGCGCGCGTCGCGGACGAAGCGGCCGCGCTCGGCCTGACCACCGTCGCCGTTGACGGGCCCATCCCCGTCGAGGCGCTGAGCGCGCAGGTCGCCTCCGCTCTCGGACTTCCGCCCGGGCCGACATCGGCGCCCGCTCCGGCTCGGGCGTAGCCTCGACGCATGCCTTCCAACAGCGTGTCTGGGTTCCTCCCGTCGCGCTATGGCTTTCACTTCGCGAACCGATGGCCGTCGGGGCCTGCGCGAATCATCGAGCTGGGTCCGGCGCACATCCCGATCGGCGACGTCGGTCGGGGGCTGTGCGGCGGGATGGCGTTCGCCGCGCGCGATCGGTTCGATCGGCACGAGGGCGCCCCGCCGCAGGACGCCCCGCCGGCGCCGGGCGAACCTCTGTTCAAGGAGATCGTCGACCGCCAGTTCGCCTCGTTCGGCGCCCTCTTCACCGTCCCGATCCGGTTCTGGCTGTCGGCCGTCGCCAGCCAGGCAGCCCGCGATCACGACACCGTCCGTGACGCGTGGCCCGCGATCCGGGCCGGCATCGACGCCGGGACGCCGCCGATGATCGGGCTCGTCCGACTCGCCGGGTGGAACCCGCTGGCGCCGGACTTCGGCCACCAGGTCGTCGCATATCGCTATGACGAGACCGCGACCGGCGTCTCGATCTGGATCTACGACCCGAACTACCCGGGCAACGACGACGTCCGCCTGGCCGTCACGCGGCACCCGGACGGCAGCTACGCGATGGCGCAGTCCACCGGGGAGCCGCTCCTGGCGATCCTGGCGCTGCCCTTCTCCAGGCCGGCCTAGCCCGAGGTCCTCAGGGCGTCGGAATGGGATCCGCGGTCCGGGTCGGCTCCGGCACCCGCGCGATCGGCAATGGCCGCATCGGCCGGCCGCGGAGCCATGCGATGGCACCGACACCGGTGGCCAGGCTCGCCGCGCCGCCGAGCCCGATCGCGACGGCCGCACCGTAGGTCGAGGCGATGGCGCCGGTTACGAGACCGCCGACCGGCGTCGAGCCGGCAAACACCGTCGTGTACACGCTCAGGACGCGGCCGCGGAGCTGGTCGGGCACGTTGAGCTGGATCACGGTGTTCGCGGTGGCGGCCATCCCGATCCCGCCGACGCCGGCGAAGAACATGCACAGCAGTGCGATCGGGAACGAGCCGGTGACGCTCATGACCACCTCGGCGACGCCGAGCAGAAGCGCGCCCAGCCCGATCACGAGGGGCGTGGTGCGGCCGGAGAACGCGATCGTGAGCGCGGAGATGATCGAGCCGACGCCGGTCGCCGCCATCAGGAAGCCGTAGCCCGTTGCATCCGAGTGCAGGACCATCTGGGTCAGCGGTGGGATCACCACCGTGAAGTTCATGCCGAACGTCGACACGAGCCCGATCACGACGGTCGCGATCAGGACGACCTTCGTGCGTCGCACGTAGACGAGGCCCTCGCGCAGGTGCACGAAGACCGCGGTGACGGACTGCGGCCGCGCGATGCCCGGCCGGGTATGGAGCTCCGGCTCGCGCATCTGGAGCAGCGCGACGATGACCGCGAGGTACGAGATCGCGTCGAGCAGGAACGCGGGCGCGACGCCGAACGCGCCGATCGTGAGCCCGGCGACGGCCGGCCCGATGACACGCGCGCCGTTGAACATCGCCGAGTTGAGCGCGACCGCGTTGCTGATGTCCTCGCGCCCGACCATCTCGACGGCGAAGGCCTGCCGGGTCGGCATGTCGACGGCGTTCCGGATGCCGAGCACGAACGCAATGACCAGCACGTGCCAGACCTGGACCGTGTGGGTGAACACCAGGACGAACATCACGAAGCTGAGGATGCTCGCGACGCCCTGGGTCACGACGAGGGTGCGTCGCTTCGGCAGCGAATCGGCGATCACGCCGCCGAACAGGCCAAGGACGAGCACGGGCAGGAACTGCACGGCGGAGACGACGCCGAGGTCGAATGGATTGCCGGTGAGCTGCAGGACGAGCCAGCTCTGCGCGACCGTCATCATCCAGGTCCCGACGAGCGACGTGAGCTGGCCGGCGAAGAACAGCCGGTAGTTCCGGTGGCGCAATGCGCGCCAGCCCTGGTAACCCAGGAAGCCGGACATCGTGGGACGCGAGCGGGTCATCAGGGCGGCGTGTGAGCGTGCACCTCGGAGCCCGGCTCGAGCTCGGCGAGGTGGTCCTCGAGGTGGCGGCGACGGGCAGTCGCGGTATCGATCATGCCCTGGAGCCGATCGATCTTCGCGCGGAGGGTCGAGACCTGGCGGTCGATGCGGTCGATGCCTTCGTGCAGGAGGGCACGCCGCTCGGTGCGGTCGCTCGTGGCCCGGAACTTCGCGCGAGTCTGGACGCGGGCGTTCTCGTCCTCGAGCAGCTGGCCGATCTCGGCGAGGCTGAAGCCCGCGTCATCGCGGAGGCCCTTGATGAACTGGAGGCGCGCGACATCGTCAGCGTCGTAGAGCCGGTACGACCCGTCCGACCGGGCGGGGCTCAGCAGGCCCATCTCCTCGTAGTACCGGATCGAGCGCGTCGTCAGCCCAACCTGGTCGGCGACCTCCTGGATGCGCAGGAACGGCTGGGCATCGGGCTGAGTCTCGTCGGCGGTTGCGGTCAAGGTCACGGCCGGTGGACGATACCACAACCTTGCCGTTTACGAGAAGGTTAGCCTCATCTCGGGTCGCGGCGATTTTGGCTAGCATCGCGAGCATGGACTACGGGCTGGCGCTCCCCCACCTCGGCGACAACGCGAATCTCGACGGCGTGACGGCGGCCGTCGAACTTGCCGAGCAGCACGGGTTCACCGACGTCTGGGTCACCGACCACATCCTCGTGAACCACGACGCCGCCGAGGAGTACGGCCGGATCTACGAGGCGCTCACGACCCTCGCCTGGATCGCGGGCCGGTCGAGCAGGATCAAGCTTGGCACCAGCGTCATCGTCGTTCCGATGCGGAACGCCGTGCTCCTCGCCAAGCAGCTGGCGACCGTGGACGCCCTGTCGAACGGCCGGCTGATCGCCGGGTTCGGGGTCGGCTGGAGCCCGGACGAGTTCGCGAACGTCGGCGTGACCGATCGGTTCCACGATCGTGGCGCGTACACGGACGAGACGATCGCGCTGTGCCGCCACCTCTGGTCCGGCAGCACGCAGCCGTTCCACGGCCGGTTCCACCAGTTCGACGACTTCGTGTTCGGGCCGCTGCCGCTGCAGGGCGCCAACGTGCCGATCTGGATCGGCGGTGGCAACGAGCGAGCGCTGCGACGAATCGGGCGCGTCGCCGACGCGTACCACGCCTCCTCCACGAGCCCCGCGACGTTGGCGGCCCGCATCCCGGTGGTCCGCGCGGCCGCCGACGAGGCCGGCCGCCCGATGCCGCGACTCTCGGCGCGTGTCCGGCTGGAGCTCGATGCGGATGCCCAGGACTTCTTCACGCTGCACGGCTCGGCCGCGGACATCGCCGCGGAGATCCGCGCCTACGCCGACCTCGGCGTCGACCACCTGGCGCTGATGTTCCCCCAGCGCGACGCCGCCGGCCTGACCTTCGCGGTCGAGCGGTTCCTCGCCGAGGTCAAGCCGCTCGTCTGAGCCTCGCCCTGCCTGCGCCTAAAGGGCGGGCAGCACCTGCAGGTCGGTGTGGGCCGCGGCGAACAGGTCGCCCAATCGATCGACACGATCGACCACGGTCCGGATGGTCCAGCGGTCGCTCCGCAGGTCGGGGTCGTCGAGCTCGTCCCACGTGATCGGGGCAGACACCGGGGCGCCGTCGGCGGGTCGCACCGCGTACGGCGCGACCAGGGTCTTGATGTAGGTGTTCTGGGTGTAGTCGAGGCGTGCCTTGCCGCCACGGCGGTTCTTCGCCCACTCCCACGAGACGAGGTTCGGGACGGTCGACCCGACGGCCCGCGACAGCTTCTCGACCCAGTCGCTTGTCTCGCGGAACGTGTACTTCGGTTCGACCGGGATCCAGACCTGGATGCCGCGCTTGCCCGTCGTCTTCGGGTAGCCGCGCACGCTCAGGTGTCCGAGCGCGGTCCTGTACAGACGGGCCAGCGTGAGGGTCTGGTCCCAGGTCGTGTCGGTTCCCGGGTCGATGTCGATGAGGGCGAACGTCGGGGCCATCGGGGCCTCGATGCGCGAGGTCCAGGCGTGGATCTCGAACGACGTCTGGTTACCCAACCAGCACAGCGCTCCGACACGATCCGCGATCAGGTGATCGTTCGCTTCGCGTTCCTCGACGCCGACCTCCTTCCAGCGGCGCAGCCATGCCGGTGCCGTGCCGGGGATGTCCTTCTGCCAGAAACCCGGCGCATTCGGGCCGTTCGGGAAGCGCTGGAAGTTGAGGGCCCGCTCCTGGAGATGGGGCAGCATCGTTGGCGCGATCAAGGCGAAGTACCGGACCAGATCGCGTTTCGTCACCGGCGCATCGCCGGCGCGCGGCGGGAAGATGACCTTGTCGAGGTTGGTCAGCTTCAGCTCGAACCCGCCGACGGTCCACGTTCCGTCCTTCGTCATTGCCTCGAGCGCGGCGAGCTCGTCGCGCGTCGCCGACCAGGCGAACTCGTGCGTCGCGGTCGACGCCGTCGAGTCGTTCGGCTTCGCCGGGACAAGCCCCTTCTTCGTGGTCACCGGAGCATCTTCCGCCATCTCGTCGACCTCGGCCTCGACCGCCTTGACCGTCGCTCCCGCCGCGACGGGCATCTCACGAACGACGTCGATCGCCTGCTTGCCCCCCTCGTCGAAGCCCTTGAACGCGGCCTGGCGAACGATGCCGTCCCTGGTCCAGCCGCCGAGCTTGGCGCGGATCACGAGCTCCGGCTTGACCCAGACGACGTTCTTGAGCTCGCCGCCCCAGCGGCCCTTGTAGTCCTTTGGAGGCGGCGGGTCGAACGGCGAGTCGTCCGTCTCTATTGCCGCGAGCCGTTCACGAAGGCGCTTGCGCGTCGCCGCGTTGAACCCCGAGCCAACCTTGCCAGCGAACCGGAGCTTCGGCTTTCCGCGACCCTCGCGCTCGTAGACCCCGACCACGACCGCGCCGAGGTCCTTCGCGGCTCCCTCGCCCGGCGTCCAGCCGCCGACGACGAGCTCCTGCTCCGGGCGGATCTTGATCTTCAGCCAGGCGCGGGAGCGCTTGCCCGGTTCGTAGATCGAGCGGCGGTGCTTGGCGATGACGCCCTCGAGGCCCTGCGCCTTCGCGGCCTCGAGGAACGCCGGTCCCTCGCCGATCACATGGTCGGCGAACCGAACGCGCCGGTCGTCGGCCCGGAGGATGGAGCGGAGCAGCTGCTTCCGGCTCTCGAGCGGGACGGCGAGGAGCGAGCGACCATCGAGGTGGAGCAGGTCGAACGCCTGGTACACGAACCGAGTCGACGCGCCGCCGGTGGCCTCCTGGAGGAGGTTGAAGCTCGGCAGGCCGTCCTCGCCGATCGCGACGACCTCGCCGTCCACGATCGCCTCCCGCGCATCGATCCAGGTCGCCTTGGTCAGCAGCTTCGGGAAGTAGGCCTCGGCGTCGTTGCCGTTGCGGGTGAATGTTTTCGCGGTGCCATCGCGGACGACCGCCTCGACCCGGTAGCCGTCCCACTTGATCTCGAAGAGCCAGTCGTCGTCGCGGAATGCCCGGTCCGCGAGCGTCGCAGCCATCGGCTCGATGAACGAAGGCAGCTTCGCGTCCGTTGCCCCGCTCAGGTCGATCTCGGCAACGGCGGCCGGGGCGTGGCTGATCCAGATCGCGTCCCGGTCGGTCTTGACCTCGTCGTTGGTCCGCCCGGTCTTGACGCTCTGCGGGTGGTCCTCCGCGTCCCAGCCGGCAACCGCCGCCTCGTCGCGTTTGTGGATGAGGAGCCACTGGTCGCCGTTGTCGTCGTCGAATGGCGTCGAGCTCCGCGCACCGTGACCCTGGCCCCGGCCGCTGGTCCGGACGATCGTGTACCGGCCCCGGAGCTTCTCGCCCGCGAGGACGAACTTGAGCTCGCCATCGGTGACCCCGCGGCGGCCGTCAAGCGTCTCGGATTCCGCGGTCCAGGTGCCCCAGTCCCAGACGATCACGTCGCCCCCGCCGTACTCGCCCTTCGGGATCACGCCCTCGAAGTCGAGGTACTCGATCGGGTGGTCCTCGACGTGGACCGCCATCCGGCGGACGCTCGGATCGAGCGTCGGGCCCTTCGGGACCGCCCACGACACGAGCACGCCATCGATCTCGAGGCGAAAGTCGTAGTGCAACCGGGTCGCGCGGTGTCGTTGCACGACGAAGCGGCCGCTGCGCGACGTCGCGGCCGACACCGGCCCGCCCGCCGGCTCGGACGTCTTCCTGAAGTTGCGCTTGCGCTGGTATTCCTCGAGCGGCATCGCGCCAAGTCTGTCCGGCCGCACGGCTAGCCGTCCACCACTCGCTAGCATTGCGGCCTCGTGCGCGGCTTCCTCGTCTTCACGCTGCTCGCACTCGTCGGGCTCGGCGCCGTCGTGGTCTACGTGCTGCCGGCGCTCGTCGGGCCGATGGTCGTGACCGCGGTTCGCGACGCCCTGCCGTTCGGTGACCAGCCGCTCCAGATCGACCCGACGGTGACGGGTGCGGGACTGCTCGGTGGCGCCGTCGACGAGATCCGCGTCCGCGGGACGAGCCTCGCCGTCACCGGCCGGAACGCGGGCGTGACGATCGGCAAGCTCGATGTGACGGTGCACCACGTCTCGATCGGGGACCACGCGTTCGACGCGGTCTCGGGCGGCCTTGACGACGTGGCCTTCACGATGTCGAACGGGGTGCCGGTCACGATCTCGCGCATCGACCTCACGGGCGGATCGACGGCCGTCACCGGCGAGGCGCAGTTCGACCCGAACCAGGCCATCACCTTCATCACCCGCTCGTTCGCCGACGCGGGCATCCAGGTCGACGGTGTCCAGCTCGAGGACGGGGACGTGGCGTTGATGGTGTTCGGCCAGCGGGTCGCATTCGCGATCGGGGTCCAGGATGGGGCGCTCGTGGTCCCGGACGCGCTCGGCGCGGGACCGATCACGCTGCTGGCGCCCGGACCCGACGATCAGTGGCGGCTCACCGGCGCCTCAGTCACGCCGGGCGGCCTCGACATCGATGCGGTCGTGAACGCGGCCACGTTGCTGGCCGGCGGCTAGGCGGGACTCACGGTACGAACTGGATCGAGTCGAGGACCGGCTGCGCGGCGCGAAGCTCCTGGTCGAATCCGTTCCCGTCGACATCGTCGAGGGTGATCATCATGGTCGTGCCGTCGGGCGCCTCGAGCAGGAACGCCCGCACCTTCCAGTCGCCTTCGATCCCGAACTGGTAGCTCGCCGACCCGTCTGCGCTGTTGAGGAGGTTCACGCACGGTATTCCGCACAGGCCCCCGGCAGCTGGCGACAGGGTGAAGTCCAACTCGTACGCCGTCGTGCCGGCGAGCGTGACCTTCGTCGGCTTGGTGGACGTCAGCTGTGGACGGGTGCTCAGCCAGTCGGCAAGATCCTTGGCCGAAGCGCCGACGCCGGTCACAGGCAACGTGCCGCCATCGGGAGGGCCGGCCACCGGCCGGCTGTACGCGCCGATCCCGTCGAAGATGACGGCTGGTAGCCCACCGTTGCCCTGTCGAAGCCAGCCTGCTCCCGGTGGGCTGATCCGCATCCCGAGCGGCCGATCATCGGTCTTGACCCAACCATCCGGGACAGTCAATCGAAGGTGCGGTGCGAAGGCGACGGTAACGAACGCCCCCGGAGCGAGGACGGCCCCGACGGGCGTCGGGACGGGCGAGGGCGCGGCCGATGCCTGCACCGACGGCGACGGCGATGATCGGGGCGGGCTCGCGGAAGGCGCAGGCTCGATAACCCGTTGCCCCCCACCAAGGAAGGTGCCAGCGACGATGCCGATCACGAGGAGAATGACCGCGACTCCCGCAGCGCCTACGGCCTGGGCAGCGAATCGATGTTCCCGGGCGAAGACCGCTCTTGGGAAGACGGCGGAGCCTCGTTCCTGCGGTTCCTGCGCGACCTCGGAGCGGATGGCTTGCCGCAGCCGGTCAGGCGCACGATCGGGTGCCTCGGACTCGATCCAGGCACTGATCTCGCGGTCAACCAACGGCCGGCCGCTCATCGCGATGCCTCGTGCGTGCGGCTTTCCGAACTGCGGGCTCGGGATCCGGCATCGATTGCCGCACGCATCGCCACAGTCGCATAGTGCAGTCGCGACTTCACGGTGCCCGTCGGAATCCCGAGAACATCGGACATCTCCATCGCGGACAGCCCGAGATAGTGCTGGAGTACGAGAACGGTCCGATGCTCCAGCCGGAGCAGATCGAATGCGATGCGGAGCTCGTCGGCATTCGCGATGTCGATGGCGAAATCTCGCTGGGCAGGCTCCCGGCTGATCGGCACGACAGACGCACGGAAGCGACGCCGGCGCCGGTGCTGGTCGGTGGCGGCATTCACGAGCAGCCGTTGCAGCCACGCGTCGAAGCGAGCGGGATCGCGAAGGCGGGGCAGCTCTCGCCAGCAGTGGACGAGGGCCTCCTGGACGGCGTCCTCAGCGAGATCCGCGTCGCGGAGGATGAGGCGAGCGACAGCGTAGAGGCGATCGAGCGTGTCGGACATCAGGAGGTCGAACGCATCGCGATCTCCGTGCGCCGCGCGTTCCACGAGTTCTGTCGCTCTCAACGCCTGGACACTCCCCACCTGGGCACGACCTGCCCGTCCTACCGACGCACGATCGGTGCCCTAGGGTTCAAATTCCGCTCTCGATCCGGAAGTTTGAACCCACACCTGCGCCGCGGGCGTCGAGTACGTGTCTTTGACGGGACCACCGTCTCACGACCGCTGATGGAGGGCTGACTGATGTTCGGTACGATGCAAGAAGCTTCCTTGTGTCGATCCCGCGTTGCCTGGCACCCACTGCTGGTGGCAGTCATCGCTGCATTTGCAATAGCAGCCACGATGCTGTTGTCTGGGGCCGCATCTGTGGCGGCGACCACGGATTACCGGGTGAATGCGCACTTCATCGAACCGACCGCACCGTCGCTGCGCGACTGTGCGGTGGCTGACGGGTTCTGCGGCACGGGCAGGCTGGCGCCTTTCGGACAGGCGACCGAGACGATCGACTTCGGTGCGGGTTGCGGCGGGGGCTGCGACGTGCGAACGATCACGGTTGCGTCCGGGACGCTGGAGCTCGATGAGACGTTCTCGAATCCCGCGTGCCCCGGTGCGTGCCGCCAGAACCCCGCCTCACCGGTTTCGGGGGCCCTGACCGACATCGTCGTTGGAGGAACAGGCATCTTCGCTGGTGCGACCGGCACGCTCACGGGCCAAGTCAGGGCAGAAGGCGACTCGATCCCCGCGGGAGTGAGCCAGGTCGACCTCAGCGGCACGATCACGCTGGCGGGGTGAGGGCGGAGATCGAGACCCACCCCGCGCCTGAAACAGAGCGCTAGGCGCTCTTTCGGCGTCGCACCGGCCGCTCGTCCTCCGCTTCGGTCTCGGGGGTTGGCTTGTCCGCCTTCGTGGCGGACTTGCCGGCCTTTGCCTCCGTGGTGGCGACCTTCGCGGCCGGGGCGGCGGCCTTCTTCGCGCGCTGTTCCTTCGCCTCGGCGACCGAGACCGGCTTGCCGGTGCGCGCTTCTCGCGCCGTGGTCGCCGCGTTGACGCTCGCCTGCAACGCGGCCATCAGGTCGACGAGCTTGGTCGGCTCCTCGGCTGGCTCGATCTCCACCGTTTCGCGACCCTCGATCTTCGACTCGATCACCTGCATGAGGGCCTCGCGATACTCGTCGCGGTAGGCCGCCGGGTCGAACTCGCCGGTCATTGCTTCGATCAGCTGGGCCGCCATCTTGATCTCGGCCGGCTTGAGCTCGACCTCCTCGTCTGGGATGTCCAGCTCGCCGAGAGCGCGAACCTCGTCCGGCCAGTAGAGGGTGGACAGGAGCATCGTGTTCTCGAACGGGTCGAGGGCGGCGAGCGCCTCGCGATCCCGGATCACGATCTTGCAGATCGCGGTGAGGCCTTTGTCCTGGAGGACCTCCTTGAGCAGCGCGAACGCCTTGCGGCCGACGCGATCCGGCTCGAGGTAGTAGGCCTGCTTGACGAACCGCGTCTGGGTCTCAGCCTCGGCCGCGTCGACGAACTGCTCGATCTCGATCGAACGGACCGTCTTGAGCGGCAGCTTCTCGAGATCCTCGTCGGTGATCACGACGTACTTGTCCGGGGAGTACTCGTAGCCCTTGACCGTGTCGGAGCGGGAGATGATCTCCTCCTCGACCGGGCAGAAGATCTTCATCTGGATCCGCGACAGGTCCTCGGCGTGGAGCATGTTGAAGCTCACGCCGGCGCGCGATTCAGTCGCCAGGTACAGCTTGACCGGGATCGTCACGAGGCCGAACTGGATGGCCCCCTTCCACATGGAGCGCGCCACGGGTCTCCCTCATGCTCAGCGCGAATCCCGCTCGCCGCGAGCGGGACGCGACTCTACCACCGCCCCGCAACCAAACCCGCGGGTACCCTGCCGGCATGCACTTCCAGGCCACGCTCGAGTCGGCCGGC
Source organism: Chloroflexi bacterium UBA5189 (assembly GCA_002413045.1). Taxonomy (GTDB): domain Bacteria; phylum Chloroflexota; class Limnocylindria; order Limnocylindrales; family CSP1-4; genus UBA5189. The sequence continues at coordinate 73,337 of DHWF01000031.1, forward strand.
AAGCAGGCTGCCGGGATGGAGGTGCCCGCCGAGGTACTGGACGGACTCGCCGGCGGCCGGCGCCCGAAGATCCGGATCACGGTCAACGGGCATACGTGGCGCACGAGCGTCGGGATCGTCGATGGCCGCTCGATGATCGGGGTGCCGCTCGACCAGCGGGCCGCCGCAAGGGTTACGCCGGGCGACGTCCTGGATGTCGAGGTGGAGCTGGACACGGAGGTCCGCGAGGTCATGCTCCCAGACGACTTCGCAGCGGCACTCGTACCGTTTCCCGCGGCGCGTGCGTTCTTCGACAGCCGCAACTACAGCGAGCGACGCTGGTTCGTGCTCGGCATCGAGGATGCGAAGACGCCGGAGACGCGCGCTCGGCGCATCAAGAAGGCCGTCGAGCGACTCCGCGAGGGCCGTGGCCAGCGCTGACCCGGACGAACCGGGGCTAGATCCGGCGGGTGTCGGCCCCGACGCCCGCGGGATGCCCGGTTCGCTTGTCGAGCTCGGCGGCGAACTGGTTGATTGGCACGATCCGTCGGCCGTCTCCGGCGTGGGACCAGAGCGGCTTCGCCGGTTCGAGCCGGATCAGGACCGCGAGCACGATGCCGGGAACGAACGCGAGGATTGCCGGCAGGCCCATCAGACCGAAGAAGAGGCCGCCGCCCGACCAACCCGCGAGGAACCACAGGATGCTGGCAAGGTTGCGCTTGTTCATGCTCCGGATCATCCCCGGGCCGCCTCGACACCGCCAGCCCTACGTTCGTACCTACCCGATCAGCGAGGGGTAAGAGGACTCTGGCGCCAACTCCCGCTCCGCTCGCCCAATCCAGGCAAGGACCGCCTCGCGGAGCTTGTCGAGCGCCTTCGAGACGTTCTCGGACGAGGTCCCGATGTTCGTCAGCTGGACCTTCAGCCCGCGCACGAGCTCGAGCGTCTCGCGAATGCCTGTCAGGGCGGCTCGCACCTCGCCGATGTCGACCTCCGCTTCGCTGCTGCGCAACGTCGCGAGCGCGAGCAGGCGCGCGAGTCGGACCGCCGCCTGCAGTGTCGCCAGGTCCGGGTCCGCCGGGTCGATGACCGCGTAGACGTCGCCGGCGCGCACGTCGAACGGCGCGATGCCGGTCGGGCCGTGCTCCGGCGTGAACACCACGAGCGCAGCCGCGGCATCGCGGTTGGTCTTGGCCGCCCGGAGCTCGTCGCGCATCTCGCGACCGGACATGCGCCGGTCTTTGGCCTCGATGACGACGCGCAGGTCGCAACCGCGCGCCAGGTCCGGGTCCAACGTCAGGACGAAGTCGCCCTTCTTGGACCGACCCGCGTCGCCGGCGTCGTTGCCGCAGCGCTCGAGGAGGTCGTTGGCGCCTCGCGCGATGTTGCCGAGCATGCCCTCGAGGAGCTCCTCGAAATCGCCGCCCTTCGCGGCGGACCTTGCCCGCTCGCCGGCGCGCGCCGCCTGGGCCGCCTCGATGGCCACGAGCTTTTCGTGGAGCGCCTTGAAGCCGTTCTCCATCTCGAGCCGGAACTGGTGGAGCGGCGAATTCATGCGCGTCGGGTCCAGGAGCTGCGCGAGGCGCGAGCCGTCGCCGTCGAAATACGTCTCGAGCATCGTGCCAATTCGGCCGATCGCCGAGTCGCGCCGGCGCGGGTCGAACAGCTCGTCGACCATCGACTTCAGCTTGCCGCGGTCGCCGAGGAACGCCTCCAGCGTCCGCGGCAGGCGCCCGCCGTCGTCCGCGAAGTTGGCCCGGAGCACCTGTTCGAGCGCAGCGGCCGCCTGCTCGTTCGCGACGCGGCTCTGGTCTGCGAACCGGTCGAACTCCGCCCGTACCGCGTCGACGTTGAGCGTGACGCCCACGCTCTGGAGCGCGGTCAGCCCGATGCGCAGCGCCCGCTCGGCCAGGATCGCGTGGTCGTCCATCGGCTGGGCGCCGAGCCACGCGGCGAGCGCGCCGTCGACCAGGGACAGTCGGTCGACATCGATCCGGTCGCCCGCGATGCGGACGGCCGGTTGCGCGCTCGGGAAGGTGACGATGCGGGCTTCCATGCCTGGAGATTGACCCAGGCCCGTGCCACCTCCACTGTCACAACTCTGGTATCCATCTTCGAACGGTCAGTACCCAACGATGAGAGATGAGGCCAGGAAATGGAGGCCCCAGAGATCCGGCGGGCCGTCGCAGCCGCGAAGTCGATCGCCGCAGGGCTCGAGCTGCCAGTTGACGACGCGATCGTTCTCAACAACTCGAACAAGCTCGCATTGCGTCTTCTCCCGTGTGACGCGATGGCACGGGTGGCGCCCGACGGAAGTGCGGGAGCGACCTTCGAAATCGACATTGCTCGGCAGCTGGCCGAGGCCGGCAGCCCGGTTGCCGCTCTCGAGCCTCGGGTGGAGCCTCGTGCCTACGAGGAGGACGGCTTCGCGGTCACGTTGTGGACCTACTACCCACCGATCCGACCCGATGCGGTTGCACCCCACGACTACGCGGATGCGCTCGAGCGGCTGCATGCCGGGTTGCGAACGGTCGAGATCGCGGCGCCGCACTTCACGGACCGCGTCGCGGACGCCCAACGCCTCGTCGCAAGCCGCGATCGCACGCCGTCCCTCGGCGACGATGACCGGGTGCTGCTTGACGGGGCATTGCGTGACCTGACGGACGCCATCCGGGGCCGGGGCGCCGACGAGCAGCTGCTGCACGGCGAGCCGCACCCAGGCAACGTGCTCAGCACCGACGCCGGCCCCCTGTTCATCGACCTCGAAACGTGTTGCCGCGGCCCGCTCGAGTTCGACCTCGCCCACGTCCCCGAAGCGGTCAGCGAGCGCTATCCCGATCTCGAGAGTGCGCTGCTTCGCGACTGCAGGATCCTCGTGCTGGCGATGATCGCAACGTGGCGCTGGGATCGCGAGGACCAGTTCCCGAATGGGCGGCAGCTCGGCATCGACTGGACGAACCAACTCCGGGCGGCGCTCGAGGACCGCTAGGGCCGGAGATCCTCGATCGCGGAGGACGCGTAGACGAGCTCGCCGTTGACCCGCTCCTCGAACTGGAGGGGCATCCCCGGCGCAGATTTCGCGAACCAGAACGTGTCCACGGCGTCGCCGTCGACGCGCGTGTAGCGCAGGCAGTCGTAACGGCCGGCCGGAATGTCGATCGTCTCGTCGTCGATCCGCGTGGTCCTGGCTGGCATCGATGCGTGTCCCTGGAGCTCGAGCCACGTCGCGTGCCCGCGCTCCGGCTCGGTCAGTCGCTTCCCATCGAACATCTCAGCCCACGACTCGCGCTCGGCGCCATCGGCATCGCATGACACGAATCGAGTGACGCCAACCACGGGCTCGGCCCCCGACGCGACGACGAGGGAGCGGACGGTCCGGCCCGGCGGGCAGCCTGCTCGGATCTCCGCCGCGGTGAACGGCGTCGGCAGGTGGTCGGGTCGCAGCACGCGCGGATCGCCGGCCACGGGTCAGCTCCCGCGGTAGGTGGTCATCGAATACGGCGCGAGCAGCAGGGGCACGTGGTACGAGCGGGTCACGTCCTCAACGCGAAGGTCGATGGCGATCTTGCGAAAGAACCGGTCGTCGGACGCCTCGGGCGTCGTCCGGCCGGATAGGACGAACTCGAGCCGGTAGTCGCCCGGCGCCATCGGCCGATCGAGGAGGTCGCGAATGCGCCCGTCGCCGTCGGTGAGCGCCTGGGTGAGCCGGATCGGGCGGGCGTCCTCGCCGAGCTTGAACAGCGAGACGTGCACGCCCATCGCCGGCGCTCCCGTTTCGGTGTCGAGCACGTGGGTCGAGATCGTCGGTCGCACCGGGTTCGGCGGCCCGCCGGCGGGAATCGTTCCCGGAGCTTCCTCGGCCACCTATCCTCCCGGCATGAGCCAACTGCGGATCACCGTCGGCGACCTGCACTTTAGCGCCCGCTGGGAGCCGGGCGCGCCCCAGACGATCGAGGCGATCCGGCGGATGCTGCCCATCGACTCGAAGCTGATCCACTGCCGCTGGTCCGGCGAGTCGACATGGATCCCGTACGGCGAGTTCCGGCCCGGCATCGACTACGAGAACCACACCTCGCATCCCGCGCCGGGCATGCTCGCGATGTATCCCGGCGGGATCAGCGAGTGCGAGATCTTCTTCCCGTATGGCGCCTGCACGACGTCGTCGAAGGTCGGGCAGCTCGCGGCGAACCACTTCGCGACGATCGCGCCCGAGGAGGGCTGGGCCGATCGACTGCGCGAGGTCGGCCGACGCGCGCTCTGGGAGGGCGCCCAGCCCATCCGGATCGAGGAGGTCGGCTGATGCCGGAGGAGATCGTCGGGTTCCTCGGCCTCGTGTTCATCGTTGCGCTCCTTCTGTTGTGGCGGGGTCGAAGGGGCGGGAGTGGCGAGACACGGGCAATCCCCATGGCGAAGGCGGATCGGCCCGATCAGATCCTCTCAACGGAATCTTCGATCGGGCCGAATCGAAGCCTCGGCCGCACCTGGCGGGTCGATCAAGGTGAACGGCCGTCCGACATCGACGGAAAGGGCGTCTGATGGAGCTCTGGTTCTTCCTCGGGGCTGCGGTCGTCGTGCTGGTCGTGCTGGCCGCACGAAACGGCGCGTTCCGACCGTTCCATAAGGGCGACCGGCGAGGCACTGATGCGATCACGCAGGTCAGCCCACGAACGACGATGCAGATCCGCGATCCGCGCGCCCAGATCGATGGCCGGGATCGGCCTGGCCGCTAGCCCTTGACCGACCTCGTCGTTCGCGGGGGAACCGTCGTGTCGGCGACGGAGTCCCGGATCGCGGACGTTGCGATCCGTGATGGCTCGATCGTCGCGGTCGAATCAGATCTCGGTGCCCTGGCAGGTGACGCCATGATCGAAGTCATCGATGCGACGGGGCTGCTCGTCCTCCCAGGCGCCGTTGACGTCCACACGCACACGCGCGTCGCCACCGACGCCGAACCGGACCGGTTCTTCCAGGATTCCGTCGCGGCCGCGTTCGGCGGTACGACGACGTTCCTCGCCTTCAACAATCCCGGAACCGGATCGTCGCCCGCCGCAGAGCACTCGCTCCTTGCCGGGCTCCATGAGTGGCGAGCCGCCACGGAGCGAGATTCGGCGATCGACTATTCGGTGAGCCTCGCCATCAGCGGCCGGATGGACGATCCCGTCGCCGAGCTGCCGGCGATGGTCAATGAGGGCGTCGCGACCGCGAAGGCATTCATGGTCTTCGACTTCCGCCTCGATGAGCGCCGGATCTACGAGGCGATGCGGGTCCTTGGCGAGCGCGGCGGGATGCTCCAGGTCCACTGCGAGGACCCGGTCCTGATCGATACGGCCGTCACCGAGGCGCTGGCGAGAGGCGACACCGCGCCGCAGTTCCACGCGAGCACCCGCTCGACCGAAGCGGAGGCCGTGGCGACGTATCGCGTGATGGCCTTTGCCCGGGCCGCCGACGTGCCGGTGCACGTCGTCCATCTGTCATCCGCGGGCGCGCTGCGCCACGTGCGTGATGCGAAGGCAAGCGGCGTGCGCGCCCACGCCGAAACGTGCCCGCACTACCTCGCCCTCACCGACGCCCGGTACGAATCGCCGAATCTCGCCTCCGTGGCCGAGTGCGTGATCTCGCCGCCGCTCCGGCCGCGCTCCGATCAGGACGCGCTGTGGGCAGGCCTCGCGGCAGGCGACCTCGACCTGATCGCCACCGACCACGTGCCGGATCGGATGGCCGTCGAGAAGGCCGAGGCCCTGCGCGGCATCTCGTTCGACAAGGTGAGCAACGGGGCGCCGGGCATCGAGACGCTCCTCGCCATCGCCTACTCCGAGGGCGTGGCCAAGGGCCGGCTCACGGTCGAGCGCCTGGTCGACGTGCTCGCCACCTCGCCGGCGCGCCTGTTCGGGCTTGCCCGCAAAGGCGCCATCGAGCCCGGCCGGGATGCCGATCTCGTGCTGTTCGACCCCGCGGCGCGGCGGACGCTTCGCGCCGTCGACCTCCACCACACCAGCGACTACACGCCGTACGAGGGCTTCTCGATCAACGGAGCGGTTCGCTCGGTCTACGTCCGCGGGCGCCCGGTGATCCAGGACGGCGCCTTCGTCGGCACGCGAGGGTTCGGGCAGTTCGTCGAGCGAGGGCTCGTAGGAGCCTGAACCGTCATTCCACGTGACCTGGCTGCATCGCTGATCCCGAGGGCCTGGATCACGGCAGGCGCTCGTATGCGGGCAGGGTCAGGAACTCGGTGAAGTCGTCCTCGAGGATGAGCCGGTCGAGGACCTCGGCTGCATCGGCGAGGAGGCCGACCTGCGGTCCGTCGAGGTCCGCGATCTCGCGATCGCGGATGGCGCGATAGCGCTCGGGCGTCAGCGGCCGTCCGTCGTCGAGCGACACGCCCTGCACCCGCCACTGCCAGAGCTGTGAGCGCGAGATCTCGGCAGTCGCCGCGTCCTCCATCAGGTTGTTGATCGCGACGGCGCCATTGCCGCGCAGCCACTGGTCGATGTACTGGAGCGCGACCGAGACGTTCAGGCGCGCACCCGCCTCGGTGACCTGGCCGCTGTCGACCCGAAGGTCGAGGAGCGCGGCGGGATCGCCAGGCACCTCTGCGCCGAGCGGCGCCTCGCCGACGCGCCGCCCGCGCTGATCCGGCGCGTCGCCAAGGGCGCCATCGAAGACCGAGGTCGCGAGCGGCACGAGGTCCGGATGGGCAACCCAGGTGCCGTCGAAGCCATCACGCGACTCGCGCTCCTTGTCGTCCCGAACCTTGGCCATCGCGGCATCGTTCACGGCCGCGTCCCGGCGGGAGGGGATGTACGCCGCCATCCCACCCATCGCGTGCGCGCCGCGCCGGTGACACGTCAGGACGAGCCGCTCCGTGTACGCCCGCATGAACGGCACCGTCATCGTCACCTGGGCGCGATCAGGGAGAACGGCGTGTACCGGTGCCAAGGGCCCGCGGAACGTCTTGATCGCGGAGAACAGGTAGTCCCACCGACCCGCGTTGAGCCCCGCCGAGTGCTCCCGGAGCTCGAACAGGATCTCTTCCATCTCGAACGCCGCGTGGATCGTCTCGATCAGGACCGTGGCCCGGATCGAGCCCCGCGGGATCCCGAGCGACTGCTGTGCCTCCACGAACACGTCGTTCCAGAGCCGCGCCTCGCGGTGCGACTGGAGCTTCGGCAGGTAGAAGTACGGGGCCGTGCCGCGGGCGATCCGCTCGCGCCCGTTCCAGAACAGGTACAGGCCCGCGTCGAACAGGCTCGCCGACATCGGCTCGCCGTCGACCAGGACGTGCCGCTCGGGAAGGTGCCAGCCGCGTGGCCGGACGAGCAACGTCGCCACGCGATCGCCGAGCCGGTACGCCTTGCCCTCCGCCGAATCGAACGCGAGTGTGCCCCGAACGGCCGCGTGCAGGGCGCGTTGCCCGCCGATCACGTTGCTCCACCACGGCGACAAGGAGTCCTCGAAGTCGGCCATGAACGCCCGGGCGCCCGAGTTGAGGGCGTTGATGATCATCTTCGGCTCGGCGGGGCCGGTGATTTCGACGCGCCGGTCGATGAGATCTGGTGGCGCCTCGGCAACGCGCCACGTCGGGTCGAGGCGGATCGCGGCCGTCTCAGGGGTCAGACCGAGGGTCGCGCCGGCGTCGATCTCGGCCTGCCGCTCGACCCGCCTGGCGAGCACGGCGGCCCTCGAGGGCTGGAACGTCCGATGCAGGTGGGCGACGAAGGCGAGCGCGTCGGGGGTGAGGACCTCGTCGAAGCCCGGGACGCGCGTCCCGACGATCGAGACGCCGCGTGGCAGCTGGTCCGGCGCGCTCACCCGGCCGCGCGTCGCCGGACCGTGGCGTCGATCAGGCCGTGTGGCTCGGTCGTCGAGACGAACACCTCGCCCGGGTTGTCGAGCCCGAATGGCGCGAGATCGACCTTCCAGTGGTGCAGATTCGGGAGGACCATCCGGACCCACTCGATCGATGGCTCGGCGTCCATCATCGCCGTGCCCATGATCCAGATCGAGGCCTGGACCGACGAGCTGAAGTGCTCCGCGAGCGTCCGCAACAGCTGGCCGTGGGCGCGTTCCCAGGCGCCATCGAAGTCGAACGCGCCGCCCGACGGAACGAGCTCCGGCCGGTAGCCCCAGGTTGCGCGGATCCTGGTGGCCATCAGCCGGTCGTCGACCTCGGGGAGGGTCGTGAACCGGTCACGATCGAAGCCTGTGAACGCCGACTTCGTCGTCTTCATGACGGTCAGGTCGTCGAGCCCAGCCTCGATCTCGACGCCACCACCCGTCTCCGCCTCGACCCGGGCGAGCCGCGTCACGTCGCCCGATCGGACGAAGGCGTCCGGTGCCTCGCCGCCCGGGGTGGCAACGCGGTCCCAGCCGTGTTCGCTGATGTCGACGATCGCCCGGTCGACCATCGGGTAGGCCGCGAAGTGCCGCGCGAGCTCCAGCCCGAACGCCTCCGGCGAGCTGGTTAGCCGGTCGCGGGCGAACGCGTAGACCGTGTTCTTCATCGTGTCGGTCGCCACGAGGTTGGCGTTGTCGCCGGCGGTATGCACAGCGTCGAAGTCGCCCTCGAGGGCGATCGCGACGGTCAGGTCTCGGAGGTGATGCCGCTCCGGACCGCGTCGGACCGTCACGAGCCGGATTCGCGACTTGCCGTAGCGGTTGTCGCCGAGCTCATAGTCAGCCACGCGACGGCTCCGAGGGCGCCGCTGCGAGCGCCCGCTGCCGATCGATCGCGATGTCGATCACGGCGTCGAGGGCCCGCCGGAGCTCGGATTCACGATCGGCGGCGAGCGCGGCCGCCATCTCGGGGAGGAGCTCGGAGCGCGATCGGCCGGCCACGAAGACACAGTAGCGGAAGCCGAAGCGCGTCTCGTATGCAAGGTTGAGGCGGTCCAGCTCCCCCGCGACGCGGTCTCGCTCCCGGGCCGCCTCGGAGGCGAGATTCGCCGCTCCCTCGGTGTCGTAGCCCTGCTCGCGAAACGACAGCGCGGAGACGGATGCCGGCGGCGCGCCGAGTGGCGGATGCGCGTCGACGAGCTCGACCTGCTCAGACTCGGGCATGGCGTGGGCGATCCTCCGCGCTGCGTCGAACAGCGCCGGCCACGACCCGAACGGCCGAGCGGCCGCGAGCCGCGCCAGGAACCGCGGCGCCCCCTCGAACAGCGGCGCGAGATTCGCCTCGAACGTGGCCGCCGGCCCCGCGTCGAGCGCCTCGAGCGCGTACGGATCCTGGCTCACCAACCGCCGGCGTCGCGCAGAAGCCGATGCAGGATTCGGGCCGAGACCATGCGTCGGTAGTCGGCGGTCGACCGGACGTCGTCGATCGGCTGGAGCTCGCCGGCGAGCGTCTCCGCGGCGCGATCGGCAACCTCCGGTGTCGGGTGCGCGCCATCGAGCACCGCCTCGGTCGCGTGGGCCCGGATCGGCGTGGCCGCGACGGACCCGAGCGCGACCCGCACGTTCGTCCAGCCGGTCGAGCCGAAGTCCTCCCAGGCGAGGGCCATGACGACCTTCGAGATCGCCTGCGCCCGCCGCGTCCCCACCTTCCGGAAGCGCAGCTCGCGGCCGCGCGGCAGGGGAAATCGGACGTGCAGGATCAGCTCGTCCGGGGCGAGGGCGGTTTTGCGATAGCTGATGAAAAAGTCGTCGGCCGGGACCTCGCGCTCGCCGCGCTGTCCCCCGACGAGGATCACGGCATCGGCGGCGAGGAGGATCGGCAGCGTGTCGCCGGCGGGCGAAGCGTTCGCGATGTTCCCACCAAGCGTCCCGCGGTTCTGGATCTGGGCCGCACCAATCGTCGCCGCGGCCTCGACTAGCGCCGGCAGGTGCTCCCGGCACAGCGCAGAGCGGCGGATCTCCGTGTACGTCGTCCGCGCACCCAGCACGAGCGAGCCATCTTCGAGCGAGATGCCGCGCAGCTCCTCGATCCGCGAAAGGTCGAGCATCCGCTTCGGGATCGGCCCGAGCTCGCCCGTGATCGCGACCATCACGTCGGTGCCGCCGGCGATCGGCCGTGTCGGCCCGGCCGCGAGGCGCTCGTATGCCTCGAAGAGGTGGCGGGGCGTGTCGATTGATGGTTCCGCTGGCACGTCAGTCCAGCGGGGTCGCGACGGCGGCGATCGCGTCCACGATCTTGGTGTAGCCGGTGCAGCGGCAGAGATTGCCGGCGATGGCCTCGCGAATCGCGCCGTCGTCAGGGCCGCCGCCGGCGTCGAGGTAGGCGCGCGCCGCCATCAGCATCCCCGGCGTGCAAATGCCGCACTGGGCCGCCCCGTGATCGAGGAACGCCTCCTGGAGCGTGTCGAGGTCACCGCGCTCGCGCGCCGCGAGCGACAGCCCCTCGACCGTCCGGACGATGCGGCCCTCGACCTGGCAGACCGGCACGAGGCACGCATCGACCACCTGGCCGTCGAGCAGGACAGAGCACGCGCCGCACTCCCCTTCTCCGCAGCCTTCCTTGGTGCCCGTCAGCCCGAGCTCCTCGCGCAGGACGTCGAGGAGCCGGCGCATGCCGGGGACGTCGACCTGGGCGGGCGAGCCATTGACGAGGAACCGGTACGCGCTCACGACGGCCGCTCCATGACCCCGATCAGGCCCGGCTCGTGCATCGCGGCGAGGATTCGCTCCGGCGTCGCCGGCAGCTCGTGGATCCAGACGCCGGTCGCGTCGTGGATCGCGGCCACGACGGCGGGCGCCGCCACGTCCATCGGCAGCTCGCCGACGCCCTTCGCGCCGTGCGGCGCGCCGCTGAATGGCGCCTCGACCAGGATTGCCCGGATGTGCGGCGCGTCGAGCGCGGTCGGGATGAGGTACGTCGCGAGCCGGTCGTTGAGGTACTTGCCGTCGTGCAGCTTCATCTCCTCGATCGTCGCGTAGCCGACGGCCTGCAGCGTCCCGCCCTCGACCTGGCCCTCGCACAGGATCGGATGGATCACCTTGCCGACGTCGTCGACGGCGATCACATCGCGAACGAACACCTCGGCCGTGTCGAGATCCACCTCGACGCTCGCCACCGCGGCGGCCCAGCCGAACGCCGGGTACGCGTCTCCCGTGTACGTCGCGTCGTCGAACTCGACGCCCGGGTACGGCTCGAACTGCTGGTCGATGCGGGTCGCGCCGTTGGCGCGCGCATCGTCGCGGAACGCCTCGTGGAACGGCACGCCCGCGTGGCGCGCCTCGACCTCGGCCTTCAGCTTGCGCGCCGCGAGGATCACGAGCCCGCCGACGACCATCACCGTTCGGCTGGCGACGGTCGGGCCGGAATCGAGCACCTCAGCGGTGTCCTGCGGCGCGTACTCGACCCAGTCGACCGGCACACCCAGCTCGTTCGCGACCATCTGCGGGAAGACGGTCTTGGTGCCCTGGCCCATCTCGGTGTTCGCGGTCAGCACGCGCAGTCGCCCGTCTGCCGTGAGCTCCACTGACGCCACGGAGGCGAGATACACCTCTCCCGAGCCGGTGAACCCGGCGCCGTGCCATGCCAGCGCCAGCCCGATCCCGTTCGCGGTCCGCCGATCGTGGCTGCGCAGTGGGTCCGGCGGCACGATCCCGGCGCCGCGCCGCTCCGAGGCCTCGCGGGCGGTGCGCTCGCGGATCCGCTCGAAGTGGCTCGCGCCGAGAGCCTGCTCGAGGACCTCCTCGCCGGCGACGCTCTCCTTGAGGACCTGGCCCGTCGGCGTCGTGTCGCTGAGGCGGTACACGTTGCGGCGTCGGAGCTCGGCGGGGCTCATGCCCAGCCGCTCCGCGATCCGGTTGAGCTGCATCTCGGCCGCGAACTCGGTCTGTGGCGCACCGAAGCCGCGGAACGCCCCGTTCGGCGGCGTGTTCGTGCGCGTAGCGCGGCCGCGCAATCGGACGTTCGGGCAGCGGTACGGCCCGCCGGCGTGGAGCACCCCGCGGGAGAGGACGACCGGCGTGAGCGTGCAGTACGCCCCGCCGTCCATGACCACCTCGATGTCCTGTGCAACCAGCAGGCCGTCCTTCGTGACGCCGGTTCGATGGCGGACGATCGCCGGGTGACGCTTCGTGGTGGCGCTGATGTCCTCGTGGCGGTCGTAGATCATCCGCACGGGTCGCTTCGCCTTCAGCGCGAGCAGCGACGCGTGCAGAGCGATCATCGAGGGGTATTCCTCCTTGCCCCCGAACCCGCCGCCGGTCTCCTCCTGGATGACCCGCGCCTGGACCGGCGTCAGCCTTAGCGCCCGCTTGAGTGCCGTGTGCACGTAGTACGGGCACTGGAGCGAGCCGTGGATGATGATCCCGCCGTCCTCGCCGGGCACGGCGATCATCGCGTTGTTCTCGATGTACAGCTGCTCCTGGTGGCCGACCCGGTACGTCCCCTCCACGATCAGGTCTGCGCCCGCGAAGCCCAGCGCGAGATCGCCGGCCTTGACGTCGTAGTGGGCGAAGACGTGCTCCGACTGCTCCGGGTCGAAGACCGGCCGCAGCGGCTCCGTGACGAGCTTGATGCGGCCCTTGAGCCGCCGCAGCGTCTCGCGGTCCGGCGCGGCGAGCAGCGCGACCGGCTCGGCGTGGTGTCGGATCTCGCCGCCGATCGGCACCAGCACCGGCTGGTCGTCCTTGATCGACGCGACGATGTTGTCGCCCGGGATATCCGCCGCGGTCGCGATGACGACCTTCGACCAGTCGACATCGGGATCGGGCTCGATCGCGATCAGCTTCGCCCGCGCCTCGGTCGACCGGATCGTGATGCCGTACCAGGCGCCTGGGAAGACCAGGTCGTCGGTGTACTTGGCGACGCCGGTGAGCTTGGCGGGGCCCTCGCGCCGCAGCGGGAAGCCTGCGGCGCGACCCGGAATCCGCTGCCCGGGATCGATCACCAGCGCGCGCTCGGTCACGCCGCCGCCGGGTGTGAGGGTGCGAGTGGGCATCTTCCCTCGAGACTCCTGCTCGCGCGCAATCGCGTTCGAGCCGAGACTACCTCAGTCGCGCCCCCGGCGAAGGGCGCGGCCCGGCAAGGCACCGGTGTGTGCGCCGTCCTCGACGACCAGCGTGCCGTTCACGATCACGTGGTCGATGCCGTCGGGGAAGCGGCGCGGCTCGTCGTACGTGGCGTTCGCGCGCACGGTCGCGGGATCGAAGACGACGAGATCGGCGACGAGGCCATCCGCGATGCGGCCGCGATCCCGGAGGCCGAGCCGAGCCGCCGGCATCGACGTCATCTTCGCGACGGCCTGCTCCAGCGAGAGGAGCGCCTCGTCGCGCACGAACTGCCCGAGGATGCGCGGGTACGAGCCGTATGAGCGAGGGCTCGGCTTGGCTCCGACGAACGTGGAATCCGTGCCGACCATCGCGACGGGGTGCTGGTAGAAGCGCCGGATGCCGGCCAGGTTCGGGCCTGGCGTGACCTGGTTGATTCGGAGCCCCTCGGAGAGCAGCAGGTCGCACAGGACGTCGACGAGGTCGCCGCCGCGCTCCTTCCCGACGTCGCCGAGCGTCCGGCCCTCGTAGGCGAGATTCTCCGCTCGCCCGAAGTACCCGAGCCGGATGTCGGCGATCCCGCCCGCACCCGCATACAGGACGCCGCGCTCGCGCAGCTCGGCCCGGATGCGGTCCCGCACCGACGGATCGGCGAGGCGCTCCTTCGTCGGCCCGGGGCCACCGGCCTGGACCCACGGCGGCACGGTGATCAGGAGGCGCGTGCTCGCCCACTCGGACGGATACGCGTCGAAGGTGACGTCGAGGCCCTCGGCGCGCGCCTCGTCGACCAGCGCCAGCATCTGCTCGGGCGTGCCCGGGAACGTCGTCCGATGGTAGAAGTGCGTGATATGCGATGGCGCGTCGCCGCGCCGCCCGATGTCGATCGCCTCCCGGAACGGGTCGAGGAATCGGTCGCCGAGCGCGTATCGCACGTGGGAGTGGTAGAAGCCGCCGAGGCGCGCGGCCGCGCGAGCGAGATTCGCCAGCTCCCCGGTCGACGCGTACGCCCCGGGCGGATAGTCGAGGCCCGATGAGATCCCGTACGCGCCCTGCTCCATGCCCTCGACCAGCATCGACCGCATCGATGCCTCATCCGCGGCGCTCGCCTCGCGCTCGTCCCAGCCGATCGTGGCGAGGCGCAGCGCGGAGTTGCCGATCAGGAACGCGATATTGACCCCGAGCCCGTGATCGAACCGGTCGAGGTACGACTCGACGCTGTCCCAGTCGAAGGCAAGATCCGGGTGACCGTCGAGCCCGGCATTCATCTCGACGAGTTCCGCGAGGTGGGCCCGGCTCGTGATCGGCGCATACGACAGCCCATCGACCCCGACGACCTCGGTCGTGACGCCCTGGCGGACCTTCGGCTCGTGGCGCGGCTCCGCCAGGATCAAGAGCCCCGAGTGGCTGTGCAGGTCGATGAACCCCGGCGCGACGACCTTGCCCCTCGCATGGATAAGCCGCCCGGCCCGCCCGATCGCGGACTCGATGGCGGCGGCGTCCCGAAGGACCATGATTCGCGCGCTGGCGCCGGCCGCCTCGCGGGTCACGCCGACCGCCGCCGCGAACCCCGGCGCACCCGCGCCGTCGACGATCGTGCCGTCCAGGATCAGGAGCGCATAGCGCCGCTCGTTCGTCGTCATCGCCGCGCATCTTCGCACCCGTGTCGGGGTGCTAGCCTCCCGCCGATGTCATTCCCGGTGCGGCTCCCGGACCGGCCGCCATTTGCCATCCGCGCACGGATCCTGACACCGCTCGCCGCGGGCGGATTTGCGGACTACCCAGATGGTGTGATCGCCGTGGGTGCCGATGGGCAGATCGACGCCGTCGGCGATGCCGCTGCTTGGGTCCCGCGGCTGGCGGCGGTGAGCCTCGAACCGATCGACCTGCGGCCGTTCGTCGTGCTGCCCGGCATGGTCGACCTCCACGCGCATCTACCGCAGCTGCCCAACGCGGGACTCGGGGCCGGGCTCGACCTGCTGACCTGGCTCGACCGGTACATCTTCCCGCTCGAGCGGCAATTCGACGACGCCGAGGACGCCGCCCGGCTCGCGCCCGCCGCGTTTCGCACGTTCGCGGCCGCCGGGACCACGACCCTGCTCGCCTATGGCGCGGTCTACAAGGCCTCGATGGACGGCGCGTTCCGCGCCGCGGAGGAGCACGGCATCCGGGCGATCCTCGGCAAGGTCATGATGGATCGCGGGACCTACGACAAGACGATCGACCCGGCCACGATCCTCGATCGCTCCCTGCGCGAATCGGAGGAGCTGATCGCGGCGTGGCACGGCGCCGATGGCGGCCGGCTCGGCTATGCCGTGACGCCGCGCTTCGCGATCTCGTGCACCGCGGAGATGCTCCGCGAATCTGCGGCGCTCGCCGCGCGCACGGGCGCCTGGTGGCAGACCCACGTGAGCGAGGACCCAGGCGAGATTCGGGAGGTGGCGCGCCTGTTCCCCGACGCCATGGACTATGTCGACGTCTACGACCGGGCCGGCGGCCTCGGCGCGCGCACGATCCTGGCGCACGCGATCCACCTGTCCGACCGCGAGCTCGGGCGCCTTGTCGAAACGGACACGCGGGTCGCGCATTGCCCGTCGTCGAACCTGTTCCTCGCGTCGGGGATCATGCCGCTCGCGCGCTACCGCGAGGCGGGGCTTCGTGTCGGGCTCGGGTCCGATGTTGCCGGCGGCCCCGATCCGTCGCTGTTCGTGGTCATGCAGGTGGGCGCCTACGCACAGGCGGCGCTGCGGACGGTCGTCGGCGAAACCCGTGCATCGCTCGCGCCGCTCGATTGGCTGCGCGCCGGCACGCTCGACGGTGCGACGGCGCTGGGCATCGACGACCGAATCGGGTCGTTGGAGGCGGGCAAGGAGGCAGACCTCATCGCGGTCGATCCGCGCCTGACCGCCGCCCGGCGCGACCTGCCCTACGACTCGGAGCGCGTCGCGCCGGACGAGGTCATGAGTCGCCTGATCTTCCGAGCCCACCCCGACATGGTCCGCGGCGCCTGGGTCCGCGGCCGCCGCCTGGAAGGCCCGCCCTCCGACTGACCGACCCGTCGGCGGCACGACCGTCGCTTGCCCGCGTGACGAACTCGCGCCGTGTGTCGAATGCTGCCCGCCCGCTGCCCGCCCGCTGCCCGGCCGCTGCCCGGCCGCTGGTCGGCCCGATCTCGAGATGCTTCGAGTCATGCTGAACGATCGGCCGCAACGCCCGATTCGGCTACTGCCGTCTCTCCGGACGAATACGCGAACACGGCCCGCTTCGCCGCCCCCGCGAGTGGCCGCAAAAGGCGCAGTTGGCGAACCCGCACACGGTGCGACGGTCGGGACACGCTGTCCGTCGCCGCCCGCGATCCGCGCGATCACGGCAAGAAACGTCGCCGTGGCCATCATCATCGGGGTAAACCGCAGATCGCGGGCCACGATCTTCAGCGAATCGCGCGCCTGCTTCGATGCTTCGGCTTCATTCGAAGCATCTGCAAGAACGCCCTGGGACGGGAACACGCGCAGGACGACGATCCGTCGAAGGTCGGAGAGATCGGCCGGGAGCGGTTCGGGCGATCGCCGTCCCGCCGGGGCCGAACCGTCGCTGCTGGGCGCCGTCGCTCGGCGCCCGGCGCGCCTACTTGCGCTTGGTCCGGAACTGGTTGAGGTGCGTCGTCCAGTCGGAGCCGCCGGTGGCGTTCGTGGCGCAGCTGCCGTGCCAGCCGCAGACGCAGGTGATGGTCTGCTCGCGGTGCTTGTACTGGTCGATCACGTGACGCAGGGGCTCGGGCTCACCGGTCCGATTGGCTGGGCGGGATAGGGACAACGGGCGTCCGTTCAAGGGTGAGCTCCTGGGCACAGTGACCGCGTCGGGGGCACGACGTCGGGGGGCCACCAAGTATCGCCGATTCGGGCGATTCCCGCTTGCCAGCCCGCCCGGAGCTAGATCACGCGGCCCGGATTGAGGATGCCGAGCGGATCCAGCGCGGCCTTGATCGAGCGCATGACCGCGACCGCGCCCTCGCCACGCTGGATCGGCAGCCACGCTCGCCGTGCCGACCCGATGCCGTGCTCCGCCGTGACCGTGCCGCCTAGGTCCAGCGCGACGCGGAAGATCTCATCGCGAACGACCTCGGTGAGTCGCTCCGCCTCGGGATCGCCCCGATCGAAGATGAAGTTCGGGTGCAGGTTGCCGTCGCCCGCATGGCCGAACGTCGCGCATCGGACCCCGTGCGCCGCCGTGATCCGCTCGATCCCCGCGAGGAGCTCCGGGACCCGCGAGCGCGGCACCCCGACGTCCTCCATCCGGACCATGCCCTTCAGCTCGAGCGCGCGGAGCGCGAGGCGCCGGGCCTGCCGGAGCCAATCGGCCTCGGTGGCATCGGCGGCGCGCACGACCGAGGTCGCGCCGGAGGCGAGAATCGCCGTTTCCGCGGCGTCCAGCTCCGCGCCGGCCGCGAGCCCCGGCGCGTCGGACTCGACCAGCAGCATCGCCGCGGCCTCCCGATCCAGCCCGAGCTTGTGGGCGTCATCCACCGCGAGGATCGTCTCGTGATCGAGCAGCTCCAGCGTGACCGGGACGAGGCCGGACCGGGTCATCGCTGCGACCGCCTCCCCCGCCGCGCCGAGCGTCGCGAAGAACGCCAGCAGCGTCGAGCGCGGGCCGGGCAGCGGGCGCAGCCGGAGCGTCGCCTCGGTGATGATCGCGAGCGTCCCCTGCGACCCGACGAACAGGTGCGTCAACGAATAGCCGGCGGTGTCCTTGACCGTGCGGCCGCCGGTCCGGATGACGGTCCCGTCCGCGAGCACGACCTCGAGCCCGAGCACCCAGTCGCGTGTCTGGCCGTACTTCACGCAGCACAGGCCGCCCGCGTTCGTGCCGAGGTTGCCGCCGATCGAGCACGTCTCGTAGCTGGCCGGATCCGGCGGGTAGAACAGGCCCTCCTTGGCCACCGCGGCCTTGAGGACGGCGTTGATGACGCCCGGCTGGGTGATGACGCACAGGTTGTCGCGATCGATCTCGAGGATCCGGTCGAGGCGCGTCAGCACGATCGTGAGGGCGCCCTCGATGCCGGCGGCGCCGCCCGACAGGCCCGTCCCCGCGCCACGGGGCACGACCGGCACGCCGTGCGCGCTCGCCAGCCGCAGCAGCCCCGCGACATCCGCGGTGGAGGCTGGGAATGCCACCGCCCCGGGGAGCCCCGCGCTCAGGTACGCCGTCTCGTCGAGCCGGTACGCCTCGCGGTCGGCCGGGTCCGTCAGGAGCCGGACGGCCGGCAGCTCACGCGTGATGTCGGAGAGGAGGGCACCGACCCGCGCCGCGTCCGTCGAAGCGTCAACTCGCGATAGGGCCATGTGCTTAATCGTACCGGTGGACACGGAGGTCTACGATCCGCGCCTTGACAACGCGCGCGGGTCGGCCGAGGACCGTCTTCGCCGCGATCGGGGCGATGTTCGTCGCGGTCGCCGTGGTTGGCTGCACGACGACCAGTCCCGAGCCCGGCCCGACCCAGGAGGTCGCCGCGCTCACGGCGGCACCCCAGTCGACGCCCGCGCCGCAACCAACCGTCGACCAGCTGCCGCCACCGTCGCTGGAACCCGAGCCGACCGATCAGCCGGTCGACCCCGGAGCGAGCCAGATCGTGCCCGGCGCGGTCAACCGGTCGAGCCTCGATCTCAACGCGACCTACCACGTCAACGCCGCGATCACGGTGGGAACCGGCTCGCTCGACGTGACCACCACGATCAAGTTCCGCAACGACTCCGGTGGGCCGATCGATCGCCTCGAGCTCAACACGATCGCCGCGCGCCTGGGCGGGATCGCGATCATCAGCACGACCGTCGACGGGCTCCCCGTGAAGACCAAGGTCAGCGACCAGACGCTCGAGGTGCCGCTCGGCGGCACGCTGCCGGCAACCGCGTCGGCGACCGTCCTGCTCGAGTACGGGGCGCACCTGCGCAAGGACACGGCCGGCTCGGACTGGATGTTCACGCGCTCGGGCGGCACCCTCGCCCTGTATCGCTGGATCCCATGGATCAGCCGCGCGGTGCCGTTCGATCGCCCGAACCAGGGCGACCCGTTCGTGACCCCGACCACTGATCGGGTCGACATCGAGCTCATCACGGACCTGCCGATGGTGCTCGCCGCGCCGACGACCAGCATCACGGAGCTGCCCGCGGGCGCCGGCGACTACTGGGCGTTCTCGATGGAGCACGTGCGCGACGTCTCGATCGTCCTCGCGCCCGACTTCCAGGTCATCAAGGGCAAGGCCAACGGCGTGCCGATCCGCGTCTATACCCGCTCCGGCACGCTTGCGGGCGAGCGGCTCCTCTCGCTCGCGACGCGCGCGATCGTCGACGAGTCGGATCGGCTCGGGGTTAAATACCCGTGGCCGGCGCTCTCCGTCGTCGAGACGACCGGCGGCACCGGGCTCGAGTCACCGGGCCTCGTTTGGATCCCGCGGAGCCTCAGCTCGCTCAACCGGACGTACATGGTCAGCCACGAGATCGCGCACCAGTGGTTCTACGCGCTCGTCGGCAACGACCAGCAGGCCGATCCGTTCGCCGACGAGGCCGTCGCGGACCTGCTCGCGCGCACCGTGCTCGGCACGCTGCGGCCGAGCCGGTGCAGCCAGATGCCGCTCGATCGGAGCATCCGGGCCTACTCGAGCGGCTGCTACTACGAGGTGATCTACGTCCAGGGCGGCCTCGTCCTGGACCAGATCCGCAAGGACATGGGCACCGCGAAGTTCTGGGCGGCGATGGCGACCTACCTCAACGACAACCGCTACGGGCTGGCGGGCACCAAGATCCTGCTCGAGACGCTGCGGCAGGCCACGAAGGTCAATCTGTTGCCCATCCTGAAGGTGCGCTTCCCGACGCTGTACTGACCCGACCCGGCGCCTCAGGCGTGGAGCAGCGGGGCGCCGGCGCCGACACGACGATCGGCTCGGATCGCCTGGGGCATGTGCCGGAACGACGGCGGCAGCGCGGGCCGCCACGCCTGCCACGTGGCGACCAGCCACGTCGCGACTGCGCGCTGGGGGATCCCCCAGGCGAGGCCGTAGCCCTCGCGAACCGAGGCCGGCAGGAGCCCGATCGACGGCCAGAACAGCCACGCATAGGCGCGACTCGGGATCGCGTCGAGCAGCGGCGCGAGGCGGGCGACCGGGCCACCGGCCGCGGCGATCGCCGGTCCGAGCGGCGGATGCAGGATGCTGCCGGCAAGGTCGCGCGCGACCTCGCCGACCTCGATCTCGCCGCCGGGGGCGAGCATGCCCGCGAGATAGTCCTCGAACGCGTCGAGGTCTTGCGGCAGCAGCGCCGCCGGGATCCCGAACGCCCGCCCGACCGGCAGTGTCTCCTCGTAGTAGCGGGCGCGGCGCTCCCGCGACAGCGGCTCGATCCAGGCGTCGTAGGCGGCGATCGTTGAATCGACGAGGGTCGCATGCACCCACAGCGCGAGCGCCGGGTCCAGCGCGCTGTAGCGGCGCCCGTGCCGATCGCGTGCGGTCGGCTCGAGGACGTCACCACGAATGCCCCGATGCAGCTCGTTCAGGCGACGGATCTCCCCTCGGGCTGCGTCGGCCGTGCCGTAGACGATGCGCAGGTATGACCGGAGCGTGCCCGACAGGCGAACCCACGGATCGGACCGGAAGTCGGAGTGCTCGGCCACGCCGGCCGCGACGAGCGGATGCGCGATCTGGAGCAGGAGTGCGCGCGGGCCCGCGCCGAGGAGGAGCATCGCCTCCCGATTGAGCTGCCACGCCTCGCTTGCGGGACCGTAGAAGCCCCCGTCGACGACGGTCGGCAGGTCCGGCGCTGGAAGCCCTGCCGTCAGTGTGCGGCGCTCGTCAGCGATCGCCGGGGCGGCGCCCGACGAACCACCACGCCGCCGGGAACGCTGCCGCGGCCAGCAGCAGCTTGACCGCGTCCCATAGCAGGAAGGTGCGCATGCCCTTGTCGAATGCGGTGGCGAGGTCGCCGCCGAACGCGGTCACGGCGAGCCACGGCACGCCGACCGCGTAGATCACCAGGCTGCCCAGCAGCATCGCGCCGATCGCGCCCAAGATCGTCCGATCCCAACCGAGCTCCGCCAGCCGGCCGACGAGCGCCGAGGCGACGACGAATCCGACGAGGTAGCCGCCGGTGGCGCCGAGGATCACGTGGGTGCCGCTGTCACCGCTTGCGAAGACCGGGAGCCCGATTGTCCCGATGAGGACGTACAGCGCCGATGCAGCGAGCCCGCGTCGGAAGCCGAGGGCTCCGGCTGACAGCAGGATCCCGAAGGTCTGGAGGGTGTATGGCACCGGGTTGCCCGGCGCGTAGAACGAGATTCGCGCGCAGAGCGCGATCAGCGCCACGCCGATCAGGATCAGGGCGATGTGTCGGAGCCGCGCGTTCATGCGCTCCGAGACACGGATCGGGACGAGGAAGTCGCCGATCGTCAGGCCCCGCTCCTGGGCGGGCAGGCGATCCAGCCGCGGCATCGTGATCGTCACCCGCGGAGTCTACCAGCCGAAATTGTTCGATCAGACTCCCGGCGCCTCAGGCGAGGACAGGCCAAGGCGGCCCGGAGGACCGGAGCGAGCGCACCTGGAGGTGCGTGAGCGAGGACCGCACGGGCCAACGCGGGCCTGGCCCGCATGAGGCGCCGGGGTCAGTCGAAGTGGAGGGCCTCGACGATGGACACCCGCGACGCCATACGGGCCGGGTAGATCGCGGCGACGGCAGGCAGGACGAGGCCGAGGACCGCGGCGATCCCGATCGACAGCCAGGGCAGGCCGCCGGGGTGCCCGAATCCGCCGCCAAGCTGGAGCAGGAGCGCGCCGGCGGCGAGGCCGGCGATCGCGCCGAGCACGACCCCGACGATCCCAAGGATCGTCGCCTCGACGACGACCATGCGCATGACCTGGCGCCGGCTCATGCCGATGGCGCGCAGGACGCCGATCTCGCGGATGCGTTCGACGACGCCCATGGTGAGCGTGTTGACGATGCCAAGGGCGGCGACGAGGACGGCGACGATCGCCAGCGCGTCGAAGACGCCGAAGACCCGCGCCAGCGCCTCGGCGACGGCGCCCTGGATCTTCTCGATCGGGTTGGCCTCGAGGGCGTACGTCTTGGCTGTTGCGGCGAGAAGCGGGCGGCTCGTCTCGAGGGCGCCAGGCGCGAACCGGACGGCGAACGCGTCGGCGCCGAGGACGCCGAGCGAGCCGGTGGCGTCCTTCCAGCCGACGAGGATCGCCTCGCCGCTCGTGCCGGGCATGGAGCGCTCGACGATGGCTGCAACGGTCAGCACGAGCTGGTGCTGCGAATCGATCGGGACGTTCATGGTGTCGCCGACGCGCAGGCCGAGGGACTCGGCGAGCCCCTGCGGGAGGATCGCGGCGCCGCCGGCGTCGAGCGCGTTCAGGGCAGCAGTTCGGTCACCCTGGACCACGGTCAGGCGGCCGTCGGCGAGGAAGTCCGCGCCGACGATCGCAGCGGCATCGATCCGCTGGCCCTTGTAGGCCAGGTCGAACGAGGCGATCGGGGTGACGCGGGCGACGCCCGGGACCGCGGCGAGCGCGTCCTGGACGCCCTCGTCGGCGCCGATCGGCCGGATGGAGCTGACGACGTCATCCCCCGGGACCACGTCCTGGAGCCAGGCAAACGCCGAGGCGCGTGCGGCCTGGGCCGACCAGCCGAGGGCGACGATCATCGCCAGGCCGATCACGAGCGAGCCGAGCGTCAGGGTGGTTCGGCTGCGATCGCGGGCGAGGGATCCCCGCGCCAGGCGCTCCTCGATGCGGAGCACGAGGGCGATCGGGAGCCCGAGCAGGCGGGCCATCGGGCGGAGGATGAACGGCGAGAGGAGCGTCGCGACGAGGAGCACGCCGTAGACGGCGAACGCGCGCTCCGTCCCCGACGCCGCGATGACGGGCGGCCAGGCGAGCATCGCCAGGGCGGCGACGACGAGGAAGATGAACGCGATCCACGACAGCCGGCCGCGGCGGAGGCTGGGCAGGTCGAACCGGTTGCGGAGGGCCTCGACCGGCGAGATCCGTGCCGCGGAGAGCGCGGGCTCGATCGCGGCGAGGATGGTGATTCCGATTCCGACCCCCGCCGCGGTCAGGACGCCCGCCACGTCCAGCGCCGGGACCTCGGCGGCCACGCCGGTGGCCTCGCTGACGGCTCGCGCCATGAGGGCCGCCACGGCGGCGCCCAGGAGGCTGCCGAGCGCTGCGCCGATGATGCCAAGGAGCAGGGCGCCGCTGAACACGAACCGGCTCAGCTGGCTGCGGGTGGCGCCGGCGGCGCGCAGCAGCCCGACCTCGCGGGCGCGCTCACCGACGGTCATCGACAGCGTGTTCACGATCAGGAACGCGCCGACGAACAGGACGATCGCGGCGACGAGGGCGGCTGTGCCCTGGAACGAGGCGGACGACGCGCGCAGGGTGCGCGCCAGGTCGCCGGGTGAGGCGAGGACATACGGCTCCACCATGGCCGCCTGGAGCTCGCTTGCGACGGACTGCGTGGCGCCGGGGGTGACGACCAGGTCGACCCGCGACGCGCCGGCGATGCCGAACGTCGACCGGGCGATGTCGATCGGGATGACGATCGTCCGACCGGAGCCCGCCAGCGGACCGAGGCCGGGCATGATCCCGACGATCCGCAGGTCGACGGGCCCGTCCTGGCCGAGCAGGGTCACGGTGCCGCCGAGCGTGTAGCCGCTGGTGGTCGCGAGTTCCTCGGTGATGAGGGCGATCGGTTGGGTGGCGCTGTCGAGGCCGTTGCCCGAGACGATCGGCAGGTCATGGATCCGGGTGTACGAGGCCGGGTCGATGCCGAGGACGGTGACGGCGTCCGCGGCGCCGCCGCTGGGCGTGCCGGACGGGAACGTCCGGTGCTCGATGATCGGCGACGCGTCGAGGACGCCATTGGCGGTGCTGATCGTCTGGACGGACGTGTCCGACAGACCCGTCTCGAGGAAGCCGGAGACGCGCAGGTCGGCGCGGCCGACGAGGTCGCGGACGGTCTTGTCGACCGCCTGGTCGAGCGCCGCGCCAAGGGTCAGCGACGCCGACAGGACGGCGACGCCCATGGCGATGCCGAGGATCGTGAGCACGGAGCGAAGCGGCCGCGCGGCGATCGTTCGCCACGCCAGCCGGTCGAGGCCCATCGGAGCTACAGGCCGACCTGGGCGAGGCGGGCGATCAGCGGCGCTGCCGAGTGGTCCGGGCGGCGCCCGAGGACGATCTCCTCCTGGAGGTGCCCGTCGCCGATGACGAGGACGCGGTCGGCGTAGGCCGCGGCGCGCGCGTCGTGGGTGACGAGGACGATGGTCTGGCCGCCGTGCTCGCACGAGCGCCACAGGGCGTCGAGGAGCTCGCCGCTGTTGGTGTAGTCCAGGTTGCCGGTCGGCTCGTCGGCGAGCAGGACGGACGGGCGGGTCACGAGCGCCCGCGCCACGGCGACACGCTGCTGCTCGCCGGCAGAGAGCTGGTCAGGCCGGTGGCGTTCCTTGCCGGTCAGCTCGACGAGGTCGATGACCTGGCGGACGCGCTCCTTCTGGTCCTTGGGGCCGCCCGCGATCGTGAACGGCAGCGCGATGTTCTCGCTGACGTTCAGGAGCGGGATCAGGTTGAACGCCTGGAAGATGTAGCCGGTCCGCTCGCGACGGAGCTTGGTGGCCTGCGAGTCGGACAGGCCGCTGATGTCGCGGCCCTCGAACACGACCGAGCCGGTCGTCGGGCGGTCGAGCCCGCCGAGGAGCTGGAGGAGCGTGCTCTTGCCGGAGCCCGACGGGCCCATCAGGGCGACGAACTCGCCCGGCGCGACCGACATGGTCACGCCACGCAGTGCCTCGACGGTCGTCTTGCCGAGCGTGTAGACCTTGGTGAGGTCGCGGGCCTCGAGGATCGGGGGCATTCGGACTCCACTGGCTGGCTCGGGGGCGGTTGGGCGAAGCACCGACCAGGCCGGTTGCTCCTGGAGCTGTTCGCGCTCCAGTGTGGCGGCGAACGGCATCGGCGTCGCGCGCCGGCGGATGATGCCGGCCATCACTTGCCCAGGAAGCTGGACACGACGCCACCGACGATCGTGTCGAGGAGGCCCAGCTGGGATGGCGGTTCGATCACCTGGAGACTCCCTCCGTCGCTGTCGGTCACGGTTCCGCCGGTATCCGGCGGCTCGGTCGCCTGCGTGTCGGACCCGTCGGGCGACGGGGGTGGGGCGGGCGTGGCGGTCGGGTCGAAGTCGCCCGTCGGATTGATTCCGTCATCGAAGCCCTCGAGCAGGATGCCGTCGAGCCACATCGGGTAGTCCGTGCCGCCGACGAGCGCGTCCGGCGGGACGCTGGGCTCGAGGGTGATCTCGGGCGTGACGTCGGGTGTGAGGTCGGGCGTCGGCTGGGCGGTCGTCCTGGGGGTGGGCCTGGGCGTCGGAGTCGGCTTCGGCGTCGGCTTGGGCGTCGGCTTGGGCGTCGGCTTCGGCGTCGGCTTGGGCGTCGGCTTGGGCGTCGGCGTCGCGGACGAGCAGCTGTGGGTGAACACGGCGGTCCAGTAGTGCTTCGGATACGTCGACCCATCGCCCTTGAACGCACCCAGGCCGATGCGGTTGAACCCGTTCCCCAGGATCAGGGCGCGGTGGCCCGACGAGCTCATCCAGCCGTTGAACATGGTCTGCGTGGCGACGTCGTCGGGATAGTTGTTCTCGCCGATGTTCTCGCCGGCGAGCGTGTAGCAGATGCCGCGGCGCTTCAGCTCATCGAAGACATCGCCGCCGGGCGGGTTCGGAATGGTGTGGCTGAAGTAGTTCCGGTCCCACATGTCCTTCGAGCGCCAGCGCGCGACGCTGGTGAGGTCCGACAGGACCTGGAGCGCGGGCAATCCGGCCGAGGCGCGGGCCTGGTTGATCAGGGTGACCATCTCGGACTCGTCGGCGGACGAGAAGGAGTAATCGGTCCAGCCGAGCGTGACGCTCGGGAGGCTCGCGACGATGACGAGCATGGCGGCGACCGCGACACCAAGCGGGGTCCAGCGGCGATGGCGGCGGGACGGCCGCGGGGTAGATGCGAAGGCGTTCATCGGGCTCCTGCTCGGGCACTGAGCGTCCAGGCTGGGCTCCACACTGCCCCAGCACTGCGACTGTGGCCCGGGGGATCCGGAGCGGCCCCGGCTCGTTGGTCCCGACCGCACTGCCCATGGGTACCAACTGCTACCCGCGACCGCACCACACCGCACCAGATACGATCCGCGACGATGCGCGTCGTGGTGGTCGGAGCCGGCGTCATGGGTGCCTGGACGGCACTCTGGCTCCGGCGCGCCGGACACGCCGTGACGCTCATCGACCGGCACGGGCCGGGGAACCAACTGGGGTCGTCCGGGGACGAATCCCGGATCACCCGGAGCAGCCACGGCCCCGACCGCTTCTACCCCGTCTGGCAGCGCCGGGCGCTCGCCCAGTGGCGAGAGCTGGAGCATGCAGCGGGCGAGAGGCTGTTCGTCCAGGCCGGCGTAGTCTGGCTGGTGAGCCCGGGCGAATCGTTCGAGGCGGAATCGCTCGTCTCGCTGACGGCGCTCGGGATCCCCGTCGAGCAGTGGTCGCACGACCAGTTCGCCGCGCGGGTCCCGGTCATGCGCCCGGACGGGGTCCCGTGGGCGCTGTTCGAGCCCGAGGCAGGCGCCCTCTTCGCGCGGCCGGCCGTGAGCGCGACCATCCGGCAGTTCGAGGCGGTTGGTGGCGAGGTCGTCGTCGGCCGCGTCGAGCCGCCGCGGGCCGCGGGCAGCGGCGGCTCCGGCGGCGGCGGCCCCGGCGGGCTCGACGAGGTCCAGCTCGACAATGGGCGCCGGCTTGCCGCCGACGCCTTCGTGTTCGCCTGCGGGCCGTGGCTGCCGGACCTGTTCCCGGCGCTGCTCGGTGACCTGATCGTGCCGCATCGCCAGGACGTCATGCAGTTCGCGGTCCCGGCCGGCGACGGCCGGTACGGGGCCGATGCGATGCCCGTCTGGATCGACTTCGGCGGCTCGTTCTACGGCTTTCCCTCGTTCGACGGGGTCGGCCTGAAGGCCTGTCCGGACTGGCTGGGCCCGATCGAGCGCCCGGACGACTCGGCACGCGAGGTCGCCCAGTCGAGCATCGAGGCGTCGCGGGCCGTGCTGCGCAAGCGTTTCCCGGCGCTGGGCGCGCAGCCCGTGGTCAAGAGCTGGACGTGCTTCTACGAGGTCACGCCGGATGCGCACTTCGTGATCGACCGGCACCCGGGCTTCGGCAACGCCTGGATCGCCGGCGGTGGCACCGGACATGCGTTCAAGCACGGCCCGGTCATCGGCGAGTACCTGGCGGCGCTCGTCACCGGCAACGCGTCGACCATTGCCGAGCTGGGCCCGGCCGACGGCCGCTTCGCGCTCCACGCCCGCGAAGCACGGCAGGGCTTTCGTACCAGCGGGCGGAACCCACTCGAGGACGCGCCGGGCTGACCGTCGGCCTCGGGTACACTGCGCGGGCCCTCGTCCGGACCGGACGACCGGGCCCGCCGCGGTGGCCTTAGCTCAACCGGCAGAGCAGCGGATTGTGGTTCCGCAGGTTATGGGTTCGACCCCCATAGGCCACCCCACCCACCCCCGGATTGCGTGCGGGATCAGCCGGCGATCGCGCGGAGCTCGGGTCCGTCAAGTGCGCGAGGCGTCCGCGCGCGTCGCGCGCCGCGTCGCTCCGGCGAGCCGGCCGCGGTCGGGACCGCTGGTGCCTCAGTCGAGCTGCCGGCGATCTCCACCCGATTCCGGCCCGCCGCCTTGGCCGCGTAGAGGGCGGCATCGGCCGTGCGCAGGAGGGTCGAGGCGTCGAAGCCGTGGGAGGCCGAGCTGGCCACCCCGAGGGACGTCGTCACGCGCGCGAAGCGGCCGGGGCCCAGGGCCACGACCATCTGCTCCACCGCGAGGCGGATCTTCTCGGCGACGGATGCGACCTGCTGCAGGTCCGCGTCGAGCACGGCGACCACGAACTCCTCCCCGCCGTAGCGGGCGACCTTGTCGCCGTCGCGAACCGTCGCGGTCACGATCCTGCCAAGCGACCGCAGGGCCATGTCGCCGGCCGGATGGCCGTAGCTGTCGTTGAACTGCTTGAAGTGATCCAGGTCGAGGAAGATGACGCCGAGCTGTCGGCCGGACGACTCGGCCGCGCGCAGCGCCAGCTCGAAGTCGGCGTCGAAGCTGCGGGCGTTCTCGAGCCCGGTGAGCGGGTCGGTCATGGCCAGGCGCTCCAGCGTCTCCGTTAGCCGGGCATTCGCGAGGGCGAGCCCCAGCTGCTCGGCGACGCGCGTCGCGAGCGTCGTTCCCTCGGGATCGAACCTCGTTGTCGCCGGGGTGCTCAGATGGAGGACGCCGATGACGCGGCCGAGCGCGATCATGGGGATGCAGACCTGGTGGCTCCCGTCGTCCGGGAGGACGCCGCACCGAACCGCGAGCGGATCGCCGTCGCCGCGCACGATGTGCGTGGCACTTCTGCGGACCGCCGGGCACTCCGTCGGGGCAGCACCAATGACGGCACCGATCTCCGGCGCGCCCTCGCCCCACGACGACGCTACGGTGAGGCGATTCGCCGATGGATTCATGAGGCAGATGGAGCCAGATGCGGCCGGCACCAGGAGGTGGAGAACGACCGCCCCGGTCGCCGCGAGCTCGCCCTCGTCTGCGGATGCGCTCAGGCGATCGCTCAGGCTGTTGAATAGTGACGCCCGGTCGCCATCCTGGCGGGCCCGCTCGTAGCGAGCATCGAGGTCCTGGTGGAGCGCCTGGAAGGCCCTGGCAAGCTGCCCGATCTCATCGTCCCGTGACACGTCGAACGTCGCCTGGCCCGTGGCCTGCGCCTGCTCAACCTCGCCGATGAGCCGTTCGAGCGGAACGCTCACGAACCGGATCACCCCTCGGATGACGAATGCAAGGCCGACCAACACGCTGATCAGCAGGCCCACGATCATGACGACGCCCTGGACGCCGGCCTGGAGCCCGCTCCCCAGCGCGGCGTCCTGGCGATCCGTGGTGAACGCCTCCAGTGCCGCGATCTGAGCCTCGACCGCCCCAAATCGTTGCTCACCCTGGGCGAGCATCGTCCGGTCGATCAGGAGCCCTGCCTCGACGCGCTCGACCACGCTCGTGACCCAGCCATCAGCCCACGCGTCGTGTGCGCTGCGGATCGGGCCAATGAGCGCTGACACCTCGGGGTTCCCGAGGTCCTCGAGGCGGGCCATCGTGTCGATCACCTCGTCCTGCGCATTCTCGAAGGCGGTCAGCTGCGCGGTATCGCGGGTGGCCGCGAGCTCCGCCATCGCGGCATGCTCGTCCGCGACCGCCCGACGGAGCGTGTCATCGAGCTGCGCTAGCCGGTTGGTCAGCTCCCCGCTGGTCCTGCCTCCGGCGACGCTGAAGGCGGCGAAGCCTACCGTCACGATCGCGATCACCACGATGAGCAGGGTCATCACGCCGAACCAGCGTCGAAGCCGGCGGCGGATGCTGTCCGTGCTCGAAACGGTCATTGGGCGTCGATGTCGCGCACGCGTGTCTCCAGGGCAGCCGCGCCTAGGCGGGTATCTGCGAGGCCATCCTGGGCCGGGTCGCGATCGGCACGCCGGGCCGAACGGCACGATGACCCGTGCCAGGTGGCCCGCGGGAGGTCGCACAGAGGTCATGGGACCTTCGGCTGTGCAGACGGCATGCATCCTTCGAATCGAACGGCCGGGCGGCACTGCCGCCCGGCCGTCGTGCACGTGGGGAGCGAGATCAGCCGGCGGAGCCGGTTGCGCTCGGAGCTGCGGTCGCGTTGGGATTCGGGCCGCCGTTGTCGCCGTCGGGGCCGTGGCCGAAGCCGCGCCCGTCGGGGCCGCCCTGATCGCCGGCCCGCACCATGGTCGCGGTGAGCGAGCCGTCGCTGTTCTGGGTGCCCTCGGCGTCGAGGAACATGCCCACCTTGATGTCGGAGAGCTTGGCGGTCGCGCCGGCGACGTCGTAGGTCGTCGAGCCGGTGACCTTGATCGTGACGGAGGATCCGTCGCGATCCTTGACCGTGATCGTCGAGTCGCTGATCGCGGTGACCACACCGCCGGCGTGCGGCAGGATCACGGCGACCGAGTCGATCGTGAACGAGCCGTCGGACGCCTTGGTCTCGCGGAAGCCGATCTCGTCGCCGACCTTGAGGTCGCCGAGCGCGATCGTTGCGCCGCCCTTGGAATACGTGGTCCCGCTATCGACCGTCATGGTCCGCTTCCAGCCATCGGCGGTCGCGAGCGAGATGCTCGACCCGGAGATGGCCGTGATCGTGGCCCCGCCCATGCCGGGGCCACCATGGTCGCCCGGCCCACCGCCCCCGAAGTTGAGGTCCGGGACCGTGGCATTGTTCGTGGTCGTGGAGCCGGCCGCAAGGGTTCCGGCCGGCGTGGCGGTCGACCCGAAGGCGAGGATGGCCACCGCGATCAGCGCGGCGGCCGCAATGCCGACGAGTCCGATGCGGGCCATCGTGGCCGGCCTCGGCAGCTCGGCCGCGGTGGCGCGTACCGGCTCCGGTGGGGTGAAGTATTCGTCCATGCGCGTCTCCGTTGCTCCGGCCACCCGGCAGTGGGGCGGTCCGTTGCTGACCACCGTGTCGGCGCGCGGTGACAGGAACGTGAGAACGCGCGACGATACGGCCATGACCGAGACCCGCCACATCGACCCGAACGAGGATCCCGTCTGCGGGATGGTCGTCGACCCCGACACGGCGCGCGCGAACGGCCTCACCCTCACGCACGACGGCCGCGAATACCTCTTCTGCGGCAAGGGCTGCTTCCTCGAGTTCCGCGACAACCCGGAGCCGTTCCTGGACCCGCGCCGACCGCCTTCGATGTAGGTTCCGCAACCTGGCTCGCGCGGAGCAACACCGCGGAGCCCGTTGGCGTCCTTTGGCCGCGATGGCTACGCTGCGCGCTCAATGAACAGACCCGGGATCGCGGCCCTCCTGTCCGCGCTGTGGCCCGGGCTTGGCCAGGCGTGGCTCGGCGCAGGGCGCCGCGCCCTGCTCGTCGCGCTGCCGATGTTCGGGCTCGGGGCGGCCGTCGCGATTATCGCGCTGGTCAACATCCGACTCCTGATCGACGGGTTCGTCCAGCCCACGACGCTCGCGGCCATCCTGATCGGGCTGCTCGGCCTCGCCGTCTACCACCTGCTCGCCGTCCGCGACGCATTCCGGGTCGGCGTCCGGCGAGGGGGACCGGATGCGGCCGGTCGGACGCCGATTCTCCTGCTCGCGCTGGCGCTCGTCGTCGCCCTCTACGGCTCGATCGAGTTCGTCGGGCTGCACGCGTACGAGGCGACCACCTCGATCTTCGTCAACCCTGGCACCGGCTTCACCATCCCGAGCGCCAGCTTCGCGCCGACGGCGCCACCGAGCCTCACCCCGGGCGACACTCCGTCTCCCATCCCGGCGCCCACCGCGACGCCCATCCCGGTCCCGGCGTGGGCGGCCGACGGCCGCTTGAACCTGCTCCTGATCGGCAGCGATGCGGGTCCGGGCCGCTGGAGCCTCCGCACGGACACGATGATCGTCCTGAGCGTGGACGTGGCGACCCACCGCGCGGCGATGTTCGGGATCCCCCGGAACATCGTCAACGTCCCGCTGGCGCCGGAGGACCAGGCCGCCTTCCCCAACGGCCGCTTCCCGCAGTTCCTGAACGCCCTGTACGTCGCGGCGATGAACGACCCGAAGCATTTTCCCGGCGGCGACGCGCGCGGCTTCCGAGCGGTGACCGGCGCGGTCCAGGAGCTGGTCGGGGTGCCGCTCGATGGCGCGATCGTGGTCGACCTCAACGGCTTCGTCGACCTCGTCAACGCGGTCGGCGGGCTATGGATCGATATCCCGAGCAGCCTCTACGACGCGCACTATCCGAAGCCCGATGGGACCGGCTACATCCAGGTGTCGATCCAGCCCGGCTGCCAGAAGCTCAACGGGACCCGGGCCCTCGAGTACGCCCGGTCGCGCCACCAGGACGACGACTACGGCCGGATGCGCCGCCAGCAGTCCGTCCTCCTCGCGCTCGACCGCGAGCTGGACCCGATCGCGCTCCTGCCGCGCGTGCCCGACCTGCTCGACATCGCCAAGGACAACCTGTGGACGACGATCCAACCGAACGAGATCGCGGACCTGGCGGTCCTCGCCGCCCACGTTGATTCACACGACATCCAGACGATCGAGTTCTCGCCGCCCAAATACCCCGAGTTCCTGAACACCAAGGAGATCAAGTCGATCCAGGCCCGGGTGCAGTCAATCTTCAGCCAGCCGGTGGGCGTGGGGCCCTCGCCGACGCCGGCCGTCACGCAGAAGGCATGCCCGCCGACCTCGTAGCATTGCCCGGATGGCGCAGCTCGATTTCGACGACTTCGACGTCCTGACCTTCGACTGCTACGGCACCCTGATCGACTGGGAGACCGGGCTGCTCAACGCGTTCCGCGCGCCGCTGGCGGCCCATGGCGTGGACGCGCCGGACGGCGCGATCCTCGAGGCCTTCGCGCGACACGAGGCGCAGCTCGAGGCGGGCCCGTACCGCCGCTACCGGGACGTCCTCGGCGGCGTGCTCACGGCGATGCTCGACCACTTCGGCCAGGGCCCCTCCGCGGGAGAGGTCGCCGCGTTCGGCGGGTCGGTCGCCGACTGGCCGGCGTTCCCGGATTCCGTGGCGGCGCTGGCGAGGCTCCACTCGCGCTTCAAGCTGGGCGTCATCACGAATTGCGACGACGACCTCTTTGCCGCCTCGGAGGCGAGGCTCGGGATCGACTTCGACTGGGTCGTGACCGCGCAGCAGGCAAAGCGCTACAAGCCGAACCCGCGCGGCTTCGAGCTCGCGTTCGAGCGGATCGGGCTGCCGCCGGCGCGGATCCTGCACGTCGCCCAGAGCCTGTTCCACGACCATGTCACCGCGAAGCGACTCGGCCTGTCGACGGTCTGGGTGGATCGGCGCGGCGACCAGCCGGGTTCCGGCGCCACGCCGCCCGCGAACGCGAAGCCGGACCTCACCGTGCCCGACATGGCGACGCTCGCGGCCCTGGCCGTCCCCGCGTGAGCGAGGACCCGCTGCGCGAGACGCCGATCAGCTCCGAGGTCATCCGCCGCGGGCGCATCCTCGAGTTCCGGATCGACACCGTGGAGGCCGCCGACGGCCATCGCTCCACCCGCGACATCGCCGCGCATCCGGGTGGCGTGTGCATGGTCGCGATCGACGACAAGGATCGCGTGCTGCTCGTCCGCCAGTGGCGCCACGCGACCGGCGGGCCGCTGCTCGAGATCCCGGCCGGCACGCTCGATCGCGAGCCGGACGGCTCGATCGAGGACCACGCCGCCGCCGCGGCCCGT
Source organism: Chloroflexi bacterium UBA5189 (assembly GCA_002413045.1). Lineage (GTDB taxonomy): Bacteria > Chloroflexota > Limnocylindria > Limnocylindrales > CSP1-4 > UBA5189. The sequence goes on from DHWF01000031.1 coordinate 106,591, forward strand.
GAGCTCGAGGAGGAAACCGGCTCGCGGGCGACCAGCTGGCGCTACCTCGGCAACTTCTACACCGCGCCTGGCTTCACGAGCGAGCTGATGCACCTGTACCTCGCGACGGGGCTGACATCGGCCCACGAGGGCGGCCTGCAGCCCGACGAGGACGAGCGGCTCGAGCTCTACCCGACCCCCTTCCACGACGCGGTCGCGATGGCGGAGCGCGGCGAGATCCGCGACGCCAAGTCGATCGTGGGCCTCCTCTGGGTCGCTCGCTTGCGGGAGTCCGAGCGCCGCTGACGGCTCCAGCGCTCGCACCGAGCGCCGCGCCCGACCGAAAGCCCGTCAATGTTCACCACATGAACAGATTCGGCACTTCGTTGCCCATTTCGCGCCGAATTGGTCGCGGCGTGGCGTGATCCCGTGCGCGGGCGACCACGATTGAGCTTGGATTGACGTCGCTGGCGGGGTCGTGGCGCCCTGGGCGCGGCGAAACACCCTGGAAGTGCCAGAAAAGATCATGTGGTGAACATCGCGCGGCACTAGGACACGGCGAACTATGTGGTCGGCGGGTCGACCTTGGCGAGGGCCTGGCGGTAGAGCGCGGAGCTGGGGCAGAGGGCGACGGCGAGACGGAGATGGGTCCGAGCCTCGGCCGCGCGGCCGAGCTTCCGCAGGCTCGCCGCGAGCGCGAAGTGCGCCCAGTGCGCCGACGGGTCGAGGTCGAGCAGCGCCTCGAACGTCTGGCGGGCGAGCTCGAACTGGCCGCTGTGCTGGTACGCCCGCCCCAGCGGCTCGAGGATCGAGCCCTTCCCGGGCTCCTCCCGCGCCGCCCGCTCGAGCACGATCGCGGCCTGCGCGTGGTGCCGGCGCGTGATCAGCGCCAGCCCCCGCTGGAGCAGCGCGTAGGCGCTCTCGCGGTCGGCGTCATCGAGTGGGTTATCGGAGCGCTCGATCACGCGCCGATGGTTACACGAATCGCGCGCCCGGGCGGTGCGCGGAGTCGCCGCTTCAGCCCCCGCGCCAGTCCTCGAGCTTGACCACCTTCAGGCGCGGGCTGTCCGTGCGGCCGGGGATGCGGCCACGCTTGGCGATCGGCTTGCCGTCGATCTCCTTGATGTCGC
>DHWF01000031.1:107875-139065 GCA_002413045.1 Chloroflexi bacterium UBA5189
CGCTTGGCGATCGGCTTGCCGTCGATCTCCTTGATGTCGCCCGTGAAGTCGATCGGCGTGGCACCGCTGATGTACGAGCCGACGGCATACGAGTCGACCGGCGCGCCGGCGTCCTTGAACACGGCCATCCGGTCCGGCGTGAGGCCTCCTGAGACGACGATCTTGACGTGCTGGAAGGCGGCCTGGTCGAGCCGCGCCCGGACCTCCTTGACGAGGTCGGGGGTGACCCGGCCGCGCTCCGATGGCGTGTCGAGACGGATGCCGTACAGGCGATCGCCGAGCGCATTCGCGACGCGAAGCGCCTCCTCGGCCTCGTCCTTGAACGTGTCGACCAGGACGATCCGGGGGACGTCAGGGTCGAGGTCACGGTCGAAGGCGAGGGCCGCCGCGACCGTGTCGCCCATGATCAGGACCAGCGAATGGGGCATCGTGCCGGTCGGCGAGAGGCCGGCGAGTCGCGCGCCCGCCGGCGTCGACGCGCCGACGCAGCCGCCGATGATCGCCGCGTAGTCGAGGACGTCGGTGATGTCCGGGTGGACGTGCCGCGCGCCGAACGAGATCACCGGCTGCGGTGCGGCGGCCGTCACGCACTCGCGCGCCGCCGTGGCCCAGCCCGTGGACTGCGCGAGCATCCCCAGCAGGGCGGTCTCGTACAGCCCGAAGGTCCGGTAGCGGGCGTTGATCCGGAGGACGATCTCCTTCGGCGCGATCGCGTCACCGTCGTCGAGGGCCTCGACCGTGACCTCGTCCGACTTGCCCTTGCCGAGCACGTGGGCGAGGAGGTTCTTGACCTCGTCGATCCCGCACAGGATCGCGTCCTGGCGGCCGAAGACCTCCATCGTCACGATCGGGTCGAGGCCCTCGCGGTCGAGCACCTGCTCGGCGCGCATGAAGTAGACGTCTGCCGATTCGCCCGACAGGATCTCGCGCGACGGCCGGCTGCGGCGAACCGCCATCAGGGTGCAGGGCCTCCCGCATCATCCGGCTGGCTCGCGCTCGGTGGCGTCGATGCCGCGCTCGGATCGGCGAGTGTAACGGCTGCCGGAGCCACGGCAACGGCCACGACGCGGCGCCGCCGGCGGCGGAGGAGCACCACGAGCAGGAGCAGGACGAGCACGCCACCGACGGTGGATACCGCGATGGTGAGCAGCCGCTGCTGGCCGATCGCAGGCGCGGCGGCAAGCGCCGCTGTGGCAGCCGTGGCATCGCCGACCGCCTCGTCGAGCTTGCCGGCCTGGAAGGCGGTACGCGCGGCTTCGTACGGCGCCTTCGGGTTCTCGTCCCCGAGCCCGAGCTGGGTGACGAAGTCGGGCGCCGGATCGACCTTGGTCTTGGCGTCGGCGATCGCCGCGAGGGCGGCGAGCTGGGCATTCGCGAGGTCGGTCGCGGCCTGAAGCCCGTCCGTCGCGCCCTCGTAGGCCTTCCGGAGGCTGCCGTCCGGCTCGAGCCCGAGGGCGCTGGCGGCGGCCTGCACCTGGTCGCGGAGGGTGAGCACGGCCGTCGCTGCGTCCATGGCCTTGCCCGCGCCGACGAACGTCCAGCTGTCCATCTGCTTGCGGACGTACCACGGCGGCAGCCAACCATTGCCGGCGGTCAGCAGGTCGCGGTATTGCTTCCGCGCCGGGGCCCGGTTGTCGAGGCCCTTGGCGTCCGTCGGGCTGATCGCGAAGTCGCGCAGCGCCGTCTCCACCGCCGCCGAATCCGGCTTGTTGATCGGCTCGATGAGATCGAGCAGGTGGCGCCAGTCGTTGGCGACCGAGGTGGTCTCTGGCGCCCCCGCGCCGAGGTACGCGGTCTGGTGCGCCTTCGCAGCCTCGAACGCCAGGCGCATCTGGTCGACCCCCGCCGCGGTGACCATCTGGTCGACCACGTAGAACGCGGCCGCGTAGCCATAGCGCTCGCGATCGTCGGTCGTCTGGTCCCGGATGACCTGCGGGAACGTCCAGCCGACGAGCGCCAGGTGGCCGGGGTCCGCCGGGTCGGGGCGCGCCGGCGCGATGCCCGCGTCGCCGCCGACGTCGGTCTGGACCCGCCACGCGTACTCCTCGGCGAGCCCCTCGTACAGCCAGCGCTCCGTGAACAGGCCGTCGTTGAACCACGCGTGCGAGGCCTCGTGGACGATCACCACCGGATCGAGATCCTCGCTCACGTCGATGCGCTGCGCGTCCGTCAGGTAGAAGCCGGCGTAGCCCTCGAGGGCGGGCGTATAGCGCTCCCGCACGTCGAGGTCGTGGGCGACCGGCCACGGCAGCCCGATCAGCGTCTCCAGCTCGGGCATCGCCTTTCGCAGGGTGTCGCCGACAGTCGTGTTCCAGACCTTGTCCTCCGGCCACGCTTTGATCACGATCTCGACGCCGCCCGGGAGCGAGATTCGCGTCGAACCGTAGGCCGCGGCGTCCTCCGAGCTGATGATCGCGAAGAACGTGTTCGGATCCGTCGGGGTCGCCGTGAGGAGCTTCCCGCCGGAGCCGCTCGCCGTCTGGAGGGGGTCGCCATCGACCGTGTTCACGTAGCCAGCCGGGATGTGCACCTCGACCGTGCTCCGCCCGACATCCCCCCACGCCCACACGCCGAAGGTGGCGAACGCCCTGCCGACCCGGATCGACGAGGCGCTCCGCGGCGCCCCGCCCACAAGGTCGTACCGGATCGCGAAGCTGGCGCTCTGCCGGTAGTACAGGTTGGACCGCAAGTGCACCGTCGCTTCGATGAAGGACTGGCGCGTGCGCGTGGCCACCGAGCTTGCGCTGCCGCTGGTCCGGACCGCCGTCGCCTCGTGCTGGATCGCGAACGACAGATCGCGGTAGAAGTAGACGAACTGGGCGCTGTTCGGCTTGAGGTCGGTGACCTTGAAGTCGATCTCGACGTGGACCCGGCCGGCCGCGGGATCGAGGGTGTACGCGGTGTCCGCCTGGACCCGCAGCGGGCTCGTCGCCGCGAGTGCGATCCGGGCCGCCGGCGGCGAGGCGCAGAGCGCCACGGCCAGCAGCGTCGCGAGCAGCACGCCACCGCCGCGCCGGCGCCAATCGAGCCTCCCGAGGTGGGTCATCGACCTCACGTTGCCGTACTTCTGGCGCGCCGGGCGCTCCGTCGCTGCCGCACGAGGCCGGCGAGCAGCACGACCGCCAGGAGCAGCAGCACGGCGCTGACGATACGCGACCGGCCGAGCGCGGCGGCACCCGTCCACGCGGCGCTCGCGTCGGTGGCATCGGTATAGGCGCCCTCGAGGTCGGCGGCAGTGAGCCGCGTCGCCGCGCGGCGGACCTGCCCCGCCGGATCCGCGCCGACGAGCCCGACGGCGATGATCAGGCGCTCCTCTGCTCCCGACTCGTTCGGCTCGGCGGCGCGCGCGCTCACGATGGCGTCGACGACGGCCTGTTCGGCGGACGCCTCGTCGGCGGCCACGGCGATCCCGCCATCGCCCTCGAATGCGCCGCGCAGCGTCGCCGGCAGCGTCAGCCCCGCCGTGGCCGCCGTCTGCTCCAGCTTCGCTCGCTGCGCCGATACGCCATCGGTGGCGGCGAGGAGGTCGCGGGCCAGGCCGAACTGCCACGCCCGCATCGCGGTGCGGACGAGCGGCGGGAGCTGCCAGTCGCCGGCGAGCGCCACGGAGCGGAGATAGGCGGCGCGCGTCGCGGTCCGATCGGTGAGCGCCGCCACATCGGTGGGTCGCGCGACGTGCGCCAGCCAAAGGTCCGCGAACGACTGGCCGGTCCGCTCCTCGAGCAGGTCCAGCAGGCCGCGCCAGTCAGGCGGCCCGACGACCTCGGCCCCAGTTGGCGGCTGCGGGGGCGGGCCCGGCTCGTACGCGCCGATGCCCTTCGAGGCCGCCAGCCACACCGCGCTCAGGGCGTCGCCGCCGGCGCGCTGCGCGATGTCGCGGGCGAGGTCGAGCGATGCCGCGTACGCCCATGTCTCGGACGCGGGCGGCACGCTGCCGCTCGGGCCCCACGCATTGAGCGGGATCGCCCAGTTGCCCGGCTCGGTCGGCGGGACCGGCGAAGCCGGGTCGACCCCAAGCTCCCGCGCGGCCAGCTCGGCGTAGTAGGCGGCGAATCCCTCGGCGGCCCACCGGTCGGCCACGAGGCTGCCGTTGAACCAGGCATGGGCCAGCTCACGGATGACGACACCGTCTGGCGCCGCGTAGGCGATGTCGATCTGGTCTGTCGCCGGGTCGAACACGCCGACGAAGCCGCCAGTGCTCCGCACGACGGCCTCGCGCACCACGAGCGGCTGGGTCACCGGGTACGGGACGCCGATCTCGCGCTCGAGGATCGGCAGCGCCCGCTGGACCAGCGCACCGATTCGATCGCGCCATGCCGGATCGTCCGGCCACGAACGGATGGTCACGCTGTCGGTGCCGGCTCCGAGCGGGACGGTCACGGTCGTCTCGACGTAGTCCGTTGGTCGATCGGCAACGACATCGGCGACGTAGGTGAGCGGCGCCTGGATCGGACCGCTCGACCACGTGTCGTGACCGGCTCCGTCGGGGACCGGGCCGGTCAGCGGACCACGTCCGATCGTCGCGTTGTACCCGCTCGGGAGCCGCACCGCGACCGACGCGCCCGTCGAGCCGGGCGCCGCGACCGCCCACGCGGCGAACGACACGAGCGATGGCGAGATGCGCACGGGCCGATCGGGGGCGCCATTCGGGTCCCGGAGGTCGAACGTCAGCGTGAGGGTCGCCGTCTTGCCGGCGGCGAGGTTCGCCCCGAGATCGATCTTGAGGTTCGTGTACGTCGCCGTCTTCTGGCTCACGGACACCTTGGCCTTTCCGGAGCCGCCACTGATCCGGAACCCGGACGTGCCCGGCAGCACGGTGACGACGGCCGTTCGGAAGAAGAACCGGCGCGTGGCGGTGTCCTTGAGGTGGTTGGTCGCCGTCAGGACAACGCCGACGGCGATACGACCCTCAGCCGGGAGGACGTCGTAGGTCGTCGCGCCTACCAGGGTGAGTCCGGGCGTCGCGGCCTCGACGGCCACGGGAGCGAGCGCCGGCACGCTGCCGATCCCGAGTGTGATTCCGAGGGAGACCGCGAAGGCAGCCGCGCGGAGCAGAACCCGCGCCGCGCTGGAACGGGGGGCCGCCAGCGTCACGCCTCCACCGGCGCGCCGGCCGGGTCGGAGAGGTGGGCTGGGTCCGCGACGAGCTCCCCGAGCTGCGGCGCGAATCGGTCCAGGAGCGCCTCCGTGCGAACCGGCCGCGCCGCGTAGCCGTCGGGCACGCGACCGCCGATCCAGAGCCAGCCGCGGGTCTCCTCGAACACGCGATCGGCCACGCCGGCCACGCGGGCGAGGGCGAGCCCGAGCTCGTTCTCATCGAGCCAGCGCGACGGGATCTCGACGGCGGCGATCGGCCGGCCGTCGTCGGCGATCGAGAACTTCACGAGCGGGAACTCGTCGTTCCAGCGCAACAGGGTCCGGTAGCCCTTGCGCAGGCCGTCGAGCAGCGGCGGCGCGAGGTGCGCCCACACGATCGCGCCGAGCGCGGGGTCGAGGATCAGCGTCACCCGCAGGTCGCGCCGCGTCCGCCCGTCCAGCGCCAGGTCCCAGGCGACGATTCCATCGCGATCGACCTCGGCGCCCGCCGCGACACCAAGCTCCGCGAGCCAGCGCTTGATCGTCGCCGCCGTCACCGGCGTGGTCGCTCCGGGCATGGGCGGAAAGTCTAGCCGCCGGGCGCCTGGAGCCTGCCGCTCGCCATCGGTCGTCGTGTACTCGCCGTCGGACGTCGCCCGCCCTGCGCACCCTTTTCGAATTGGTTCCAACGAATCGGAACTACCGCGGGCAAGGCACGAATCCCGGCACGACCCTGCCGTCGCCGGCCGACATGGCAACGCCGAACGGCCCCTTGCCGCGGTGACAGCCAGGGGCAGGCGCGGACGGCCACGGAGGGGCACGGCGCTGCGTCGCTTGGACGCCCGCCACGACCCGGGCTCTTGGCGATCCGCCGGCTCGGATGCGTCGAGATGGCGTCTGCCGAGCACGGTTTGGGCCAAGAACCACGCGCTAATGAGTGCGATGCGCCGAGGCGATCCGGCTTCGTTTCACGATCGTTCCGCTTCCGTGGAAGCATCTCGCAGCAGCCGCGCAGCGCGGCAGGATCGCGGGGCGTGCGTGAACGACGAGCGAAGTCGCGCGAGTCGACGCGCGAGGCGGCGCCCGCGACCGGGCCTAGCTGGCCGAGGCGGCGTCCGAACGGGCGCGGGCGCGGGATCCGGCGGCGTCTTCCGGGTCGCCCTTTGAGTCGGCGCGGCCGGTGCCGGAGCGCGAGCGGGCACCCGTCGACGCGTCGACGGAGCCGCCGGAGCGGATGATCCGGGTCGCGTAGTCGGCCGAGCGCACGTCGCCGCCGACGCGCACGTTGCGGCCAAGTCGCGCGCCGCGCGGCACGATCGACTGCTTGCCGACCACCGTGATCCCGGTGTTCAGGCGGCCGGGCTCCTGGCGATTCGGGGGACCGTCGTACGGGCCCTCGCCCACGATCGCGCCCTGCCCGACCACGACCTCCTTGTCGAGGATCGCCCGGTCGACCACCGCGCCGGCGCGGATGACCGAGTCGAACATGACGATCGAATCCCGAACGACTGCCCCGACGTCCACGCGGACTCCCGGCGAGAGCACGCTGTTGACGACCGTCCCCTCGATCACGCAGCCGTGGCTGATCAGGCTCCGATGGATCTGGGCGGTTGCGCCGACCTTGGCCGGCGCGCGCTCCTCGGATCGGGTGTGGATGACCCAGTCGGGGTCGTACAGGTCGAGCTCGGGGCGGTCCTCGAGCAGCGCGAGATTGGCCTCCCAGTAGGACTGGATCGTGCCGACGTCCTGCCAGTAGCCCGCGAACCGGTAGCCGAACACCCGCGCCCCACCGTCCAGCATGGCCGGGATGACGTTGCCGCCGAAGTCGACGAGATCGTCGCTGAGCCAACGCCGCAGGGCCCGCTTCGAGAACACGTAGACGCCCATCGACGCGAGGTCGCTCTTAGGCTGCTTCGGCTTTTCCTGCCAATCGACGACCTTGTCGTTGTCGTCCATCGCGAGGATGCCCATGCGGGTCGCGTCGATGAGGGGCACCCGCCGGACCGCGATCGTGACATCGGCGCGGTGGCGCCGGTGGGCCGCCACGAACGGCTGGTAGTCCATCTTGTAGATGTGGTCGCCGGCGAGGACGACGATCGTGTCCGCGTCGGAGCGCTCGATGACGTTCAGGTTGCGAAGCACCGCGTCGGCGGTCCCGCGGTACCACTCTGCGACGCGGCCGCGCGCGATGTACGGCTGGAGCAGCTTGATCCCGCCCCGGTTCCGGTCGAGGTCCCACGGCCGCCCGACGCCGATGTGGTCATTGAGCGAGCGCGGGTTGTATTGGGTCAGGACGAGGATGTCCGTGATGTCCGAGTTCACGCAGTTCGACAGCGAGAAGTCGATGATCCGGTACTTGCCGCCGAACGGAACGGCGGGCTTGGCCCGCACCGAGGACAGGATGGACAGCCGCTCGCCCTCACCGCCGGCGAGGATCAGCGCCATCGTCCGCTTCACGGTCGAATCGTAGCACCGGCGACCGGTCGTTCCGATGAACGGCGGGTCAAGATTCCGTTCAGGGGGCGAGTCGGCGCCGCGTCAGGCGCCCGCGCTCAGCGCGGCAGGAACAGCCGCGGATTGGCCCAGCTACCGTCGAGCTGAACGGCCCAGTGGAGGTGCGGGCCCGTGCAATTGCCCGTGCAGGCCTCGTAGGCGATGAGCTGGCCCTTCGCCACGTACTGGCCGGCATGCACGACCGGGCCAGGTGAGTTGTCGATGTGGCCGTACCACGTCACCAGGTGCGACGAGTGGGCGATGATCACGATCCAGGCCGTGTCGTACGGGCTGCGCCCGGCCCAGATCACCTTCCCCGCGCCCGCCGCATGGATCGGCGTGTCCATCGCGTTGGCAATGTCGATGCCGGTGTGGAAGTGGGCGCAGTTGCCGAGTGGCGGCTCAGCCCAGAACCCGGTGCAGCCAAACTCCTGGGTGACGCGACCCGACATCGGCCAGGACAGCGTCCCGTTGTAGACCGACGGGATGCCACCCTTTGCCAGCGCCTGCGCGACGAGCTTCGCGATCAGTGCCTCGAGCTTCTTCTGGGCGGCCTCCTGCGCGGCCAGGGCCGCCGCGAGCTTGGCCTTGTCATGTTGGAGCTGCGCGAACGCCGTCTGCTGGTTGTTGAGCAGGGCCGCGGTCTGGGCCTCCATCGCGGCCAGCTGCTTTCGGGCGGCAGCAAGCTCGGCGAGCTGTTGATCCAACTGGGCCTTCGAAGCCGCGGCCTCGGCGTGGAGCTGGGCCGTCTGGTCACGGGCGATCTGGACGTTCTGGTGCAGGACGGTCAAGACTTGCTGGTCCTGCTGGATCTGGTCGACGAGGAGCTTGTCCTGCTGGGCGAAGTCGAGGTGATAGCCGACCTCGGTCAGGGCGTCGGTGAAGTCCGCGCTCGACAGGAGCGTCTCGAGCGTCGAGGTGCGGTCGGTGTCGTACGACTCCTGGATCCGCGACGCGAGGAGCGCCTTGCTGGCATCGAGCTCTGCCTGCTTGCTGGCCTCCTGGGCCTCGACGTCGGCGAGCTGCTGGTCGAGCTGCGCCGAGGTCTCCTCCAGCGCATCGACGGCCTGCTGGCTGCGGGCCACGTCCACGACCATGCTGACGAGCTGGGTCTTGACCGTGAGCAGGTTCGCGTTGATCTCGTTGAGCGATGCCCGCGTGTTCGAGATCTTGCCCGACAGCATCGCCTGGTTCGCAGCCAGGCTCGCGATCGCCGCCTTCTGCTGGGCGATCAGCTTCTGGAGCGCCTTCTGCCTCGCATAGGCATCGGACAGGGCATCCGCCGACACCGGAGCGGGCGTCGCGGACAGCAGGATGCCGCCGAACGAGGACAGGAGAACGAGCGAGAGGACGACACGCTGACCGAGCCTTTGCGGCATGGAGCGGCGCCTGAGCAGCGTCTTCATCGTGCGGGCGTCTCCGTCGCGCTGGGGTTTCGCGTTGGTTTCGCTCGCCGGAAAGAGCGCCGTCCCTGCCAGGCACAGTGCCGGGACGACTTACCGGCTAACGGGCGGGAGTTTACGCCCTTGCAAGAAGCCGCGCCCCCGTACCTTGGTCACGGCGGGGGGAGGGCCAGGATGACCCACAGGGTGCCCGCGATGAGGAACGGTCCGTACGGGACGAAGCTCTTCAGCGTGATCCTGCGGGTCACGACGAGCCCCAGGACGATGACCCCCGCCAGGAGCGCGCCAGACACGAGCGCGTAGATCAGGTTGGTCGCGCCGGCGAGCAGGCCGACGCTGACGAGCAGCTTCAGGTCGCCCTGCCCGATGGCGCCGGCCCCGAAGGGGATCGCCAGGAGGAACAACCCGAGCGGGATCAGGATCGCGGCCGCGGCGGCCCAGGCCAGCTCGTCCGGCGCGTGGACGAAGGGGCCGCTGCCCGTCGCAAATGCGACGAGCGCCAACCCGATCAGCGGCAGCGTGATGATGTCCGGCAGGAGCCGCTGGTCGAGGTCGGTCGCGAACAGCAGCACGAGCGCGAGGACGTACACGCCGATCACGACCAGCTCGGCCGGGTCCCCCCCGAATCTCGCCTCCGTGGCGTAGAACACAGCACCGCCAGCGAGGACCACCAGGACCGTCCGCCAATCCATGCGGCGGATCGAGCCGTCCTCGTGGGCCGGCCAGCGCGCCGAGATCCGGTCCGCGACGAAGCCCCAGACGAGCCCGAGGATTGCCGCGGCGATTGCCGTCGTCAGCCCTTGGCGCCGGCGAGCGCCAGCTCGACCAGGGTCGCGTGGGCGACGCCCGTCGAGCCGCGCGTCGCGAACGGGGTCACCTTGCGGAAGTAGCCCGTGCCCGCGATGTCGAGGTGGACCCACGGCTTCGTGACGAACTCGCTGATGAACAGGGCGCTCTTGACGAGGCCGCCTTCGTTGTTGCGCGAGAAGTTCACGAGGTCGCCGTACCAGCTCTCCATGTCGGCGCGGTAGTCCTCGACGAGCGGCAGCTGCCAGTACCGCTCACCCGCCTTCGCACCCGCGGCGAAGACCTCGTCGACGAAGCTCTGGGGCGTGCCGAACGCGCCGGTGACCAGCTCGCCGAGGGCGCGCGAAACGGCGCCCGTGAGCGTCGCGACGTCGACCAGGTGGGTCGCGCCGAGGCGCTCGGCGTAGGTCAGTGCGTCGGCCAGGATCAGCCGGCCCTCGGCATCGGTGTTGGTGATGTCGACCCACTTGCCGTTGAGCGCCTTGACGACGTCGCCCGGCCGGGTCGAGTGGGAGCCCGGCATGTTCTCGACCGCCGGCGCGAGGACCAGCAGCGGGGTGCCCGGCGCGAGCTTGGCGACGGTGACTGCTGCCGCGATGACCGTTGCGGCGCCGGTCTTGTCCATCTTCATCTCTTCCATCCGGTCGGATGGCTTGATGGAGATGCCGCCGGAGTCGAAGCAGACGCCCTTGCCGACGATCGCGAGGTGGCGCCCGAGGGCGTCCTTCTCGCCGGCCTTGCCGGACCGCATGACGATCATCCGGGGCGGGTTGTCGCTGCCCCGGCCGACGGCCATGAACAGGCCCATGCCCATGTCGATGGCCTTCTCCGGCCCGATGACGTCGATCCACAGGTCGTTCTTCTCGGCGAGGCTCCAGGCTTCCTCGGCGAGGACCTCGGGGCTGACGTCGTTCGACGATCGATTGGCGAGCGTCCGCGCGATGTTCGCGCCCTCGCCGATGATCCGGCCGCGCTTCGCGGCCTCGCCCAGGCGCGCGATGTCGGCGCCGGGGGCGACCAGGATCAGCTCATCCAGCGTCGGCGGGCCGTCGGCATAGCCCTCGCGATAGATGGCGGCCGGTTCGTAGGAGCCCTCCACGACGCCGCGGGCCATGAGCTCGGCGACCGCCGCCGCGCCCCCCTCGAGGACGTCGGCCAGGGGCGACAGCCAGATCGCGAGCGAATGGACGGCACGGCCGGCGAGCCGGCGCTCCACCGACGCGGCAACCTTGACCACCGTCTCGCGATCGAGCTCGGCCGCTTCACCGGCGCTGATGGCGAGCAGGCGACCGGCCTTGACCTCGCCCGGCGCGGCGAGGGCGCTCTTGAAGCGCTTGCCCCTGATCTCCCCGAAGTCGGTGAGCGATGCCAGCTCCCCGCCGGCGCGCTTGTCGAGCTCGCCCAGCGGGCCCGTGAAAGCCGGCTGGCCCAGGATCGGGACGGCCAGGACGTCCGCCTTGACGTCCCACGGCTGATCGACGACGACGCGTACCTGCACGATCCCCTCCGAGCGCGATATCAGCGATTGGGTCTGGGCGCGGCCCCGGGCGCGAGTGTAGTCAGGATGGACCGCCGAGCGCGTCATCGATCTGGGCGTGGGCATCGTCGATCGCGAGGATGGCCTCGGTCAGCCCGCCGCGGGCCACCTCCGACACGATCACGACGATCGTCCGCCGATCGGGCGGGAGCTGCGAGAAGGCGGCCTGCTCGTCGCGCCGCTTCGCCTGGACATCGAGGGTCACGACGCCGTGCGACTTGTCGAGCGCGTCGTACAGCGCCTGGAGGGCCTTGTCGTAGTTCGAGGTTCGCTGGATCCACTCGTCGAGGACGGTGTCGCTGGAGCCCGTGATCAGGCTCACCCGGAGCTGCTGCACCGAGCCGATGGTCTCGAGCGCCGTGTCGAGGATCGTCGCGCCGGCGCGGTACTTGTGGTTGCGACCCTGTGCCGCCGCGGCCAGCACCGTCTGGTCGTGCTGGTCGATCAGGCTGATCAGGTGGGCCGCGTTGGCCGCGCCGCCGGTCACGGATTGCCACAGGCTCGCGAGGCTCGTGGCCGCCTCGAGCGCGGCGATGATCGAGGCGCGCCGAACGAGGGTCGCGTTGCTGTACTGGAGCGCCGCCGCGGAACCGTCGCCGGGCAGGCCGGCGAGGGCCTCCTTGAGGTCGCGCGCCTGGGTGGCGATCGCGGCCGCGGCCTGGCCGCCGTTCGCAAGCGCGTCGCGGAGGCGGGTCGGGTCGGTGCTGGCGAGCTCCTCGAGGGCGGTCTTGGCGTCGGCAGAGAGCTCGTCGACGTTGGCCGAGATGGCCTGCAGCTGGGTCGTCGCCGCATCGAGCGGGACGGCCAGCGCGGCGTCGCCGGTCCAGGTGAGCTCGACGCGGGCGGGGCTGCCCGGGGGGTGGAACGATTCGCCGATGAGCCCGGCGCCGCCGACCGCGAAGGCCGCGAAGAGGAACGTCCAGGCGGTGCCGCGAAGGATCCTGCCCAGGGCCGTGCGGGTGCGGGTTGGCGCGCTCGACATCGGCTGCGGATCGTAGCATCGGTCCATGCGCACTCCCGAGCCCGCCGTCCGACGCCTCCTCGAGGCCATGCCCAAGGCGGAGCTCCATCTCCACCTCGATGGCTCGCTCCGGGTCGGCACCGCGCTGGAGCTGGCACGGACGCGCGGGGTCGAGGCGCCGGCGACGTGGCGCGGCATGTTCGATGCCCTCGTCGCGCCGATGCCGTGCCGCGACCAGGCGGAGCTCCTGCGCGCGTTCGACCTCCCGATCGCCCTCATGCAGGACGCCGAGGCGCTCGAACGGATCACCGCCGAGCTCGTCGCGTCGAAGGCGGCCGAGGGCGTGCGCTACATGGAGATCCGATGGGGTCCCCTGCTCCACGTCGCCCGCGGGCTGTCGCTTGCGGACGGCATCGAGGCGGTCGTCCGCGGCGCAGAGGCAGGCGCGGCTCGCACCGGGACGGTCGTCCGGCTGATCGCGACGGCTCTGCGCTCGCACGATCCGACCGACAATGTTCGGCTCGCCGTGGCGGCGTCGCGCTTCCGCGATCGGGGCCTGACCGGCTGGGACCTCGCCGGTCCCGAGGCCGCGTTCCCGGATCCGCTGACCCACGCGACGGCGTTCGAGGCGGCGCGCGCCGGCGGCCTCCGGATCACGATCCACGCCGGCGAGTGGGGTGGCGCCGCGCAGGTCCGCCGCGCGCTCGCGGTGAACCCGGAGCGGATCGCCCACGGCGAGGCCACGAGCGGCGACCCCGAGCTCATCGCCGAGATGACGGCCCGGGGCGTGTGCCTGGACCTGTGCCCGACCTCCAACGTCCAGGCAGGCATCGTGCCGTCGCTTCCGGAGCACGGGATCGCGCGCCTTCACCGCGCCGGCGCGCCGGTCACGCTCTCGACGGACGACACGACGGTGTCCGACATCTCGCTCACCGACGAGTACGGACGAGCCGTCGCAGAGATCGGGCTCACGCTGCCCGAGCTCTGGGCCATCGACCGGATCGCGCTCGATGTGGCCTTCGCCGACGAGGCGACCCTGGCGCCACTCAGGCGCGAGTTCGATACGTGGGCGGCGGGTGTCCCCGAGCTGGGCGCCGGAACGGCTCAGGCGGGAGCGAGCGCCTCGAGGAGCTGAGCCAGCTCGGCGGCATCGGCGGCAACCTTGAACGGGCGATCGGCCGCAGGCAGCGCGTCGGCAGCTGCGCGCGTGGTCACCCCGGTCAGCATCAGGATCGTCCGCGCGCCGACGGCGTTCGCGGCAGCGAGATCCGTGCCGATCCCATCGCCGATCACGATCGCGTCCTTCGGATCCAGCCCGACCGCGTGCGCCGCCTGCTCCATCAGCAGCGGCTCCGGCTTGCCGATGACCACCGGCGTCACGCCGGAGGCGACCTCGATCGCGGACACGATGCTGCCCGCGCCGGGGCGAAGCCAGCGCTCGGTCGGGTAGACGGGGTCGCGGTTCGTCGCGATGAAGGTGGCGCCGGCACGGATGCAGTCGGCTGCCGCGGCGATGCGGAGGTAGGTGAGCTGCGGGTCCACGCCGGCGACGACGGCCTGCGGGGCACCTGCCGCGGCCACCCCGTCGATCCCCTCGCGGCCCATGCGATCCGCCGCGAATCCAGCGTTGACGACCTCGAGCCCGACGTCGCGCAGCTCGCGATCCAGTCCGCTCGCGCCGACCGCCAGCACCCGCCGCACGTCCGGGTGGTGCTCCTTGAGGTACAGCGCCGTGGCCCGCGGCGCGCTCACGACCCGGTCCGGCGTGACCGGCGCGCCGAGCTCCGTCAGCCGGGTCACGTAGTCCGCCCGGTAGTGCATCGAGTTGTTCGTGACGTACACGACGTGATCCCCGGCGTTCGCGCGCGTCATCAGGACGGCGGCGACGCCCGGCACCGGATCGGCGCCTCGGTAGACGACCCCGTCGAGATCGACCAGGAGGAGGAGCGACATGGCCGAGGATCGTAGCGGGTCGGGTCCCACCGGCGCCTTGATCGGCCTAGGCTCCGGATGCCCGTGACCACACCACCCCTGCCGCCGAGCCCACGGCCGGCGCGCGCGGCACGTCGCTTCGTCGACGTCGCTCGCCCCCTCGCGGCGCTGGCCCTCGCCCTAGCGGGATTCCCGTTCGCGGCGCGCCCGTACCCGGTGACGATCGCGGCCTGGCTCGGCTGGATCGGCGTCGGGCTCGTCGTCGGCGCCCTGGCGGGCCGGCCGCGCCGGGTCTGGATCCCATGGGCAGCGCTCGCGGTCATCGCGGTGCTCGCCCATCCGCTTGGCTGGGACCATGACCTACGCGCCTTCTGGTGGCTCTCCGCCACGCTCGCGTTGCTGTTCGCGACGCTCGGCTTCCTCGTCGGCACCGCGTTCGGTGGCGAGGCCAGCCCTGCCGCCGAGCTTCGACGGCGATGGAGCGGCTTCGGCAGGACCGGGCGATGGGTCGCGATCGGCGTCGTCGTGGTCCTCGTGCTCGGGCTGGTCGGCTACAGCGGCTACGCCTTCGTCGTTGGTGGCCGGCAGTACGTCGAGCAGAAGCCAGGTCCGGGACCGTGCGACAACCCCGGGACGGCCTTCGGCTGGGCGTTCGAGCCGGTCAACTACGACGGCTCCGGCGAGCCGACCGCGCTCGACCACGCCTCGATCACGAGCGTCTGCACGCGGGAGCTGCCGCCCGCCGGCACCGAGGTCGTCTCGAGCGACGGCATCCCGGTCGCGGGCTGGTACATCCCGGCCGCCGCGGGTGCCGGCCCGACCGGCCCCACGGTCGTGATCGTCCACGGCGGCAAGACGGACAAGACCGACGGGCTGCGGTATGCCCCGCCGTTCCACCACGACTACAACGTCCTGATCATCGACCTCCGCAACGCCGGCCAGAGCGGCGGCGAAGTCTCGTCCGGCGGCCTCCACGAACAGCGCGACCTGCGGGCGATGATCGACTGGCTGGAGCAGGCCAAGCATCCGGGCTGGCTCGCGGTGATGGGCAATTCGAACGGCGCCTCGACGGCGCTCGCCGAGGCCCGCACCGACGACCGCGTCCGCGCCCTGATCCTGGACTCGATGCACTCCGGCGTGGAGCTGCAGCTGGGAAACGTGATCGAGGGCGAGGATGGCCTCCCGCCGTGGCCGGCCGCGGCGGCCGTGATCGCGGGCGCGTCGAGCATCCTGGGTGGCGACCTGACCTCGGTCGATCCCATCCGAACGATCACGCAGGTCGGCGCGCGGCCGATCCTGCTGACCCACGGCAGCAGTGACCCCATCGACCGGCCATCCGAGAGCGTCGAGCGCAACGTCGCGGCGGCCATCGACGCCGGGATGAACGTTGAGGTCCACATCTGCGTGGGAGCCGGCCACGGCCATGTCATCGACGTGTGCGGTCCCGCCTGGGCCGAGTGGGTCACGAGCTTCCTGGCCGCGCACGGGGGCATCTGAGGGGCGCTGCTAGGATCGGCCGATGACCGACACCGAACATTCGCCAACCATCTGGATCGACGTTCCGGGCGCCCGCCTCGCTGTCGAGGACGAGGGCGATCCCGCCAATCCGACGATCCTGCTGGTGCACTCGGCGGTCGTGAACCGCCGGTCGTGGGACGGCGTCGTCCCGGGCCTCCTCGATGCCGGCTACCGGGTCATCCGCTACGACATGCGCGGCTTCGGCGAGTCCACCGCCGAGGACGTCGAGTTCCGGGGCCACGAGGACGCCCTCGCGGTGCTGGCGCACTTCGGCGTCGCGCGCAGCGCCGTCGTCGGCAACTCCATGGGCGCGCATTTCGCGCTGGATGCCGTCCTCGCGTCGCCCGAGCAGTTCATCGCCTACGTCTGGGTCGGTGGCGGGATGAGCGGCTTCGACAAGGAGCCGTCGGCCGCCGAGATGGCCCTCTTCGAGGCCGAGGAGGCCGCCGAGCAGGCCCGCGACTGGGACCTCGCGACCGAGATCGATGCCCAGATCTGGATGGACGGCGTCGGCCAGCCCGCGACGCGCGTCGATCCGACGGTGCGTGTGGCGTTCAAGGCGATGGATCGCGAACTGCTGGAGCCGGGGCGCGTGTACGGCCAGCGGAAGCCCGTCGAGGAGCTCGCGGCCGGGCGACTCGGGACGGTCAGGACACCCACGCTCCTCGTCATCGGCGACCTCGATACCGAGGGAACGCGGGCGAGCGCCCAGAAGCTCGCGGACGAAGTGCCTGGCTCGCGCCTCATCCACCTGCCCGATGTGGCCCATATGGTCGGCATGGAGAAGCCGGCCGAGCTCGCGGCGATGATCGTGGAGTTCCTCGCGCCCCTGCCGCGCTGGAGCTGACGGCGTGCCCTCGCGGCGCCGCAACGTCCCGGGCTCCGCGCTCGGGAGCCGCCTCGGGCGGCCCGGCGGCGCGAGTCGCCCGAGCGGTGCGAGCCGGTCATCCGCGCCGGTTCGACCCGGCGGCTCGAAGCTCTATGCGGCGACGCAGCCGGGGCCGCTCAGGGGCGATTCGCCATTCGGCGCGAGCCGGATCCTGATCGACGGGCGGAACGTCCAGCGCGCCCTCGAGCGCGGCTCCGCGGCAGGGTCCCTGCCCACGGCGATCCTCATCGCGCGCCTGCGCGCCGCGTTCGCACCGCCGACGGAGGTGGAGTTGATCCTCGACGGCCACGCCGGCCCGACACCGACCGGGCGAATCGCGCCGGGCTTCAGCGTCGTCTTCGGGCGCGGAGTCAGCGCTGACCACGTGATCGCCGAGCGCGTGGTCGAGGCGTTCCGGGCCCTCGGTCCGGTCGAGGCCGATACGGTCACGGTCGTCTCGGACGACCGCGAGGTCCGCGCCCAGGCGCTCCGCAACGGCGTGCGCGTCCAAGGGACGTCGTGGCTCGCCGGGCACCTGGCCGCGCGCGACGCGGCCCCCACGCGCGCCGGCGCCTCCATCGGGCACGGCCGCGCGCCCCGTCAATCACGCGCACCACGCGACCGCGACCTCGGCTAGGATTTCGCCGTGCTCGACGCGATCGGCCAGCTCTTCCAGGGCCTCATCACCTTCCTGAGCCCGATCCTGATCCCGGACTGGAAGGCACTGCTCACGCTCTTTCCCGTCCTCCTGCTGATCGGCGTCGTCGGACCCCTGATCAGCTTGCTGGCCTTCGGCTGGTTCGTGTACTTCGCGGGCAAGCCGCGAGCCCGCATCCCGTACGTCGAGCCCCAGCCCGTCCCCGCCCGGATCGTCGACGGCCAGCCCGTCTATCCCGCGGGCGAGCCGTACTGTGCGGTCGACCAGCTCGTGATGCCGTTCGGCATGACCCGCTGCCCGACGTGCGGCCGCGACCTCGCCGTCACCTGCCCGAAGTGCGGCACCGGGCGGATGGCCTGGATCGACACGTGCGGCACGTGCGGGCTCGTCCTCAAGATCGATCGAACGGTGCCGGCCCTCCGACCGGCTGCTCCCCCACCTGGAGGCGCCGCCGCAGCCTGAGCCGGCGCCCGAGGCCCCGGAGCACGACCGGAACCTCGCCCAACCCCCGCGAGCCGCCAACCCGCCACCCTGTCGGAGCGTTCGGAGCGACCAGATGGAAACCGCCACCCAGGCCCTCTTCGCCATCGGCACCATCGTGCTGGCGTTCGCATTTGCCGCGAACGTTGGGCATGCCGTCATGCTCGCCGCCGGTCGGCGGTCACTCGCGAGCTTCGCCGCCGGCGCGGCCGGCCTCGCCGGCAATCCCGTCCGGCCCGCCTGGGCCGGCGTCGCGACCGGCTCTTTCGTCGAGTCGCGCACGGCCGTCGCGGCCGCGGGTCCATCTGACTACGCCTCGTCGTCGCCGCTGTCCGGCGCGGCTCGCTGGCTGACGGTCGGCGCGTTCGCCCTGCTCGTGGCGTCGATGGTCGTTCGCGGGATCATCGTCGGGCGCGGGCCGTGGGGGAACCTGTTCGAGTTCTCGGTCGCGTTCGCGACATCGATCTTGTTCGGCTACCTCGTCCTGTCGCGGCGCTACCCGATCCAGTCCATCGCGTTCCTGCCGATCGCGGTCTCGCTCACGCTGCTGCTCTATGCGTCGTCGCTGCCGTCGGACATCGAGCCGCTCGTGCCGGCGCTCCAGAACGCGCCGCTGCTCACGATCCACGTCGGGCTGGCGATGCTCTCGTACGGCGTCTTCGCGACCTCGTTCGCCGCCGGCGTCGCGTATCTCGTCCAGGGCAAGAACGACCGCTATTCGTGGCTGCCGTCGCACCGTGTCCTGGACTCCGTGGCGTACCGCGCGGTGATCATCGGCTTTCCGATCTTCGCCACGATGATCATCCTCGGCTCGTGGTGGGCCTCGATCGCCTGGTCGCGCTACTGGGGCTGGGACCCGAAGGAGACCTCCGCCCTCGTCACCTGGCTCGTCTACGCGATCTACCTCCACGCCCGCAACCAGCGCTCGTGGGCCGGCCGCCCGGCGGCGCTGCTCCTCGTCGTCGGCTTCGGGATGGTCCTGCTGACGTACTCCGGCTCGCTCTGGTTCACCGGCCTGCACGCGTACAGCGGGCTCTGATCCGATGGCACCGGTGCGCTACGAATCGAGCGTAACGGCGATCTCGTGGATCCCCTCGGAGGCCATCGAGGGCCTTTCCAAGATCCCGTTCGAGATGGGCGTGACCCACTACGACGAGCCGCCGCCGGACAAGATCGACGACCTCGAGGCGCTTCGAAAGACTGATCGGTTCCGCGAGGCCAACGAGCTCCGGGCCTACATCGAGGTCGAAGGCGACGAGATCGTGGACCAGGGCTACCTCGCGGGCGGGCACGTCGGCTCGACGACGGTGCGGCTCGGACCGGCGGCGATTCGCTTTGCCGCCGTCCACCTGCCCGACATCCAGCAGCCGCCCGAGATCGGCCCGTCGTCGGTGCGCTTCGTCCAGACCGTGGGCGGCCGGATGGGCCTCCCGACGCCGCGGGCGGTCAAGCGCAAGCCGTTCGTCCAGTTCTGGCCGTCGATCGCGTGGTCTACGCTCGAGCTCACGATCAATACTGATGGCACGTCGAGGCGCGGCCTCCTCGGCGCGAGTCCATTCCCGCGCCACTGGGTCTACGACGAGCGGGGCTGGCTGGTCTTCAAGTCCGGTCTGGTCGACTTCGGGACGTGGGCCAACGAATCCTTCGGCGATCGCACGCCATGGGGCGACCATGACTCGCCGGCATTCGTCACGGCGGTCGAGTCCGCGCTGGAGCGCGAGCTGTCGACGACGATCATGCGCGGCGGCGCCAAGCCCAGGATCCGAACGCTCGACATTGGGGCGGCGCTCGCGACGCAGGGCGAGAAGGCGACCGATGTCTTCCTGATTCTCGACGGGATGCTCGTTGTCGAGGTCGATGGCCGTGAGGTCGCCGAGATCGGCCCGGGCGCCGTTGTCGGTGAGCGCGCGGCGCTCGAGGGCGGCGTTCGCACCGCTTCTCTGCGAGCAGCGACTCGCGCTCGCGTAGCCGCGATTGCCCCTGACCAGCTGGGCCACGCCGAGCTCGAGACGCTCGCCGAGATGCACCACCACGAGCACGCTCCCGCCTGAGGCGGATCTTGGAGCGCCGCTGACGCACGGCAGCCATCCCTACGCTTACGGCGCGGCCAACCGCAGCAGACGCGAGGGAACGACGGTGGCAGCGCGTGCGGCTTCCGCGGGGTCAACGCCTGCAAACTCCGCGAGATTTCGAACTGCCTCGTCGAGGCCAACAACGCAGCCGGCGAGGACGCCGTTGGGGAGTCGCGCGGAGGACTCGTCGACAACAACGTCGCGGCCGGCGAGCCGGTACGCGCCGGGCGGCATGCCAAGCGCCGCAATGGCATCGCTCACCACGACCAGTCGATCGGCGCCGACGGCCCGCCGCACGAGCCGCACCACCGCCGGATGGACGTGCAACCCGTCGACGATCAGGCCGATCGTGACCCGGTCGTCGGCGAGCGCCGCGCCGGCGAGCCCCGGCTCGCGGTGATCCAGTGGGGCCATCGCGTTGAACAGGTGGGTCACGTAGCGAATGCCTGCACCGAAGCCGGCGACGGCCTCCTCGTAGGTCGCCGCGCTATGGCCGGCGGACACGACGACGCCGTTCGCGACCAGGGTCCGAGCGACGTCGAGGGCACCCGGCAACTCGGGGGCGAGGGTCACCATCCGGATGCCCGACGAGGGAGTCCAGTCGAGGACCGCTCCGACGTCCGGCAGCTGCAGCCGAGCCGGGTCGTGGGCGCCGGACCGCAACGGCGAGATGAACGGCCCCTCCACGTGCCACCCAAGGGGCGTTGCGCCCTGGTAGCCCGGCGGCGGTCCGCCCTCGAGCGCGCGCTGGGCGCGGGCCACGATCGGGAATGCCGGGCTCACGAGCGTCGGCACGAACCCGGTCACGCCGAACATCGGCAGGACCGCACCGACGCGCCAGACCGCCTCGGGCTCCTCGGTCAGGTCGAAGCCCCCGGCACCGTTGACCTGGAGGTCGAGCATCAGGCGACCAGCCCGTGGCCGCGCTCGGCGATGCCGTTGATTCGCACCGGCAGCCGGCCCGGGAACGGGGCGCCGCGACCCGGCCCCCCGACCGGCACGCGGCCGAACAGCGCGGCCGCCAGCGCGTCCATCGACTCGCGCAGGATCGAGTAGGTGCACACGTGCGTGCCTGCCTCCGGGTAGGCCGCAAGGTCCCACGGCGTCCGGAGCGCGACGGTCACGAGCGGGACCCCCGCTGAGGCGAGGGCTCGCACCAGGTCCGCCTGGGCGGAGCCGGGGGTCGCCGAGATCGTTCCGGCGATCACGACGTCGTACGAGGCCGCCCTCTCCCGCAAGGCCGCGATCTCCGCTCCAGTTGGCGGGTGCTGCGTCACGACCTCGTCCACCCGCGGATGGTGCGCCCGCAGCGCGGCGGCCAGCGTCGGCGTGACGAATGACGAAGTATCCGCGGGCGTCAGGTCGCGGGGCGCGGGCATGATCGCGAGGACGCGAGCCTCCGGCGCGAGTCGCAGCGGGAGCAGCGCCGCCACATTCCGGACCAGCGTCAGCGATCGAGCGGCGAGCTCCCGCGCGAGCGCCGCGTGCTCCGGCGAGCCCACCACGGCAATCCCCGGATCGTCGAACCCAGCAAGCCACCGCCGCAGGCCGGCGACCCGCGCGGCTGAGCGACGCGACCGCTCCGGGTCGAGCAGCTGGACCTCGCTCGCGCGCACCAGCGTCGACTCGATGCGCCGTTGCGAGACCCGGTCCGCGGTCGCGAGCAACAGGTCGACGCCCGCCTCGAGCGATGCCAGCACGTCGACCGCCTGTGAGGCGCCCTGGGCGAGCGCGCCCATGTCGAGCGCATCGGTGATCGAGACGCCGTCGAAGCCGAGCTCGTCGCGAAGGAGCTCGCCCATGACCCGGCGCGCCAGGGTCGACGGCAGCGTGCGGCTGCCGGTCAGGCCCGGCGCGGCGAAGTGGCCGGACATGATCAAGCGCACCCCCGCGGCGATCGCCTGGCGGAACGGGACCAGCTCCGTGGCTTCGACGTCCACCCGGGTCCGCTCGGCAACCGCGAGTGCGTGGTGCGTGTCCACGCCCGTGGAACCAGCGCCCGGGAAATGCTTGCCCGTGCCGGCCACCCCGGCCGACTGGACCCCGCGCAGCCACGCCGTCCCCAGCCGGCCGACCTCCGCCGGGTCGTCGCCGAACGAGCGAATGCCCAGCGACGGGTTCTCGGGGCTGACCGCGATGTCCAGCACCGGTGCGTAGGCGACGTTGACGCCGGTCGCGCGCAGCTCCCGCCCGATCGCCGCGCCCACGCGCTCCGCGAGCCCCGCATCGCCGGTCGCGCCGATGGCCATCGCCCCGGCGAACGGCGTCCAGCCATCACCAAGGGCAAGAAACTGGCCGCCCTCCTGGTCCGCCGCGATGAGCAGTGGCAGCCCATCCGAGCCGGGTCGGGCGGACGCCGCCGCCTGCAGCCCGGTCGTGAGCCGCCGCAGCTGCCGTGGCGAGCGGACGTTCTTGGCGCGGAACAGCGTGATCCCGGCGGCCGGCGCGCTCGCGAGCCGCGCCCGGAGCCAGTGCGGCACCGAGGTCCCGTGGAATGCGAGCATGAGCCGGCCCAGGATCTCGTCGCGGGAGTCCGTCATCGGTGCACGGCGTCGGTCACGCCCGAAGTATCGTCGGTCGGCGCCCGTCACCGGGTACGATCCGGCGATGACGAACGACGAACTGGACCTCGACCCGGGCGCCCTGGCCGCACGGTTCCCGAAGGACTTCGGGTGGGGCTTCGCGACCTCTGCCTACCAGATCGAGGGCGCGGCCACGGAGGACGGCCGGGGTCGCTCCATCTGGGACACCTTCGCCCGCGTGCCGGGCGCGATCGCCGACGGCCAGACCGGCGACGTCGCCTGCGACCACTACCACCGGTACCGCGACGACATCGCGCTCATGGCCGGGATCGGCGCGAAGACCTACCGGTTCAGCGTGAGCTGGTCGCGGGTGCTGCCCGACGGCACCGGCACGACCAACGAGCGCGGCCTCGCGTTCTACGACCGCCTGGTCGACACCGTCCTTGCCGCGGGCATCACGCCGCTGGTCAACCTGTTCCACTGGGATCTGCCGCAGGCGCTCCAGGATCGCGGCGGCTTCGCCGACCCGAGCGTCGTCGACGCGTTCGCCGAGTACGCCGCGCTGGTTGCAGGGCGGCTCGGCGATCGGGTGTCCGACTGGATGACCTTCAACGAGCCGGCCGTCTTCGCCTTCCTTGGTCACGCCGACGGCATTCACGCTCCCGGCCTGCAAGACTGGCCCACCGCCCTCCGCGTCGCCGACAACGAGCTGCAGGCCCACGCGGCTGCCGTCGCCGCGATCCGATCGCGAGTCAGCCCGGCGCGGATCGGCATCGCGTTTGATATGAACCAGGTCGTACCCGCGACTGACACGGACCGCGACCGGCGCGCCGCCGCCCAGTGGAGCGCCGCTCGCGACGCCTGGTTCCTCGACCCGCTGTTCGGCCGCGGCTATCCGCAGCTGGGCCTCGAGACACACGGCGCGGCGGGCCACCTGCACGGGGTCGAGCTGTCCGACCCGCCGCCCGGCGATCTCGATTACCTGGGCCTGAACTACTACCGGCGCGACGCCGTCAGCGCCCGGTCGGACAAACCCTTCGATTGGACGATCGAGGCCCGACCCGGCACGGAACAGACGCAGATGGGCTGGGAGGTCGCGCCGGACGGCCTGCGCGACGTCCTGGGGGCGCTCCACCACGAGTACGCGCCGCGCGAGATCGTGATCACCGAGAACGGCGCCGCGTACCCGGACACGATGGATCCAGACGGCCGAGTCCGGGATGAGAACCGCATGCACTACTTCGCGCGCCACATCGCCGCGGCCGCCGAGGCGCTGGCGGCCGGCGTGCCGTTGACCGGCTACCACGCATGGTCGCTGCTCGACAACTACGAGTGGAGCCTGGGCTACACGCGCCGGTTCGGCCTGGTGCACGTCGACTTCGAGACCCAGGCACGGACCCTCAAGGACAGCGCGCGCTGGTACGGGAGCCTGATCGCCGCCGGAGGCTGATCGCCCCGGGAGGCTGACCGCCGTTACTTGACGGAGCCGGCCAGGATCCCGCGGACAAAGAACCGCTGCAACGCCAGGAACACGCCAAGCGGCACGATCATCGTCAGGAACGCGCCCGCCGTGAGCAGGTGCCAGGCGCCGCCGCGCGGCCCGATCATGTTGTAGAGCGCCGTCGGCATGACCTGCACATCCTTGCCGGGTCCCAGGAACACGAGGGCCACGAGGAGGTCGTTCCAGACCCACAGGAACTGGAAGATCGCGAACGCGCCGAGCGCCGGGAGCGACAACGGCAGCACCAGACGGACGAACGTCTGGAACGCCGACGCACCGTCGATCGCGGCGGACTCGAACAGGTCGCGGGGCAATTGCGACATGAAGTTGTAGAGCAGGAAGATCGCGAGCGGCAGGCCGAACGCGGTGTGGGCGAGCCAGATTCCCACGAAGGTGCCATATAGCGATGCGCCGCTGTAGATCTTGAGGATCGGGATCAGCGCCATCTGGATCGGGACGACGAGCAGCGCTACGACGATGATGAACAGGATGCCTCGACCGCGGAACGGGATCCACGCGAAGGCATACGCAGCGAAGGCGGCGATGGTGATCGGGATCACCGTCGACGGGATCGTGACGATGAGGCTGTTCAGGAACGCGGTGGCCATGTTGTCGCCGGACAGGACGTTGATGTAGTTGTTGAGCGTCCACTGGCCTGGCTGGAACGCGTTCACCAGGGCTGTCCACCAGCCCGTCTTCGTGATCAGCTCCGGGTTTCGGAACGAGGTGACCAGGAGGCCGGCTGTCGGCAGCGTCCAGAGGAAGCAGATCACCAGCACGGAGATCCGCAGCGGCAGGCTCTCCAGCATCGGGGCGCGCCAGAAGCGACTCTTGGAGCTGGATCCGGCCACGGCCTTCGTCGATACCGCCATTACATCGCCGCCTGTCGTCGGAAGTTCCGCAGGTTCAGGATCATCACGGGCAGGACCGCGATGAACAGGATGGTTGCGAGCGCGGCCGCGCGCCCGTCGTTGAAGAACTGGAACATCTCCTGGAACATCCGGACGGCGACGACGTTGTCGTGGTTGAGCCCGCCGCTGACCGAGAAGACGATGTCGAAGATCTTCAGCGTGGCGATCGCGACCGTCGTGGTCACCGTGACGATGGAGCCGCGGATGAGCGGCACGATGATCCCGAAGAAGATCTGGCGCTCGCTGGCGCCGTCCAGCCGGGCGGCCTCGAGAACCTCCACGGACACGCCCTTGATCGCAGCGGACAGCACCACCATCGCGAAGCCGGTCTGGAGCCAGATCATGATCAGCATCTCGGCCGGCAGGTTGATCGGGAACGTCGTCGACCAGGCGACCGCCTTGTTCCCGAACGCCGTCCAGATCGCGTTGAGCAGGCCGAACTGGGGCTCGCTCGGCGGCTGAATCGCGTACACGAACTTCCAGATCACCGTCGCGCCGACGAGCGAGATCGCTAGCGGGGTGAAGATGAAGACCTTGGCCAGCGACTCCCGTCGGATGCGGTCGAACAGGGCCGCGACGGTGAGACCGAGGCCCACACTGCCGGCCGTCGCCACGACCAGCCAGATGATGTTGTTCCGAAGGATCTCGAGGAACTCGCCTTTCCCGAGACTCTCCCAGTTGGCGAGCGTGAACACGCCCTTCTGGTCGAAGAAGCTGCGGATCACGGTGGCCACCGCGGGATAGACGAGGTAGACGCTCAGGAGCACCAGGGCGGGCGCGATGAAGACCCACGGAATGATCCGGTCCCGGAGCTTGGGCGGGAAGCGCTCGACGATCGTGCTCGCGCTCGTGAACAGCAGCCAGATCCCGCCAACACCGACCAGCAGCGCAATCGCCGCGAGCAGGAGCTTGGCGTAGAACTGATCTCCCTGGCCGTTGCGCAGGGCGTCGGCGCCGGCGGCGTTGCCCAGCCGCTCGTAGATCGCTGCGAGGAGATTCTCGCCACCGTGCGGGTCGATCAGGACCGTGACCCCGAGTGCGGCGATCACCAGCCCGATCAGGCTGGCGACCAGCACCCAGCGCGGCGTGCCGTATGACCCCGATGCGGAATCTTTCGCGCGGTCCAGCGCCACCTGGCCTCCCTCCGCAGAACTTGGCCCGAATAGTAATCGGGCGCCTCACCGGTGGTGAGGCGCCCGTGCGCTACTTCAGGATGACTGGCCGCCTACTGGGTGGGCCAGCTGTCGTCGATGGCCTTCAACACCGCGTCGGTGTTCGTGCCGTTGTTGTTGGCCCAGTCGGAGATCTGGGTCCAGAACGTGCCCTGGCCGACGGCCGGGGGCATGAGGTCGGAGGCGTCGAACCCGATCCCCGTCGCGTTGTTGAGGATGTCGTTCGCGACCTTCAGCTTGTAGTTGCCCGCGTACCACTCGGCCGGGACCTTGACGTTCGGCGAGTTGACGCCGACGCTCTTGATCCAACCCTCGAGGCCCTCCGGGGTGGCCAGGAACTCCGCGAACGCGCGGACCTCCGGGCGATCCGCAAAGACCATGAAGGAGTCAGCCGAGCCCTCGGCGGCGCGGTTGGTCGGGTCGATCGTCGGGAACGGGAAGATCCCGATGTCCCCGGTGTCGCCGATCGTGTACTTCGAGTCGCCACCGTTGGTGCGGCGATCCGGGAAGAAGTCCGGGCCGTACCAGGTCGGGATCTTCTGCATCCAGCAACCCGGCGTCGCCGTGTCACCGTTGAACATCGGATCCATGACGGTCTTGAGGTCGTTGTTCACGATCTGCGAGCCGCCGCCATCGACGTACCCGGTCTTGAACAGGAGCGAGCCGACCTTGTCGAAGGCCGCCTTGATCCGCGGGTCCTCGAACGTGATCTTGTGGCTGATCCAGTCGTTGTACACGGAGAGCGGCTGCGTCTTGAGGACGACTTCCTCGACCCAGTCCGTCAGCTCCCAGCCCGTCGCCGTGCCGGGGCCGCCGGCGCTGACGCAGAACGGGTGGCTGCCGGCGGCGACGATCTTGTCGCTCAGCGCGACGAGGTCGTCCCAGGTCTTCGGGATCGCATAGCCGGCCGTGGCGAATGCCTTGACCGGGTACCAGATCATCGACTTGGAGTCGGCCTTGGTCGGGATGCTCCAGATGTGGGTGCCCACCGTGGTCAGCCCGATCGTCGACGGGAACTCTGCATTGAGCTTCGTCGGGTCCATGAACGTGGCGACGTCAATGAGCTTGTTCTCGTTGGCGTAGGCGAGCACGGCCGTCGGCTGCGCGATCTGCGACATGTCCGGCGGGCTGCCGCCCTCGACGCGGGTCTTGAGCACGGTCTCGTGGCTCGAGCCGATGCTGTCGACCTGGATTGTGATGCCGGTCGCCGTCTGGAAGTCGGCGATCGCATTGGCGAAGCCGGTGGCCTCGCCGCCAGTCCACTGCGTCTGGATCGAGACCTTCTTGCCCTTGTCAGGCTGGCTCGAGCCAAGCGCCGCGTCCAGCTCGGTGTAGCCGGTCGGGACCTTGGGAAGATTCAGCGCAGGCGCTGCCGTTGCTACGGCGCCCTGCGTCGCGGCGGTCGTCGCCGCGGGTCCGGTGGTTGCCGCCGCTGTCGACGGCGCGGTGGTTGCCGCGGGCGAACACGCGCCCACGATCAAACCGACGATGGCCACGAAGACGGCCATCCTCGACGGTCTATTCCCCATTGATTCCTCCTCCAATCGGTTGACCTGCACCAGTATGGGTACCACTTGCAATCCCTGTTGGTCCAGATTCGAAGGGTTCGATCGGCTCAACCTCCTTCGTGCATGTCGCTGCTTCGCGCGAGCGTCGGCGATTCGACGTCGAGCCCGAGCGATTCGCGGGCGATGGTGACCGCACCCCATGCCCCGGCATCGGCACCGGCCGGCAGGAGCTGGACGAGGTCCGGCAGCAGGATCTCCGCGGCCAGCGGCGAGCTGGCGCGGTACCGGTCAAGCTCGCGTTGGACCGGGGTCATGAACGAGTCGCCGGCGTGCGAGACGCCGCCGCCGATCACGATCCGCGTGACGTCGTACGCCAGCGCGAGCAGATGGATGCCCCAGGCGATCGCCCGGCCGGCCGCGTCGACGACGTCGGCGGCGACGGGGTCACCGGCCGCGGCCGCGGCGTAGACGGCCTCGGCACCGATCCGCCGGACCCGGCTGGCTTCGTCACCGGCGTCGTGGTCCGCGTCGGCGCTCCAGGCGCTGGCTCCGTCGTCGTGGCCGTTCCGCCGCGCCGCCCATCCGGCGAGGGTCCGGCTGACGATGGCGGGCCCGGCGGCGACGGTCTCGAAGCAGCCCCGGTTGCCACAGGCGCACCTGGTTCCTTCGGGCTCGATGATCACGTGGCCGATCTCCCCGGCCAGCCCGTGGGCGCCGCGGTGGAGCACGCCGTCGAGCATCACCCCGGCGGAGATGCCGGTGCCGATCGCGAGGAAGGCCAGCGACTCGGCAGGCCCGAACAGGCGGCGCCGGTGGAGGCCCAGCGCCGCTGCTCGGACGTCGTTTTCGAGGAACGTGGGAATGCCGAGGGCTGCCTCGAGGCGCGGCCCGAGGGGCAGGTCGTGCCAGTCGAGGTTCACCGCGAGGGTCACCTGACCGCGCTCGCGATCGACCCGGCCAGGCACGCCGACGCCGAGCGCCGCCACGTCGTCGGGACTCGCATTCGCGTCCCGGATCGCGCCTTCGACGATCGTGGCGATGGTGGCCGCGGCGTGATCCGGGGCACCCACCGCGGTCGGCGCGACGGCGCGGGCGCGGACGGTCCCGTCGGCCTCGCAGACGAGGATCGCGGTCTTGGTGCCGCCGATGTCGACACCTACGACGAGGTTGCCCCGGCGAGTCGCGCGCGCGTTCATCGGCCCACCGACAGGCCGAGCTCAGCGGTGAGCACGACGGCCGAGGCGCCGAGCAGGACCAGGTCGCCGATCGGAGCCGCGCGCTCGATCACGACATCGCCCGCAAGGAGCCGCAGCGCGCGCCGGTGGGCCTCGTCGCGGACGGCATCGAGCCAGACGTCGCCGAGCTCGGCGACACTGCCGTGCAGGACGATCCGCTCGACATCGAGCACACCGATCACGCCAGCGAGCATCCGGCCGAGGAAGCGGCCGGCGGCCACGACGATTCGTCGCGTCGTCTCGTCGCCGGCGTCGAGAGCGACCTGGACGTCATCGAGGGTGAGCTCGCCGGAGGCTGCCAGGCGGCGGCCGAGCGGCGAATCCGGCTGCTCGTTCGCGGCTTCCGTCGTCCGCAGGAGGATCGCCCGGGAGCTGGCGACGGTCTCGAGGCAGCCAAACCGGCCGCAGCGGCATTCCGCGCCGTCGTCGTCGACGACCACGTGCCCGATCTCGCCGGCGCCGAACCCGTCGCCGTGGAACAGCTCGCCGCCGAGCAGCACGCCCGCGCCGATGCCGCGCCCGACCTTGACCGCGACGAGGTTCGTCGAGCGCCGGCCGGAGAACAGCTCGATCGCGAGCGCGGCGGCGCGGCTGTCGTTCGCGACCTGGACCGGAACGCCGTGGCGGGCGCGCAGGATGTCGGCGAGGGGGAGATCCTGCCAGTTGAGGTTGACGGCCGATCGGATCGTGCCGGTCGCCGCATCGACGATTCCCGGCGTCCCGACGCCGATCCCGAGGAGGGTCTCGCGGGAGCCGGTCGCGAGCTCGTCGATCAGCTCGTGCACGACGTCGACGGCCTCGTCGCCGGAGACGCCGGTCACGGGTCGTTCGATCGTCCGCTGGACCTGGCCGCGCAGGTCCATGAGGGCCGCGCGGAAGACGAACTCGCCGAGGTCCAGCGCGATCACGTGGCGGGCGCCGTCGATGAGCTCGAGCAGGATCGGCGCCTTGCCCCCGGTCGACGGCCCGCGCCCGATCTCCCTCGCCAGCCCGTCGTCGATCAGCACGCCGACGACATCGCCGACGGTCGTGCGGGTAAGGCCGCTCAGGCGGGCAACGTCGGCGCGGCTGATCGGCCCGAAGTCATACAGCGCCCGCAGCACGAGGGCGGCGTTGTGCGCCCGCGTCTGCTGGTGTGTCGCCTTGCTCGGGAACGTCAACGTGGCCGCGACCCCTTCTCCGTGTCGTGCCGGTGCGCTCGCCTCTCGCAGATTCGTCCCAGCTCCTCCGAACCGGACTTTGCCCAACGTCTTGACAAAGAGTACGTGCCTTTGTCAAGTATCTGGACGAACTCCCTGGCGCGAGGCCCCGTACTGCGGGGACAGTTGGGCAACGCGGACCCGTCTCGCGCCGGTCATGGGAATGGTTCGTGCCTACGCAGGGAGCGCAACCGAACGTGAGTCGCGGTTCGATGCCTACCTACCCAGGGCTGGTAGTTCGGCAGGATCGTGACTGCGCCCCCGTTCGGCCAACCCTCAGCCGGGTGGCACCGCGACCTTCAGCTCGGCCAGCCCGTCCTTCCAGAACGTATACGCGAGTCCGCTCGGGGCGAATACCGGCGTCGGCCAGAACGTATCTCCCCACGTCGGCTGCTTCGAAACGTCCGTCATCTGCCCATCGCCGAGGTAGCGGGCCGCGACGACGGCTCCACCGAGATCGAGGACGAGGGTGGACTCCGAATTGAAGGTGCTCACGTAGATGTGCCCCGCTCGGTCCGTCGTGATCAGGCCTGCATCACCGTTGAGGCTCGGGACGTCGAGACGCCCGCGTACGTTGCCCGTCAATGGATCGAGCTCCACGAGGTAGTTGCATGTCTCGCAGGACACGAGCACGGATCCATCGCGCCCGATCGCGATGCCCTGGAGGGAGGTCCCGAATTCGGGGTCGGAGCCCGAGATCGGGGAATGCCAGACGAATTTGCCGGCGGCGGTGAACTTGCTGATCCGTTCCGTACCCAAGTCGCGCGTATAGATCGAGCCATCCGGCGCGGCCTGGATCTCGTCGACGGTCGCAAACTGCCCGTCACCGGTCCCGAAGCTCCCGAATTGGGTCAGATACGTGCCGTCGGGCTTGAACACCTGGACGCGAGCGTTGCTGCCATCGGCGACGAAGACACGCCCGTCGGGCCCGACCGCGATGTCGCCCGTCCCGGGGTTGTCATCGGCCCGCGTGAGGTCGAACTGGCCGTTCCCGGCGCCCTGGCTGCCCCACCGCTTGACGATGTGTCCGTCCGAGGGATCGATGACCACGACCGAGGGCTTCGTGTCGAGGATGTAGAGCAGGCCGTCCGGACCGGCAGCCATCCCCTGCGGGATCGCCAGCCCGAGTGACGCCCACGGAATCGACCTCGTCACGGTGAACGGATCCGGGACGGCCGGGCGTGTTGGCGTCGCGGCGACGGTTGGCGCCGCGGCGGTCGCCGGGGCTGCCGTCGGGAGCGCCGCCACGAGGCCGGCCTCCGCATACGCCCGCACGAGACCACCGTCGCCGACGACGAACACCATGCCGCCACTCACGAGTGGCGGGGGGGCCCCGC
>DHWF01000031.1:139189-213410 GCA_002413045.1 Chloroflexi bacterium UBA5189
CCGCCACTCACGAGTGGCGGGCCGCCACCGGTGTCAGGGGTGGGCGGTGTCTGCCACGCGAGAGACCCGTGGGTAACCGAGTAGGCGCCGACGGAGCCATCGTTCCTCGTCTCGTACAGCGTGTTTCCCACGATCGAAAGGGGGAAGAACGTTGGTGGCGCGTCGGTGTGCCAGACCTGCGTGAAGGTAGCGCCGTCGTCGTGGAGCGCCGTGATCCCATCGGCCGCGCTGCTGGCGTAGACGACACCGTCGCGCACTGGTCCAGCGACGAGCTGTTGCCCGCTCGGGCTGCGGTAGCGCCACCGGATGCTCCCTGACGTTGCGTCGATCGCATACAGCTCCCCAACCGGCGCGGACGCTCCGGCCTGGTTCGTCGCGACATACAGCGAACCGTCGGCGAGGTTCGCCGTGCCCACCGCGAGGCTGATCGTCTGGGCGGCCCAGCGAAGCACACCGCTCGTGGCGTCGATCGCATACACGCGGCCGTCTTCGCGCGACGAGGCGAACACGAGTCCACCGCCGATGGGTCCGACAGTCGTCGCAATCCCGGGCGGACCTGCCCATCGCCAGACGACGGCGCCACTCCCTGGGTCAAAGCCGACCGCGCCGCCAACGGATCCGACGTACACCCGTCCGTCGACGACCAACGGCCTGGATCCCTGCGTAGCGACGGACGCCGTCCAGCGCTGCGTACCGGTCGCCGCGTCCAGCGCGTAGAGGTTCGACGTGTCCGAGACGAAAACCAGACCGTCGCCTGCCGCCGCCGAGCCGTTCAGGCGATCGGTGGCCAGCCCCTCGGCGGTCCGGAAGTGCCACACCACGGCACCGGTCCGGCCATCGAGGGCGCTGATGTCGCCCGCCGCGTTCCCGACGATGACCCTGCCACCCAGGAGGATCGGCGACCAATGCGTCGGGCCGATGTGCGCGCTCCAGGCGACGATCGGCTGGCTCGCCGGGGCAGGCCCGGGCTCGACGAGCGAGCCGGCCGCATCGACCCGGTAGGAGGTGACATCGCCGAAGGCGGGTACGACGCCTGCCGCGGCGGCGGGCGGGGCGGACTCCCCCGGCGCACCCGAGGGTTGCGTGCTCCCGCATGCCTCGAGCACGATGAGCACGCCGGCAAGGACGACGACAGCGGCGTGTCGGAGGGAACGCATGTCAGGCTCCTTGATGCTTAGTGAGCGGTCAGGTCGTCGCCGCCGAAGCGGCTCTCGGAGAGGCGCGTCAGGGTTCCGTCGGAATGCATCTGGCGGAGGGCGTCGTCGATCAATTGGATGAGCCGTGATGCATCGGGATCACCGGGTGGGCCGAGGACAACCGCGACGCGCGGCTCGACCGGTGGCCCGCCGATCGATCGCACGTTTCCGTTCACCCGCAGATCGGCGGCCGAGAGGTTGGCGGTGACGGCGGCGTCGGCAGCCCCGGAGGCAAGCGCGGCCAGGCAGTCGCCATCGGTCGGGCGGGTGGTGATCGAGGTCGAGCGCGGACTGCCGGCGACGCCGCCGTAGGTCCCCTCCAGCCAGGCCTCGCCCGCCGATCCGGCCACGACGCAGATCGGACCGGCCGCGAGGTCACCGATGCCGGTCGCCGACGACGATGTCGGGACGACGAGGAAGTGGGGCCACCAATAGTACGGGTCGCTTTGCGAAAAGGCCGATCCGTCGATGGTCCAGCTCGGGACAGAGGGGAGCGCGACGTCCCAGGCATCGGCCCCGCCGGGCTGCAGCATCGTCGCCGCTGATTCGATTACCACATCGGACCGCAGCCCGAGGTGCCGCCCGAGCTCCATCGCCACATCGGCGTCGAAGCCGGTCGCCGCCTGGCCGTTGGCCGTAAATTGCGGGTAGTCGGGCCGGATGGCGATCCGGATGCGGCCCAACTGCTGGATCGTGTCGAACCGGTCGGTGGTGGGCGGTACCAGGGTCCGGTCGCGAAGCGCGCCGGCGACGATCACGAGCCCGCCCGCCACCGCGGCAATGAGCGCGGCGACCAAGAGCAGGTCCAGCCGCGTGCGACGCGCGGCGACAGGACGCCGGCGCAGCCGAACCGCGCCTCCCGTGACGGCAATCGGCTCGCCGTCGCCATCGAGCGCCGTCTTGCTGTCGAACCCGAGCTCGCGGCCGATGTCGCCGAGGAGCGCGGACGCAAATTCGGCACGTGGTTCCGCCGGGCGCTGCGCCGCCTCCAGCAGATGGCGGAGCCGATCCTCGGTCATTCGAAGCCTCCGGGAAACGCAGCGCGAAGCTGCTCGCGCGAGCGGGACAGCAGGGATTCCGTGGCGGCCTCGGTGCGCCCGATCAACCGGGCGGTCTCGCGAACCGAGTAGCCGTCGAGGTAGTGCAACGTGACCGCGCTGCGCCCCAGGGGTGACAGGGTCGCGAGCGCCGAGAGCACGAGGTCCTGTTGCTCGTGGCGGTCCCATGCCACCGGATCGTCCGCCAGGTTGCCGCCCGCAATCAGGCGCAGGGTGCGGGCCTGGTCGCGGGCCGTCCGCCGGTAGTGATCCAGGAGCCGGTTTCGCGCGATCGAGCAGATCCAGGTGACGGGATCGGATCGCCCGTCGAAGCCGGCGCGGGCCCGGACGGCCTCCATGAATGCCTGGGCGGTGACCTCCTCCGCGAGCGAGGCATCGCCGGCAGCGCGGCCAAGCGTGAAGCCGTAGACGCGCGGGAGTGCCCGCTCGTACCACGCGCCGAAGGCCCGCTCATCCGCGCACAAGGCAGCGAACGACGTCGCACCCCGGCGAGCAGTCGCGCCACGGCCTTCGGTCACGGGACTCCGACGCCTCCTCGACATCAGTGTGGGCCACGCATGTCTCGCGACCTCGGGCATTAGACGCCGGCTTGCGCCGGATTCCTTCGCCGGCGTCCTCGAAGGAATCGGCGCCGGTGATTCGTCGAAGGAAGACGCAGCCGGACGAGGCGCCGGCAGTCCGACCATCGACCTGAGGAGGAACCGGAGTGCAGTCCAAGCAGCAAGCACGAAACGGGCGCCGCGTGGTCGCGGCCGTCGGGACGATTGCCATCGCGGCGACGCTGGCCCTCATTGGATCCGCGGGCGCAGCCCGCCCGGTCGCCGCCGTGGTTCCCGCCGCGAACGGCATGATCGCCTTCGGCCGCTACGACCCGGCGCTCGACGACGATCGGACCTGGGTCATGCATTCCGACGGGAGCAACCTGCACCAGCTGTTCCCCGAGTTCTCCTCGGGCGGGCCGCACTGGTCGCCCGACGGCACGCAGGTCGCGGTGAACTCCGGCCTCGGAGGATCCTGCGACACATTCTGCAGTGGGAACACCGTGATCGTCACCGCCGCGACCGGCGCCTATCGGGTCATCACGCCCGCCGGGCCACCAGCGGTCGGCGTGTTCTGCACCATCTGGTCGCCCGACGCGACGCACTTCCTTTGCGAAGGCGGGAACGACAACGACGCGAGCGTCAACGGCGTGTATACGGTGCGCGCGAGCGATGGCGGGGACCTGGTTCGCCTGACCAATGCCGGCGGCATGCGCGATCTGCCGATCGACTTCTCGCCGGATGGCACGAAGTTCGTGTTCAGTCGATCTGAAGGCGACAACTGCGGCGGCAAGGCGGCGCTGTACGTCGCCAACGTGGACGGCACGCAGGTGCAACGCATCACGCCGTGGGGCTTCTGCGACAACACGGGGAGCTGGTCGCCGGACGGCACGAGGATCGCGTTCGTCCGCAACGACGGGTTCATCTTCACAGTCCGTCCCGATGGCACCGCGCTCGCGAAGCTGGCGCTCGCCACCGACAGCCGATCGTATGCTGGCGACGTCGCCTGGTCACCGGACGGTTCGAAGATCGTCTTCCTGCTCACCGTGCCGACGGCATCGCACGGCTACTCCTCGGGCATCGCGACGGCGAACAGCGACGGCACGAACGTCCAGTTCCTCACGACCACCCCGACCTTCGACCACGACGCAGCCTGGGGGGCCGGAGCCCGCTAGGCAGGAGCAGATGCGAGGCCCGGATCGGCGCGCTGCGCCACCGGGCCTCGCTGCACCACCCGACTTCGTGGCGCTTCTCTCTCGCGGCAGCTCGGAACCTGATTCCGGGTCGGCGCATCTGCACGCTGGCGAAGAGTTGCGGGCCGGGGGGCGCACCCAAGCGATCGCGATTACGGGCTGATCGGCACATGCGCGCAGTGGCGGCAAGTCGCTAGCCTCTGGGTGTGGCACTCGTGCTCGAGAACCTGACGAAGCGGTTCGGGTCGGTCGTGGCGCTCGACGGGATCTCGTTCAGGGTGGCGCCGGGCGAGGTGTTCGGGTTCCTCGGTGGCAACGGCGCCGGCAAGACGACCGCGATGCGGATCATCCTGGACATCCTCAAGGCCGATAGCGGCACGGCGACGTGGAACGACCAGCCGACGGACCGCGCGCCGCGCGCGACCTGGGGCTACCTCCCGGAAGAGCGCGGGCTGTACCCGCGGATGGAGGTCCTCGAACAGCTCGTTTTCCTCGCCAATCTGTTCCACATTCCGCGCAGGGAGGGTGCCCGTCGCGCGCGGGAGTGGCTGGACCGCTTCAACATCGCCGACTACGCGACCCGCCGGGCCGAGGAGCTGTCGAAGGGCAACCAGCAGAAGATCCAGTTCATCGCGGCCGTGATCCACGAGCCGCAGGTGCTGCTGATGGACGAGCCGTTCGTCGGGCTCGACCCGGTGAACGTGGCGCTGCTCAAGGAAGCGTTCCTCGAGATGCGCAACCGGGGCGCCACGATCGTCTTCTCGACCCACCAGATGGAGATGGTCGAGGAGCTGTGCGAGTCGGTCGTGCTGATCGACCGCGGGCGGGTCGTGCTTGGCGGCACGGTCCGCGACGTCCGGCGATCGACCGGCCGGCAGGTCATCCGCCTCGCCGTCGATGGCGACACGGAGCTGACGTGGCTCGCCGAGGTCCCCGGCGTGAAGGTCGTCCGGCCGGGCCTGGACTACGCCGAGCTCGACGTCGAGCAGTCGGTCGACCCGGAGACAGTTCTGCGCGCCGCGCTCGATCGCGGCCTGCGCGTGACCCAGTTCCTCATCGCAGACCCGTCGATCGAGGACATCTTCATCGAGAAGGTCGGCCGCCGCCCGACCGAGATCGAGCACCTCGCGGGCGTGGCTGCTGCGGGGGCGAGCGCCGCATGACCATCGATCCGTCCAACGTCGTCGTCATCGCGCGGCGCGAGTATGTCGCCCGCGGGCGCACGCGCACGTTCAAGGCCACGACCGTGCTGCTGGTGATCGTCGGGCTCGTGGTCGCCCTGGCGCCGGTCATCCTCCAGTACTTCGACAAGGGCTCGACCGGGACGACGATCGAGGTCTCCGTCGGCGACTCGAAGCCCACCGTCGACGTCGCGGCCGCGCTCAACGCGCTGCTCAACGTGAGCCCGACCGCCGCCACGACGGGCGGCAGTGGGGGGACCGGCACGGGAGCCGGCTCCGGCGCGGCCGGGAGCCAGGCGCCGCAGTACCGCGTCGTCACGACGACGGACATTGCCGGCGCCCGCCTCCGTGTCGCCGACGGCAAGTCCGGCGGCTTGCTCATCGTGACGCGCAACGCGGCCGGCGAGCTCGAGTTCGCCTACGCGACGAAGGCGAGCGCCATCGATCGAACATCACTGCTGGTCCGGCAGGCCGCCGGCACCATCGCGGTCCAGGATCGGCTCACGAGCGCGGGCATCCCGCCGATCGACCAGGCGAAGCTCTTCGCCGGCCCGACCTACACCGTCCAGGCGCCGGACGGCTCCGCGCCCACCGGCCCGTCGAGCCCGGACGGCTTCGTCAACCAGTTCGCCGGCGGCTTCGTGCTCGCGATCGTGCTCTTCATGGCGATCATCCTGTACGGCCAGTGGGTCGCCTACAGCGTCGTCGAGGAGAAGAGCAGCCGCGTGATGGAGGTCATCCTCGGCGCGGCCACGCCGTTCGAGCTGCTCGGCGGGAAGGTCATCGGCGTCGGCGCGCTCGCGGTCACCCAGTACGTGATCGTGGGCATACCGGCGACGGTCGCGCTGCTGCTCCAGCCCCAGATCGCCGCGCTCGTCCTCGGCGGGACCGCCGGCTCGATCGCGCTGCCGGCCGGCATCTCGATCTCATTGCTCCTGGCGTTCGGGGTGTTCTTCGTGCTCGGGTTCGCCCTGTATGCGGCGCTCTACGCAGGCGCCGCGGCCCTCGTCAGCCGCACCGAGGACATCAACCAGATCGTGGCGCCGCTCACCCTCGTGGCCGCCGCCGGCTACCTCGTCGCGGTCTACTCGAGCACGGGCCTCCTCGATCCCAATTCGAAGCTCGTAGTGATCATGTCGTACGTGCCGTTCTTCAGCCCGTACCTGATGCTCTCTCGAATGGGTGCCGGGCTCGTGGGTCCCTTGGAGGTGGCGGTCGCGATCGCCATCCTCGCCGTCTCCGTGCCCCTCGCGATCTGGGTGGCCGCGCGGTTCTACTCGGCCGGCGTCCTCATGTACGGCCAGCGCCCCAGCCTCCGCCTCATGGTTCGGGTGCTTCGAGGTCGCGCGTAGCGCATTCCGCTCCGCCGCAGCCGTTTGCGCCGGACATTGAAGGAGACCGGAGCACTCGTTCCGGTCTCCTCCAGGCGATCGCCGGCGGAGGGATGCGCAGCGACCATGCTCCACGCCTCCCGGAGGGTTGCGGCAGGAGCCTTATCAATCCCCGGAGGGGCCACTCCCTCTGCTGCGCGGGTCTCTCGGCGTCGGTCGCAGCCCCTGCAGTGCGCATCGGCTCGCATGACCTGCTCGCGCGTCACCAAATGTGCCGAACCGAACGATGCCCCGACCGGTGCTGCCCGTCATTACGCGACGTCATCGCGACTGCTACGCCGCCGTTGTAGCCGAACTACCACCCCAGGGTCGTTACGCAAATCAAGGAGGCCGCGCGGGGGCCCAGAGCCGCCGTCCTGAGCACGAATTGGCTCGTCGAACGCGTCGAGTGGCCGGTCCGCGCTGTCTAACTACCCGCGGGTGTTCGTTCGGCCAAAAAGCCACGGCATCGAGCGTGCCAGACGGATGCCGCAGGAACGCGCGGAGGCGGTGGCCATCGTCCGGGAGCAGGGTACGAATCGTGGCTTCATGGTCGGCCACGCGGCGCCGATTGGTGCTGCGATCCTGAACGATGAGCGCAGTCGCCACGCGGTCGGGCGCCCAGCCGAGCTCGCCCCCGATCAGGCCGGCGAGCTGTCGCTTGCGGCCAAGCGTGCCGACCATCTCGCCGACATCGACGATCTCGGTCTTGATCTCGATGACCAGCAGCGTGCGAGTTGGTGCGTGCCAGGCGAGGATGTCGACGAAGCCACGGTCGCCGCCGAAATTGAACGACGCCTCGGCGCGGGCCTCCCATCCGAGCTCGACGAGCGCCAATACGACCGACTCGACGAGCCCTGCGTGCTCGGCTGTCGCAAATCGGTGCAGATCGCCGTGGCGTGACCACGGCGCAAAGTCCATACGGACCTCGAGCACCCGGGCGACTCGGCGGATCGCTTGCACGGTCAGGGTGTCCAGCTGGCCGCGTTCGAGTCTGGACACGGTCATCGCAGAAACGGCTGCAACCCGAGCGACATCGACCTGCCGGAGGCCGCGGCGCACGCGCATCGCGCGGAGGATCGCTCCGACCCGGTCATCGAACATCACCGGATGGTGCAGACGGGCGCTTATCTGCCGATTGTCGGTCGGCGAATGGAACAGGTGTTCGATATGATCGACGGCCGGCGGGCCGCTGTGGACGGCCGAAGCTGGCGCTGCGGACAACTGAAATCGGGGTGTGGAGAAGCCCTGGAGCGAGGTGGAGAACAGCCGAGTGACGGTGCCTGAACGGCGCCGGAGCGTGGACGCCCGGAATCGGCAATGCCACAAGATGTAGCGATCGGGGTCGCAAGCCGACCACAACATCTTGTGGTTTGGGCTTGACTCGGCCCCCCGCTCGCAGTAGAGTTTGACCCTCGCGCAACACGCTTCAGGAGCCCGGATCGACCCTCATCGGAGCCCCAGCCTCCAGTCCGATCAGGTGACCTCGATCAGCGAGCAACGGACTCGATCAGTGGCGCGAAACGACAGGCCCGCGCAGCTACCCGCCGGGCAAGGCAGACGGACAGATGTGGTGAGGAGAGAGCAATGGTCCGAGCGACGGCAACCCCGATCCCGGTGATGGTGAAGAGCGACAAGGGGACCGGAGCCGTGAAGGGTTCAACCGGGCGCAAGCTGGGTGGCCCGTGGGGCGCCAGCTTCACCGGCGAGAACGTCGACGGGAGCACGGTCAAGGGGCTGACCTGGGAGCGCCGGTTCACGACGCCGGGCGTCCACCCGTATGACGAGCTCGAGTGGGAGTACCGGACCGCCGCGATCTCCAGCGAGACCGGCAAGACCGTCTTCGAGCAGAAGGACGTCGAAGTTCCCAAGGCGTGGAGCCAGCTCGCGACCAACGTCGTCGTGAGCAAGTACTTCCGCGGCCACGTCGGGACGGCGGAGCGCGAGACGAGCGTCCGCCAGCTGATCGACCGCGTCGTCAACAGCATCGCCGCGTGGGCGGAGACGCAGCACTACTTCGCGACGGACGCGGACCTCAAGAGCTTCCAGGCGGAGCTCACGCATCTCCTCGTCAACCAGAAGATGGCCTTCAACTCGCCGGTCTGGTTCAACGTCGGGATCGAGCCGAAGCCGCAGTGCTCGGCGTGCTTCATCAACAGCGTCCAGGACAACATGGGCAGCATCATGGATCTCGCGAAGACCGAGGCCATGCTCTTCAAGTTCGGATCGGGCGCCGGCTCCAACCTCTCCCCCATCCGCTCCAGCAAGGAGCGCATGAGCGGCGGCGGCATCGCGAGCGGCCCGGTCAGCTTCATGCGCGGCTACGACGCGTTCGCCGGCGTGATCAAGAGCGGCGGCAAGACCCGACGCGCGGCCAAGATGGTCATCCTGGACGCCGGCCACCCAGACGTCCTCGACTTCATCGACTCCAAGATGCTCGAGGAGAGGAAGGCCTGGGCCCTCATCGAGCAGGGCTACGACCCGAGCTTCACGGGTGAGGCGTACGGCAGCGTCTTCTTCCAGAACGCCAACCACTCGGTGCGCGTGACGGACGAGTTCATGCACGCGGTCGAGAACGACGGCACGTGGGACACCCACGCGGTCGTCGGCGGCGAGAAGGTGGACACGCTCAGCGCGCGGGACATCTTCCGGCGCATGGCGGACGCGGCCTGGATCTGCGGCGACCCGGGGATCCAGTACGACACGACGATCAATGACTGGCACACGTCCGCGAACACGGATCGGATCTACGCGTCCAACCCGTGCTCCGAGTACATGTTTCTGAACGACACGGCCTGCAACCTCGCGTCCCTGAACCTCATGAAGTTCGTCGACAAGGACGGCGAGTTCCAGGTCGAGGACTACCGCTACGCAGCGCGCGTCACCCTCACCGCCCAGGAGATCCTCGTCGACAACGCGTCGTACCCGACGCCGCGGATCGAGGAGAACAGCCACAAGTTCCGGCCGCTCGGGCTGGGCTACGCGAACCTCGGCGCCCTGCTCATGTCACGCGGCCTCGCGTACGACTCGCAGGACGGGCGCGCCTTCGCGGCGGCCCTCACCGCGATCATGCACGGCGAGGCGTACCGGCAGTCGAGCGTGATCGCGCGCGACCACGGCGGCCCGTTCCTCGAGTACGACGTCAACCGCGAGCCGTTCCTGCGGGTCATCGGCAAGCATCGCGACGCCGCCTACCAGCTGGATGAGTCGGCGGTGCCCCAGGACGTCCTCGCGGCGGCCCGGAAGGTGTTCGACGAGGCCCTGGAGCTCGGCACCGAGTACGGCTACCGCAACGCCCAGGTGACCGTGCTCGCCCCCACCGGGACGATCGCATTCATGATGGATTGTGATACGACCGGCATCGAGCCGGACATCGCGCTCATCAAGTACAAGAAGCTCGTCGGCGAGGGCTTCCTCAAGATCGTCAACCAGACCGTGCCGCAGGCGCTTCGCAAGCTCGGCTACGGCCCGGACGAGGTCGAGGCGATTCTTGCCTACGTGAACGAGCAGGAGACGATCGAAGGCGCCCCGGGCCTCAAGCCGGAGCACCTGTCGGTGTTCGACTGCGCGTTCAAGCCGGTCAACGGCGAGCGCTCGATCCACTACATGGGCCACGTCCGGATGATGTCGGCGGTCCAGCCGTTCATCTCCGGCGCGATCAGCAAGACCGTGAACATGCCGGAGGCGGCGACGGCCGAGGAGATCGAGTCGGTCTACCTCGAGGGCTGGAAGCTCGGCCTGAAGGCGATCGCGATCTACCGCGACGGCAGCAAGCGCAGCCAGCCGCTCAGCACCGGCAAGAAGAAGGACGAGGGTTCCGCGGAACAGCAAGCGCTCATCGTCTCGCTCCAGAAGGAGCTCGCGGAGTCGCAGGTCGAGGCGGGCAAGCCGCATCGCCGCCGGCTCCCGGCCGAGCGAACCGCGGTCACCCACAAGTTCGACATCGCCGGCCACGAGGGCTACATCACCGTCGGGCTGTACCCGGACGGCCAGCCCGGCGAGATCTTCCTGAAGATGGCCAAGGAAGGCAGCACCGTCTCTGGCCTGATGGACACCTTCGCGACCACGGTCTCGGTGGCGCTCCAGTACGGCGTGCCGCTCCGCGACCTGGTCAACAAGTTCGCCCACGTCCGGTTCGAGCCCAGCGGCTTCACCGGCAACTCGGAGATCCCGATCGCCAAGAGCATCGTCGACTACATCTTCCGCTGGCTCGGCTCGCGGTTCCTGACCGAGGACGACAAGGCGAGCCTCGGCCTCATCGATCGAAGTGCGACGTCCGACGCGCCGTACGGCTCGGCGCCCTCGGGCTCGATCTCGTTCGCCGCACCGGCGCCGTCGATCTCGGCCAAGGCCGAGCCGATCGACCCGCCGGCGAAGGCGACCGCGGTCGGCGTCGACCAGGCGCCGAAGGCGGAGCGCGTCGAGCTCGGCTACCTGGCCACGGTCGGGGCGTCGAACGGGCATGCGAATGGCCACTCGAACGGACATGCCAACGGCCACACCAATGGCAACGCGCCAAAGGCCACGAATGGCGGCGGGATCACGCTCAACCTGGGCGGCACGAAGGTCGCCTTCGCCACCCAGGCGGACGCTCCGTCGTGCATGGATTGCGGCTCGATCATGGTTCGCAACGGCTCTTGCTACAAGTGCCTCAACTGCGGCTCGACCTCCGGGTGCAGCTGAGCAACCAGGGGTTTTGCCGGATTACGCCATCGACGCAGGAGGCGAGATCATCGCGGGGATGACGCGGCAAACCCCAACCCAGGCGGCATACACCGAGACGAGAAGCCCCCGTTCCTCCACGGGGGCTTCTCCCTTCACGTGTACGAGCCTCGGGGATCGGCTGAGCTTCGTGGCAGCCCATGGTCTCGTTCGGTCACGCGGCGTCAGGTCACGCGGCGCCAGATAGGGTTGATGTCTGCAGTTCGACGCTTCGCCATACCCGTCATTTCGTTTCTGTTC
Organism: Chloroflexi bacterium UBA5189; assembly: GCA_002413045.1. Lineage (GTDB taxonomy): Bacteria > Chloroflexota > Limnocylindria > Limnocylindrales > CSP1-4 > UBA5189. The sequence goes on from DHWF01000031.1 coordinate 150,689, forward strand.
GGCGCCGGCCTGCAAATCAGCGGTATCCAGCAACCCCTCGTAGCTGCCGGCCTGTGGGCCGTCGCTGCGATTTGGGCATTGATTGCCTTCATTACTTGGCAGCCGATCCGATCGCGAGCGTCGCACCTGAGGAGCACGCTTGGAGATCGAAGTCCGCTGTCGATAACGATCTCTCGGAGGCGGCGCCCGCCGGTGCCGGTGGATCCATCGAGCCTAGGATTCTTGGACTTCGAGGCCGAGGCCGAACGCGCCATGAAGCGGATGACTAAGCGATTAGGCGAGATGGGAGCTGAGATCGAGCGAATCGGCGACACGTTTGGCAGGTCAGCACCGCGCATCCCAGCGCTAGCAAACGCGTCCGCGGCAACCAAACAAAGCGAGTTGCGCGAGGTAGGCAACCGCGTCGATGGCCATGCAGCCAAGTTGGAGGCCATCCAGTCCCTTTTCCGCGTCGACATCGAGGCGATGACTACGAACTACCTTAATCGCTTGGACTACGTCGATGCGGAAGGAGCCTCCACTCTTCGGCCGACGTTTGCGGGCATGTCGGATGCGGTCGACGGCGCTCGGCCGAGCACCGTCGGTATGCGCGACGCCGCGCTGGGACTCCGAGCAAAGAACGTCCAGCAATCCGTCAACCTTGCTTGCGAGCGGCTGGCCGACAGTCTCCAGAGGATCGTGTCGGACATGGACACCGTCAAACGGTTTACGACAGCGGCATTGCGCAAGCTCGACGACAAGATCATCTCCGCCAGCGTGGCTCGCCCAACAGGATCGGCGCCAAACCGCCACGCCCGACGACGCACGCGATGACTTAACGTCACTGACCGGCCAGGGCGTTCGCGCTGCCTACCGCCGCCACGCGTGACGCGGCAAGCGCGCCTCGGCTGAGCTAAGGGAGATGTGGGAGGTCGCGTGCGTCAGGTACCGGGCGTCCAGGCCACGTAATCGATGAGCATCGCGCGGCACGCGGCCGCGGTACCGCACGCGTTTTCGGAATAGACGAAGCGCCCAAGCACGACGACCTGCGCCGCGCCGCCGACCCACTCCATCCCGCCCGGGGCGACGACCCCGTCCACCATCGAGGCGGTGACCGATTCGAGCCCGGCGCTGCGGGAGCCGACGCCCTCGATGCTGTCGATCACGACGGGTGCATTGGGATCCGGGCGCGGCGAGTAGAAGACGCCGGACCTGGCGCAGAACGCGTAGGGATCGACGAAACCACGAACGTTCGGTCGTGCGTCCGGCATGTAGAGCGCCGCCTGCGGCGGACAGTCGGCGATCACCATCGGGGTGTACCAACCGGAGACCGCCACGACGTCGTCGAGCCCCAGGTTCTGGATCTGGACGGTATCGAGGCGCTGAACCTCGAAGCCGAGCACCTCCCCCGGGAAGGGCGCCTCGGACGGGCGTGCCGGCGATGGGGCAATGGTCGGAGGCGGGACGACGGCGGTTAGGTGGTCCGGGCGAGCGCCACTGATGCCCAGCAAGGCGATCGCGACGAGCACGACGACCGGCACCAGGAGGGTGGCGCGGGCGAGTCGACGCCGTCTCGGCACGATGACGGCGCGCGCCTCGAAGCCGGACCGATCGTCCACGTAGGGAGCGTAGTCCCAGCCTGAGAATCGAGAGGGCCCGGCGTGGCCGGGCCCCTCGACGATCTGCTGGTGCCCTGTGTCAGGGCGCGAGCGGTGGCAGCAGCTGGAAGCGGACGAGCTTGGCGTCGCCGGGTCCGCCGGGGTTTGTCACGTCCGCGACGATCAGGTCGCCGTCGAGCATGAGGAGCCCGGTTGGCCATGGCAGATCGAGCTCGCCCTGACCGTTCCCGCCGAATCCGGTGACGTAGGTGCCGTCGGCATCGAACACCAGGACGCCCGGGGAGGCACCTCGGTTGGAGCCCTGGTCGACGAACATCCGGCCGTCTGGCGTGATCGCCATCGCGCCCGGCTGCTCGTTGAACTTGCCGGCACCGAACGTCATCGTGAGCTTTCCGGTCGGATCGAACCGATCGACCTGCTCCGGGTCGATGTCGCTGACGTAGAAGTTGCCCTTGCTGTCGATGGCCAGAGCGTTCGCGGTGTTGACGCCCTTGCTCGCGTTCGGGAACGCATCGAAGGTCGCCAGGACCGTGCCGGTCTTGTCGAACCGTTCGATCACGCCGCGCCCGTCGTCGAGGACGCAGATCGAGCCGTCCGGCGCGACGACGATCCCGACGGGATCGACGAACTGGCCGGCGTCAGGCCCGAAGGTGCCCCACGTGCGCACGAACTTCCGGTTCTTGTCGAAGGCCTGCACGCGCTCGTTGCCGACGTCCAGCACATAGAACGACCCATCCTGCGCGAACGCGACGGTTCCGTAGCCGTCCCCGTTTGCCCGCCGCAGGTTGAACTGGCCGTCACCGGTCCCGAACGTGCCCCAAGCCTCGAGGTACTTCCCGTCGGCATCGAAGATCGTGAACTCGTGGTTGTACGGATCGGCGACCCAGAGGCGGCCATCGGGCGCGAGCGCGATCGTGTTCGGGGTCCAACCGTCGACAGTCGCCTTTGCCGTCCAGCGGATGGCAACCAGTGGCGGGCCGGCGGATGCAATCGCAGCTGGTGACGCCTCGAGGGTCGGGGCGGCTGTGACGTCGGCGACCGGCGCCGGCGACACGGCCTTCCCATCGCCACCAATCACGTACAGGTTGCCCAGGTCTGTTGCGACGAAGACGAACCCGTGTGCAACCGCGATGCAGCAGGAGTCGTGGCCGTCCACCGGGACCTGCCAGAGCTGCCAGCCGTCGGTTGCCCGGAGGGCGTAGACACCCTGAGCGCTGTCGGCCGGGATGTACACGACACCACCCGCGACCGCTGGAGCGCGGGTGCTCGTCGCCAGCTTGACGTGCCACAACTGGCGACCCGTTCGGGCTTCGAACGCCGCGACGTCACCAAGCGGCTGGATCGTCGCGTATGCGACCCCGCCCACGACGGCCGGGGCGCCGTAGCCTTCCGGAACGTCCCACAGCAGGCTGCCCGTGGCGGCGTCGAACGCGCGGAGATGACCGGTCGACTCTTCGCTACCCGCGCCGATGTACACGATGCCGTCGGCGACGACGGCCGTGCCGAAAACGCCGGTGCCGAGATCGGCTCGCCAGTCGCTTGCGCCGGACGTCGCGTCGAGCGCGACGAGCTGGCCATTGTCGAATGCGCCGTAGACCCGGCCGTCGGCGAACGCGACGTTGTGGATCGGGCTCGTGGCGGTGGCGATCGCGGTTCGCCAACGCTGCGCCCCGGTCGTGGCATCGAGCGCCACGATGGCGCTGTCGCTGGTCCCGAAATACACCATCCCGGATCCCACGGCGATGCTCGACGCGGGCCGCGATGGCTGGGATCGCCAGCGCTCCCGTCCGGTCGTGGCATCGACCGCATAGACGATCGCCCCGCCATCGGAGACGTAGGCGAGCCCGTTGGCGACCGAGACGTCCGACCCGATGGCGGAGGTCGGCGGCCGGAAGGACCACAGCTCGTTGCCGGTGCCGGTATCGACGGCATGGAGCACCCCGTCCGCGCTCGAGGCGTAGGCCGTCGAGCCGACGATCGCGATGCCGTTGGAGAAGTTGGCGCCGGCCTTGAACGTTGCATGGATCACGCCCTGGCCGACCGGCCCGGTCCGGGCAACGCCGTTGCGCGCGGGGCCACCGCGGAACGCGGTCCAATCGTCCGCTGCAGCGATCTGGTTCAGGAGATACGCGCCCACGGCGACCGCAGCGAGCGCGGCCAGGAGGGCGATGAGCGCAATCGCGATACGTCGCGTCGGCGAGCCGACAAGAACGTGAGACTTGGTTTGCATCGGGGTCTCCCTCAGGAGAGCCAGCCATCGCGGCCGAGGCCGCAGGCGGCCCGTCACGGAAAGTGCTTCATCGATGGCGCCGGCGGGCACGCCAGTGGCGGCCTCGTCGGCCATCCAGGAAGCGAGCTGGCGTTCGAACGACTGCGTCGTGCTCATGCCGATCGCTCCTGGAGGGCGGTCGGTCGGTCTGCGCCCATCGCTGAGCGCATCGCGGCCAGACCGCGGTTGAGCCGGGACTTCGCAGTCCCGACCGGGATGTCGAGGATCTCGGCGAGCTCGGTGAGGGGCAGGCCGAGGTAGAAGTGCAGGACGAGGACGGCGCGCTGGTCCACCGGGAGGCGGGCCAGCGCGCGGCCCATCTGGTCGCGGTCAACGACCGCGTTGGAAAAGTCGGTCGAGGTGTCTGCGTCTTCATCGGGCGCCACGTGGAGCTCGACGAGATCGCGGCGCCGAACCTTCCGAACCCACCGATAGCAGGCCCGGACGGTCAGCCGGTTCAGCCAGGCATCCCACGCGTCGGCGTCCCGAAGCGCTCGAATATCTCGCCAGGCGAGCACGAGTGCCTCCTGGACCGCGTCCTGAGCGCGATCCAGGTCACGAAGGATGAGTCGGGCGACGGCGTACAGCCGGGGATACGAGCCTCTCACCAGGACGGAGAAGGCTTCGTGATCGCCCGCTTGTGCTCGTTCGACGAGCTGTCGCTGCATTCCGCCACCTGTACCGCGCGGCCTGGATGGCTGCGCTCATAACGGTACGGTTCCAGGGAGGGCGAAACGGTTCCATGAATCCCGCGCCGGCGGCTGCGGACGCGGCGCGCTCGATGGCGCGGCGGGGGTTCCTCGTTCGGCGCTGCCTACAACGCCACGTGCTCCTCGCCGAAGAGCGCCTGCTGGCCGTAGCCGGGCGCGCCTTCGAGCTGGAGCATGCGGCGCTTGGTCGCGAGCCCGCCCGGGGCCGAGAAGCCGGTGAGCGCGCCATTGGCCGCGACGACGCGATGGCACGGCACGATGATCGGGAACGGGTTGCGCGCGAGGGCGGCGCCGACGTCGCGGGCGCCGTCCGGGTACCCGATCGATCGCGCGACCTCGCCGTAGCTTTGCGTCGTGCCAGGCCGGATCTCGCGGGTCGCGGCGTAGACGGCTCGCCGGAACTGGTCGACGCCACGATCGTCGATCGGAACGTCGCGCAGGTCGCGCGCGACGCCTGCCATGACGGCGACCATCCCATCGATCGCCTCGCGGACGAACCGTGGGACTTGCGCACCATCCTCCAGCCGCGGCCCGGATCTACCGCCAACGGTCGGGAGCAGCACGCCGCTGATGCCCGCGTCGGTCCACCGAACGGCGCAGCGGCCGAGCTCGGTGTCGAAGGTCACGGTCGACGGCCTCACGTTGTCCATGATCCCTACAACACGGGCGGGCTGGTGGCGGTTGCGACGGAGGCCGCCACGATCAGGCGGACTGGGACGACGCGCCAACCAGCGGACCGAGCCCCTGCGCTCGACGGGCTCGCAGGACGATCCGGACGATCTCCCACGCCGTTGCGAGCGTCGTGCCCACCGCGATCGCGAGCATGGGGGCCCCGGCGCCGCTCCCGAGGTCGGGCCAGTGGATGACCTGGGCAAAGTCGGGGTTCACGATCCAGCCAGCAAGCGCACCCACGACGAGCGGCACGGCGAACAGGACGTGGAGCAGCACCATGCTGAACGCCAGGAAGGCCGTCCAACGGCCGGCGTTGTAGGCCAACACGTGGCCGAACCCGCGCAAGGCGACCAGCGCGATGAGGATCGGAAGCCACACGGTCCTGAAGTCGTGATCGAGGAGCGGAACCTCGACGTTGGATGCCGTGGTGGTCGACAGGCCGCCGACGAACACGAGAATCCCAATGGTGATGAGTGACGTGGCGATCTCGCCCGCGGCCTCGCGGACCGCGATTCGACCGTCCGAGACCTTTGGGAGCCGCTCGAGGGTCCAGCGGCCGGTAGCCGCAACGAGCTCACTCCTGGCTTGCCTGGCAGGACCGGCGCGCTCGAGGAAGACGAACGTCACGGTCACCCAGAACGCGATTCCGATGCCGACGTTGATCGCAGTGGCAATGCCGCTCGCGATCGCCGCCTGGAGATCGCCGCCGCCGACAATCTTGATTGCCCCCATCACGAGGGCAGCTATCGGAACCGCGATGGCCAACAGGCGCGGCAGGAGCCGCCGGTAGAGCGGGAACAGCTCGGGCCCGATCAGGTAGCTCGGCTGACCGGTGTACGCCGCGGCCAGCGCGGTGGGATCGCCGAGGGCCTCGAGAACGGCGCGCTCGGCAGTGGGCGCGTCCATTCCGGTTGCGAGGCGCTCCTCGATGGCGTCCTCGATCGACGATCGGAGCTCGCGCTCGACGTCGGTTCGCTTCGGCTCGGGGATGCTCCGCAGCACCGCGGCGAGGTACTGCTCGGTCCAGGCCATTTCAGCTCCTTCCGTTGAGGGAATGCAGGGACGCGGTGAGGTCGGAGACATCGGTCAGCAACTGTGTGGCGAGCTCGTCGCCGGCCTCGGTCGTCGTATAGAACTTGCGGGGCCGCGATTCGTCCGTGTTCCACTCGCTCTGGAGAAGGCCGCGCTCCTCGAGTCGTCGAAGCAGCGGGTAGACCGTGTTGCCGTCGCTCGAGATGCCCGCGGCTTCGAGGGTCTTCAGCAGCCCATAGCCATAGCCGGGCTCCCGGAGCGCGAGCAGGCATGCGAGCACGACGGTTCCCCGCCGCAGCTCCTGCCGATGGTTTCCCAGTAGCTCGTCATCAGGCATGTGGCGCACATTACTGTGCGTCACACACTACTGTCAAGCGAAGGTGTCAGCGATCGGCGTCCAGGAAGTTGATCGCCGCGGCGCGTTTCGACATCCAGAGCGTTGCAGACGAATTGCAACCCGGCCACCCGGGATCGCAATCGCGCGGGCTCGGGCGCGCTGCGACAATCACCCGGCCGACAGGAGGACCCGATGACCGACGCCACGATGACCGAGCCCACGACCGAACCGACGACGATCGAGCCGACGACCACCGAGCCGATCACGCGAACGCTCGACACGCTTGGCGCAACCATCACGTACGACATCCGCCCCAATGAACGGGGTGCTCGGCCCTTCCTCATGCTGATCGGCTCACCGATGGGCGCCAGCGGGTTCCCGACCCTGGCTGGGCATTTCATCGATCGAACGGTGATCACGTACGACCCGCGCGGGGTCGATCGAAGCAAGAAGGCCGACGACCTGAGCGAGTCGACGCCGCAGCAGCATGCCGACGACATCCACCGCGTGATCGAGGCGGTCGGCGGCGGCCCGGTCGATCTCTTCGCGACCAGCGGCGGTGCCGTGAACGCGCTCGCACTCGTGGCTGCGCATCCCGAGGACGTCCGGGTCCTGGTCGCGCACGAGCCGCCGCTTGCCGGGCTCCTCCCCGACTGCGCCTCGGCCCTCGCCGCCTCGAGGGACATCCACGACACGTACATGCGTCGTGGCTTTGGTCCGGCGATGGCGAAGTTCATCAAGATCGTCAGCTTCGTCGGTCCGATCACGCCGGAGTACCACCGCGAACCTGATCCGGACCCAGCGATGTTCGGCCTGCCGACCGAGGACGATGGCTCGCGGAACGACCCGCTCCTCGGCCAGAACATGGTCTCGTCGACCCATTACGAGCCGGATCTGCCCGCGCTGCGCCGTGCATCGACCCGGATCGTGATCGCCGTCGGCGCCAAGTCCGAGGGCCAGTTCGCGCATCGCGGTGGAATCGCCATCGCGGAACGACTCGGACTGACGCCGGTCGCGTTCCCCGGCGGCCACGACGGGTTCATGGGGGGCGAAATGGGCTCGATGGGCGAGCCAGACGCCTTCCAGGCGAAGCTCCGCGAGGCGTTCGCGACCCCGTAAACGCTCGTTGGGACCTAGCGCCGCCCGACCAGGTACCAGGTCTCCATGTCGCCCTTGCCCTTGACGGGAACGGTACCGCGCGGCTCGCACACGAACTCGTCGCGGAGGAGCTCGTGGGTCGCGCTGGTGATCTGGATGCGGCCAGGCGTGCCCTGCGATTCCATCCGGCTCGCCGTGTTCACCGCGTCCCCCCATAGGTCGTACAGGAAGCGCTTGCGGCCGATGACGCCGGCCACGACGGGCCCGGAGTTCAGCCCGATCCGGAGCTCGAGCCCGAGGTCGCCGACGGCGCCGCCGGGTGCGACGCTCTCGACCATGTCGAGCGCCAGGAGCGCGAGCGCGCGGGCGTGATCGGGGCGCGGGTCGGGAACGCCGGCGGCGACCATGTAGGCGTCGCCGATGGTCTTGATCTTCTCGAGGTCGTAGCGCTCGGCGAGCTCGTCGAAGTGGCTGAACAGTCGATCGAGCAGGCCGACGACCTCCGCGGCGGCGAGCTTGTGCGCTCGCGGCGTGAACTCGACGACATCCGCGAACAGGACCGACACCTCGCGGAACCCGTCGGCGATCGTCTCCGGTCGCGCCTTGAGCCGCTCGGCGATCGAGCCGGGCAGGATGTTCAGCAGCAGGGTCTCGGCCCGCTCGTGCTCGCCGCGCAGGGCGACCAGGGCATCCTGGCGCTGGTTGTAGAAGATCGCGAGCAGGGTGAAGAACACGGTGCCACCGACCACGACGTTGAGCGCCAGGATCACGTTCGCGAACCACGCCGGGACCGGCGCCACGGGCCCGATGACGCTCCCGACGATGCCGGACGCGAGGAAGAGGACGACGAACGCCACGTACCAGCGAGCGCCCGATCGAACGCCGTTGAATACGAGCGCCCCGAGCGGCGCGAGCAGCCCCCACAGCCCTACCGCGCCCGATCCCAGGAACCCACCGAGCGGGGCCATCGAGATGGTCGGCGCGATCACGATGTCGAGGAGCTGGATCCGCAGGAGGACGCTCGCGTTCCCGGTGCGCGCGAACAGGACGATCGACGCAACGGAGATGGCGAGGTAGACGGCCGCGAGCAGGCCGGTCCAGCTGCCGAGCGCCAGGAACAGCGTCGCCCAGATGAACGAGATCGGCCAGACCCCGACGGAGAGGAGGACGAGCAGCCCCTTCCGGAGCCGCGCCTCCTCGTCGTCGCCGGGAGCCGCGCCAACCCTCGCCAGTCGCATGATGGCCGCGTCGAACCAGGTGCGGGGCGAGATCACCCGGCGAGGATAGTCGCGAGCTGGGTGGAGCCGGCGCTCAGGCCCGGAGCAGCTCCGTGGCGGTCGCTGCGAGCTGCTCGAGGGCGGCGCGATCGTCGGCGGCGAGGCTCGCATCGTGCGCAACGGCCAGGACCCCGAGGCCGCCCAGCGGCAGGTGGCTGCGGAGCGCCGGGCCGCCGGGGTTCATCGGCTGCACGTCGAAGGTCGGGCCGGCGTCGTCGGCCGCGCGCGTAATGGGGTGCAGCGGGTTCTCGACCGCGGCGACGAGCCCGACAAGCGGCGGCCCCTCGATGCCAGCGGCCGCCGCGAGCGCCAATGGGGTGGAACCCTCCCGCCGCGTGAAGATCGCCGCCGATTCCACGTCACCGACGTCAAGGGCAGCCGTTGCGATGCTCTTCAGATCCGTCGCCGCTCCCTTGTCCATGCGCCAAGGATAGGGAAAGCGGCCCTGGATCTGCGCTGCGGAGGGTCAGGTCGGGTTCGCCTCGGACTCGTCAGTCGCAGCGTCCTCGTCCTCGGAGAGGAGCCGGTACATCTGCTTCCGAGCGTCGGTGAGGATCTTCGTCGCCTCGCCGCGCGCCCTCGGCGAGCCCATCTTGTGGACCTGGATGACGGCCGCGGCGAGCTGCATCGCGAGCTGCCGAACATCCGGCTGGCGATCGTCGTCCGCTGCCTTGTCGTCGGCCCACGGCGACCGGGTGCCGGTCTCGGCGGCCGCCTTGCGACCTTCCTCGGTCAGCGTGTAGGTCCGCCGGCCGTCGACCTCCTCGCTCGTGACGAGGCCCTCGTCGGCGAGCTGCTGGAGTGTCGGGTAGACGGAGCCGGCGCTGGGGCGCCAGCGGCCGCCGCTCTGCGCCTCGAGCTCCTGGATCACCTCGTAGCCGTGCATCGGCTTCTTGAGCAGCGCCGCGAGGATCAGTGGCCGGATCTCGCCGCGGCGGATCGGGCCGCCGGGGCCGCCGTGGCCAAAGGTCTCGCGGAAGGAGAAGGCTGGGCGGCCGCCCCCGTGGCGGAGGTTCCGTCGGAGCTCTTCACGGAGCTGCCGGCCCATCTCGCCACGCATATCGCCGTGGCGGTGCCGCGCGAAGGCGCGGCGGGTTTCGTTGTCGAACATGTGCTGTGTCTGGATCCTTTCGTGGTTCCAAGCTTTGGTTGTGCGCTATGTCGCGCGGCATCACGATATATCGCGATGTTCCGCGTTGTCAACCGTTCGGGATCGGGATCATCGAGGTGAACATCCGGGACAGGAAGGCCTTGAGCGGCACCGGCATGCGCATCGGAGGCTCCCTCGGGTCCCGGAAGGCGTCACGTGCACGGTCATGTCGCGTTCCACGGTAGCCCGTTGCCGAGCCAAGGCGAATCAAGGGTCTTGCCGGATGGTCGCACTCGAAGGCGCGATCAACGATTGCGAGGTCGTACTGGGTGCACCGAGGCACCGGGCCCGGAGCAACCGCCGACGTTTTCGTAGACCGGCCGACATCCCGGCCATACACTCCCCGCCGGAGGCGGGATCTCGGGAGGGACGCGAAACTCGTGAGTCAGGCTCCGCGGCGAGCGATCATCGTGCTGGCGAGCGGCGCGCTGCTGGCCGCGCTCCTGCTGACGGGCACGGTCCAGGCGTTCTCCAACTATGGCCCGCCGCCTCCCGGGGGTCCCATCCTCGTGTCGCCCGCGAACGGGGCGTCCTCCTCCGAGATCCCGACACTCACCTGGTTGCCGGCTCGCGATGCCCTGTACTACGACGTCACGGTCCGCACGCCAGGGCAGACGGTCGGCGGCTGCGGCGGCGAGGTCCGCGGTCACCTGAGCTTCCAATGCGAGGATCTCGCGCCCGGCACCTACGTCTGGAAGGTCACCTCCCACTCGATCGAGGGCTCGCCCGGGGGCACGAGCGTCACGCGAACGTTCACGAGGACCACGCCGCCGCTGTCCGCGCCGGTGCTGACGGCGCCCGCGAACGCGGCATCGATCGACTATCCCGACGCCCTCGGGATGCTTCGCTGGCAGCCGGTGCTCGGTGCCGCCCTGTACGAGCTCGAGGTCTCGACCTCGCCGACCTTCGCCGACATTCACCCCACCGACATCGGGGGCACGGGCGATCTCAGCGCGGAGGTTCCGCGAGACCACATCGGCGTGGCGGAGTACTGGCGCGTTCGCGGCGTCAGCTCGGATCGGCTGTGGGCCGGGCCGTGGTCCCTGACGCGGTCGTTCACGGTCACCTGGACCGATGTCCCGACCCCGCTCTCGCCGGCGAACGGCGCGAGTGTCTCGAACATCATCCTCAGCTGGTCGCCGGTGAAGGGCGCCACGAACTACGACGTCCAGGTCGCAGCGATCGGCGACGTCGCGTTCGCGGACGCTGAGATGGCGTCGCCATGGCCGATCAAGACATGGCTGACGTGGGGTTCCACGCCCGCGGGTGACCTTCGCTGGCGGGTCCGTGCGCGAAACGAGTACGGCGGCACGACGGCGTGGTCCGCCGCGCGAACGCTCGTCCGTGACAACGGCGCCCCGATCACCGACCCCCCGCCACCCCTTTCCTTGCCGACGGTCCAGGTCACCAGCCCGGCAGACGGCGCCACGCTCCCGGATACCTGGGATCACCCCATCCAATGGACCATGGTCGCTGGGGCGACCCGCTACGAGGTCGAGATCGACGACCTCACGCTCGGTGGAACCGGGTCGCGGATCGTCGCGACGTCGCCGCTCCTGTGGCGGCCGGATCGCGGATCGACGGTTCGCTTCCGCGCCCGGGCACTCGGCGACAACGGCGAGGTGGGCGCCTGGTCGGCGTATCGCCAGGTGACGATCGGGCCGGTGGCGACCATCACGCTCCTCTCCCCGGCTGACGGCGCGATCATCTCGGCGGACTCGCCGCGGTTCGAGTGGGCGCCGTTCCTCGACTCCTCGTACTACCAGTTCCAGGTGAGTCGGACGACGGACTTCTCGGGCCCTTCCGAGGTCACCGTGGGCGTGCCCTACGCGAGCCCAAGAAGCGCGCTTGGGCTAGGGCGCTGGTACTGGCGGGTCGTCGCCGGGAACGGCGGGATCCTCGGGGTCTCGGCTCCGCGGGCGATCGACATCGTCGACACGCTCCCGCCCGCAGGTGGTTTCACGATCGGCGCCGGCGCATACACGCTCCAATCCACCGCTTCGGTGGGGGTTGATGCGGTCGATGACATCGGCACGGTCGATCAGGTGGGGCTCTCCGTCGACGGCGTTACCTGGGAGACGCACAACTACGACCCAGGCGCGATCCAGTGGTCGCTCACGTCGCCAGCGCACGGCGGCAGCAGCCCCGGCCAGCGGACGGTGTACGCCCGCTACGAGGACGACTCCGGGAACTGGTCGACACCCGTTGCGGCCTCGATCTGGTACGGCATGGAGCCGCCGGTCGATGAGACACCACCGATCGGGTCGGTCACGATCGCTGGTGGCGCGGCATTCACCCGATCGCTCGATCCGGTCATCAACGTACCGGCATCGGATCCCGGCGGTGTGACGCTCGTCGCGATCTCCACTGACGGCGTCACCTGGGACGAGCGGCCGTACTGGGATCTCCAGCAGGTCACGTTGTCGCCGTCCAACGGCACGAAGACCGTCCGGGTCAAATGGCGCGACTGGGCGCTCAACTGGTCCGCCGTGGCCAGCGACACGATCGTCTTAGACACGGTTTCGCCGGTCGCGAGCGCTCCCAAGCAGACGTTTGTCAGCAGCTCGACCGTGAATGGCGGCGCCGTCCCAGTCAAATTCACGTGGACCGGCTCGGATGCCACGAGTGGTGTCGCGCGATACGAGGCCGCCCTGAGCACCGATGGCGGCGCCTGGGCCACGCTGTCCACGTCCCTCGCTACCGCATCCCTGACGCGAAACCTGACGACCGGGCATACCTACCGACTCGAGGTGCGAGCGGTCGACAGGGCCGGCAACACCGGGCCATGGGTTGGTGGCACGTCGTTCAAGGTCTCCGCGTACCAGGAGGGCTCCGGGTCGATCGTTCGGAGCGGGACCTGGTCGTTGTCGTCCAGTTCCTCGTATTGGGGTGGAGCCGAGCGATACGCAACGTCCGCCGGTGCCTCCGCGAGGCTCACGTTCACCGGTCGATCGTTCGCCTGGATCGGCGCCGTCGGTCCGACACGCGGTTCGGCGAGGGTCTACGTCAACGGCGTGCTGGTAACGACCGTGAGCCTGTACGCATCCTCGACCGGGTATCAGCGGGTCCTGGTTGCGCTCTCGTGGTCGACCGCGACGAGTCGCACGGTCAAGATCATCGTCGTCGGGACCTCCGGGCACTCCCGCGTCGACCTCGACGCGCTCGTGACCGGAACGTAGTGCGGCGAGCCAGGTCTACGCGGGGGATCTCCCCCACTCGCCGGCGCGGATGAGCCAGGCAACGGCGAAGAACCAGACGGCTGAGAGGATCGCCACGAGCCCGAGCGCGAGGAGCCACGGGGCCGGGTCGAGCCAGCCAAGCACGAGCGCGGCAACGGCACCGACCGCGAGCAGCCAGGTGAGCGGCCGGTAGACCATCTCGAGGCGGATGGCATCCGTGAGGGCGCGGGCGGTGAGGATCATCGCGAGCAGGCCGATCGCCACCGCGCCCGCGAGCAGCCACGCCGTCGCGGCAGGCGTCGTTGGATCGTGGGCATGCTCGACGAGGGTGACGATCGCGGCACCCGTGGCCGTGATCGACAGGGTGATCGGGACGTGGCTGAGCATCCAGATCGACAGCACGCCGCGATCGTCGCGCGGCATCCGTCGGCCGATCAGGTCGAAGTAGATCCACCAGTAGCCGAAGCCCACGATGAGCGCGAGCGACCCGGTACCGATCGTGATCAGGTCGCGTTGACCCGCGGACAGCCCCTCGACGACACCGAGGATCACCTCGCCGAGGACGATGATCGTGAACGCCCCGAACCGCTCGACGAGCGACTGGGTCGCGACGACGCCCTCGCTCATCCCGACCCGCGGCCGAGATGCCGCCAGCTGGATCCCGATGAACCACGACGCCGCGAAGACGGCCCAGAGCACGAGCCGCGGCTCGAGCGGCAGGAACGCGCTCGCGGCAATCAGCGCGGTCGAGACCACCAGGCCGCCGACGTAGAACTTGGTGACCGGGAGGAAGTCGGGGTTATCGACCCGATCCTGGTTTCGGACGATGTTCCATTGCCATGTCATGAGCGCAAGGAACGCCGCGTAGACGAGCGCGAAGGCCGCCCCTTCCGTGCCGGCAGCCTCCTGGGTGAACACGGCCAGCAATGCGAGGAAGCCCATCTGCGTGAACACGAGCAGGCGGGTCCGGCCGTCCTCGCGACCGTGCAGCTCCACGTACAGCGAGCCGTTGATCCACGCGATCCAGATCATCGCGAAGACGACCGCGAACTCGGCGAAGCCGCGGATCGAGATATCGGAGGTCAGGCGGTTCGAGGCGCCGGTGATGACGGCCACGTAGACGAGGTCGTAGAACAGCTCGAGATTGCTGACCGTCCGGTCCTTGATCACGGCACCATGCGGCCGCGGCGGCGCCGTGAGCCATCGCTTGAACTCGCTCTTGCCCGAACCGGTCACGGGGCGCACGTCGCGAAGAGGCGCCACTCCCCGGGAACGCCCTTGAGGACGTGGGCACCGCGATCCTCGAACGTGAGCTGCGAGCCGGTGACGAGGTCGCGCACCGTCCCCGAGACAAGCACCTCGCCAGGTTTCGCCTCGGCGGCGACCCGCGCGGCGATGTGGACGGCGATGCCGCTGATCTCGCCGCGGAGGCGCTCGCCCTCGCCGGTGTGGAGGCCGGCGCGGACCTCGAGGCCGAGCTTGCGCACGTCGTCGCGGATGGCGCAGGCGCACCGGATCGCGCGGCCAGGGCCGTCGAAGGTGGCAAAGAAGCCGTCGCCGGACGTGCCCGCCTCGACGCCGCCATGGCGCGCCAGCTGGTGCCGGACGACCGCATGGTGCTGGTCGAGGAGCCGGCGCCAGGCGACGTCGCCGAGATCGGCCGCTTTCTCCGTCGAGCCCGCGATGTCCGTGAACAGGAAGGTGCCGAGGAACATCTCGTGTTCGGTCGGGTCGGCGAGGCCACGGATGAACTGCTCGGTCTCGTCGAGCAGGACCTGGTTCGCGGCGGGATCCGCCCACGAGTAGCCGTCGACGAGCCCCGGGATTTCGCGGCGGGTCGCGCCGGGGATGTGGTGGGTCACGTAATCCGCGACGCCCGTCGACGACTGCCGATGGGTGACGAGCGTCGGAACCCGCAGCGTTGGCAGCAGGTCGATGACGTCGCCGTCCATGACCATGCGCTGGTAGGCGGCGGCTGCGCTCGGGCTGGCGCTGGAGCGCATGTGGCGCACGTACCAGGCGAGGAAGTCGGGGTCGTCGGCGACGGTGGGGCTGTAGGTGGCGAGCTCACGCTCGAACAGGCGCGTCGAGCCCCAATCGGCCGAGACCTCCGCGAGCCAGGTGCGCCATTCGTCGTCCGTCCGCGCCCACGGATAGTCCGGGGTGCGCCGGCCACGGACCGACGGCTCGTGCAGCACGAGCCCGAGCACGCGCTCCGGGTACGTCGCCGCGAACATGATCGCGATCCGGGTGCCCTCGTGGGCGGCCATGATCGCGGCCCGCTCCACCCCGGCATCCTCCATCACCGCGCGGATGTCATCCATCCGCGACTCGAGCGTGGGTGCGCTCCGGAGTCGATCGGACAGGCCCATGCCGCGCTTATCGAACATGAGCACGCGGCTGAACGCGGCGAGGCCCTCCACGTGGCGCACGAACAGCGGCTGGTCCCAGACCGACGACAGCTCGGACAGGCTGCCGCGCACGACCACCAGATCGACCGGCCCGTCGCCGAACGACTGGTACGCGATGCTGACGTCGCCGCTGCGCGCGTAGCGGATCTCGGGCACGTCCATCGCGCGCATTGTGCGGCTCGCGACGACTGCCATACCGTGGACATGGGCGCCGCCGGGGGCCTGAGGCGCCCGTACCATTCGGGCCAGTGTTGCCCTACCCGAACGACCCCGCGGCCTGGCAGAACTTCTACGTGATGATGGGCGGCGCCAACGCGGCGTTGACCGGACTCGTGTTCGTCGCGCTGTCGATCCACCTCCGCGAGGTGCTCGACCACCCGCTCCTTCGACCGCGGGCCGTGATCGCGCTGACGGTGCTCACGACGCAGATCGTCATTGCCGCGATCGTGCTGGTGCCCCAGTCCGCGCAGCTCATGGGCGTCGAGATCTTCGCGGTCAACGCGGCCTTCCTGGCCGTCGACCTGCGTAATCGGGTGCCGAACGCGCCGATCACGCGCGCGCGGCTCCTGAGCTTCCTGATCCGCATGGTGTACATCGCCTCGGCGATCAGCCTCATGGTCGGGATCGGCGGTGGCTTCTACCTGCTCGCCCTTGTCGTCACCGTGACGCTCGCGCGAACGATGTCGAGCGCGTGGGCGCTGCTCACGGCGCTCGGGTAGATCGATGGCGATTGCGTCCGTCGACATCGACTCGAGCGAGGCGTTCGGCGATCTGACCGCGCCATTTCGAGGCGCGTTGCTCGCGCACTGCTACCGGATGCTCGGCTCGATCGACGACGCCGAGGACGCGGTGCAGGAGGCGCTGGTCCGGGCCTGGCGCAGTCGCGCGACGTTCACCGAGGCGGTGTCGTTCCGGGCGTGGCTGTATCGGATTGCGACGAACGTGTGCCTCGACGCGATCGAGCGACGCAAGCGGACGATCGGGTCGGCCGGGCGGATCGAGGTCCAGCCGGTGCCGGAGGACCTCATCGACGAGCCGTCGACGGGACCCGAGGCGCGCTACGACGCGCGCGAATCGATCTCGCTCGCGTTCCTCACCGCGCTCCAGGTGCTCTCGCCGCGACAGCGCGGAGTGCTACTCCTGCGGGACGTGCTCGGTTGGCGGGCGAACGAGGTGGCCGATCTCCTCGGGCTGTCGGTGCCCGCCGCGAACAGCGCGCTGCATCGCGCCCGGTTGGCGTTGGCCGGCTCGTACGCGCCGCCGAGCGCCGCCCGCGCTCCCGAGCCCGGCCGCCTGCGCAGCCTGCTCGACCGCTACGTCCGCGCCTGGGAGGCCGCCGACATCGCGGGCCTCGTTAGCCTGCTGCGCGAGGACGCGGTCGTCTCGATGCCGCCGGGACTCACGATCGCCGGCGCAGATGCGATCGTGCGCTTCCTGGCCGACGCGGTATTCGCAGGCGGCCGCCGCATCCGGCTGCAGCCGGTGCGCACGAACGCCTCCGTGGCCTACCTGATCCGCTCCGGGCCGAGCGTGGCAGCGCTCGAACCCTTCGCGATCCTCACCGTCGACATCGATGCCGACCCGAGCGTCATTCGAATGGGCGTGTTCTCGGACCCTCGGCTCGTCGCACGGTTCGACGCGCCGGCCTGAGACACGTTCAAGCCGCGACGGCGGCCGCGTCCTTGCGCAGGCTCAACCAGGTCCAGATCGCGAAGAGCACGTCCAACGGCGTGAACAGCAGGATGTTCCAGGACGTGAAGCCCGCCGCTGCGAACGCGGCGAAGAACACCACGACCGCGAACCGGATCGGCACGCTGACCATGAAGATCGCGCGGTAGTCGCTTCGGGCGGCGACGAAGTAGAAGATCGACAGGAAGATCACGGTCATCCCCGCGACCCGGATCCAGACCTCGGTGGCTTGCGGCAGCCCGAAGATCGGGAGCGGGATGTTCGGCACCAGGGTCAGGACGGCCCCCAAGCCAAAGACGTAGATCGAATAGACGAGGATGCTGCGGGCGGCTGCGGTCATGGGTGCTCCCGGGTGCGGTGGCTTGATATCCGTGTAACCGCCCCGGGACCGAAAACTGTTCGCGGCCCTTGCCGCGCCGCACCGCGCCCACGCCGTCAGGCGGCGTGCAGCTCGAACACCGGCCGCGTCTCGGCGGCGCGCTCCGGGTCGGACAGGATCTCCGGCGCGACGCTGCCGAACAGGATCTTCGCGAACGCGCGGCCGATCCGCGGGAAATGCGCCACGTACGCGGGCATCGTCTCGCGGAAGAAGATCGTGGCCGCCTCGCGGTCGAGCTCGGTTGCGCGGACGTGGACGGTCTTGCCCTTGAGCTGGACGTCCGCCTCGCCTGCCGCGCGCAGGTTCTGGACCCACTGCACGGCGCCGTACGCGCCGATGATCCAGCGCTTGCCGTCCATCTCCATGATCGCGACGGCCGCGGAGCGGGGTTCACCGCTCGTCCGGCCGCGCACGGTGAGGAGTGTGTTCGGCCCCATCGGCATGCCGAGCCGGAGCAGGCCGCGAGAGAGCGGGTTGGACAGGCGAATGAGCCTGGGCGCGCGGTTCATCGATGCAATTCCCCTGGTCATGGTTCGATTTCCTCGGTCACGTTTGGCATGGTTGCCTTCGTCAACCGGGTGACGGAACCTGACCCAAGAACGTGACCGGAGCCGACGACACCGTGACATCGACCGACCGCGACTGGCTCGCCACCCGCTTCGAGGAGCATCGCGGCCGCCTGCGCGCGGTCGCCTATCGGATGCTCGGCTCGATGACGGAGGCCGACGACGCGGTCCAGGAGGCATGGCTGCGAATGAACCGCAGCGACACCACAGCGGTCGACAACCTGGGCGGCTGGCTGACGACCGTCGTCGCGCGCCTGTGCCTGGATGCGCTCCGGTCGCGGGCGTCGCGGCGCGAAGACTCGATCGACGTGCGCGTGCCGGATCTCCTTGTGTCCACCGCCGACAGCGACGACCCCGAGCACGAGGCGGAGCTCGCGGATTCCGTCGGGCTGGCGATGCTCGTCGTGCTCGACACGTTGACGCCCGCCGAGCGGCTCGCGTTCGTGCTCCACGACACGTTCGGGCTGCCGTTCGACCAGATCGGCCGGATCGTGGATCGCTCCCCCACCGCGACCCGTCAGCTCGCCAGCCGCGCTCGGCGGCGCGTCCGCGGCTCGGTCGTCCCGTCCGACGTCTCGCCGGCGCGCCAGCGCGAGCTTGTCGACGCGTTCCTCGCGGCAGCGCGCGCGGGCGACTTCGAGGGCCTGCTCCGCGTCCTGGATCCAGGCGCGATCGTCCGCGGCGAGACCGGCTCCGCCGCCCCGATCCTTGGCCCGAGCCGGATCATCCGCGGCGCCGAGGCGGTCGCGCGCCAGGCGCTCGCTTTCCGCCAGCTCGCGCCCGGCGCCCGCGCCGCGACGGTCAACGGCACCGCCGGCGTGGTGGCGTTCGCCGGCGACCGACCGTTCGCCGTAGTCGGGTTCACGTTCGCGAACGACCGGATCGTCGAGCTCGACATCCTCGCCGACCCCGCGCGCCTCGCGCGCCTCGACCTCGCGGGGCTGCGACCGTCCGTGTAGGCGCCGCGCGTTACCGGGGCGCCGATCCCACCTTGATGATCGGCGGGGTCGACCCGTCACCGAGATCTTCGTCCGCGTCCGGCGGGGGCGGCGGACGGCGCCGGCGCAGCCGGACGACGAGGCGCACGACGATCATGATCACGAACAGGCCGATGATCGCGACCCAGCTGTACGCATCGGGCTTGGCGGGCGCCGTGCCGCAGGCCGTGACGGCCGAGCCGTCGAAGCCGAGATGGTCGCCGAGGAACTTCGCGGCGTCGCACCAGGCCGGGGCGCTCAGATCATGGCCGGTGTCGTACCAGCTGATGCTCGACTGCGCGTTGCCCGCCGCCGCAAAGCGGGCCGCCTCTGCCGGAGTCGTGACCGTGTCCTGGGTTCCCGCCTGGAACAGCACCGGCCGCGAGGCGTTGCCGACGAAGTAGAGCGGCTCGATCGGGTCCATCGCCGCGATCCAGGCGGCACGCGCGGCTGGGGTGAGCGAAGCCAGCGGGCTCGCGTCGCCCAGCGTCGCGAAGTGCGAAACGAGGCCGCCGTCGCCGGATTCGAGGACGGACGCGGCGACGCGCGGTTCGACACCCGCGAACAGGCCGCCGATCGAGGCGCCGTAGCTCGATCCCAGAAAGCCGATCGCGTTCTGGTCGACGCCCGGCCGCGCAACGAGGAGGTCCATGGCGCGGCGGAGGTCGACGACGAGCTGGATCTGCTCCGCCTGATCCTGCTCAGTGAAGTTCAGCGGCTGGGTCCCCGGGCCAATGCGCTGGGCGCGTGCGAACGGGGCGTCGATCAAGAGCGAGATGACGCCGGCATTCGCGAGATCGAGGGCGCGCGGCAGGAGGTCCCGCCGTGTTCCCGGCAGCCCGCCGAGCAGGATCACTGCCGGCTGTAGGTCACCCCCGGCCGGTTCGACGAGAAGCCCCGTGACCCAGCCATCGGCGCCGAAGTACAGGACGTCGGAAACCGTCGCCGTCGGGGTGCTGTCCGCGGCGTCAGGCGTGATGGCGTCGGCGACGGCGGTGCTCGTGGTATCTGCGAAGAGCGGGATGCCGGTACTCCGGTGGGCGGCGACGACGCTGGGATCCGGCGGGTTCGCGGTGGCATCGGACGTCAGGCTGGGCCCCGGACTCGAGCTGAGGGCTGTGCACGCGGCAGCCGACGTCGCGAGCAGGAGGGCGGCGAGCGCTCGCCCGATCTTCCACACGCCAGCAGTCTGGCACGCTGCGCGCCCGTGTCGCGGAGGCTCAGGCGGTCGGCATCTCGGTGCGGGCGACGCCGGGCGCGGTTGGCTCGACCCGCAGGAAGAGCACCAGCACGGCGGCGAGAATCGCGGCTCCGATGCTGACCCAGAACGTCGAGGCGATCGCGAGCGCGAATGCCTCGTGGAACGCCTCGACGATCTGCGGGATGAGCGGCTCGACGATCGAGCGGAACGGCGCCGGCACGCTCTGCAGGATCTGCTGGCCGATGTCGCCGGTGCCGGTGAAGTTCAGCGCGGAGCCGCCGGACCCGCTGGTCGAGGCGAACTGATCGACCATCGCCTGTGGCAGCCCATTCGCCGTGAGGCGTCCTGGAAGCTCCTTCACCAGCGAATCCGCGAGCAGCGTGCTCGCGATCGTCAGGCCGATCGTGCCGCCGATCTGCTGGAAGAAGGTCAGGCTCGCGGTGGCCGCGCCGACGATCGCCGGCTTGACGCTGTTCTGGACCAGCGCGGTGAACACCGCGAAGGACGGGCCGACGCCGAGGCCGACGATGGCCATCCAGACCCACAGGACGTGGATGTCCGTGTCCGCTCGGAGGCCGGTCATCAGGTACAGGCCGGCGGCAAGCACGATCATCGCGCCGAGGATCACGACCTTGTAGCGGCCGGTGCGCGCGACCACCTGGCCGCTGACCGTGGCGCCGACGATGAGGGCCATCACGAGCGGCAACAGGTTCAGGCCGGACTCGGTGGCGCCGAGCCCGCGCACGACCTGGAGCCACTGGGGCATGAATACGATCGCGCCGAAGAACCCGAACGCCGCCAGGAACATCGACAGGACCGAGATGGTCACCGTCCGATTGCGGAACAGGCTGAGTCGAACGATCGGATCGGCCGCCCGCGACTCCCACCACAGGAACACGCCGACCATGACCAGCCCGAGCACGATCAGCCCGCCGACCCACGGATCGGTCCAGTCGAGCGAGCGCTTGTTGCTCAGGCCCACGAGGATCGGGCCGATGGCCGCGGCGAACAGCGCGGCGCCGACGTAGTCGATGTTGCGGCCGCTTTCGGGGTGCTTGATCGGCGGCAGCAGCCGGAAGCACACGAACAGCGAGATCAGCCCGATCGGGACGTTCACGAAGAAGATCCACGGCCAGCCGAAGTTGTCGGTCACGTAGCCGCCGAGGATCGGCCCGAGGACCGACGAGATGCCGAACACGCCCCCGAACAGGGCGCCGTACTTCGCCCGCTCCTCCGGCGGGTACAGGTCGGCGATGACGGCCAGCGCGATCGGGAACACGGCGCCGCCGCCGAGGCCCTGGAGGCCGCGCGCGAGGATGAACTGCCACATCTCCTGGCTGAGCCCGGCGAACACCGAGGAAGCCAGGAACAGGCTGATCGCCCAGATGAAGATCGGACGCCGGCCGTACAGGTCGGACAGCTTGCCGTAGATCGGGCCGCTGATCGTGGAGGTCAGCAGGTAGATCGTGATCGCCCACGCATAGAGCGCCTGGCCATGCAGCGCGGTCGAGATCTTCGGGAGCGCGGTGCCGACGACCGTCTGGTCGAGCGCGAACAGGAACAGCGCGAGCAGGATCGCGCCGAGGATCTCGGTCTTCTGGCGCTGGCCCAGGTTGAAGCTGTGGCCGTCGGGATGGGCCTCGACGGCGGCCGGGGACGTCATTCAATTCCTCGTGGGCTCGGGGATGAAACGGACGGGCAGTATGCCCGAATCAGGACGGATTGACGGGGACCGGCAGGCCCTGCCTGACCTCCAGGACGGCACGTTTCCCGAGCGGGTCGGCGAGGGTCACGGTCAGCGTCCGCGATGCACCCACCAGCCGCGCGCAGCCCGGCGCCATGCTGCTCTGGGGTGCCTGTCGATCGATGATCACGACGATCGCGAGATCCGATTCGACGGCCTCGGCGACGTAGTCATCCGCCGCGCACCCGACAAACGACACCGAGAGCTTGCGGGAATCCTGCTTGCCGTAGGCGGCGTCGATCGAGATGCCAACCGGCGGGTTGTCGGCGTTGTATGGCGGCGGCTCGACGGTGACACTCGGGTCCACCGCCACGCGGGTCACGCGCACCGCCGTGCCCTTGATGGTGAAGACCCACACCGGCACGTTCGCCGGCCCGACGGACGTCTGGACGAGGCCGGTGGCGAGGTTGGCATCGGTCACGACCAGCGGCGTGCAGTCGGCACAGTCGCCACCGTTGCCGCCGTCCGCGACGAGATCGGCCAGCGCCTTGGAGGCGGAGAGCACGTCGACGTCGATGCTGGACCCGTTGACCCAGGCGACCTTCCCGCGCGACGGCGCCGCGTCGGAGAGGGGCGTCGGAGCAATGACCATCCCGCTCTGCAGCGCGACCTTGTCGTTGCCGGCGACGGCCGCCTCGAAGTCACCGATCTGGCCGGTCAGCTCGCCGACAAACGTGATCGTGGCGCCGCCGCTCTGCTTGACCGCGTCGGCCCAGCGCGCGAGCGCGTCGTTGGCCTGCTGATGGATGCGATCCGCGGCCTGCGTGGCGGACGCGTCGCTGGTCGATCCGAACGGGAGGGTGCCGTTGCATCCGATCGCGACCGCCGCGATCGCGAGGACCGTCAGCACCTGTAGCGCCGGAACCGCCGTCCGCCTCGGGATCATGCGAGTTGACGGTACCATCCGCCGACCCATATGGACCTCTCACTCCCGCTCCCGCTCCGGGGCCTGATCATCGGCTTCACGATCGCCGCGGCGGTCGGCCCGATCACACTACTCGTGATCCGCCGAACCATCGCCCACGGCGGCCGGTACGGGTTTGCCTCGGGGCTCGGCGTCGCGACGGCCGACGCGACGTACGCGGGCATTGCGGCGTTCGGGCTGACCGCGATCACGTCGGTCCTCGTCTCCGGGCACTGGCTCCTGGGCATCATCGGCGGCACGATCATCGTCATCGTGGGCGTTCGCACGATCCGGTCGCGACCCACTGGTCCGGCCGCGGATGCCGACCGACCCGGCCTCGCCGGCGGGTTCGGCTCGATCTACGCGCTCACGATGACCAACCCGCTGACGATCGTGCTCTACGCGGGGGTGTTCGCAGGGATCGGGCTTGTCGCCGGCTCGAGCTTCGTCGATGCCGCCGTCGTCACGCTCGCAGCCTGGCTGGGATCCACGGCGTGGTGGCTCATCCTGTGCTCGGTCGTCGCCTGGGCGCGTGGCCGGGTCTCAACCATGGCACTGCTGTGGGTCAACCGGATCTCCGGCGCCGCGCTCGTGGTCTTCGGAATCGCGGCAATCGCCTCGGTGATCGCCTAGCTCGCGGGTCAGCCGGGCTTGGCTTCGCCCTGGAGCTGCTGCATCAGGGCCATCTTGTCGAACTCGTGCCAGTGCTCGATGACCTGGCCGTCGCGGATGCGGAAGACGTGGATCTCGTCGATCGAGTAGCGAGTGCCGGTCGGCTCGAGGCCCATGAACGTGCCGGTGTGCCGCGCACTCGTGGTCAGGCGCACGGCGACCCGATCGCCCTCGGCGATCATGTCGTCGATCACGAATCGCACCTGCGAGAGCCCGCTCCCGGCGCGCCGCATGCCGGCGCGGAGGCCCTCGCGGCCGGGCGGCATCGGGCCGAACGTATGCGGAACGAATGTCGTGGCGATGAGCTCGTCGATCGCCCCGTCCTCCTGGTGCATGAAGATGCGTTCGATGACCGCCCGGGCAACGTCCTTGTTCCGCTCGAGCTCGTTGACTGGTGGGCGTGCAGAGATAGCCATGTTGCAGTTGTACGCGACGCATGTCGCGCCGGCGTTGCAGCTCGGCTAGCCTGCGACGCATGGACCTTCCGAACGGCCGAACCGCACGCGTGGACATCCTCCTCATCGGGTCGCTTACCTCGACGGGTGGCGGCGTGATGAGCGCGTGCACGCTCATCCGCGACGGTGATCGGGTGATCGTCGTGGACCCGGGCATGGCGCCGAGCGCGCGCTCGATCCTCGATCCGCTCGAGGCGCTCGGCGTCCGACCCGAGGATGTCACCGAGGTCGTGCTCGGCCATCACCATCCGGATCACACGATCCACGCCGGCCACTTCCCGAACGCCGCGATCCACGACCACTGGGCGATCTACCGCGGCACCGACTGGGAGGATTCCGACGCCGAGGGCCGCGTGCTGGCTCCGTCGGTGATCCTCGCTCGCACGCCGGGCCACACCGCCGAGGACATCTCGACGATCGTCGGGACCCCGGACGGGATCGTCGTGTGCACGCACTGCTGGTTCACCGCCGAGACGACCGTCGACGACGAAGCGCCCGACGACCCCGATCAGCTCCACGCGTCCCGCGCGAGCATCCTCGCGATCGCGAACCGGATCGTTCCCGGCCACGGGCCGGCCTTCACGCCGACGGACTCGACCTCCCGCTGATCCGCGGCGCCGACCGGCGGCACGAGGCGACGCCCGCCTCAGCTGTCGTACGGCGCCCGGTTGATGGCCTCGAGCTTGCCGCTCGCCACCATCCTGGCCACGGTACACGTCGGCTTGCGCGCCGCCTGGTCGACGAAGAGGGCGCCGAACTCGCGCTTGAAGTCGAGCCGCGGGTAAGCGGCGAGGACCGGCGGCACGACCGCCCTGCGCACATCGGCGTAGCGATAGCCGGTGACATCGGTGCCGGTGGAGTCCCAGAGGAGCACCACCTCCCCCGCCGTCTCCGGCGGAAGCTCGTCGGCCATGTGCAGCGCGATGACGTCGTAGATCGCTCGCGCCCGTGCTGGCGACTGGCCGGCTCCGACGGAGAATGCCTCCGCCGCGATCGCGCCGTCGATCTCGAAACAGCCGCCGATGTCGTATTCGGACACGAGCCCGATGTCGTGGAGAATCGCGCTCACGTACAGGATCTCCGCGTCGAACCGAAGATCGTCATGCAGCGCGAGCTCGACCGCCCACGCGTAGGCCCGCACCGAATGGTTGACCAGGAACGGCGGCGCGACGGTCACGATCAGCTCGCGCGCCTGCCTCGCAAACTCCGAATCGGGCACCGGCATGCCAAGGGCTCGGAGTGCCGGTTCATCCACGTCGGGACCCTAGCAGGCTCGCGCCGCCTCGTACCATCGCCGCGGAGGTGACCGATGGAGACGATCGCCGTCGTGCTCAGCGTCAAACCGGACCAGGTCGAGGCCTTCGAGGCGGGCTTCCGCGAGCACGAGCTGCCGCTCTGGCAGGACTACGAGGCGGAA
This sequence comes from Chloroflexi bacterium UBA5189, assembly GCA_002413045.1. Classification (GTDB taxonomy): domain Bacteria; phylum Chloroflexota; class Limnocylindria; order Limnocylindrales; family CSP1-4; genus UBA5189. Next base: position 176,426 of record DHWF01000031.1, read on the forward strand.
GGCGTGATGACGCGCGCCTCGCTCACGAAGATGGACATCTCGTCGGTGCCGCGCGGCGACGCGGTCCAGTACCTCATCGTCGTCGACTTCGCGACCGGCGAAGGCCATCACCGGCACGACAACGATCCGCGCTTCAACGCCTGGAACCTGATCGCCGACGCTTACCAGGTCCGCGATGGCATGGCCTTCGGCGGCGAGACCATCCTCAAGGTCGGCTGATCCGTAATGTCCGACCGGATCCACGAGCGGCATACTTGCCGGACATGAACATCCACGCCCTCATGCTCGCGGACAGCGCCCAGGCGGTCGACGGCAAGCTGTACATCCTCGGCGGCGCGTGGAACGTGCTGCGCTTCCCGGAGTTCCCGGCGCAGCTGATCGTCGGGATCGCGGTCGCGATCGACGTCGACTGGAACGAGACGAACCGGCGCCATCACCTCGACGTGCACTTCGAAGACGCCGACGGCAACGGCATGCAGCCGACGATCGGGGCCGACTTCGAGGCCGGCCGGCCACCCGGCGCGGTTGCGGGCGCGGACCTGCGAATCGTGTTCGCGGTGAACGGGCCGCTCTCGATTCCCGGTCCCGGGTCGTACTCGGCCGTGGCATCCGTGGGCGGCGAAGTCCTCGCGCGCGCCCGCTTCCAGGCGATCCAGGTCGCCCGCCCGAGCTGACCCGGACGGTCCGCTGGTGCGGACCGGAGTAGTCCGATGGGGTCATGTGACCCGTGACCTAATCGGGTCATGGCCGCAGGCCCCGAGGAGGGCCACGCTCTCCGAGTGCCGCATCATGCCGCGCTCGATCCTGCTGCCCCCCGCACCATCCCGCGGCGTCGCCCCTCATCCGCGGCGGCGCTGAGCGCGCTCGCGGCGGCACTTCTCCTCTTCGTCTTCAGCTCCGGCGGCACCCTCGCGGCAACGACCGCCAGCCCCAAGTGCGACGCGGTCAACCTTCGAACCGGACCCTCCACGACCTACACGAAGAAGACCAGCGTCAACACCGGCGCGGTCCTCACCGTGGCCGCAGCGGTGACCGGCGGCAGCTACGCGACGACGTGCGCCGGCGTCTCGATGTCCGGGACGAGCTGGTACCGGTTCAGCGCGATCAACGGTAAGAGCGTCGCATCGCTCTACGGCCTCACCTATCTGTACGGCGCGAGCAAGCTGTTCAGCGCGGTGACCGCGCCGACGGCGAGCCCGACCAGGGCGCCGACCGCGGCACCTACAGCCGCGCTCACGGCTCCGCCAACTGTTGCGCCCACCGCCGTGCCAACGTCGGCACCCACGGCCGCACCGACTCCGGCACCGGCAACCCTGGCGGCGACCTGCGATTCCGTGAACCTCCGCACCGGCGCCGGCACCACGTATGCAATCAAGGCCTCTGTCGTGGCAGGGACCAGGGTCGCGTCGGTCGCGACGATCAGCGGCGGCGCGTGGAGCACGTCGTGCGCGGGCAAGGCCCTCTCCGGTAGCACATGGCTGAAGATCGATGCCGTCAACGGCGTGAGCACGACCACCGCCTACGGGGTCGGCTTCGTCTACGGCGCGAGTGGCCTGTTCACCGCGATCGCGACGCCGACGCCGACCCCGTCGCCGACGAGCGCACCGACGTCCACCCCGACACCGAGCCTCGATCCGGGCGCGTCACCCGATCCGAGCGCGAGCCCCGGCGCATCCGCGAGCCCTGTCCCGTCCGCGACCCCGGGTCCCACCCCTACCCCGAATCCGGTCACCCTCCCGGCGACGATCACGTTCTACGGCCGCGGCTACGGGCATGGCGTCGGGCTCTCGCAATACGGCGCGAAGGGTCGCGCGCTCGACGGCCAGACGGCCGAGACGATCCTCGCCCACTACTACAAGGGCACCACGATCGGCGCCATGTCGAACAGCACGGTGCGCGTCCTCGTCCTCCAGTCGTTCGCCGCAACCTCGACGAACCCGGTGCAGGTCTACGGCCGCGGCGCGACCTGGTCGATCGACGGGATCGCGAAGACCTTCCCGGTCGATGCGCGGCTGCGGTTCACCCCCACCGTCTCTGGGACGACGACGACCTGGAAGGTCCTCGTCACGGGGACGGACGGGTCGACGCTCTACAGCGGCGCCTCGGCGTCGAGCATCCGGATCCGCTCCGGCGCCGGCACGACCCTCCAGCTGTGGTCGACGCCGTCCGCCTATGACCGCTTCCGGAGCGTCCTTCGCCTGATCGGCAACACGAACGGCACCTCGCTCGTGAACGTGGTCAACGAGCTCCCAATGGAGTCGTACCTGCGGGGCGTCGTGCCCGCCGAGATCTCGGCCTCCTGGCCGATCGAGTCGATCAAGGCCCAGGCGATCGCGGCCCGCTCCTACGCCGAGTACCGCCTCCACCCGACGACCGGCACGTACGACGTCTACAACGACACTCGCTCGCAGGTCTACCTCGGCTACCTCGCCGAGAAGACCGCGACGAACAGCGCGATCACGGCGACGGCCGGCAAGGTCCTGCGAACGAGCACGGGCGCCAAGGTCACCGCGCTGTTCCACTCCTCCGACGGCGGCTGGACCGAGAACAACGAGAACGTGTTCACGTCGTCGACCGGGGCCAAGACCGCCGGCGTCTACAGCTACCTGCGCGGCTCGTCCGACCGGCGCCCCGACGGCACGTCGTACGACAGCAGCTCGCCGTATGCCACGTGGCATACGAACACCTACACGCTGGCGCAGATCCAGGCCTGGTTCGCTGCCGATTCGCGCTCGAACGTCGGCACCCTGGTTGCCCTCGACCTCCGGAACCGCGGCGTCTCCGGCCGGCTCATCAGCGTGACCCTCATTGGCGCGAACGGGACGACCAAGCAGGTCTCCGGCGCCGTGTTCGAGTCGATCTTCAACGCCCACCGGCCGTCCGGCGATCCGTCGATGCGGAGCACCCTGTTCGACCTGATCCCGATCCCCTGACGCCCGCTCCATAGCGGTCCCGCGATGGGACAATGCCGGTCTAGATCCCCTGCATGACGGACCGCGAGCTGGCCACGCTTCGCGGGTGTCACGCGCTCACGCGCACAACACTCGGGCACCACGCGCATGAGCCGATCAGGTCGACTTGGCGAACGGCCCATCCGCTTCGTCAAACCTTGGGTCCTCAGACATGGACCACTTCACCTTTCGCGCGATCGCAACTGCGGACATGGTTGTGAATGCGGCAGCCATGCTCACGAGTGGGTAGAGAAGGTCGGTTGAGGTCTTGGTGATCAGGAAGTAACGCAGGTTCCAGCCGAGAACAAGGAACGCCAGGAGCGTCACAGCCCGCAGGACCGCTTGCGATCGGCGGAACAGCAGTAGCGCACCCGCGATTCCGTAGACCACCATGAATCCGACGTTCACAGGGGTGACAAAGCGCAGCAGCGTGAGCGCAGCCAAGAGCCACAGCACGCCCGCAAGCTTGGTGCGACCCATCCAGGTGTCCACCGGCCCGCCTCCCACTGGCAGCATATCGACAATGCCAGGGCGCTAGATAGGCGTCGATGACCGCCAAGTGATCTGCACCGTTGATAAAACGATCTGGGTCACGCCGCGGTAAGCGCCCGAGCGCGATGCCCGAACCCGGGTCAGGTCGGGGCGGGAGTGTCCGAGGGCGGCGGGAGCGTCGGCGTGGGTGCAGGCGTGTGGGACGGGCCGGTTGTCGGAGCCGTCGTCGGGCCGGCCGAAGGCGCGGGCGACGGCGTCGGCGTGGGCGCGGGCAGTCCGAGGAGGTTCGCGATCGCCGCTTGGATCCTGGTGATCTCCGACTTCGTCAGCCACTCCGCGTAGGTCGGCGGCACGATCCGGAGCTGCTTGACCGACGCTGCCTGGGCCTTCCCGAACAGCTCGACCAGGCTCGGTAATGACGAGCGCGGCAGATCCGTCCAGACGAAGCCCTTGGCCGCGGAGAAGAGGTCGGGCGCGTTGAGGATCGTGTCCGGCCCGATCTGCTTGCGGACCGCGAGCAGGAGCGTCTGCTGGCGGGCCATGCGGCCGTAGTCCGAGTCCTGGTGGCGGCTGCGGGCATAGAAGAGGGCGTGGCGGCCGTCGAGATGCTGCTGCCCGGCCGGAAGGGACATCGCGATGTGGCCGTAGACCGGGTCCGGGTAGTTCGCGTCGTAGACCGCCGACGGGATGTTGATGTCGATCCCGCCCATCGCGTCGACGACCTTGATCATCCCCCACAGGTCGACCACGAGGACGGCGTCGACCGGGCGGCCGGTGAGCTGCGAGACCGTCGCGCGAACCGCGCCGATGCCCGCGACCGCGCCCGTGCCGGGCCAGCGATCCGGATGGATGACCGTTGCCTCGACGTACAGCGCGTTGAGCAGGCCGCTGAAGCAACCGCAGGCGACGGCGTCGCGCGCCGCTCCCGGCGGGAACGGTGCATTGATCAGGTTTCGGGGCAGGCCGATCATCGCGACCTTGCCGGTGTTGACGTCGACCTCGACCAGGAGCATCACGTCCATGCGCCGGCTCCAGCGATCGCGGCCGGCGTCGGAGCCCATGAGCAGCAGGTCGAACCGGCCATCGCTGCCCCAGGGGACCGCGCCCGGCCGAACCCACGGGACGGACACGTTCAGGCCAGGCAGGTTGCCGGTCCCGGACCCCATCGCGACGGGCGGGCCCTTCGTTGGGCCGACGGTCGGCGAGGCATCCGGAAGGATCGAAGCGTCGGGGTTGCTCGGCTCGGCGGTGGCGTCGCCGCCATCGTCACCCGGGTCGAACGACCAGCCCGGGGGCGGCGTGTCGAGCGGCGCGTCCGTCTCCTCGGGGCCGTTCGCGAAGGTGGAGTCGAGGAAGTCGCTGGTCGCCGCGATCGTGGAGCCAAGCCACAGGTGCGGGACAAGCACCAGGATGAGCATCGCCGGGCCGACCACGCCGATCGCGAGCCAGGGCCGGGACGTGCGCCGGGTCGCATCGAAGCCGGCCGCGAGCCGCCACACGGCGAGGGCGATGTTGACCACCGCGATCGCGGGCAGGACGCCTGGCGTGACCACGAAGGCGAGAATCGCGGTGAACCCGCCCGAGACGTACATCCCGAGCAGGGCCGCGATCAGCAGCGCGATGGGGGCGAACAAGAGCAGCGCGCCCCGCCTGCGCCCGAGCAGCAGGTGGCCCGCGCCCGGCAGGAGCAGATCGAGGAGCGCGGCCGCGGTCAGGCGGCGCGGGGACGGCTTCGGGGGTCGGCTTGGCGCTGGGGTTGGGTTGCTCACCGGCGGAATGATGCCTTGCCTCCGGGGTCGTGTACCAGGTACGAAAGTGCCAGTCCGGTATGGGAGGGTACGGTGCGGTGTGACGCGGTGTGGTCCGGTGGGGTTACGCGCGCGTTTCGCGACTCCAGCGCCGTCAGCCTATGGATGCCGGTCGAGGCGCTTCGCGCAACTACCATTTGCCGATGTCCGAGCCGACGGTCTTCCAGCTCCTCGACTACCTGTACTGGATGCGCGACCGCGTTCTTGCGGCGGCCGCCGCCCTCGACGCCGAGACATTCCAGCACACCGCGGTCGTCGGGCATCGCGACCTGCGCCAAACCCTCGCCCACGAACTCGACGTCGAGATGAGCTGGCGCGGCAAGCTTCGGGGCCAGCCACGCGAGACCTGGGGACCCGCCGCGGAGATCAAGCCGGAGTGGTTCCCGAGCATTGCCTTGCTCGCCGACTACTGGCATGGCGACGAGGCGCAGACCCAGGCGTGGGTCGGCGGGCTGTCAGCGGCAGATCTCGCGGCGCCCGTCACGGTCAACGGCCTCGATGGCCGCTCGCTCGCGACGTACCTGATGGCCGTGGTCGCGCACGGAATCACGGAGCTGGTGTGCGCAGGCGCAATCCTGGAGCAGCTCGGCCATCCCACGGGCGACCTCGGCCTCCTCAACTTCCTCGACGAGACGGCGCCGATCGCGCCCTCGGGCGCCTGACGCCCGCACGGGGCACACTCAGCACCTACAGCAGACCGGAGGATCGATGAGCAACCTGCAGGATCTGGCGGATCGGCCGCTCCTCGAGATCTGGGGCGACGCGGTTCGCGCCCGTCGGGTCCAGGGCGACCGGATCACGCTCGCGATCGTCGAGCTCGCCCCGAACGCGGTCGTGCCCGAGCACCGACACGCGGCCGAGCAGCTGGGCATCGTCATCCGCGGCCAGATGCACTTCACGGTCGACGGCGAGACGCGCGACCTCGGCCCGGGCGGGACGTGGCGCATCCTCGGCGATCGACCGCACGACGTGGTCGCGGGACCCGAGGGGGCCGTCGTCATCGACGTCTTCAGCCCGATCCGCTCCGACTGGGACGAGAAGGTCGTCGTCGAGCCGTCGCCGGCGCCGAGGTGGCCAGAGGCGTGAGCCTGTACCGGCTGCGCCGCGGCCTGCCCGAGCTCGTCGCGCCGACGGTGGTTGTCGCGCTCGACGGCTGGGTCGATGCCGGGAGCGCGGCCACGAACGCCGCGGCGACGCTCGCGGAGGGCGGTCGCATCCTCGCCTCGTTCGATGCCGACGAGATCTTCGACTACCGCGCTCGGCGCCCGACGCTCCAGATCGTCCATGGGCGCCCGCGCAGCCTCGACTGGCCGGAGCTGAACCTGCGCGCGACGCGGGTCGGCGAGCGCGACCTGCTCGTTCTCACGGGCGCGGAGCCGGACTACCGCTGGCACGAGCTGTCGACGGACATCGTGGGCCTGGCGCAGAAGTTCAACGTCGCCGAGTGGATCAGCCTCGGTGCGATCCCGGCGGCCGTGCCGCACACCCGCCCCGTCCCCATCCTCGGCACCGAGTCGCGCGCCGGCCTGCTCAGGGGCGGCACGCTGCCCGGGCCGGAGGGCATCCTGCGCGTCCCCGCCGCCGCGATCTCGATCTTCGACATCGCGGTCGCGAAGGCGGGCATCCCGGCGGTCGGCTACTTCGCCCAGATCCCGCACTACGTTTCGGGGCCGTACCCGGAGGCGTCGATGGAGCTGCTGCGCGCGCTCGGGAAGCACCTCGACGTCGCGCTCGACATGGCTCGGCTGCCCGAGGAGGCCCGCCTCATGCGGATCCGGCTCGACGCCGCGGCCGCCCGCGAGGAGACGACGAAAACCTACGTCGAACGGCTCGAGACGCTGGTCGACGAGGCGCGCCTGCCGTCCGGCGACGACCTGATCAGCGAGATCGAGCGATTCCTCCGCGACGGCGGCAACCAGGGTGGCAGCGGGAGGCCGAATTGACCGACGAGCTTGGCGGGCCGGGGGAGGACCTGCGCGACTGGCCGGAGATCGTGATCCTGGGCCGCGACACCTGCGAGGACACCATCCGCTCGCGTGGCCATCTGCATACCCTCGGCGTCCCATACGTCTATCGGAACGTCGAGCTCGACCCCGTCGCCGACGCCTGGAACCGCTCGTTCAACGACGGCGAGCGCGTCACGCCGGTCATCCTCGTCGGCGACCCGGACAACCCTTCCGCCGTGCTCGTCGAGCCGTCCGACGAGGAGCTCCAAGCCGCGATCGGGGCATAGCTGCACTCGGAACGTGACCCGGCGCCGGTGGCGTCGGCCAGGCGAGTGCCTCTTTCGCCGACTTGCCTTCTGACGGCGGTTGTTCACCACATGAACAGATTCAGGCCTACAAGGGGCATACGGCCTGTCCAGCGTCGCCAGGAGCGCGGCCGACGCGGTTCGCCACGCACGCGGCGCGCTGATCGAGCGTTCCGGTGGCCGATTGCGGAGACACCCGACGTGCTTAGGCCCTCGCTTGCCGCGAATCTGCTCATGTCGTGAACATCGCGCGCCGCAAGCGCGCGCTGGAACCCTCGCCGGAGCCATGCCCAGGCCGCGCGAGGCTAGGAGCCGCCTCGGAGCTTGAGCATCGCCTGCATCGCGGCGAGCTTCGGGGCGAACTCGGTGCGGATCTGGTTGATCGAGGCGTGATCGAGGTCGAGCTCCGAGGCGATCTCCTGGAGCGTGTCCGATTCCGCCGAGGTAATCGTGTCGTCCGCCGCGCCGACGAGGTAGCAGCAGCGCAGCAGCGCGATTCGGTCGGCGTCGGTGGAGAGGTCCTTGAACTGGCGGGTCACGAGGTAGTCCTCGGTGCCGGCGTACAGCAGCGACTGGTGGCGCGCGATCTGGGCGACGAGGGTCGCCTGCGCCTCGGACAGGCCGCCGTGCTCGGCGACGAGCTTCTCGATCGCCGCCGACTCGACGGCGCTGATGTCGAGGTCCGCCGCCGCGGCGCGGGTCAGGATGTACGCGAACGAGGCCAGGAAGCGCGCCTTCTCGATCGGGATCGCCTCGAGCTGCCGGGCGATCCGGCGCACCGTCTCCGTGTCGTTGCCATCGACGCGGGCTTCGACCGAATCACCCGGCACCCCGGCGCCGCCCAGGAACCGCCGCATCGACATGGCCCGAGTATGGCGCGCCGCTCGCGAACGGGCGTCCGCGCTCAGTTCGCCGTGGGCAGGAGGTCGTCCCGGACGAGCTGGTCGACCGTCACCGAGTTGGGGACCAGCCCGAGCGTCTTCATGTAGTCGATCGATGCCTGCCAGCCGGCGTGGTCGATGATCCCGAACGCGCCCCCGCCCGACGCCGGCGACCAGGTCGCGATCGTCGCGGCGAGGATTGCAGCCTGCGTGGCACGGTCCTTGCCGAGATCGGGGACTTGGGCGATCGAGGCGTCGAGCCCAACCTTGGGGTCTGCCGCGATCTCGGTCATGGCTCGCAGCGTTGCGGCGACGAATGTCGCGATCGCGTCGCGCTTGCTGGCGATCGTCGCCGTCGAGGTGATCAGGCCCGGCCCGGGCAGCGCGACGACGTCGTCGACGTGGAGGACGACCGCTGGTGTTCCGGAGAGCTGGAGCTGGACGGGCTCGTTGTTCGCGAAGCCGGTCGCCGCATCGACAGCGCCCGCCTGGACAGCAACGCCCTGGCCGAAGTCGGGGTACTCCACGATCGTCACGTCGTCCGGCGTCAGCCCAACCGACTTGAGCAGCGCCTGAAGCATGATCCAGGAGGAGCCGTACTTGCCCGGGATGCCGATCTTCTTGCCCTTCAGGTCGGCGGCGGTCTTGATGCCGGACGATGCCTTCGCGAAGACGATCGAGGGGTAGGTGCCGTACAGCGTCGCGATGTACTGGACCGGGATGCCCTGGCTGACGGCCGGGATGACGTCGGTGCCGTCGGCGACCGATATGTCGATCGCGCCCTGACCCGTGAGCGTGATGAGGTCGGGGTCGATCTTGTTCTCGAACGTCACGTCGAGTCCCGCGTCGCGGTAGTAGCCGTTCTGTTGGGCGAGGTAAAACGGCGCGAACTGGACGCTCGGGATGTACCCGAGCCCGACCATGAGGGTGGTGGGCGCGGCCGTGAGCGCTCCAGGCGATTCGATCGGCGGCTCGGTCACCAGGCCAGACCCGCCGGGCTGTCCGCAGCCGGCGACGAGGATGCCGATGGCGAAGGCGGCAGCGAGGCGGTAACGGACGGGCATGGGTGTCTCCTGGTGGTGGGTGGCGGTCAGCGGGCGCCGACAAGGGCGCGTTCGACGAGGACGACGAGGCCGTAGAGGACGATGCCCAGCAGGGCGATTGTCAGGAGGGTGGCGAAGAGCAGTGGGATATCGAAGAGGCTGCCGCGCGCGATGTTCACGAGCACCCCGAGCCCACGAGTGGCGCCGGTCCACTCCCCCACGATCGCCCCGACGACGGCGAGCGTCACGCCGACGCGCAGCCCGCCGAAGATCGCCGGCAGGGCGGCGGGGATCTCGAGCGTCGTGACGATCTGCCAGCGCGTTGCGCGGAGGCTGCGAGCCAGCTCGAGGAGGCGCGCGTCGACCGCTCGGACGCCGACCATCGTCGCGATCGCGACCGGGAAGAACACGATCAGCGCGCAGATCACGATCTTGGCCGTCAGCCCCGGCCCGAACCACAGCGCGAGCAGCGGCGCCAGCGCGAGGATCGGCGTCGCCTGCGCGGCAACGAGGTATGGGGACAGGAGGCGCTCGGCAAGCGGAAGCCGCGCCAGGACATAGCCGACGACCAGGGCCAGGCCAGCCCCGATCCCGAACCCGAGCGCCACCTCGTACAGCGTCCGGAACGCGTGCGGCGCGATGGTTCCGTCGGCCCAAGCGGAGATGAACCGAGCGGCCACGAGCTCCGGCGCTGGCAGGATGAACGGCGGGTAGCCCGAGATGATCACGATCAGCTTCCAGACGGCGATGAACACGACGAGCGCGATCGCTGCGCCTGCTGCGGCAGGAATGCGCGCCAGGCCGCCGGCCCTCGCTCGCGCGCCGGCTTGCAGCGCGGTCATGCCGCGGCCTCGCCAAGCGCCGCTCGAATCTCGTGGGCGGTCGAGCTGACGACGGCTGCGTCGAGGTCGCCAAACGAGCGCGGCCGCGGCAGCGAGACGCGCAGGTCCGCTGCGACGCGGCCGGGACGCGCGGACAGCACGACGACTCGATCGGCGAGGAAGATCGCCTCCTGCACCGAGTGGGTGACGAGCACGACCGTCGTCGGGGTCCGAGCGGTGATCGCGAGCAGCTCGAGGTTCAGTCGCTCTCGCGTGAGCTCGTCGAGGGCGCTGAAGGGCTCGTCGAGGAGCAGCACCCGGGGCCCGAGTGCCAGGGTCCGGGCGAGCGCGGCGCGCTGGCGCATGCCGCCGGAGAGCTGCGACGGGACCTGCGACGCGGCGGCCTCGATGCCGACGGTGCCGAGGAGCGTGGCCACGCGCGCATCACGCTCGGCCCGGGCGACGCCGGCCAGCTCGAGCGGATAGGCGATGTTCGCGGCGGTCGTTCGCCACGGGAGGAGGCGCGGCTCCTGGAACACGAGGCCGACGCGGGGATCCGGGCCGTCGATCGGCCGGCCGTCGATCGAAGCCGTCCCGGCATCCGGCGCGAGGAGGCCGGCCACGACGCGAAGCAACGTCGACTTGCCGCTCCCGTTCGGCCCGATGAGGGCCACGATCTGCCCGGGCTCGACGACGAGATCGACGCCGTCCAGCGCGACGAGCCGATCGTCCCGGCCGGCAGGGAACGACACGCTGATGCCTCGCAGCGCGATCCGGCCGGGCGCCGTGGCGGTCATGCCACCGCTTCCGCGCGGGCCGCCGCGAGCTCGCGCAGGATCGGCGCGACGGCGGGGTGGAGCGCCGTGTAGGCGGCGTACAGCTCGTGATAGACGCCGCGCCGGTCGGGATCCGGCTCGAACCGACGATCGATCGCGGTCATCGCGCGGATTGCCGTCGGCAGATCCGGGTGGACGCCGACACCGACCGCGGCCACGATCGCCGCGCCGACCGCGGCCGTCTCGCGCAGCCGTGGCACCTCCACCGGGAACCCCGTGACGTCGGCCTTGATCTGGTTCCAGCCGTCGTCGCGCGCCGGGCCGCCGCACGCACGCATCGCGCGGACCTCGATCCCCGCCTCGAGCATCGGCGCGGCCACGTGGCGGATCGCCAGGGCCGCCGCCTCCAGCGTCGCGCGGACGAGGTGCGCCCGGGTGTGCCGCAACGTGAGCCCGGCGAACACGCCTCGCGCCGACGGATCCCACAGCGGCGAGCGCTCGCCGGCGAGGTATGGCAGGAAGACAAGGCCCTCCGCGCCCGGCGGAACCGTCCGCGCCTCGGCGAGGAGCGCATCGACCGTCATGGACCCGTTCAGAATCTCGCTTCCGAGCCAGTCCAGCGCGGCGCCCGTCGCGGCCATCGCGCCACCGACGGAGTACAGCCCGGGGAGCGGCGCCGGCGTCGTGAACCCACCCGCGACCTCGATCGGCCGATCCGCGTACACGCCGAAGCCGCCGGCCGCGCCGCCAACGTCGATCGCGTCGCCCGGCTCCAGCATCCGCGCGCCGTGGAAGCTCGCGAACGCATCCACGAGCCCAACGACGATCGGGATACCGGCGCGCAGGCCCAGGTGTCGAGCGGCATCGGGCAGCAGCCCGCCGAGCACCGTCCCGACGTTCGCATCCGGCGCAACCCGATGGAGCGCCAGCCCGGATCCTGCGAGCGCGCCGCGCGGCATCCCCTGCCCACCCGGCACGACCGACGTCGCCGCGCGGCCGGTGAGCCGCAGGCCGAGCGCCTCCCACGAGTTCAGGTACCAGCGGGTGCGCGATGCGACCGCGGGCTCGTGGCGCTCCAGCCAGCGCGCGGCGGGCAGCACGCCGAGCGCCCAACCCCGGAGGCCGGTCGCGGCCTCGAGCTCCGCCCGCTCGCCGCTCGATCGGCTGTCGAGCCAGGTCATCCCGGGTCGGACGGGGCGGCCGTCCGCGTCGACCGCGGTCAAGGTGGGACCGTGGCCCGCGATGCACAGCCCGATCGGGTCGACGTGGTCGAACCCGCCGGCCTCGGCGACCGCCAAGGCCTCGCGAACCGCGGCGCCCACGCCGGCCCACCACGCCGCTGGATCCTGTTCGGCCCGGCCCGACGCCGGGTCGACGTCGATGCCGTATCCGACGCGACCGAACCCAACCGGCGTCCCATCGGGGGTGAGCAGCCCGACCTTGACCCGGGTCGTCCCGAGGTCGATCCCGATGAGCACCGGCGTGCTCACGTCGCGGCCTCGGAGGCGAGATTCAGCACGGCCTCGGCCGTCCGAACATCGGTCACGAGGACATTGAGGAAGTGGCCGCGCAGGGCGCCGAGGATCGGCACAACCTTGGCCGAGCCCTCCGCGACCCCGATCGCGAGCGAGACACTCGAAAGCCCGCGGGCATCGAAGGCGACGGTCCGCTGCCGCAGCGAGTCGCCGACGAGCCGGCCGTCGATCGCGAACGGCGCGATGAGCACCTCGCCGACGGCCTTGCCGGCGCTGATCTCCGCCATCGCCGCGCGCCCGACGCTGGCCTCGCTCCAGCTCGGGCCGCCGATCCCGAACAGCGCGACGTCGAGCCGCGCCCACAGGTCGATCACGCTGCGAACACCCGCGTGCGCGCACAGCGCATCACGCACGTTCGCGTCATCGAGCAGACCGGGCGCGTGCAGCGCCTGCACGCTGGCCCCGAAGGCACCGCCGATCCGGCGATATGGCTCGTCTCCGGCACCGGCTCGCCAGAACCCGCCGCACAGCGGCACGACGGTGGCATCCACCTGCGCCCCGGCCCCGGCTCCGGCCGCGCCGACGTTGGCTCCGGCACCCGTGCCGAGCTCGTCCGCCACGGCGGACACTGATGCCCCATCCCCGATGCCGACCACCATCCCGTCGCGAATCTCGCTTCGGAGCACCTCGCCGGCAAGACGCCCGACGCGCCGTCGCGTCAGCTCGGGCGGGCCATCGAGGGTCGGCGCCACGTGGACCGCACGCAGCCCGAACCGCGCTCGTAGCGCCTCACCCGCGGACGACTCGATCGCGCTCCTGTCGACGACCCGGATTTCGACGACGCCCTGGGCCCGCGCCTCCTTGAGCAGCCGCGACACCTGCGGCCGCGTGACCCCGACCAGCGCCGCGATCGCCTCCTGGGTCTCGCCGAGCTCGTAATACAGCCGGCTCACGCGAACCAGCGTGGCGAAGTCGCTCATCGCCAGCGCGCGGCTAGCGCGGCCACGGCGGCCGGCTCAGCAGTCCTCCGGCGAGGCATCCGCGGTCGCACGAACCCGCCCCGGCACGTTTGTTCTGAACAGATGTGCACGCGATCATGATCGGCCGACGGGACCCAGGCGTCAACCGTCCGGCGAACCACGGCGGCCGACATCAGAGGCGCGCGTAATCGGCCGAGATGTTCCCTACGGATACGAACGCGACCACCTTCGGCCCCACGACCGCCAGATTCCAACCCTGAACACCCTCGGGGCGCCGAATCCCGTCGATCCTGTATCCCCATGGGGACAAGTTCGACGTGGTCGGACGCCATCGCAGGCTCGAAGCGCCAAACGTCGTCGAGTTCGTAGCCCAGCGGAACATTCCGCCGGGCGTTGGCTCAGTGGGCGGCGCGTCGTCTTAGTGGGCGGCGCGGGAGCTCAGTGGGCGGCGGCTCCGTAGCCGTCGATGGTGACCTCGACGAGCGGGCTGTCGGTGAACATCACGTCGGGGTCGCGGCGCCAGGCCTTGGCAACCTGCTCGATGACCTGGCGGCGGTGGACCGGCTCGGTGACCTCGGTCGCGATTGCCGGCAGGTCCGCGTGGACGCCCTGCTTCAGGTGGAACGTGAACGACGGGTTGGCGCGCATGTTGTGCAGCCAGGCGCGGGTCCGCTCGGCGCTGGGCATGCCGCTGATGTACAGCCGCCCGCCGAAGTTGAAGAAGACGATCTCGATGCGGCGCGGCTCGCCGGACTTCCGCCCGATGGTCGTGATGTCGATCGTGTGGCCCTGGTCGAGCGCCTTGGCGATCGCGGGGTCGAGCTTGGTCGGGGTGGTGGTCATGAGAAGGGTCGAGGCTCCGAACGTTGGGTCGGGCGAGTCGCGGCGAACCACCGCGAACTGATCGTTGACGACGCAACGATCTTCGCACGCCTACCCGCTCGGCGCAAGTGCAGTTGGTCGTCTGGGTGACCGAGTTCGACGAGGTTCGACACGCCGCGCGATGAAGGTCGTCGATCTTGATCGTCCGGGCGCTCTCATTCGACCAACTTCGACGGCATCCGACGCCGCTTGGGCCGCTACCTCGTCGAATTCGTCCATCGCGGCGACCAACGCGCCGATCTCGAGCCGGCCGGCCCGCGGCTAGACGCGCTTGCCCTGGGCCCGGAGCTCCGCCTTGTAGGCCCGCTTGCCGGCCTGGTACGACGCGAGCGCCTCGGGCGAGTCGACATCACCCAGGGTGTGCTGCTTCGGCATGACATCGGCCATGCCTGGCAGGTCGACGCCGAAGCGTTTGCCGAGGATCGCCAGGATCGTTCGGGCCTTCATCTCGCCGATCCCGGGCAGCTCGAGCAGCCGCGCCTGGAGGTCCCTGCCGTCCTTCGCCTCGCGCCAGATCCGCGACGCATCGCCGTCGTACTTCTCCGCGATGGCAGCGCACAGTGCGGCGACCTTGCCGGCCATCGAGCCGGGGAAGCGGTGGAGCGCCGGGCGCTCGCGGAAGATGCGATCGAGCTCGGCCGGGTCGGTTGCGGCAATCCGGCGGGCGTCGAGATGGCCGAGCCGGCGTTGGAGCTCCCACGGGCCGGAGAACGCCTTCTGGACGGTGACCTGCTGGTCGAGCGCGAAGCCGATGAGGAGCGCGAGCGGGTCGGTCGAGAGGAGCTCGTCGGCGTCATCGTTGCCGGTGAATGGAAGTCGCGCGGTCATCGGTGGGAGCCTCCGGTCGAGGGTGCGCGCGGGCGCGCGGAAGGCCGCGATCGTAGCGCTTGCAACGGCTCTGCAAGGTTCCGGGCTTGCGCTTCGGCGGTAGGATTCGGGCAACGGAGGTCTGCTCGATGACGGATCGACGCCGCTCACCGGCTCCAGAGTCCGGACGCAGGAACGGGACCCACGTGGCCCCGAACCTCGCGAGCACCGCGGACGCATCCCGAGGCGCGAGCAACCTCGCCACCGTGCCCCGCGCGGGCAACATCAGCTCCGACACCCGCGCCGGCCGCCTCGGGTGATCCGGGCCGGGGGCCGCCCGCCGGCGAAGGGGAGCCGCGCGACGACCAAGCACTCGGATCACCAACTGCAGAACGTGAATGCAACGGAAGACCCGCGCTCGCCGCGAGCGCGGGTCTGTTTATGCCGGGTCGGCCCCGCCTATTCGAGGACGATCCGCACGCCGTCGCCATCGGAATCCTCGACGTCGAGGATCGGGCCGTGGGTGCCCGTCGTGACCGCCTCCTCCACGTCGGCGATCTGCTCCCTGGAAAGCCCTGGCACGCGCGAGAGCGCGAACCTCCCGAGCGAGATCGGGATGCGCAGGTCGACGACGCGTCGCCCGTTCTCGCGAACCTCGATCCGGGCCCATCGGGGCGGCGTGCCGCCGGTCGTCGGCGCGGTCGGGGTCGTCGGCATGGCGGCCGTCGGCCCATCGTCGGCGGCGACGCCTGCCCACGCGGGTTGCTTGCCCCGGCTGTCGAGGGCGTCGAGGATCGGCGCCGCCTCCTCGGCCGTGAGCCGGCCCTCTGCGACGAGCTTCAGGACGCGGTCAAGCGGATCGGTCATCGGAGCACCGCGTCAAGCGAGCCGAGCTGATCGGTCGCCTCGGCGACGCTGATCTCGCCGCGCTCGAGCGCCTTGAGGATCTCGAGTCGCGCAGCGTCCAGGTCGGCGGACGCGGCAGACGACGCCGAACCGGCAGACGCCGCGGTAGCGCCGCCGGGCGCCGCCGCTGCGCCGGGCGCCGGTGGGACGGCGGGCGCAGCTGGTGGCGTCGGCGGGGCAACAGTCTCGGGTGCTGCATCGCGCGGTTCGACCACGTGGAAATCTCCTGAAACCGACTGGAATGTCAGGGTCGGGCCGGGTCGGCCGATGGTCAGGATCTTTCGACCGGGTGCCGACTCGCGCTTGCTCGGCAGGTCGCTGTTCAGGTCGCCAGTGACCGACTGCGCCTCGATCCGGAAGCCGGACCGGCCGACGAGGGTCACGTCGCCGCTGATCGAGCGCAGGCTGAACGGGCCATTGCCATCGAGCTGGGCGTCGAGCCAGATGTCGCCGGACGTGGTCTGCAGCTCGAGACGGCGCAGCCGCGGCACGCGCACGTGCATGTCGCCGGAGATCGACTTGGCGGACAGCTCGAGCGGCGCCTGGCCCTCGATCTCGACGTCGCCCGACACGGATTCGATGTCGACCGGCCCGGCGAGGCGCTCGAACGTCAGGTCGCCCGAGGCACTCCGGAAGCGCTTGCTGCCGCTCAGGTCCGAGGCGGCGACCTCCGCGCTCGCCGACTCGACGGACACGGTCGCGCCGTGGGGCACCTCGACCGCGATCTCCGGGGAAGCGCCGCGCGAGATCGACAGGATGCCGAGGCCGAACTTCTCGATCTGGCGCAGCTCCACGAAGTCAGCGCCGGTGCTGACGTGGAACAGCGAGTCGAGGCTGCGGTCGCCGTCGAGGGAGCGAACGCGGATCCGGTCGCCCTCGACGCCGTGGATCCGGATCTCGCCGGATGCCTGGCGGAGCGTGAACCGGCCGCGCGGGCCGACCTGGTGATCGATCGTGGTGACGTGCTCGTTGGTCTGGGTCATCGATCGGTCCTTCCGAGATTCCGGATTGCGATCGCGGCCTCGTCGGCGGTGATCTCCTTGCGAGCGAGCCGCTCGAGGATTCCCTGGCGGGTCGCGGCGGCGTCCGCGGCGCTGGTGGCCGTGGCGCTTGCCACGGCTGATGCTGCGGCTGCGTCCTCGGCGGCCTCGTCGCTGTCCGCGCGAGGCCCGAAGCCGAGTGCCCGTACGAGGGCCTCGACGCGCGACCGGACGGTCGGATACGAGATCCCGAGCTCGCGCTCCATGTCGCGCAGGTTGCCGCGGGAGCGCAGGAAGCTCTCGAGCAGGAGCAGCTGCTCCCGCGTGAGCCGCCCGAACCGCCCGACACTGAACTCGCCCTCGAGGGTCGTGCCGCACGAGCGGCAGTTGAGGCGCGTGACGGTCAGCTCGCTCGAGCAGACGGGGCAGGTGGAGATGACGTCGTGAGGCATGCGGTTCCTTTCGCTGATTGGCTAGACTATCGCACGCGCATTTTCACTTTGTCAAGCTACAGTTGCACTATTCGCATGTCACGTTGCGGAACGGCCTCGCGCGGCACCGGTTCGTCTCCGGACACATTGGTGGAACCAGGCCCGGGGCCGCGCGGCCCGTCCGGGGCTGCGAATGTTCCGGTGGGCTACAAACTCGACGAGCTTGCGGCTTCCCGAGGCCCCGCCCCCGCTCAAGCTGGGCGATTTGTTCCGCGTGGCGACAGGATCGACGAGGATGCGCCGGAATCGGGACCGTCGGTAGCCCTCAGATTGCCGCGCGCCACGCGATGTCGTCGCGTTTGTATCCCAGGGCAACAATCTGCGGCTCGGCGGAGAGCCGGAGCTAGGCGACGGGGGTGGATGCCTCCTGGGCGAGGAGGCGAGCACCGGGGAAGAAGTGGCCCAGCATCAGCGTCGAGGTCACGCGATCGACGGCGTACCGGTTCACGTGGATGTACGGCCGCGCGGCGGTCGGGGCGCTGTCGTGGGTCACGAGCTCGATCGTGACGTCGCTCAGGCCGACGAACGAGCCGCTCGGGCGGGCGATGGCGCGGGCGGGGTCGAAGCCGGGGTGCGTCGCGAGCCGGCCGGAGACGCGATACGGCCCGACGTCGAGCGAAACCGAGTACCAGGCCATGTGGATCTTGAGCTCCGGCTCGGCCGTGACGATGAGCAGGATGTCGTCGGGGGCGACCGTGACGCTGCCGCGATGTGCAGCGCGGGACCCGTCGAGGGGATACCAGCGGACGTCCTCGATCGTGAACGGGCCGGCCAGATCCGGGCCGTCGTTGGTCAGCGGGATGCGGCTTGACGTCCCGACGAGCACCCCCGCCGGCGTGAAGATCTCGACCGCTGCCACGACTCCCCCCGAAGCGTTCCCGCAGGATGTCGCGCGGGCGCGCGAACGCGAACCACCCGCCGGTACCGACTTGCAGGTCCGGTGGTACCGTCCGGCCGGTGACTCCCACCCACCCCGGCGCGGCCGATCTCATTCGATCGATCGGCCTCCTTGCCGACGGCCCCGTTCGCTGGGGCGCCACGGTCCCCGCGCGGCGAGGCGGCGTCTACGTCGTGGAGCTCGGGGTGCCGCTGCCGCAGGCGCCCGTCGAGATGACCCGCGTCGGCAAGTGGCTCGAGACGGTCCCCGGGCTCCGCCTCGACGGCGAACCCCCGACGTCGAAGGCACTCCATGCCCGGCTCCTGTCCCTGTGGTGGCCGGATGCGACGGTGCTGTACGCCGGTGCCACCGCCGGCTCGATCGGCGGCCGGGTCGCCGCGCTCCTGGCGCACGTACCCGGCGAGCGCCAGCCGCACGCGGACGGCCAGTGGCTCCACCTCCTGCGCAACCTCGATGGGATCGGCCTCCGGATCTGGTGGGCCGAGACGAAGGCGCCCGAGGAATCGCTCGACGCCCTGTTCGATGCCTTCGGCGCGGCCACCGGCCTCCAGCCCATGCCCGGCCGGCCCGCCGGCGCCCTCGCGCTGCCCTGGGCCAACACCCGCCGCCCCACCGGTGAGCGGCAGGCGCATGGGATCGTTGGCGCCATCCTGCCCGAGGCGCCGAAGGCTCCCGAGCCGCCGCGACACGTGGTCGAGGTAGCGCCCGGGGACGCGGAGGGCGCGTGGGCCGAGGATCGCGGCGACGTCACGACCCGACGCGGGCCAAGCGGCGCGTCGCCCGCGCGGACACGTTCAACACGCCCTGCAGCCCGGCCGGCCCCGGGTCCGCAGCGCGCCCCGGCCGTCGCCCGGTCGTCCACCGGTGCTCGGGTCGTCCGCGGCTCGCGCGCCGCCGCGCCGGAGCCGATCCAGCTGTCCAAGGGTGCCCTCGACCGGATGACCACGGAGCTGGACGAGCTGACGCGCGTCAAGCGCCGCGAGGTGGTCGCCCGCATCAAGTCCGCGCGCGAGCACGGCGATCTCAAGGAGAACGCGGAGTACCACGCGGCGCGCGAGGAGCAGTCGTTCCTGGAGGGCCGGGTGCAGGCCCTGGAGGACCGCATTCGGCGCGCCGTCGTCGTTGACGAGGTCGCCACGGGCAAGGTCATCATCGGCTCGAAGGTCATCGTCGAGATCGGCGGCGACGAGCTCGAGTACACGATCGTCGGCAGCGCGGAGGCGGATCCGGCGAAGGGTCGGCTGAGCATGGCCTCGCCGGTCGGTGCGGCGCTCCTCGGGGCCGTCGCCGGCGCCGAGGTCGACGTTCGAACGCCGCGCGGCGCGGTTCGCTACAAGGTGCTCTCGGTCGATTAGGGCCGCGGCAGGCCGGCGACGAACGCCGCGACGCGGTCGAGCACGTCGGGGAGCACGGGTTTCATCGTGTGGCCGAGGCGCGGATACGTCACCAGCTCGGCGTGGGGCAGGCGCTTGACGGCGGCGCGGAGCAGGTCGAGCCGGGCGAATGGGTCGGCCTCGCCGGACAGCAGCAGGACCGGGCACGTGATGTCGGGGAAGTGGGCCGTCCGCTCGGCGGCTCGATCGACCCGGCCCGGCGGATGGACCGGAAAGCAGAACAGGACCAGGCCGGCGTAGCTCGCGCCCGCCGCTGCCGCGAGGGTCGACACGCGGCCGCCGTAGGATTGGCCGCCGGCCACCGTGCCGGCGCCGTCCGGCACCACGGAGCGCCAGACAGGGACCGCGTCCTCGGCTTTGCGGACCGGGAGGTCGACGGCGTCCGCGAGCAACCCTCGCGTCCGGAGGCCGTCGACGAACGGCGCCATGGTCGCGGCGTTGCCGCTCGCCCCATGCCCAAGGTAGATGTGCAGCGGCGAGGCGGCCGCCGTGCCGGCCACGCTACAGCTCGCGACGGCGGAGCTGGTTGACCGCGAGCGCGAGGACGAGCGTGACCCAGATCACGCTCCAGATCACGATCGTGATCGGCGGCGGCGCGTCGGCATAGAAGGGCGACTGCGCAGCGAAGGTGTCCCCGACCAGCGTTCGCACGAGCGGCGGCTCGAGGCCGAATACGACGCCCTGCCAGAGCGCGTCGGTGGGCAGCAGGTAATGGAGCGCGTCGCCCACGCCGACGAGTGCGCCGGTCCCGAGCGCGATCCCGATCTTGCCGAGCACGCCGGCCATCCATGCGAGCCCATAGGCGACGACCGCGATCGCACCGCCGGCGATCGGGGGCAGCCGCGTCGAGAGGAGGACGGTCAGCGACAGGAGCACGATCGCCTGGCCGGCGAGGTAGGCGATCGGCATGATCGGGTCCGGTGGCGTGTAGCCGGAGACCGCACCCACCGCGAAGATTGCGAGAAACCCGGCGACCACGGCATACCCGACGATGACGACCGCGAGCCCGAGCCAGCGACCGATCAGGTACGAGGACCGGCGCAGCGGTCGCGCGAGCATCGCCTGGGCAACGCCGCTCTCGAGATCGGTGGCGATCGCCGGCGAGCCGAAGAACGCGGCGGTCATCACCAGCACGAATCCGAACATGAACGCGATGAAGATCAGGATCTGCGACACGGCGAACTTGATCGCGAGGTCGCCGAGGCCGCGGTCCCGCGCGCCCTGGATCAGCGTGGCGACGCCAAATGTGGTGATCCCGACCGCGAGCAGCGCGAGAATCACGAGGACCCACAGCACGCGCCGGCGGGCGGCCTCGCCGATGGTGAGCTTGGCGATGGTGATCATCTGGGCCGCCGCGTCATCGAAGCCATTGCGCGCTGGGCGTGCCAGCCGGCGGCCGGTCCCGAGAGACGAGGGCCAGGAAGCGCTGCTCCAGCGAGATCCGTCCCGAACGGACCTCGTGAACCTTGGCGCCCATCGACACGAGCAGGGCGACGAGATCCGGCACGCGCGCCTCGTCCATCGGGCGGACCGCGAGCAGGTCCCCGAGCAGCGTCGGCGGGCCGAACGGCTCGATTGCGGCGAGATCGCTCGAGCTGAGGCCGGTCACCCGGATCTGGGTCTCCGCCTTTCCGAGCACGTCGTCGAGGTCGCCGCTGGCGACGACGCGGCCGTGATCGATGATCGCGACCCGATCGCAGACCTGCTCGACCTCGCTCAGGAGGTGCGAGTTCAGGAAGACGGCGGCGCCGCGGTCTGCGGCCGCCCGGACGATGCCGCGCACATCGACGCGACCGACCGGATCGAGGGCCGAGGTCGGCTCGTCGAGAACGATGAGTGCCGGCTCGCCGAGCAGGGCCGTGCCGAGCCCGAGCCGCTGCTGCATGCCCTTCGAGAACTTGCCGACCGTCTCGCCTGCCTTGTCGGCGAGGCCGACGATCCCGAGCGCCTCGTCAGCCGCGGTCCCGCGGCGGGCTCCCGGCAGCCCGATGAGCTCGCCGTGCAGCGTCAGCACCTCGCGAGCCTTGAGCCAGGGCTGGTAGCGGAACAGCTCGGGCAGGTAGCCGATCTTGCGACGGGTCGTCAGGTCGCCCATCGGGGCGCCGAGGACCTTGCCGGTGCCGCTGGTCGGCCGGGCGAGGCCCAGCAGGAGCTTGACCGTGGTCGTCTTGCCGGCGCCGTTGGGCCCGAGGAATCCGAAGACCTCGCCGCGCCCGACGGTCATGGTGAGCCCGGCCAGGGCATCGACCTGGCCGTAGCGCTTCCTCAGATCGGTCACCTCGATCGCGGGCAGGTCGAGCGAGACGCGGGGCATGCAAAGCATCGTGACAGACAAGCTGGCACGCCGTCAGTGCAACTTTCGGGTCATGATCGAGATCGAGCTTCCGTGCTGCGGGACTGCGACGCACATTGACGAGCTGGCGGATGTCGTCGGCTGCGAGACGTGCGGCGTCGTCCTGGAGCTGGACCCGCCCACCGCCGAGGCGCTCCCCGTCGCTGCATAGTTCTGGCATTCCCGGGAGGGTCCCCGAACGGGTGCTCCCGGTGGCTAGGATTGCGCGATGGCGCCCCGCTCCGCTGCCCCACTCGAGGAGATCGCCCGCCTGCGTGCCGCGATCGTCGCGGGCGGACGTCGCCTCGGCGCGCGCGGCCTGATCTCGGCCAGCGAGGGCAACATCAGCGCGCGGCTCGCGGACGGCTCGCTGCTGATCATGCCGTCCGGTCGTCGAAAGGACGAGCTCGAGCCGGACGACATTCTCGCGGTAGGCCTCGAGCCGAACGGCCCCGACGATCCGACACATGCCGTCGGCGCACGTCCCGCGAAAGCCGGCCCGAAGCCGAGCAGCGACATCGCGATCCACCGCGCCATCTACGCCGCACGCGCGGACGTGCTGGCCGTCGTCCATGCGCATCTGCCCGCAGCAATGGCACTGACCCTGGCCGGCGAGGTGCCGGACCCCGCCGCCCTCCCGGAGACGACGCTGCTCCTGCCTCGCCTCCCGTTCGTGCCGTTCGCGACCCCGGGCAGTGCCGAGCTCGCTGGGCGGGTCGTTGCGGCGTTCGCGACCGGCGACGCGCCACTCCCGGGCGCAGTGCTCCTCGAGCGCCATGGGGCAGTGGCGGTCGGGGAGACCGTCGACCAGGCGGTGAACCGGCTCGAGCTGGTTGAGGTCCTGTGCCGGACGTGGCGTGATGCGCTGCTGATCCGCGCGGCCGTGGCGAGTGCCGGACCGCGGGCTATCCTTCGCCCGTCGAGCCCCAGCCCAGGGATGCCGGCGCGAGGGAGGACTCCAGAACAGCCATGAACGTCCGCGCGCTCGCCGCCGAGGCCATCGGCACCTTCATCCTCGTCCTGATGGGATCCCTCGGGGTTGCCACGGCCATCATCGCAACGGGCGGCCAGGATCCCACGGTCATCATCCTCATCATCGTGCCGTTCGCCTTCGGGCTTGGCCTGCTGGCCGCCATCGCCATCGCCGGCGAGACCTCGGGCGGGCACTTCAACCCGGCGGTCACCCTCGCGGCGCTGTTCGACAGCCGGCTCGGCTGGGTCGACGCCATCGGCTACGTCATCGCCCAGGTCTTTGGCGCCGTTGCGGCCTCGCTCACCATCCGCCTCGTGCTGACCCAGAACTTCGTGGCCGCGACCGTGAATCGCGCCGGCAATACCGCCGCCGACGCGACGACGGCGCAGATCCACGCATTCGCGACCGAAGTCCTGCTGACCACGATCTTCATCGCGGTGATCCTGACGGTGACGAAAAGGGCGCCGAGCGCCGCCATCTTCGTGATCCCGCTGACCCTCGTCGCGATCCACTACGCGGGCATCCTCATCAGCGGCGCCTCGGTGAACCCGGCTCGGTCGCTTGGGCCGGCCGTCGTCTCCGGCGACTACGACGGGCTGTGGGTCTACGTCACCGCCCCGTTCGCCGGCTCGATCATCGGCTGGGGCATCTATCGCCTCTTCAATTCGCCCGATGATGACGTCGACGAGCTCGACGAGGCGGACGACGACGATCTCGACGATCTCGACGACCTAGACGACCTGGATGACCAGCTGAGCGACGCCCAGGGCTGACGCCGGGGCTGCCGGCTGCGCTCGCGGCGGCTCAGGCGGCGGAGGCGCCCGCGGTCACGCGGTTGAGGATCGTGCCGAGCGCCCGCTTGTACGGCAGGCCGTCGAAGTCGTTGAGCGGGTCCACCTCGAGCGGGTATTCCTCGGTCTTGCCGTCGAACCGGGTGTAGACGACCGGGTAGATTGTCGCCCCATCGGATTCCACGGTCATCGCGACCGCGTCCGGGCCGCCGCCATCGAGGAAGCGGGTCAGGGGCATGATCCCCTCGTCGCGCACGCCGGTGTCGGGATCAAGGCTGACGACACTCGCGAGGTAGGCCTTCTGGTGCCATAGCTCCGGCGCGTACGTCGCCTCGGCGAGGAGGTAATCCCGCAGGTCCCCGATCTTGATCTCCGGCCGATCCATCTCGATCCCGAAGTGCCGCTCGGCGATCTCGCGGACGAGCACCCGGGCGTTGTAGCGGGACCCCTGAACGGCGCCGGAGTTGGCCGGGATGCCGTGCTTCTTCAGGCCCGCGGCTCCCTGGCCGATCGTGCCGGCGAAGAAGATGCCGGGGACGCTCGCGCTCTCCCAGAAATCCGTCTGGGCGGGCAGCTTGGACTGGCCGAAGGTGGCCACGCCGAGGGCCGGCAGGTCGCGCAGCGGACAGACGAACCCGGTCGCCGAGATGACCTCGTCCGCCTCCACGTGCATCGGCATCGCGTTGTCGCTGCGCTCGAGCTCGACGAGCAGCGCGCCCGAGGACGAGCGGCTGATGCCCTTGATGCTGGCCGCCAGGATGTCGACGCCGCCGCCGAGGATCGAGTCCTCGAACGGCTGCACGTAGCGAGCCCGCACGCCGACGAGCGAGCGCGTCTCGATCGAGGTCTTGGCAGGCTTCGGTGACGCAAGTGAGATTCGGCTCGCCCACTGGAGCAGGCCGGTCGCGAGCTCGAAGCCCGAGTTCTGCTTGCCGATGATGAACAGCCGCTTGCCGGCGTACGACTCAGCCGCCCGGGTGTCCGCGTAGTGCACCGCGAGCTCGATGCCGGGCGTGGGCGGGTTCCACGGCTCGGCCACGCCGACGGCGAAGATCGCGTACCGGCAGCGGTACTCACCGTCGCTG
This sequence comes from Chloroflexi bacterium UBA5189, assembly GCA_002413045.1. Lineage (GTDB taxonomy): Bacteria > Chloroflexota > Limnocylindria > Limnocylindrales > CSP1-4 > UBA5189. Next base: position 201,443 of record DHWF01000031.1, read on the forward strand.
GTCGTCAGGATGAAGCGGTCGCCATCGGCGGTCTCCTCGCGCCGCGTCGCTTCCCAGCGGCAGCCGTACCGGATCTGGAGGCCGGCACGATCGGCGAACGCCGTGAGCTGGGCTTCCATCTCCGGCCGTGACGGGAAGTCCGACGAGCCATCCATGAACTCGGCAGCGAGGCTGCGCAGCTCCGGCTCCCGCGCCAGGAGGCTGTTCCAGTCCCAGCGCTCGAAGGCGCGCGAGGTTTTCTCGGCAGGCGCGTACGGCTTGGTCCACGACAGGAGGCGCTGGAAGAAGGGCCACTTCCGGAACATGCCGCCCGGCCCGGAGTCCGCGGAGATGACCGCGTGCTCGATGCCGCGCCGCCCCAGGAAGTAGGAGGTCTGCAGCGCGCCGGGCCCCGACCCGACGACGACGATCGGGTACTCGCCGGGCGGATACGGCTGCGCGGTGTCCGTCATCAGGTCTGCGCGAAGCGCCGGTTGGCGGCGCTGAGCCGGCGCGCCTGCGCCTGGAGCATCCGATACATCACCCGCGGGTGGTCGACGAGGAAGGACTCGACGTCCGGCCCGCCCAGGACGATGCAGCGCAGGGGGCGCGTCGCCACGACATCCGCGATCGGCGGCTCGCCGAGGAGCACGCTCACCTCGCCGAAGAACTCGCCGCGGGCGAGCGTCGCCCGCTTCATGCCATCGGCGACGACGTCGGCCTCGCCTTCGAGGATCACGTAGAAGCCGGAGCCGGTCAGGCCCTGCCGGAGGACGCGCGCATCCTTCGGGAAGAACGCCTCCTCGAACCGGCTCGCGACGCCCATCAGCTGGGGTCGCGCCAGGTCGACGAAGATCGCCATCCCTGCGATCGCATCGGCGATCTCGTCACGGGTCGCCATCGAGCCCTCCAGGTGCACGCGGGCGTGTCGCCAGGCTCCGATTCTGCACTCGATCGCAAGACGCTGCGCGCCGGGTTGACGGCGCGCGGGCGCACGTTCAGCATCGTGCCAGCCCACCCATCGTTGGAGGACTGGATGACGCTGACCCATGACCGGCGCGCCGAGCTGCTGGCCGCCTGCCAGCTGTTCAAGGGGATCGATGCCGCCGGGCTGTCCGGCCTCGCCGACGTCGCCACGCCGGTCGACTTCCCGCCCGGCCACGTCATCGCGCGCCAGGGCGACATCGGGACGGGCTTCTTCGTGGTGATCTCCGGCCTCGTGCGCGTGGTCCGCGACGGCGAGATCGTGGCCCGCCTCGGGCCCGGCGAGTTCTTCGGCGAGCTGTCGGTGCTCGACCGTCTGCCGCGCAATGCCACGGTCGCCGCGGAGGTCGCGACGAGCTGCCTCGCCCTCGCCTCGTGGGACTTCGAGAAGGTCCTCCTCGACCAGCCGGCACTGACGCTGTCGATCCTCCGCGGCGTGGCCGCCCGCCTGCGCGCGGTGACCGACTCCACGCGCCACTGATGACCGGCGCGCCGCCGGCGAGCGGCGGGGTCGTAACGTTCCTGTTCTCCGACATCGAGGGCTCGACGCGTCTGCTCGACGAGATCGGGCCGGCGGCATACAGCGCGGTCCTGGAACGGCATCGGACGATCCTGCGCACCGCCTTCGCCCGGCACGGTGGTCGCGAACAGGGCACCGAGGGCGATTCGTTCTTCGTGATCTTCGACACCGCCCGCGAGGCCGTGCTGGCGGCGGCCGAAAGCCAGCGCGACCTCGGCACGGAACGCTGGCCGGATGGTGTCGAGGTCAACGTGCGGATGGGCCTCCACGCCGGCGAGGCGTCCGCGTCCGCGGGTGGCTTCGTCGGGCTGGACATCCATCGGGCAGCCCGGATCGCCGCTGCCGCGCACGGCGGCCAGATCGTCGTCTCGGACGCGGTCAGGACGCTGGCGGCCGCGGAGCTCGTTCCGGACGTGTCGCTGCGCGGCCTCGGCAACCACCGGCTCAAGGACCTCCGCGAGCCGCAGCCGTTGCTCCAGGTGGTGGCCGCCGGGCTCCGCATGGAGTTCCCGCCGCTGCGCTCCATCGATGCCCGACCGAACAACCTGCCGAGGCAGCTGACCTCGTTCGTCGGGCGCGAGCGGGAGCTGGGCGAGGCGGGCCGGCTGCTCGCGGCGAACCGGCTCGTGACGCTGACGGGCCCCGGCGGAACCGGCAAGACCCGCCTCTCGCTGCAGGTCGCCGCTGATGCGGCCGAAGACTTCCCGGACGGCATCTTCTTCGTCGCCCTCGAAACCGTCCGCGACCCGAGCCTGGTGCCGTCCCGGCTCGCGGCGGCCGTCGGGATCGCCGAGCCGGCGCGGCGCACCGCGACCGAGGTCCTCGAGGAGTGGCTCGCCGGCAAGCGGGTCCTGTTCGTCCTCGACAACTTCGAGCAGGTCCTCGACGCCGGGCCGATCATCGCCGGCTTGCTGCGGGTCGCCCCGGACCTCAAGGTGCTCGCGACGTCGCGCGCCGCGCTGCACGTCTCCGGCGAGCAGGAATACCCCGTTCCCGGCTTGCCGACCCCGCCGGACCTGAGCCAGATGACGGCCCTCGAACGGGCGAACCTGCCCGCGAGCGAGCGCAGCCTCGATCCGGCAACCCTGTCGACGTACGAGGCGGTCCGACTGTTCGTCGCTCGCGCTCGCGCGGTAAAGCCGGGCTTCGCGGTGACGAACGAGAACGCCCCGGCGGTCGCCGCGATCTGCGTCCGACTGCACGGCATGCCGCTCGCGATCGAGCTTGCGGCGGCGCGGGTGAAGCTGCTCGCGCCAGACGCGATCCTGACCCGCCTCGAGCACCAGCTGAACGTGCTCGCGGCAGGCTCGCGCGACCTGCCCGAGCGGCAGCAGACGCTGCGCGGCGCGATCGCCTGGAGCTACGACATCCTCGACGAGCCGTGCCGCGTGCTGCTGGACCGGCTGTCGGTCTTTGCCGGCGACATCGAGCTGGACGCGGCGGAGGCGGTGTGCGGGCCGGCGTCCGAGCTCGGCCAGGACGTCGTGGACGGCCTGTTCTCGCTCGCCAACCAGAGCCTGATCCGGACCATCGAGGATCCGAACGTCCCGCGCTTCAAGATGCTCGACACCATCCGCGAGTACGCCAGCGAGCAGCTCGAGGCGCGCGGCCAGCGAGCGGACCTCGAGGCTCGCCACGGCCATTGGTTCGTCGAGTTCGCGCGGCGCGGCGCGGCCGAGCTGAACGGCGCCGACCAGCGTCGCTGGCTGGAGGCGTTCGAGCACGCGCACGACAATATCCGGGTCGCATTCGATCGAGCGGTCGCGCGCGAGGATGACGCCACCGCGATCAACCTCGGCTTCGCCGCGTGGCGGTTCTGGCAGAAGCGCGGCCACCTGTACGAGGCCCGGCGTCGCCTCGAGGCGATCGCCGCCGCGGATTGGTCGAAGCGCGACCCGATCCTCCGGGCCCGGCTCATGGAGGCTCTCGGGGGCGTGGCCTGGTGGCAGGGCGACGTCGCGAGGATGGGCCCGGTCTACAAGGAGGCGGCCGAGATCTGGCGCTCGATGGACGACCGCGCCGAGCTGGCCAATGCGCTCTACAACTACTCGTTCACGTTCACGGTCCCGCCCGACACGGTTGCCGGCGCGAGGATCGACGCCGATCCCACGGGCGAGGGCCGGGCGACGCTCCAGGAGGCCCTGGCGATCTACCGCGAGCTCGGCGACGAGCGCGGCGAGGCGAATGTGCTGTGGGGCCTCGGCAACCAGCGCTATTTCGAGAACGCGATCGACTCCGGGTCGGAGGACCTCCGGCTTGCCCTTGCCAAGTTCCGCAAGGTCGGCGACCGGACGATGGAGGGCTGGACCCTGCACATGCTCGGCAGCGCGATGATCCGGGCTGGGCAACTCGGCGAGGCCCGCTCCGATCTCCTGGAGGCGGTTCAGCTCTTTCACGGCGCAAGCGACGCTGCGGGCCTGACCCTCGTCCTCGACGACCTGTCGTCACTCGCGATCGCGGAGGGCCAGCGCGATCGAGCCGGTCGACTGTGGGGCGCCGCCCGCAACCTCGTGGCGACGACGGGCGCGACCCTGGCCTCGTTTGTCGACGACTCCGTCGAGCTCGAGAACCGTCCGAACGTGCGGAAGTCGATCCCGCCGGACGACCTGGATCGCCTCGCCCGGGAAGGCGCGGCGATGACCCTCGACCATGTCGTTGCCTATGCCCTCGAGCAGACCGACGACGCTTCGGAAGGCATCCGGGCGGAGGGCGGCGGCGCCCTCTAGACTCCCGGCATGACCCTGCAGCCGATGCCCAAGGAGCCCTCGGGGATCCCGAAGAACCCCGGGCGCACGGAGCTCGGGCTGAAGGCGACGCTGCTCTTCCCGAACAAGGCGATCGTCGACCAGTACTACGTCCCGCTGATCTACACCGCGTGCCGGACGTGCTACTCGGAGCTCACCCCGGAGGACATCTTCCGGAAGGCCGCCGACGGCGAGATCGACCAGGCCAAGATGCAGCGGCTGATCTCGAACGTCATCGAATCCGGCCACGGCTCCACCATCGAGCACGTCGTCTTCACCTTCGGCATCAGCGGCGTCTCACGGACCCTGTCGCACCAGCTCGTCCGGCACCGCGCCGGCGTTGCGTTCGACCAGCAGAGCCAGCGCTACGTCACGTTCAAGAAGGCGTCGACGATGCTGCCCCAGTCGATCGCCGAGGCGGACCCCGCGATCCGGGCGGAGTACGAGGAGCAGATCGAGGGCTCGATGGCGCTGTACGGCGACCTCGTGGGCGCCGGCATCCCGGGTGAGGACGCGCGCTTCGTGTTCCCGAACGCGACGCGCACCAACCTGGTCATGACCGTCAACCTTCGCGCTCTCATCCACATGTCCGGCCTGCGGCTGTGCACGATGGCCCAGTGGGAGATCCGCCGGCTGTTCCAGCAGATCCGGCACGAGATCTTCCAGGTGTCGCCGTTCCTCGGCTCGTTCCTGGCCCCGAAGTGCGTCCCGCTCGGCTACTGCGACGAGATGAACAACCGCGACGGCCACTGCCCGATCCGGCCACACAAGGACCAGGTCCTCGAGGCGTGGGCCGAGAAGGCCAAGGCAGCCCGCGCCGCCGGGCGCGACCTGCCGCTCAACCCGATCGGCTGACCCACACTCGGGGCATTGCCGGAGTCGCCTACTCCAGGTCGGCGACGAAGCGGCGGATGACGCGGGCGAAGCGCGGGCCGGCCTCGGCGCCGGCGGCGAGGACCTCCGCGTGGGTGAGCGGCTCGCCCGTGTAGCCGGCGCCGGCGTTCGTGACGAGCGAGATGCCGCACACCTCGAGGCCGGCCCATCGCGCCGCGATGCACTCCAGCACCGTCGACATGCCGACGGCGTGGCCGCCCATCGACGCGAACAGGCGGACCTCCGCAGGCGTCTCGTAGTTCGGGCCGGTGAGGCCCACGTAGATGCCGTCGGCGAGCTCGACGCCCTCGGCGCGCCCTGCCTCGTGAAGCCGGGCGCGAAGCCGCCGGCTCCAGGCATCGGTCAGGTCGGTGAATCGCTCGCCGATCGCGTCCGCGTTGGGCCCGATGAGCGGGTTCAGCCCCGTCATGTTGATGTGATCGCTGATGACCATGAGCGTGCCCGGCCCGAACGACGGATCCAGGCCGCCCGCCGCGTTCGTCAGCACGACCGCCGTCGCCCCGAGCCGCCGGAACAGGAGGACCGGCTGGATCACCAGGCCGGGCGCATTGCCCTCGTACAGGTGGAGCCGCCCCTGGAGCATCACCACGGGGCGACCGGCGAGTCTGCCGAGCAGGAGGCGGCCGACATGGCCGGGCGCGGTCGCGGCCGGCCAGCCGGGCAGCTCGGCGAACGGGATGGCGACCGCGTCCTCCAGATCGTCGGCGAGGCCGCCCAGCCCCGAGCCGAGCACGATCCCGATCTCCGGCACGAGGTCGGTGCGCGCCCGGACCGCGGCCTCCAGCGCGTCGAGGCGCGCGGACTGATCGGCTGGTGGGATGGGCGTCGCCGGGGAGACGTCAGTCACGCGGGCCTCCAGAGCTTCGTCCAGGGGCGACGGCCGAAGGCCCGCAAGCCTCTGCGGGCCCGACGAGAGTACCGACACCGGGATGCCGGTCACGTCCCGCCGAGCCGCCCCAGGGACGACGCAGGAACGTCGTCGCGACCGGGTACAGAAGCGCCCGAAGCGACCGGCCCTGGCGCGAGAGTCCCCTTGATGTGATCTCGGATCCTCTCGACCTTGGCGGCCCCTTCGGGCAAGACGGATACTGCCGCCGGGGGGACCCCGGTGTCCATCGGGTTATCCACGACTTTTCGTGCTCCGCGGGCGTCGCTATCCACCACTTGCCGGTGCGTGTGGACAGCTGGTGGACAAGCGTCGTTGGGTCGCCCTCATCCGCCGAGGGCGAACATCTCGATCTTCGGCAGGTGGTTCGTGGCGGCCGCCCGGCGCTCCGAGTAGCGATCGTCGCGGCCGGCCCAGACGCCGGTGACCAGGGCGGCGAGGTCCTCGTCCGAGAGCCCGGCCCGGAGCGGGTCGCGCAAGTCGTGCCCGACCGCGCTGAACAGGCACGTGTACAGCTTGCCCTCCGCCGACAGGCGGGCGCGGGTGCAGTCGCCGCAGAACGGGCGCGTGACCGACGCGATGACGCCGATCTCACCCTTGCCATCGGCGTAGCGCCAGCGCTCGGCGACCTCGCCGGGGTAGCTCGGTGGCTCGGCCTCCAGCGGCCAATCCCGGCCGATCGACTCGATGACCTCCATCGCCGGGACGACCTCGTCGAGTCGCCAGCCGTTCGTGGTCCCGACGTCCATGTATTCGATGAACCGAAGGATGTGGCCCTCGTCGCGCGCCCAGCCTGCGAGGTCGAGGATGCCGCCGTCATTCTCGCCGCGCTTCAGCACGACATTGATCTTCACCGGCCCGAGACCGGCCTGCCGCGCGGCGTCGATGCCGTCGAGGATCCTGGCGACCGGGAAGTCGACGCCGTTCATCCGCCGGAAGGTCTCGTCATCGAGCGAGTCCAGGGACACCGTCACGCGGCGGAGGCCCGCATCGGCAAGGGGCTGGGCGAGCTGGCGCAGCGCGGAACCGTTGGTGGTCAGCGCGAGATCGAGCGGCTCGCCGTCCGGTGTCCGCAGCGCCGCGAGCTGGGCGATGAGGTCCGGCAGGCCGCGCCGAACGGTCGGCTCGCCGCCGGTGATGCGGAGCTTGTGCACGCCAAGGCCCACGAACACCGACGCGAGCCGGCGAATCTCCTCGTAGCTGAGGATCTCGTCGCGGGGGAGAAACGCGTAGTCCCGCCCGAAGACCTCGCTCGGCATGCAGTACGGGCAGCGGAAGTTGCACCGGTCGGTGACCGAGACGCGCAGGTCGCGCAGGGCACGCCCGAGTCGGTCACGTGTACCCGCGGGATTGATCGCCGGCGCCTCGTCGAGCATTCGTACAGGGTAGCGTCGGTCCCGAATCGACCCTCCCGGGCACGGACCGGTACCTCCGGGCCGGTGCCGCGGTACCACCGGCTCACTACCCCAGACGCGACCGCACCACGACCATCCAGTACGTCCGGCACCGGAGTAAGCCGGGCTACCACGCGCCGAGGTTCGCCCAAGCGATGTCGAGCATGCAGAAACGTGGGTTCCGCCTGCCATGGGGCGCCGAGCGCGGCCCCGAAGCCGACGCGACCCCAGACCAGCTCGATGCCGCCGACGATCCGACGAGCGACGCGGCGCGCGACGACCTCGGTGAGGGTCCCTTCCACCTCGCCGACGCCACGCAACCGACCATGGACGCCGTCCCGGCCGCGTCCGACGTGCCCGAAGACACTGCCGAGGCCGCGATGATGGACGCCGAGAACCACAGCACTCCCCTCGCCGAGGCGCCGCCGGACGTCCCGGCCGCCGACGACGGAGGCTGGCCGGTCGTCGATCGCCGGTCCACCGAGCGCCCGTTCGTTCGCCCCGAGCCGGCGCAGCGCATGCCGCGCCGCGACAACCCGCTCGTCGCCGGCCTGGTGAAGGCGATGCGCGAAGCGGCGATCGCGAGCCGCGAGGAGACCACCGCCCGGCTGCAGGCCGAGGCCACCGCGCGCGTCGAGGCCATCCGTGCCCGCGCCACGACCGAGTCGACGGTCCTGCGCAAGCGTGCCGACGACGACGTCATCGCGATCCGCGAGTGGTCCAAGACCGAGATCGCGCGGATCCGGCAGGAGACCGACGACAAGATCGAGTCTCGCAAGAATGAGCTCACCACCGAGAGCGAGCGCCACGCCGCCAGCGTCGGTCGCCTCGTCGACGAGGTCCAGACGACGGTCTCCGTGTTCGAGGCCGACATGGACCGTTTCTTCAAGCGACTCCTGGCCGAGGAAGACCCGGCCCGATTGGCCACGCTCGCGGAGCAGGCGCCAGATCCGCCGGACCTCCGGGGCGATGGCCCGCCCGCCGTCGACGACGACGCGCTCGAAGCGTCCGCGGCCGCCGCGGCCGAGGCCGAGGCGACCGAGGGCCTCGAGGACCTGTCCGTCGAGAGCTGGCCGGCCGCGGTCGGCGCCGCCGCGCACCGACCGGCGACGCCAACCGTGACCGCCGACGCGAACGGCCCCGAGGCCACCCGCCTCCTCGTCAACGGCCTCACCAGCGTGGCCGGGATCTCCGCCTTCAAGGGTGCCCTCGGGCAGCTGCCGGGCGTTCGCTCGGTGAGCGTGTCGTCCGGCGAGCCCGGCATGTTCGCCTTCGCCGTCAGCCACGATGCGGGCGTCGATCTCGACGCCGGCGTCGCGAGCCTGGCCGGCTTCTCCGCTCGGATCACCGACGCCACGGACGACGGCTTCACGGTCCTCGCCCACGAGCCGGCAGCCTGATGGCAACCCAAGCCATCGGGTCGGAGGCAACCCGCCCGCAGATCGCCGTCGCCATGCCCGAGCCGGAGCGCAGCGAGGTCGTCGCCGGGCTCGGCGAGGCGGGCTTCGATGCGTTCTCGATCGACCTCGATGCTCCCCTCGCCGAAGGATTCCGCCCTGGCACGGAGCACCTCCTCGCCGTCATCGACGTCTCGGGCAAGGCCGCCGCCGCGGCCGCCAACGTCGCCAACGCACGCCGCGGCCGGCCGCACGGCCTGTCTGTGGTGTTCGTCGCCACCGACCAGGACCTCGACGCCCTCCAGGCGGCCGGCATCGACCAGGCCGACGAGCTGATGCTCCGGCCGTTCAAGGTGGACGAGCTGCGCTGGCGCCTCGAGGCGATGGCGATCCGGGCCCAGGTCCCGACGAGCTCCAGCTCCGATGCGGTGCTCTCGGGCGGCGGCGTCGACTCCGGCTGGTCGCCGGCCGTTCCGGTGTTCGCCGTGTTCAATCCGAAGGGCGGCGTCGGCAAGACGACGATCGCAACCAACCTCGCGGCGGTCCTCCAGCTTCGCAAGCACATGAACGTGCTGCTGGTCGACGGCGACACCGTCACGGGTCACGTCGGCCTGTCGCTGGGACTGCCGAACGGCCGGTCGATGGCAGACAGCTGGGTCGACGAGGACGCGGGCTACGGCCACGAGTCGCTGCTCGACCTCGCGACCCTGCACAGCTCCGGCATCCGCGTCGTCGCGCTGTCGACGAACCCGCTACACCAGCCGAACCTCGTGCCGGCCCGTGTCGCCGACGCGATCCTGGAGGCGCGCCAGGGCGTGGACGCCATCGTGATCGACCTGCACCCGTCCTACAGCGAGGTCAACCTCGCCGTGTTCGCAATCGCCGATCGCATCCTCGTCCCCGTGACGCCGGACCTGCCCGCCATGCGCGCGGCGATCCAGCTCAAGGACGTCGCGGTCGAGGTCGGCGTGCGGGACCGCTTGGCGATGATCATCAACCGGGCCAACAGCGGCGTGGCCGTCGCCGACATGGAGACGACCGTTGGCATGAAGGCGATGGCCCAGATCCGCTCGGCCGGGCTCCACTTCGTGTGGTCCGCGAACGCGGGCAAGACGCTCATCGACAAGTTCCCGAAGCATCCGGCAACGGGCGACTTCGAGCAGCTCGCGGACCGGCTCCTGTCCGCCCACGCGGGCACAGCGACCGTCGACCGCCCGAAGGAATCCAGCTCGATGCTCAAGAACCTGTTCGGGCGAAAGGCGATCTCCGAAGCCTGACCGGCAGCTCCGCGAGGCTGTCGACCACCAGGTCCGCGCCGGGCGGGGCCTCGCGAGGCGCGTTGATCCAGGCCCATGGCCCCCGCCTGAGGAACACGGCAACCATGCCTGCTGCGTGCGCCGGGGTGACGTCGAAGTCGGTGCGGTCGCCGACGTACGCGATCTCCGCGGGCGGCAGGTCCAGCTCGTGCGCGATCCGCGCGAAGAACGCCGCGTCCGGCTTGTGCAGGCCCCAGACGTCGGACATGCCGTTGACGGCGAGCGGGACCGGCAGCGTGGCCATCACGTCGGCGGTCGTCGGCGGCTGGTTGGCGGCCACGCCCACGCGATAGCCGTCGGCGACGAGCGCCTGGAGGCACCCGATCGCGTCCGGGTAAAGGTCGTCCAGCGCGATCGATTCGTAGTCGCCGGTCTCGACGAGGCGACGCCACTCCGCGTCGATGTCGTAGCCCGGGTGGAACAGGTCGAACACGTTGCGGTGTGACTCGCCGCGGGCAAGCCCCGCACCCAGGGCCGCCATGAAGGTCAACCGCGTCACGCCGAGCCGATCCGCCCAGCCCGACCACACCCGCGTCTCGTCGACGAGCGTCTCGCCGACGTCGAACACCACCGCCTTGACCTGGCGCGCCGTGTCGGGGCGCGCGGCGCCGCCGATTTCCGTCATTTGTGCTCCCGCTGCACGCTAGTCACCGAATTCCCGCCAAATTCTCGCCCTTCGCAACATCTGGCACCGTTGCGCCCGCGATCCGTGCGTGGGCTCGCCGCGACACCCGCGCGCGGTGGTGACGAGCTTGCACCAGCGGCAAATCTGACGGGACAACCTGGGCGGATCGGCGCAGCGGGTGGCGCGTGCGATGGTCGCCGCTGAGATGTCGTTCGAGGCTATTCCTCGGTCCTTCCGGAGTTCTCGCGGATCAGCTCCACGACGCCGGCGTCGGCGAGGGTCGTGGTGTCCCCGAGGGCGCGGCCCTGGGCGATGTCGCGCAGGAGGCGCCGCATGATCTTGCCGGAGCGGGTCTTGGGCAGGTCCGGCGTGAACATGAGCGACTTCGGCTTGGCGATCGGGCTGATCTTGTGGGCGACGTGGTCGCGCAGCTCCCTGCCGAGGGCCTCGGTCGGTTCGTTCCCGAGGCGCAGGATCACGAACGCGTTGATGGCCTCGCCGGTAACCGGGTCCGGCCCGCCGACGACCGCCGCCTCGGCGACCGCTGGGTGCGAGACGAGCGCGCTCTCAATCTCCGTGGTGGACAGTCGATGGCCCGAGACGTTCATCACGTCGTCGACGCGGCCGAGGAGCCAGAAGTAGCCGTCCTCGTCGCGCTTGGCGCCGTCGCCCGCGAAGTACATGCCCGGGAACCGGCTCCAGTACGTCGCCTTGTAGCGCTCGGGGTCGCCGTAGATGCCGCGCAGCATCGCCGGCCACGGGCGCTTGAGGACGAGGTAGCCGCCGCCGCCGAGCGGCACGGAGTTGCCCTCGCCATCGACCACATCTGCCTTGATCCCCGGGAATGGGAAGGTCGCACTGCCGGGCTTGGTCGTCGTGACGCCGGGCAGCGGGGTGATCAGGATCTGGCCCGTCTCGGTCTGCCACCAGGTGTCGACGATCGGGGCCTTCCCGCCGCCGACGTGCTCGTTGTACCAGAGCCAGGCTTCCGGGTTGATTGGCTCGCCGACGCTCCCGAGCACGCGCAGGGAGGACAGGTCGTGCTTGGCGAGGTGCTGCTCGCCCTGCTTCATGAAGGCGCGGATGGCCGTCGGCGCGCAGTACAGGACGCTGACCTTGTACTCCTCGATGATCTGCCACCAGCGCTCCCACGACGGCGTATCCGGCGTGCCCTCGTACATGATTCCGGTGGTCGCGTTGGCGAGCGGCCCGTACACGATGTAGCTGTG